>NZ_FUIE01000023.1 GCF_900163625.1 Brevundimonas diminuta 3F5N
AGTAGGGGGCGCGCTTAATATAACCCGCTCATCCCGGCGGACGCCGGGACCCAGTTCTTTGGCTTCAAGCTGGACATTGGAAACCGCTGTGCGCGGAGTCCTCACTGGGTCCCGGCGTCCGCCGGGATGAGCGGAAATCAGCTGTCGAAGCCAGTTAGCACCGATTAGCCGGCGGACATCAGGAATGCGAAAAAGGGCGCCGCGGTCTCCCGCAGCGCCCTTCCGTCTTCAGGCCGTGAAGCCTCAGTTGCCGTAAGCAGGCGGCATGGCCCCTTCGCCGCCGGTGCGGTAGCGGTCGCGCAGCAGCAGGTTGCGCGCCTGCAGCGGCTGCTCCACCCCGTCGATCAACACGGCCGAGGGCTGGCTCAGCGGCTCCAGCGGATCGCCGGACCAGACCACGACGTCGCCCGCAGCCCCGGCCTTCAGCTCGCCGAACTGGCCGTCGAAGCCGAAAATGCGGGCCGGGTTGACCGTGATCGCCTGAATGGCCGCCGCGAAGGGCAGGCCGTGCGAGACCGCGTTGCCCGCGTTGTAGCGGATATCGCGGGCGCGGTGGGTCGAGCCTTCATTGCCCTTGATGGCGATGACCACCCCGGCCGCGTTCAGCGCCGCCGCATTCTGCATCCGCGCCGCCCGGCTTTCGAAATTGCCCGGCAGGTTGGTCAGGGGATGCAGCAGCACAGGCACGTTCGCCGCCGCGATCTCATTGGCCACCAGCCAGCCTTCGGCGGCGCCGTCCAGGATGACCTTCACCCCTTCTTCGCGCGCCAGACGCAGCACCTGCTGGATGTCCGAGGCGCGGTTGACCGTGACGATCAGCGGCATCGAACCATTGGCCACCGGGATCAAGGCCTCCAGGTCGGCGCGGGACAGGGACAGGTCGCGCAGCGCCGCCCGGTCATAGGCGGCCTTGTTGCGCGCATAGAGGCGCGTCTCGGCCATGGTCTCCTTGAATAGGACGAACTCGGCGCCGCGCGCGCCGCCCGCCACGCCCTTCCCAGCCTCGCCGAACGGGGCGACCATGGCCACGCGCGGCTTCACCAGGATGTCGGCGCCGCCCAGCTTGATGACCGCCGCCTGACCGGCGAACAGGCCCGGCGACTGGAAGCCGCCGTGACCGGCCCCGGCGAAGTCGGAATCGTCATGGCTGTGGCCGCCGCCCGAGCCCGCATGCTGAGGCGTGACCACCGCGCGGGTGACGCCGCCCAGACGGGCCGTCGGCAGGGTGAAGGACCACGGGTCCAGACCGTAGGACAGGTCGAAGGCGGCCGTCAGGGTGTTGGCGTTGTTCGACAGATCATTGGAGCCGCGCACAGAGCCGACTTCCGAACCGCCGAGCCCGGAATCAACCGCGACGAAGCCGGGGGTGACGATTTTGCCGCGCGCGTCGATGACCCGCAGCCCGGCCGGCGCCGCGCCGGTTCCGACCGAAACAACCGTGCCGTTACGGATGACCACCGTGCCGTTCTCGATCACCGAGGTTCCGGTCAGCACCTGGCCGCCGGTGATGGCGACGTCCTGGGCCAGGGCGGGGCCGGTCAGGGCGAAGGCCGCGACAGCGCCCGCAAGCAGAGTTTTGATACGCATGGTTCAGCGAGCTCCCTGGGCGACGCCGGCGGCGGCCTGACCGAAGCCGGGCTGGCCCAGTTCGAAATCGGACACGGGCTGGAAGGCGGGATTCTGACGATCGAAGGCCAGGCCGCCGTCGATGAAGACCTGATCGGCGCGAGCGTAGATCGAGAAGGGATCGGCGCTCCAGATCACCACGTCGGCGCGCTTGCCGCTCTCCAGAGAGCCGGTTTCCTTGTCGATGCCGATGGACTTGGCGGCGTTCAGCGTGATCCAGCTGATGGCGTGCTCTTCGGCGATGTTCATCCCCGCGCGGCGACCGGCCGACAGGGCGGCGGCGGCTTCCTGGTTCAGGCGCTGGATCAGTTCGGCGTCGTCCGAGTGGATGACGGCGCACGAGCCTTCGGGCGCGTCGGTCAGGGCAGCGTTCTCCTCGATGCCGTCCAGGGCCTCCATCTTGAAGCCCCACCAGCCGGTCCACATGGCGGCGCAGACGCCTTCACGGGCCAGCAGCGGCGCGATCTTGTAGGCCTCGACCGCGTGGTGGAAGGTGGTGATCTTGTAGCCGAACTCCTTGGCCACATCGAGCATCACCGCCATTTCGTCGGCGCGGTAGCAGTGGTTCTGGATCAGGATCGAGCCGTCCAGAACGCCCGCCAGGGTCTCAAGCTGCAGGTTGCGGGTCGGGGGCGTGCCCTGGCCGTCTTCGCGCCACTTGTCCCACTTGGCCTTGTAGTCGCGCGCGGCGATGAAGCTAGCGCGATAGCCCGCGACATTGCCCATGCCGGTGGCCGGCGAGGTGTTGCGCGAGCCGTAAACGCGCGACGGGTTCTCGCCGCAGGCCATCTTCAGGCCGTAGGGGGCGTTGGGGAACTTCATCCCCTGCATCGTCACGGAGGGGACGTTGCGCAGGGTCACGCCGCGACCGCCGAACAGATTGGCCGAGCCGGGCAGGATCTGCACCGTCGTCACCCCGCCCGCGCGGGCGGTGTTGAAGCCGGGATCCTGCGGCCAGATCGAGTGCTCGGACCAGACCTGGGCGGTGTTGGGGTTGGTGGCTTCGTTGCCGTCGCTCATCCCCTGCACGCCGGGCGAAGGATAGACGCCCAGGTGGCTGTGAATGTCGATGATGCCCGGCGTGACGAAGCGACCGCGCGCATCCACCACCTGATGGCCCGCCGGGACCGGGGTGTTCGCCCCGCCGACGGCGGCGATGCGGCCGTCGGTGACGACGACGACGCCGCCCTCGATCTTCTGGCCCGCGCCGGTCAGCACCGTGGCGCCGACGATGGCCATGTTCTGGCGCGGCAGGCCGCGATAGGTCGAGGGATAGGGGTCAGTGTTGGCCCAGCCGTCCAGCCCCGGCGCCATCGTGCGGTCCTTGGAGGACGACGTGGCGGAGGCCGTCTCGGTCTTGGGCGCGGCGTCGCCGGTCGTGGCGCAGGCCGACAGGCTGAGCGCGCCGAGCGCGCAGGTGAGAACGGCGAGGCTTGGACCCCGCAGGCGACTGAACAACATGGGCGAGCCCCCTCGCGCCCGCGAACTGCGGGCAGACAATGGCGCGTATACAATCGCCAGTTTCCGTCAGGGTAAAGCTCTAAAAGCCGCCGCTCGCGGCAAAGTCAGACGCAGGCTCAGGCGTCTGCCAGACGCGCGCGGACTTCGGCGTCGGTCAGGCCGTCGACCTCGATCATCTTCAGCCGCGACTGTCCGCCGCGCGCCAGGGTCACGTCGCGCTTGGGCACGCCGAGCACCTTGGCCAGCAAAGCGGTCAGGGCGGCGTTGGCCTCGCCCTCCACCGGCTGGGCGCGGACGCGGACCTTGAGCACCGGACGCCCGTCCGGGTCGACGTCCCAGCCGTCGATGCGGTCGGCGGAGGCGCGCGGGGTCAGCTTGATGGCGAGGCGGGCGGTCATGGCGGCGTGTTTGGCCTATTCGCTTGAGAGGGCGGCGAGCAAAGAAAACGCGCCGGACGATCTCTCGCCCGGCGCGCTTCAACTCAGCCTGTGGCGCCCTTAGCCCAGGGCGGCCATCAGCTCCGGCACGGCGGTCTTGTAGTCCGCGACCAGGCCATAATCGGCGACCTGGAAGATCGGGGCGTCGGGGTCCTTGTTGATCGCGACGATCACCTTGGAATCCTTCATCCCGGCCAGGTGCTGGATGGCGCCCGAGATGCCGATGGCGATGTAGAGGGCCGGGGCCACGACCTTGCCGGTCTGGCCGACCTGGTAGTCGTTGGGGGCGTAGCCCGCGTCGACCGCCGCGCGCGAGGCGCCGACGGCGGCGCCAAGCTTGTCGGCCAAGGGGTCCATGACGGCGTGGAACTCTTCGGCCGAGCCCAGGGCGCGGCCGCCCGAGACGACGATCTTGGCGGCGCCCAGTTCGGGGCGGTCCGACTTGACCATTTCCTCGGAGACGAAGGCGGTCTTGGGCGCTTCACCGGCGGCGACGCTCTCGACCGAAGCCGAGCCGCCTTCAGCGGCGGCGGCGAAGGCCGTCGGGCGCACGGTGATGACCTTCTTGGCGTCGGCCGACTGGACTGTCTCCAGCGCGTTGCCCGCATAGATCGGGCGCACGAAGGTGTCGGCCGAGACGACCTCGACGATGTCCGAGATCGGCGCCGTGTCCAGCTTGGCGGCGATGCGCGGAGCGAAGTTCTTACCGTCAGTGTTGGCCGGGGTCAGGATGGCGTCGTAGTTCCCGGCCAGCGGCAGGACGGTGGCCTCGACGGCTTCGGCCAGGCCATGGGCGACGGCGTCGCCCTCGGCCAGCAGGACCTTGCGCACGCCCGCGATCTTGGCCGCAGCGTCAGCCACGCCTTGCGCGCCCTTGCCCAGCACCAGCACATCCACGTCCGACGACAGCGCCAGGGCGGCCGTCACGGTCTTGTGGGTGGTGTCGCGAACAACCGAACCGTCGTGGTCGGCGATGACGAGAACGGCCATTACAGAACCCCTGCGTCTTTGAGCTTGGAAACCAGTTCGGCCGCATCGGCGACCTTGACGCCCGCCGAACGCTTCGGCGGCTCCGTCACCTTCAGCACCTTGAGGCGGTCGGCCGTGTCGACGCCGTAGTCGGCGACCGCCTTCATGGCGATCTCCTTCTTCTTGGCCTTCATGATGTTCGGCAGCGACGCATAACGCGGCGTGTTCAGGCGCAGGTCGACCGAGACCACCGCCGGCAGGGTCGCCGACAGGGTTTGCAGGCCGCCGTCGACTTCACGGGTGACCACAGCCTTGCCGCCGTCGATCGCCAGCTTGCCGGCGAAGGTGGCCTGCGGCCAATCCAGCAGCGCGGCCAGCATCTGGCCCACGGCGTTGTTGTCGCCGTCGATCGACTGCTTGCCCAGCAGCACCAGGTCCGGCTTCTCTTCGTCCACCACGGCCTTCAGCACCTTGGCGACGGCCAGCGGCTCCAGGTCCGTGTCCGACTGCACCAGGACGCCGCGATCGGCGCCCATGGCCAGGGCCGTGCGGATGGTTTCCTGCGCCTGGGTCACGCCGATGGAGACGACGACGATTTCCGTCGCCGTGCCTGCGGCGTGGTGTTCCTTGCCTTCCTTCAGCCGCACGGCCTCTTCGACGGCGATTTCGTCGAAGGGGTTCATGCTCATCTTGACGTTGGCCAGGTCGACGCCGGTCTGGTCCGCCTTCACGCGGGCCTTGACGTTGCTGTCGATCACCCGTTTCACCGGGACGAGTACCTTCATGAGCCTATCCACTTGGTCATCGAAATGTCGGTCGAGGGATTGGACCGACGAAACGAGCCTGTCAACGTAACGCTACGTGAACTGCGGTCGTGTCGCGGACGCATTTTTGATCTATTGAGACTGGCATGAAACGCTTCCTGACGATCCGGCGCCTCAGCTTCATTTTCTTCAGCCTGTTCGCGGTGACGCTGGCCGGGGTGTTCATCCTGCAGCGTTTCTGGGTCGATCCGGGCGATCGCTGCACGGCCAAGGGCTATTGGTACGACATGGAGACGCGCATCTGCGCGCAGCCCCTCTATATCCCCGACATCACCGGCCGCCCGGCCGGGACGACGCGGGCCGAGGCGTCGAACAAGGCCAATCAGGAACTGCTGAGCCTGGAAGATCAGGTCAACGCCGAGAAACGCGCCCGCGTCGCCGCCACCAAGGCCGAGCGTGAACGGGTGAACGCCCTGCGATCGCAGTAGGCGCCGCGCTTCAGCGCGTCGCGCCCGGCCGCCACAGGACATCGCCCGCGCCGTTGGCGTTGGCGCGGCGGGCGGCGACGAACAGCAGGTCCGACAGGCGGTTGAGGTAACGCACCGCCTCCGGGTTCACGACTTCGCCCGATTCGACCAGGCGCACGGCCTCGCGCTCGGCCCGGCGGCAGACGGTGCGCGCCAGGTGCAGATGCGCCGACAACGGCGAACCGCCCGACAGGATAAAGCTGTCCAGCGGCTTGAGGCTCTCGTTCATCCAGTCGATCTCGGATTCCAGCCGCTCGACCTGGGAGGCGATGATGCGCAGGGCCTCCCACTTGGGCGCCGGCTCCATCGGCGTGGCCAGATCGGCGCCGAGATCGAACAGCTCGTTCTGGATGCGGCCCAGCATGGCGTCGATGCGGTCGTTCTGACCGCTGTTCAGACGCGCCACGCCGATGACGGCGTTCAGTTCGTCCACCGCGCCATAGGCCTCGACCCGCGCATCGGTCTTGGACACGGGCGCGCCGGAAGCCAGGCGGGTCTGCCCGGCGTCGCCGGTGCGGGTGTAGATCTTGTTTAGCGTCACCATGGCGCGCCCTCCCCTATCTCTTGGCGGTCTTGTCGGCCGCGCGTCAGCCCGCGTGGGTGCGCTTCAGCCACATGCCGATCATCAGCAGCAGCACCGCCACCGCCTGAAGGATGATGCGCAGGCGCATCAGCTTGTTCGAGCGGACGCTCGCCCCCTCGCCGCCCTTGTTCAGGTTGTAGAGGCCGAAGCCGAGGGTGACGACGACGCCGGCCACGGCGATCAGGATCAGAATGTCGATGAGGTCCATGACCGCTTCTTAGGCCCGACCGCATTCCCGCGCCAGACGTGTCGAACCGGGGCGCAATTGCGACCTATTCGCACACCCCCATTGCAACCCCGCGCCCGACGCTGTTGAGAGGCGTTCTCATTCTTAAGACCCTCGTGAAGGCTCCCTCCTTCCGAAACTCGGAGTTCCCATTTGTCCAGCCTCCTGCCCCCCATGTCCGCCGCCCTGCTGTTAGCAGTTCCGGGCGCCGCCATGGCGCAATCCCAGACCGCCAGCCCCGCCGTCACGGAGGTGGATGAGGTCGAGGTGATCGGGCGTCGGGCGGGCGAACCCAGTGGACCGCAGTTCACGGCGCCCCTGCGCGACACGCCGAAGAGCGTCACCATCATCAGCCGCGAACTGATCGAACAGCGCGGCGCCGCGTCCCTGGCGGACGTGCTGCGCACGACTCCGGGGATCTCGCTGGGCTCCGGCGAAGGCGGCACGCCCGTCGGCGATCGCCCCTTCATCCGCGGCTATGAGGCCAGCACCGACATCTTCATCGACGGCGTTCGCGACCTGGGCCGTTTCGCCCACGAAGCGTTCAACATCGAACAGGTCGAGATCATCAAGGGGCCGGGTTCGGCCTACAGCGGTCGCGGCTCGACGGGCGGCAGCATCAACATGGTCAGCAAGCGTCCGCACGCCGACAACTTCATCTCGGGCTCGGTCGGCGCCGGCACCGACCAGTATATGCGCTCGACGCTCGACCTGAACCGCATGCTGACGGACAAGTTCGCCGTACGCCTGAACCTGATGAGCCATCAGGCGGACACGCCGGGCCGCGACTACGTCAACTCCGACCGCTACGGCTTCGCTCCCTCGCTGGCGTACCGCATTTCGGACAGCACCAGCATCCACCTCGGCTACTACATGCTGCGCGCGAACGATCTGCCGGACCTCGGCCATCCGTTCGCCGTCGACGGCAGCGGCGAGCCGGTCAAGGTGCGCCGCGACAACTTCTATGGCGTGAAGGGTCGCGACGCCCGCCGCAACAACGCCGACATCGGCACCTTGACCCTGGAACACGAGTTCTCGAACGGCTTCCAGTTCACCAACGTCACGCGACTGGCGGAATCGACCAGCCAGTACATCATGTCCCGCCCGACGATCCACGTCGCCTCGGGCCTGGTGAGCCGCGACGTCCGCACCGGCAACCGCCGCAGCGAGACCTGGGCCAACCAGTCGGCCCTGCGCGGCGACTTCAATCTGGCGGGCATGCGCAACCAGTTCGTGGCCGGCCTGGACTTCTCCGAAGAAAAGCTGCTGACCGGCGCCACCCCGGCGAGCGCCCTGTTCGCCGTCGGCCGCACCGATCTGCAGAAGCCGAACGCCACCGAGCCCGCCTATCGCGGCCCGACGCTCAAGGATTTCAGCGACGACTACAATGACCTGAGCAACCGCACCCGCACCCAGGCGGTCTATGTGTTCAACACGACGGACTTCAACGACAAGTGGTCGCTGAATCTGGGCCTGCGCTATGACGACTACGACGTCACCGACGGCGACGTCTCTAACCGCTCCAAATTCTGGAACTACCAGGCGGGCCTGGTCTACAAGCCGCGCGAGAACGGCAGCATCTATCTGTCGTACGGCACCTCCTCCAACCCGTCGGGCGAGACGGCTGGCCAGTCCGGCGGCGCCGACGGCTCTGCGGGCGGCGGCCTGGGCGGGGCGCGTCCGAATTTGGACCCGGAAGAAAACCGTAGCTTCGAACTGGGCACCAAGTGGGATGTGTTCAACAACCGCCTGTCGCTGACGGCGGCGATCTTTGAAACGGAAAAGACCAACCAGCGCGCCACCGATCCGGTCACCGGCGAGGTCGCCCTGATCGGCAACAACCGCACGCGCGGGATCGAGCTGGGCTTCTCCGGCAACGTCACCGACGCCTGGGCGATCTACGGCGGCTACACCTACCTCGACCCGAAGATGCTGGATGACGGCGCGGGCTCCAACGACGGCAAGCGCCTGAAGTTCATCGCCGAGAACAGCTTCAGCGTGTGGAGCACCTACACGATCCAGAAGTTCACCGTGGGCGGCGGCGCCACCTATATGTCGGACCGCTGGATGAACGACGCCAATACGCTCGGCGTGCCGGCCTACTGGCGCTACGACCTGATGGGGTCTTATGAGATCGACAAGAACGTCAACGTGCGGGTCAACATCCAGAACCTGACGGATGAGACGATCTACGAAGGATCGCACGTCGGTCTCTTCGCCAACGTCGGCCCCGGCCGATCCGGCTTCGTGTCGTTGAACTTCAACTTCTAAGCCATTCGCCGGACAGCCCCGCCCCTCTGTGAGGGCGGGGTTTTCCTTTGACCCAGCCCCCTGCGAATGTGAGGAGACCGCGAAGCTCGAACGCTTCGACCTCACGCCGTACGGAGATATCGGCCATGTTGGTGCACATCCGAAACGTCCTGAACCGCGAACAGGTCCAGCAGTTTCGCACCCTGATGGACGCCGCCGACTGGACGGACGGCAACCAGACCTCCGGCGCCCAATCCGCGCTGGCGAAGAACAACACCCAGCTTCCCGAGGGCTCGCCTCTCGCCAAGCAGTTGGGCGCCGTCATTCTGGACGCGCTCGGCGCCTCGCCGCAGTTCGTCTCGGCCGCGCTGCCGCTCAAGGTCTTCCCGCCGCTGTTCAACCGCTATCAGGGCGAGCAGTCGTTCGGGCTTCATATCGACAACTCCATCCGCATCCTGCGCGGCAGCGACTTCCGCATCCGCAGCGACCTGTCGTCGACCCTCTTCCTGTCCGATCCGGACGAATACGACGGCGGCGAACTGGTCGTTCAGGACACCTTCGGCGAGCAGCGGGTGAAGCTGCCCGCCGGCGATCTGATCCTGTATCCCGCCTCGAGCGAGCATCTTGTGACGCCCGTGACGCGCGGCGCCCGCGTGGCGTCCTTCTTCTGGACCCAGAGCATGGTGCGCGACGATGCGGCGCGCCGGATGCTCTACGACCTCGACACCGCCATCCAGGGGCTGGTCCCCGTCATCGGCAACGACGACCCGCAGGTCATCAAGCTGACGGGCGTCTATCACAACCTGCTGCGCCGCTGGGCCGAGTGCTGAGTCCCGGCTGAACCCCTTCCTCCCCGACTGACCGGGCCGCCTCCCTTGGGATGCGGCCCGTTTTTTTGACCTGCGCCAAACTAAGCCGTTGGTCACTTTTGGCTGGCAGGGTGGCCGCCATGACCGATCGCGCCATCCGCAATCTTGAACACCTGCGTCGCACCGCCTCGACGGCGCGCGTGCTGAACCTGCTCAAGGTCTATGACGAGCACGGCGACAGCGAGGACTGGGCCGAACACCCCATGTTCCGCAGCCCGGCCCTGAACCGCGCCCTGATCATCAAGCACCGGCTGCGGCGCAATGAGACCGACGCCTTTCCGGGCCGTCGCCAGGTCGCGACCAAGATCGTGGTGCCGATCGACAGCACCGATCTGAAGACCGGCGGCCGCTTCATCTTCGTCAATCAGATCGGTTTCGAGCGCGCCATGCACGAGGCCTTCGGCGTCGATCCCGACCACCTGGACCTGAAGACCCTGCGGCTGATGGATCAGCTGCCGTCGCTGGACCCCTTCCTGCTGCGCGAGCAACTGCGGCGCGGCGGCGTGGACGCAGCGCCCTGCTACTTCGCCCTCAGCGAAGCCGACCTGGAGCGGATGCAGGAGTTCGTCCAGAAGGAGATCGAGCCGCTGGTCACGCTCAGCATCGGCGACGGCGTGGTCGCCGCCGGATCGACCGCTCGCATGGCGTCGAAAATCCTGTCTAACGCCCCCGGCGACCGACTGGACGCCCTGCGGCTGACGCTGAAGCTGGAGCCGGAACAGTATCAGGAAGGCGTCTTCTGCTGGAAGGGCTTCCTCTACTACAAATGGGCGCTGACCAGCCTGATGGCGGACATTGTGCACGTCGCCGACGAGGTGGGAACGGTCCAGCCCGTCGGCCCCAGCGACCAGGCCGCCAAGGACTACATCACCCGCGGCCGGGCCGTGCTGCGCGGGCGCATCATGAAGACCTGCGAAGAGGTCAGCCGCACCCTGCGCTATTACGACGACGCCTATGCGGGGCTGACGCGCGAGGGCAATCCCGTGGCCTTCCGCGACTTCCTGCTGGAGGCGCCCGCCCTGTTCACCCGCCTGGGCGACCAGCTGGGGGCGGTGCAGCACATCGTCAGCTTCTGGCGCTTCCGCTTCAGCCCCAAGGCGCCGCCGGTCGGCGTGGAGGAGCTGATCGACATATTCATGGACTTCGAAACCGGCCTGATGGGACGCGGGTCCGACGAGTTCGATCCACGCGACATCGCAGCGTAGGCGCAAAAAGAAAAACCCCGCGCCGTCGCCGGCGCGGGGTTCTGTCTTTCAGACCCGAGACAGGTCCTAGTAGCGATAGTGTTCCGGCTTGAACGGGCCTTCGACCGGCACAGAGATGTAGTCGGCCTGCTCCTTGCTGAGCGTCGTCAGCTTGGCGCCCAGCTTGGCCAGGTGCAGGAAGGCGACCTTCTCATCCAGATGCTTGGGCAGGGTGTAGACCTGGTTCTCATAGGCCTTGGCGTTGGTCCACAGCTCGATCTGGGCCAGCGTCTGGTTGGTGAAGGACGCCGACATCACGAAGGACGGGTGGCCCGTGGCGTTGCCCAGGTTCACCAGACGGCCTTCCGACAGCAGGATGATCTTCTTGCCGTCCGGGAACTCCACGTGGTGGACCTGATCCTTGATCTTGTCCCACTTGAAGTTCTTCAGGCCCGCGACCTGAATCTCCGAGTCGAAGTGGCCGATGTTGCAGACGATGGCATTGTTGCGCATGGCGCGCATGTGTTCGACGCGGATGACGTCCTTGTTGCCCGTGGTGGTGACGAAGATGTCGGCCTTGTCTGCGACGTCTTCCAGCGTCTGGACCTCATAGCCTTCCATCGCCGCCTGCAGGGCGCAGATCGGGTCGATCTCGGTGACGATCACGCGCGCGCCGCCGTTACGCAGCGAAGCGGCCGAGCCCTTGCCCACGTCGCCGTAGCCGCAGACCACCGCCACCTTGCCCGACAGCATGACGTCAGTGCCGCGACGGATGGCGTCGACCAGCGATTCACGGCAGCCGTACAGGTTGTCGAACTTCGACTTGGTGACGCTGTCGTTGACGTTGATGGCGGGGAACGGCAGTTCGCCGCGCTCGGCCATCTGATACAGGCGGTGAACGCCCGTGGTCGTCTCTTCCGACACGCCGCCGATGGCGTCGCGGATGGCCGAGTAGAAGCCCGGCTTTTCCTTCAGATAGCGCTTCATGACCGAGAAGAGGGCTTCCTCTTCCTCGTTCTGCGGGTTGTCCAAAACGCTGGCGTCCTTCTCGGCCTTCGGGCCCAGCACGCACAGCAGGGTGGCGTCGCCGCCGTCGTCCAGGATCAGGTTCGGATAGCCGCCGTCAGCCCATTCGAAAATCTTGTGGGCGTAGTCCCAATATTCGACCAGATTCTCACCCTTGAAGGCGAAGACCGGCGTGCCCGACGCGGCGATAGCGGCGGCGGCGTGGTCCTGGGTCGAGAAGATGTTGCACGACGCCCAGCGCACTTCGGCGCCCAGGGCTTCCAGCGTCTGGATCAGCACAGCCGTCTGGATGGTCATGTGCAGGGAGCCGGCGATGCGGGCGCCCTTCAGCGGCTGGGACGCGCCGTATTCCGCACGCAGCGCCATCAGGCCCGGCATTTCGGTTTCGGCGATGGCGATTTCCTTATTGCCGAAGTCGGCCAGGGAGATGTCGCGGACGATGTAGTCGGTCATGCAGAAATATCTTTCGGCCACTGTCGGAGGTCGCCGTCGCTATAGCGCGGCGAGACGGTCGGAGCAATCAAGACATAAGGATGTCTTTATATGAACGGTTACTTGCCTGAATCGTAGGTGTCCCGACCAGTTAAGGGAATCTACGCAATCCGGGCTTAACCCGGCCAATACCCTCTTGATGACAAGGGGTATTAAGGGCTCTCCCCCGCCCTGCCGTTGAAACGAGTTTGCGTCATGGCTTCCCACGAGATCGACCGCCGCATGAATTTCATGGGGCTGGGTCGGCCGTCCGCCGGTTACAGCGCCATCTCCGCCCTCCTGCGTCGGAACGCGCCCCTGGCCCTGGCCGCCTTCTACGACAAGGTGCGCGCCGAGCCCGAGACCCGCCGCTTCTTCCGTGACGAAGGCCATATCACCGCCGCCAGCAACGCCCAGCAGCGCCACTGGGACGCGATCATCGACGGTCGCGCCGACGAGGACTACGCCGCCTCGGTGCGCACCATCGGCCGCGTCCACGCCCGCATCGGCCTGGAGCCGCGCTGGTACATCGGCGGCTACAGCGTCATCCTGGCCCATCTGACCCGCGCCATCATCGAGCGGCCCAGGAAGCTGTTCGCCAATCGCCGTGAACACGACCGCATCACCGCCGAGGCCGTGGCCGAACTGAACCAGCGGGTCATGCTGGACATGGACCTGGCCATCTCCATCTACCTCGACGCCCTGCAGGAAGAGCGCGACCGCGTGCAGGCCGAGCACGCCGCCGCCGAGGCCCGTCAGGCCGAGGTCGTGCGCGCCCTGGGCGCCGCCCTGCACAGCCTGGCCGACAACGACCTGTCCGTGACCATCCCCGACGTCTTCCCCGAGGAATACCGCTCGCTGCAGAACGACTTCCACGCCGCGACCCGCGCCCTGCGCACCGCCGTGCGCGCCGTGGCCGACAGCGTCGAGAGCCTGAGCGCCGGCTCCAGCCAACTGGCCGTCGCCTCCGAAGACCTGGCCAGCCGCACCGAGCGCCAGGCCGCCAACTTGGAGCGCACCGTCAACGAGGCCGACGCTATCGCCCGCCAGGTCGCATCGACCGCCGACGGCGCGCGCCAGACCGCCGAGGCCCTGGCCGCCGCCCGCGCCGATGTCGAACACACGACCCGGGTGGTCGGCGACGCCGTGTCCGCCATCCACGCCATCGCCGAATCCTCGACCGAGATCGGCCGCTTCACCAGCCTGATCGACGAAATCGCCTTCCAGACCAATCTGCTGGCCCTGAACGCCGGGGTCGAGGCCGCCCGCGCGGGCGACGCCGGACGCGGCTTCGCCGTCGTGGCCCAGGAAGTACGCGCCCTGGCCCAACGCTCGTCCGAGGCCTCGGGCGAGATCCGCACCCTGATCTCCACCTCCTCGGCCCAGGTGGCGCGCGGCGTCGATCTGGTCGAGCGCACCGGCGCGGCGCTGGAGCGTATCGGCGCCAAGGTCTCGGCCGTCGACGGTCTGGCGGGCGGCATCGCCGGCTCGGCCCAGGAACAGTCCGACGGCCTGGCCCGCGTCCGCCGCGCCATGGGCGAGATGGACGACATCACCCAGCAGAACGCCGCCATGACCGAAGAGGCCACCGCCGCCGCCCGCCAGTTGGCCAATGAAGCCGTCAGCCTGAACCAGCAGGTCGCCCGCTTCCGTCTGGATCGCTCTGTCGCCGCCGGCGTCGTCGCGACGGGACCGCGTCTGGTCGCCTGACCCGACGCGCAAATCCAACTGGCGCAAGGCGACAGACGCGGGCTAACAGACTCCCCGAGTTCCAAGGGGGGAGTATCCATGATGAAGACCTTGTTGACGACGGCCGCCTGCGCCCTGGCCCTGGCGGCCGTCGGCGCGCCTGCAGCCGCCAAGATCGCCGCGCCCGTCGCGCCGACAGGCGCCGCGCCCGCACCCGGCGTCGTGACCCTGATCCAGGCGGGCCGCCTGCTGGACCGGCCGGGCCAGGCGCCGCGCGGGCCGTCCACCCTGGTGGTGCGCGACGGCAAGGTGGTCGAGGTGCGCGACGGCTTCGTCGACGCCGCCGCCTTCCCCGGCGCCTTGGTGGTGGACCAGCGCGACCGCTTCGTCCTGCCCGGCCTGATCGACAGCCACGTCCACCTGGTGTCCGACGTAGCGGGCCAGGCCGGCTTCCTGGCGGAGATCACCGACAATCTGCCGTCGCGCGCCTACAGCGCCGCCATGAACGCCCGCAAGACGCTGATGGCGGGCTTCACCACCGTGCGGAACCTGGGCGACAGCGGCGGCGTCACCCTGGCCCTGCGCGAGGAGACGGCGGCCCACCGCCTGGCCGGACCACGCATCATCGACGCCGGGAACAGCATCTCGACCACCTCGGGCCACATGGACGGACGGCTGGGCTTCAACGACGACTTCCGCGAACACATCGCCCACGACAACGTCTGCAACGGCGCCGAGAGCTGCCGCGAGGCGGTCCGCCTGCAGGTCGGGCGCGGCGTCGACGTTATCAAGATCGCCACCACCGGCGGGGTCAACAGCCGCATCGGCGCCGGACTGGGCGCCCAGATGTTCGATGACGAGGCCAAGGCCCTGATCGACACGGCGCACCTCTATGGCAAGAAGGTCGCTGTCCACGCCCACGGCGCCGACGGCATCAACCTGGCCCTGCGGATGGGCGTCGATTCGGTCGAGCACGGCACCATTTTCGACGACGAGACGCTGCAACTGCTGCGCCGCACCCGCGCCTATTACGTCCCGACCCTGTCGGTGGTGAACGGCTATACCGAGCGGCTGGCCGCCGATCCGGAAGCCTATCCGCCGGAAGTCCTGGCCAAGATCCGCTGGCGCATCGAGATCACCGGCCAGTCGCTGCAACGCGCGGTCCCGGCGGGCGTGCGCATCGCCTTCGGCACCGACGCGGGCGTGTCCAAGCACGGGCGCAACGCCGATGAGTTCGAGCTGATGGTCAAAAACGGCATGACGCCGGCCGCTGCCATCGAGGCGGCCACCGTCAACGCCGCCGACCTGCTGGGCGTCTCGGCCGAGATCGGCACGCTGGAGCCGGGCAAGCGCGCCGACGTCATCGCCGTAGCGGGCGATCCGCTCAGCGACGTGACGACGCTGAAGTCCGTGGCCTTCGTCATGCGCGACGGCCGCGTTTACAAGGACGAACGCTGAGCCAAAGAACGACGCTGCGTCACTTCCGGCTTGGCCGCGCCCGCGCGCGCGGCTAAGCCGTCGTCCCATGGCTGACGACGCATCGATCCGACCCGCCCGCGATTATTCGATCCCTCGCCACGACTGGACTGTGGAGGAGGTCGAGGCCCTGTTCGCCCGCCCCTTCATGGAGCTGGTGTTCGAGGCGGCGACGGTGCACCGGCGCACCTTCGACCCGAACGAGGTGCAGAAGTCGCAGCTGCTGTCGATCAAGACCGGCGGCTGCGCCGAGAACTGCGGCTACTGCTCGCAGTCGGCCAGCTTCAAGACCGGCCTCAAGGCCGAGAAGCTGATGGAGCCGACCGCCGTCATCGCCGAGGCCATGGCGGCCAAGGCGGGCGGGGCCAGCCGCTTCTGCATGGGCGCCGCCTGGCGCGAGCTGAAGGACCGCGACACGCCCAAGCTGGCGGCCATGATCTCGGGCGTGAAGGCGCTCGGTCTGGAGACCTGCGCCACGCTCGGCATGCTGAACGCCGACCAGGCGAAACAGCTGAAGGACGCGGGCCTCGACTACTACAACCACAACCTCGACACCGGGCCTGAGTACTACGCCGAGGTGGTGACGACCCGCTCCTATCAGGACCGGCTGGAGACGCTGCAGCACGTTCGCGACGCGGGCATGAACACCTGCTGCGGCGGCATCGTCGGCATGGGCGAGAAGCGCCGCGACCGCGCGGGCCTGCTGCACGCCCTGGCCACCCTGCCCGTCCACCCCGACAGCCTGCCGGTCAACGCCCTGGTCCCCGTCGGCGGCACGCCGCTGGGCGAGCGGGTGCTGAAGGAAGGCGAGATCGACCCGATCGAGTTCGTCCGCACCGTCGCCGTCGCCCGCCTGGTCTGCCCCAAGTCGATGGTCCGCCTGTCGGCCGGGCGCGAGGGCATGACGCCGGAGATGCAGGCCCTGTGCTTCCTGGCCGGCGCCAACTCCATCTTCGTCGGCGGCAAGCTGCTGACCACGCCGAACCCGGAAGAGGACGACGACGCCAAGCTGTTCGCCCTGCTGGACCTGAAGCCCATGCCCGCCAAGGGTTGCGACGCCCATTGATCCACGTCCGCCCGACGCACGGAACGGACATCGACCGTCTGGAAGCGGTGGAGCGGTCAGCGGCGACGTTGTTCCGCGCCCTGCCCGACCTGGCCTGGATCGCCGACGATCATGTCGCGGGACCGGACGTTCACCGCACGGCTGTTGAACAGGGCCTGTCCTGGGTCGCGGTCGATGGAGCGGACCAACCGATCGGCTTCCTGATTGCCGCCGAAAAGGACGCGGACCTGCATATCCTTGAGCTGTCCGTCGCGGCTGAACATCAGGGGCGTGGCGCCGGACGGGCGCTGATGGCGGCCGCGCGGCAGGAAGCCGAGGTCCGCGCCAAACGAGCGCTGACGCTGACCACCTTCCACGCCGTTCCGTGGAACGCCCCCTTCTACGCGCGCCTGGGCTATGCGGCGCTCACTGCCGCGACGACGCCCGCCTATCTGCGCGAGATCCTGGCCGCAGAAGCCGCTCACGGCCTGACCGACCGCGTCGCCATGCGGCTGACGCTTTAGCCCTGCCGGGCGAGCCAGCCTCGCACCAACCTGAGGTGCAGAGCGTGAGCGCCGATCCACGCCAGACCCATGACGATCAGAACGCCGAAGTACCGCCGCGCGTCCGCGCCCTCCAGAGACCCCAAGAGGCTCGCCAACGCCGTGGCGAGCAGGGTCAAGGCCGCGAGGACAGGCGTGAAGCTCAAGGCGACATCACGCGGCGCGCGCCATGTGGGTCGACCGTCAAATCCCCACTGCATCGGCAGCCGCATCTCGCGCGGCAGACCTCTCGCAAAGCGCCAGGACATGGCCGCCAGCACGACCACAAAAGCCAAAGCCAAAACTAGAGCGAACATCGTCATATCGACAGACGATCACGCCTACCCGAGACGATCAAGCCAAAGGCCCAGTTGAACTACTTGCTCATCCAGGGACGCGAGGCCCCGCTCTTGATGCGGGCCGCCTGTTCGCGCTGGAAACGCCCGCCGCGCGGCGGCTTGGGCCGAGCGTCGATCGCCGCCTTCTTGAGCCGCAGCGCCCGCTGCACGGGCGTTTCGCCCGGAACGGCGTCCGCGGGTTCGGCGGCGGGGGCGTGATCGTCTTCGGTGCTCATACTCACGATGTAGCACATCCGCCTCGCCCCCTGTCCATCGCGGCGGCGCCGATCAGGAGAAGTCAGGGGCGACGTCGAATCGTCCAGTCACCCCCGCGCGGCCCCGGCGCCGTTTCCCAACCCGGCTTGAGCGTCAGCGTCCAGCCCTCTCCCTTCAGGCCGTCGTCGGTCGACAGGACGCCGTCATGAGCCACCGTGAGACGCGACCAGTCCGTCGACAACAGACCGTCCCGCTCGACCTCCAGAACACCCCAGTCCGCCGCGACGCGAATGACGCCGTAAACCGTCCCTTGGGGCGGCAAGGGCGTCACACGGTTGGGATCGAAGTTGAAGTTGGCTCCGGTCACCGGCGCGACCAGCAAGGGGCCGTCCACCAGACGGGCCCTGAGATGCGCGATGCGGACCGCCTGCACCCGCGCCCGCTCGGCCTCCTCGACCTGAAGCGCCCCTGCGTCGTAGCGCGCGCCGCGAAGGGCGAAGGATTCGTCATCCGCAGCAGGCGACAGACCCAACGCCTGCGACAGCATCTGGGCCAGACCCTCGCGCCGATCCCAATTCGTCCGCCACTGCGGCGCCGCCGTGTCCAACAGCACGCCATAGGCCGGTCCCGTATAGTAGGCGAAGGATCGAGCGTATTCCCGCACCCGGTCGCCCTTTTCCAGGTGTTCGGCCAGATGGCGGACCATCGCATCGTCGCGCGAGAGGCGGCGTCCGGTGTATTCGGCGACCCCTTCGTGCCGTTCCATGGCGTCCTCGGCCACCTCAGCCTCGGGGAAGCGAGCATATCGCCAAGCGCGGAAGCTCAGCGCGTCCTCAGCCGCGCGACGGCGCTCAGCCGGGTCGTTCGCGACAAGCGCCGCCGACAACGCCCTCAACTCGAGCCGCAACGACACCCGCCCCGCCTCGGTCGCCAAGTGCGGCTGATCGGCGTTGACCGCCTTGAGGCCGATCTCATCCTGGATGCGGTGCCAGGCTTCGTGCATCAGCAGGATCGACCGCGCGGGCTCGTCCCCGGTCAGAGGCGCGATCAACATGGTCCACACGCGGCCATTCCAGCGCACGGCCGTGTTGGCGATCGGCACGGCGTCTGGAAGACGCCCCTGAAAGACTTCGCCATTTCGTTCCAACGGCGTGTCGACGCCGTCTGTATTGGCGATAAATTCGCGCGTAGCAGGATCGGCGAGCATCATCGGCCCGCACAAGCTGACGCCCCACAAGCCGTTGTCGTCAGCCTCGCATAAAGCCTGCGCCTGATCGAAGGCGGCCGTCGCCGATGCGGCGTCCAATCGCGATTGCGCGGCTACGTCTCCCACCGAAAAAAGAAGCAGAACCGCGCCCAGGCCGAGCCGTCTGCAAACGGGATATAGCGGCATGTCTCCCCCTTCCGATGACAATCGTCCGCGGCCCCCTCAAGAGCGGACGTCGATCATATGGCGGAGCTTGTAACGGCGAAAATATGACGCGGCGGCGTGCGCGCGGCGGACCTGGCCCTACCGCCCCGGTCGCCGGGTCATCGCCGAGGCGGGGGCCAGTTGCAGGCCGCGGGCTTCCAGGCCCGCCGTCCAGCGGGCGGCGGCCTCGACGGTGACGGGGTAGGAGAAGCCGGTTCCCAGGGCCGCGCCGTTGGTCTTGGCGGCGGCCTCCAGGGCGTTGAACTGGCGCAGGATGGCGGCGGGGGTCTGTTCCTCGTCGACGACGCGGTCGGCGCTGGCGCGGGCGAAGGCGCCGGGGCGGCGGCGCATCGAACCGTCGTCGAGGAAGGCCAGGCCGCGCTGGCGCAGGTTGCTCATCAGGGCCGTCACGCCCTCGTCCGAGGTCGCGAACCGGTCGCCCAGATAGTTGGTCACGCCGAAATAACCCGTGGCGCGCGCCAGCAGCCAGTCCAGCTTGACCGCCACATCGTCGGCGCCGCCGCTCGACAGCAAGGTATAGGGGCCGGGATCGTTGTCGGGATAGCCGGTCGGCTCCATCGGCAGTTCGATCATCACCTCATGGCCGTGGGCGCGGGCCATGTCGATCCAGGTCTGAAGGCCTTCGGCGTAGGGCACGAAGGACAGCGTCACCTCGGCGGGCAGACGCTCGATCGCCGCGCGCGTGGTGGCGCTGTTCAAGCCGAGGCCGCCAACCACCAGGGCCACCATCGGCTTGCCGTTCGAGCGGAAAGGCCGGGCGTAGGCCTGGGCCGGGACGCGGCCGTCGGCGGCGATGCGCGGCAGGGGGCCGTTCGGGCCGGGCTGGAACAGACCCGCGATCGGCGCCTTGGGCAGGGGGTTTGACGGCGCGCGCACCGGGGCGCTGAAACCCTGGCCCGAGGCCACGCTGGCGCCGTCCGGCAGGGTGATGAGGGCTTCGCCCGCCATCCCGGCGCCGCTCTCGCCCATCAGGGCCGGATCGATGGGGCCGAGGTCCTGATAGATGTCCAGACCGCTGAAACCGAAGGCTTCTGCGCCGGTCGGAGCCGTATCGGCGGCGACGGGCCGCTCCAGCACGGCGCTGGCCGTCGGCGCGCCCGCGCGCGGGTCGCCCAGCACGGCGACGAACAAGGCGGCGGCGCCGATGACGAAGACCCCGGCCGCGCCCGCCGCGACGGGCGGCTTCTTCAGGGCGTTCAGGACCGGCTCCATGGCGACGCGCGACCGGGGCTCCGGCGGCGCGCCTGCGGCGGCGGCGAGGGCGGACTGGCGCTTGGCGAACATGGTCAGGGCGGCGGCTCGGGCTTGCAGGCGCCGCACAGACGCGGCGCCCCTCAGCCTCAGTTAAGCCCTGCGTCGGTTAAGAAAGCCTAACGGCGCGTTCACCACGTTCGCAGGACGCGCCGAATGCGACGATCAGTCCGGCTTCGGTTCGTCCGGCTTGATCGTGACGGTCGGCGTTTCGGGCGTGTCGGTCTTCGCCTCGGCCGTCTCGACCTTGTCTTCGCCGGGTTCGGTGATGACGATCCCCTCGGGCGCGGCGGCCAGCTTGGTCAGGTCGCCGCCGGCGCGCAGCACGTCCAGCGCCCGCTGCAGCTGATAGTCCTTGTCCTTGGCGTAGTCGGCGCCCGGCGCTTCGCGCGGGGTGTGCGGGCCCTTGCGCTCGGCCCCGATGGAGGAGTCCAGCGCCGTCGAATAGGCCGCCTCGGAATAGATGAAGCTGGAGCGCGAAACGATGCGCGCCTCGGCCTCGGAGCGCGCGACCTCCAGGTCCGGCTCGATGCCGATCTTCTGGATCGAACGCCCCGACGGCGTGTAGTAGCGCGCCGTGGTGATCGACAGGGCGCCGTCCTGGCCGCCGCGCAGCGGGATCACCGTCTGCACCGACCCCTTGCCGAAGCTGGTCAGGCCGACGACCGTCGCCCGCTCCTGATCCTTCAGGGCGCCCGCCACGATCTCGGACGCCGAGGCCGAGCCGTAGTTGATCAGCACCACGACCGGCAGGCCGCCGGTCAGGTCGCCCGGCTTGGCGGCGTAGCGCTCGATATCCTCGGGCTTGCGGCCGCGCTGGCTGACGATCTCGCCGCGTTCCAGGAAGGCGTCGGAAACGTCGATGGCCGCCGTCAGCAGCCCGCCGCCGTTGTTGCGCAGGTCCAGCACATAGCCCTTGAGGCCCGGCTTCTCGCGCTTCAGCCGCTCGATGGTCTCGGTCAGCTCGCGGCCGGTGTTCTCGTTGAAGGTCGAGATGCGCAAATAGCCGAAGTCGCCCTCCAGACGACCGGTGACGGATTCGACCTTGATGACCTCGCGCGTCAGCACGACCTCGCGCGGCTCCTCGCCGTCGCGCAGGAAGGTGACGGTGACGCTGGTGCCCGTGGCGCCGCGCAGCTTGTCCGAAACCTCGGACACCGTCAGCCCGGCCGCGTTCTGGCCGTTGACGGCGCTGATGACGTCGCCCGCCTGAACCCCGGCGCGGCCCGCCGGGCTGTCGTCCATCGGCGAGATGACCTTCACCAGCCCGCCCTCGGAGGTGATGGTCAGGCCGACGCCGGAATATTCGCCCGTCGTCCGTTCGCGCAGGTCGCCGAAGGCCTTGGCCGGCAGATAGTTGGAGTGCGGGTCGAGCGCCGTCATCATCCCCTGCAGGGCGGCCTCGATCAGCTTCTTGTTGTCGACCGGAACGACATAGGCCTGCTCGACGATGCCCAGCACGTCGCCGAACATCTCGAGCATGCGGAAGGTCTCGTTGCGCGGGGTCTGGCTGGCCACGGCCGCCGCCGATCCGCCCAACGCCAGGGCGGCGGCGCCCACGAGAAGCAGTTTACGCATTCGGTCTCTTTCCATCGGATCCGCTTTCGGCTCCGGTCGTCCAGGGCGGCGCGGGCGCCTGAAAAGGCGCGCACGACAGTTGGCCCGATACAAACAGCGTCTGCGCCGATTTGAAAGGAATTTCGCGCGGTTGCCTCTCGGACGACGTCCTACTGCAGCCAGGGCGCGGGATCGATGGGCCGCTCCTGACGACGCAGTTCGAAATAGGCTTCGCCGTCCTCGCCGGTGCGGCCCAGGGTCTGGCCGTCCCCGACGCGTTGGCCGGTCTCGACCTCCAGCCGGTCCAGACCCGCGATCACGGCGCGCCAGCCGGGACCGAGGTCCAGGATCACCACCTCGCCCCATTCCTTCAGCGGCCCGGCGTAGGCGACGCGGCCGGCAGCCGGCGCGCCCACGGCCTCATGGCTGGAGCGCCAGCTCCACCCGGCCGAGCGGCCGCCGAAACGCTGGGACGGCGCGCCCGCGATAGGCGGCGTCAGGCGGCTGCGGCCCGCAGGCAGGCGAGCGGCCGGAGCTTCTTCCGGCGCCTCGGCGATCCGAGGCGTCTGACCGCCCAGTTCGCGAATGCGCGCCTCCAGCGCCTTGGTGGCCCGCTCGGCCCGCGCCGCCTCGGCCCGCAGGACGGAGCGCAGAGCGGTCTTGCGGGCCGTCAGCCCCTCGATCTCGGCGCGGCGGTCGTTCTGGGCGCTCTCGACGGTGAACAGCCGCTCGCTGGACAGGGCGGCCAGACGGCGGATGCGGCCGATTTCGGCCTGGCGCTCGACCAGGGTTTCAGCCCGGTCCTGAAGCTCGGGCGTGATGGCGCGGATCAGGATGGAGGCGCGCACCGTGTCCACCGCCTGATCGGCCGGGATCAGCAGGGGCGGCGGCGGCTCGCGGCTCATCATCTGCAGAGCGGACAGCAGTCGGCCCTGCGCCGCGCGCTCGCGCGACAGGGCGGCCAGCAAGGCCGCTTCACGATCGCCCAGCTCCTTCAGGCGGGCGCGCTGGGCTTCCAGCTGTACGTCGTCCTCGGCCTCGGCGCGGCGCAGATCGCGCAACTGGCGGTCCAGGTCGACGATCTCCTCGGCGGCGGCGGCGGCTTCGGCCCTCAGGCGACGGGCGCGGGCGGTCTCGTCGCGATACTCGGCCTGAAGCCGGGTCAGTTCGGCGTTCGGCTGGGCCGCGCGCTGGCTGGCCGCCGGCCCGGCCAGGGCCAGCAGCAGGCTGGAGGAGGTCAGAAGAAAAAAGGGCCCGCGTCGCATCAGTCGCGATGATAGGGCGAACCGGCCAGAATGGTCACGGCCCGATACAACTGCTCGGCCAGCATGGCGCGGGCCAGGGCGTGGGGCCAGGTCTGAGGCCCGAAGGCCAGGGTCGAACGCGCGGCGCGGCGCACGCTCTCGTCCAGGCCGTCGGCGCCGCCGATGACGAAAACCACCCGCCGCTCGCCCTGGTCGCGCAGGGTCGCCAGATGGTCGGCGAAGGCCCGCGAAGCATAGGTCTTGCCCCGCTCGTCGCAGGCGATCAGATGCGCGCCCTCGGCGGCGGCGAGCAGCAGCTCGGCCTCCGGCGCCTTGCCTGGCTTCTTCGGCTCAAGATCGATGAGTTCGAGGGGACCCAGGCCCAGGGGCCGCCCCGAAAGGGTGGCCCGCCGGGCGTAGTCGTCGGCCAGGACGGCCTCGGGACCGCGGCCCGGCTTGCCGATGGCCGCGATCGCCAGCTTCATGCAGTCAGTCCCGAGCGGGGCCGCCGCGGTGGGCGCTGTCTACCGCCCAGATCTTTTCGATGTTGTAGAAGGTGCGCACTTCCGGGCGGAACAGGTGGACGATGACGTCGCCTGCATCCAGCAGCACCCAGTCGCAATGCGGCAGGCCCTCGACCTTCACCTTGCCCAGCCCCTGCTCCTTGAACAGGCGCAGCAGGTGGTCGGCGATGGCGCCGACGTGGCGGTGTGAGCGGCCCGAAGCCACGATCATGGCGTCGGTCATCGGGCTCTTGCCGCGCAGGTCGATCAGGACGATGTCCTGCGCCTTGTCGTCGTCGAGTTTGGCGAGGATGGCCTGCTCCAGCTCGGTCGCGCCGACCGGCAGAGGCTGGCGCTCGTCACTACTGGGGCCGTCCTCGGCCTGACCGTCTTCGGAATGGACGGAATCCATCAGGTCCATTTCGTGCGCCGCGTTCGAAACAGCGTCTTGCGCATCATGCGCGGTCGAGGGGGTCAGCGGAGGGCTCCGAGGCGATTACTAAAAGCCGATGATAGCACGCCTCGTGCAAAACGTCACCCACGCCAGGGACAAGAGCCTCTGCGCCTTCTCTCGGCCGCCCCCGGCGAGGGGTGCGCCGTAAAACTGCGTAGACGGATCATGAGCCAGGCTCGTGGAGGGGCGCTGCCGTGACCAGGAATGAAGCCGTCGCCAGGACTGCGCCTGCGCGCGAAAGCGAGGCGGCCGGTACGTCAGGCCGTGCGCCGCCCCACCCCTTCCCGCCGGTGATGGAGCCGTTGACCAGCGTCCGCTTCCTGCTGGCGCTGGGGGTGGTGCTTTTCCACTATCAACTGATGTGGACCCTGCCGCCCGAGGCCGCCGGCCTGTTGAACCGGGCGCGCCTGGGAGTCGATATCTTCTTCATCCTGTCGGGTTTCATCCTCGCCCACGTCTATCTGCAGGGTGAAGGGCCGCCCGACTATCGACGCTTCATCGTCGCGCGGTTCGCCCGCATCTATCCCGCCCACGCCGCCATCATGCTGGGGATGCTGGTCATGGTGCTGGGCGCGGGCCTGGCCGGCGTCGGCCTGGAGCCCGGCCGCTTCAACGCGCCCGACTTCATCCAGTCCATGCTGCTGACCCAGGCCTGGTTCCCGCGCTCCACCATGGCGCTGTGGAACGGCCCCGCCTGGTCCTTGTCCGCCGAGTGGTTCGCCTATCTGATCTTCCCCGTCTACGCCTGGATCGCCTTGCGCCTGAGGGATCGGCCTGTCGTCCTGATCGCCCTGGCGATCACGCTGTTCGCGGTGCTGGACGCCGGCTACCGCATGGCCTTCGGCGTCATCCTGCCGCGCGCCGAAGACAATCTGGGCGTTCTGAGAATCCTGCCTGAATTCCTGTTCGGCATCGGCCTCTACTTCCTGGGCCAGCGCCTGCGCCTCAGCCCCAGGGCCGCAATCGGCGCCATGGTCGTCGCCAGTCTGGCCATGCTGGCCGCCATGCAGGCCTCGCTGGACGACCGGCTGATCGTGGCCCTGGCCGGGCCGCTGATCCTCAGCCTGGCCCTGCTGGCCAAGTCCGGGGCCCGCACCTTCCTGTCGAACCCCGTCTGGTTGTTCGCGGGCGAGGCCTCCTACGCCCTCTACCTGGTCCACATTCCGCTGGTGATGGTCTGGCGCAATGCGATGCAGGCGCTGCTGGGCCTCGACGGCGACTACCGCATGGCCCCCCTCGAACTGGCCGCGTTGCTGGCCCTCACCCTCGCCGCCGCCGCCGTGATCCACGTCGCCGTCGAACAGCCCGGCCGCAGGCTCCTGCGACGCTGGCTCAACCGTCCCGGCGCGCGCGTCGGCGCTCCGCTCACCCAAGGAGAAACCGGATGAACCGCCTCTTCACGCCCGCCGCCGCCCTGGCGCTCTTCATGGCCGCCTAGGCCCCTGCCGCCGCAGCGCATGATCCCGCCTCAAGCGCCCCCGCCGCCCGCCCGACCGCGCAGGCCGACGTCATGGCCGA
>NZ_FUIE01000008.1 GCF_900163625.1 Brevundimonas diminuta 3F5N
CTGAGGAAGGCGAACAAGCTGACCTGATGCGCTCAAAGTGATCCTTCTCCCCTTGTGGGAGAAGGTGGCGTGCGAAGCATGACGGATGAGGGGCGCCGACGCCGCGGCGGCTGTTCAGTCGATGAAAGAAAAGCGCCGCGATCGGCCGACCGCGGCACCCACACCCCTCATCCGAGCGCCTTCGGCGCCCACCTTCTCCCTCAAGGGGAGAAGGAAAAGTCAGCCCCAGGGGCGGAAGTGTTTCGACAGCTTGAGCCCCTGGCTCTGATAGTGGCTGCCGCCCTCGCCATAGAGGCGCGAGGGCCGTTCCGTCAGCGGCTCATAGACCAGGCGGGCGACGATCTGGCCGTGTTCCAGCAGGAAGGGGGTGTCGTGGGTGCGAACCTCCAGCACGCCCTTGGAGCCGGCGCCGTGGGCCTCGTCCGTGCCGAAGCCGGGGTCGAAGAAGCCGGCGTAATGGACGCGGAACTCGCCGACGGAGGGGTCGATCGGGGTCATTTCGGCGGCCTGATCGACCGGGATCTCGACATCGTCTGACGAGGCCAGGATGTAGAACTCGCCCGGATCCAGCAGCAGTTCGCCGCGACGCAGGGTCAGCGGCTCCCAGAAGTCGCGCGGGTCATGGCCGTCGATGTGGTCCATGTTGACCACGCCCGCGTGGCGACGGCCGCGATAGCCGACGACGCCGTGGTCGCCCGCGCGAAGGTCGACGCCGACGCTGCGGGTCTCCAGCTTGGGCGGCTCGCCCGCCTTGAGGCGCAACTGGTTGAGACGGGTGCCCGGCTTGACCAGGATGGAGAAGGTCTGGGGCGCGATCTCGAGATAGAGGGGGCCTTCATAGCCCTCGTCCACGTCGTCGAAGCTGCCGCCCTGATCGGTCAGCAGGCGCACGAAGACGTCGACGCGGCCGGTCGAGCTCTTCGGATTGGCGCGGGCGTTCAGCCCCTTGGGCAGGCTGAGGCGCTCCTGAAGACGGGCGATATAGACGCAGCCCTTCTCCATCACATAGCCGCCTGACAGGTCGATGGCGTGCATGGCGACGTCGGCGATCCGCTCCTCGACCTTGCGCTGGCCGGGCAGGAAGGAGGCGCGCACGCGCCAGGCCCGGTCGGACAGGCGCAGATCCAGGCTGGCGGGCTGGACCTGATCGACGTCGAACGGGGTGTCGGAAGCGATGGCGCCGATCGCGATCAGGGTCTCGATGCCCTGAAGGGGAAGGATGCCGGGCTGGTCGGGAATGGAAAAGCGGGTCATGCCGTCCTGTTCTCACACGGATTATCCCGTCTGTGTAGCTTGTCAGCGACGACAGACGCTTGAACCCCGCGTACGGCGGGACGCATATAGCGCATGCACTCCGCCCCTGCCTATACCGCCGAGACCGAAGGCGTCGTCGTTCGCGTCCGTCCCTCCTATCTGGCGGGGCAGTCCGACCCGGCCGAGGGGCGCTGGGTCTGGGCCTATCAGGTCGAGATCGTCAATCTGAGCGGCGGCCCGGTGCAGCTGGTGGCCCGGCGCTGGACCATCACCGACGCCCTGGGCCGGGTCGAAGAGGTGCGCGGTCCCGGCGTGGTCGGCGAACAGCCGGTGATCGAGGCGGGCGACAGCTACGCCTACGCCTCGGGTTGCCCGCTGACGACGCCCTCGGGCTCCATGGTCGGCGCCTATTTCATGCAGGACGCCGAAGGCCGCATGTTCGAAGCCGCCATTCCGGCCTTCAGCCTGGACGTGCCCGACGCCCGCCGCGTTCTGAACTAGGGCAGGCGACATTCCGCGGATAAAGAGCTGAGAGCAATCTCGCCCTCAAGCAGCGCGAAGCGCGGTAGGGCGTACAAGTCAGCCCTCAAGTAGCGCGAAGCGCGGTAGGGCCCAACAAAAACCCCTCGCCGAAGGCGAGGGGGATGGGACTGCGTCAACCCGGATGAACCGCAGTCCCGCCCCGGAGCCCGCCGCCAAGCGGCGGGGCGGACGGCGGCCTCCTTAGGAGGCGTTCGTGTCGGCCGTGGGGCCGAAAGTCGACGACGCGACGGCTCCCCTGCTCAAGTAGCGAGCCGCCGCGCGGCGAACGATAGCAGACTTAGATATATCGGCGCAGGCTGCGGGCCAGGTCGGACGAGGCGTCCTTGCCGGCGCTCTTGCGGACCTGGGGCTGGTAGGCGACGCGGGCGTGTTCGACGCAGTAGACGCCTTCCGAGGCGCGGCGGCCGCAGAAGCTGAACTCGCTGGTCGAGGGGTCGCCGATCGGCCATTTGCACATGTGAGCGCCCAGCGTCAGCACGGTCGCGGTGCCGGCCAGTTCCGGCGCGGGCGCCGGGGTCTGCGACGCGGCGGCGACGGCGACGGGGCGCGGGGCCACGGCCTCGATCCGGCGCGGGGCCGACGGGGCCTGCACCGGCGCGGCCGGGGCGGCGGCGCGCGGACGCGCCGGGCGGAAGGTGGTGCGCGCGGGTTGCGACGGGGCCGCCCGGCCCGACAGGCCCAGGCGGTGCACCTTGCCGATCACGGCGTTGCGGGTCACGCCGCCGCCAAGGGCCTTGGCGATCTGGCTCGCTGACTGGCCTTCCAGCCACAGCTTCTTCAGTGCGCCGACGCGGTCTTCGGTCCAGCCTGGGTTCATGTCGCCCTCCCGGGAGAAGTCGGATTCAATATCTTGTGCCGGAGTCCGAATTTCGGCCCCTCATCACGCCTCTAATCGTAAATCACCCCTTAAAACACGCAATATGTGGGAATTCACCTGTCCACAGAAACTACATCTAGTATGGTTAATGTCCCGATTTGACTCAACTTCTTGGCGGTCATCCACAGGTGGAACGCCTTGCGAAACCGGCTTGGCTGTCGCATCTGAGGCGGCATGACGCACCTGACCGCCGGTTCCGACGCCTCTTCCCCCGCACCCCGCGGCCTCCCTCAGCCCCGCCGCTATGACGGGATCAACTGGGTGGGGCTGCGCACCCTCTACCTGAAGGAGGTGCGCCGTTTCTGGAAGGTGGGCGCCCAGACGGTGGCGGCGCCGGTGGTGACGACCCTGCTCTACATGATGGTGTTCGTGGTGGCGCTGAAGGGGGCGCGGCCGCCGCTGCATGGCACGCCCTTCGCCGAGTTTGTGGCGCCGGGCCTGATCATGATGGCGATCCTGCAGAACGCCTTCGCCAACGCCTCGTCCAGCCTGATCCAGGCCAAGATCATGGGCACGGCGACCGATTTTCTGACGCCGCCGCTCAGCCCGCTGGAGCTGACGATCGGCTTCACTCTCGGCGCGGCGACGCGCGGGGTGGCGGTGGGCCTGGTGACGGCGCTGTGCGTCATGCCCTTCGCCAAGCTGGGTCTGGCCAACATCGCCCTGATCGTCTGGTTCGGCCTGATCGCCTCCCTGCTGATGGGTATGGTCGGCGTGCTGGCGGGTCTGTGGTCCGAGAAGTTCGATCACCTGTCGGCGGTGCAGAACTTCGTGGTCATGCCGATGACCTTCCTGTCGGGCACTTTCTACCTGATCGACAGCTTGCCCGAGCCCTTCGCCAGCATCAGCCGCTTCAACCCCTTCTTCTACCTGATCGACGGCTTCCGGGCGGGGTTCATCGGTCACGCCGAGGGCAGTCTTGTGGTCGGCGTGGTCATGAGCGCCGTCTTGACCGTGGTCATGGGCGCGGCCTGCTGGCTGGTGTTCCGTTCGGGCTGGCGGCTGAAGAGCTGACGGCTTTGACCGTGAGCGAAGATCTGAGTTCAGATGCGGTCGCATCTGAACCGATTTCGCTTTAATCAAGGCGTCGAGAGCGGGGCGAGGGGCCTTCGCGAAAGGGGCCTCGCCATGTTGTTTCATCTTCGCCTGAAAGCCGCTGTCAGCGGCATCTGCCTGGCCGCGGTCTGCCTGACGGCCGCGCCGTCGCTCGCTCAGGATCGCGCGGTGGATCTGCGCGAACAGGTCGGGGCCTACGCCAAGCCGTCCAACGCCGAACGCATGGAAGTGCTGCTGGGCCAGCTGCGGGCCGAGGGTTTCTCGCCTTCGGTCGAGACCTTCGAGGGCGGCGGCCGCGCTGGTCCGATGCAGGGCTCCAACGTCATCGTCACCCTCGGCGAAGGCGAGAAGGAAATCCTGCTGACCGCCCACTATGACGCGGTGAAGCTGCGCGACGGGACGATGGCGGACGGCTTGGTCGACAACGCCGGTTCGGTGGTCGCCCTGATCGAGGCGGCCAAGATCCTGCGCGAGGAGCCGCTGTCGCACCGCATCCGCATCATTTTCTTCGACCAGGAAGAGCTGGGCCTGATCGGCGCGAAGAAGTGGATCGAGGCGCACGGCGTCGCCAATGTCGCGGCCGTGGTGAACTCGGACGTCGCCGCCTATGGCGACACCATGATGTACGGTCAGAACAACGGAACGCAGTCGGCCTTCGTCACCCGCGCGGTGCAGGAGCTGTGCGCCGAACGCGCCCAGCAGTGCGTCGGCTTCCCCGAATATCCGCCGTCCGACGACCGGGCCTTCTCGGCGGCGGGCGCGCCGGTGGTCTCGCTCGGCTTCCAGGACGAAGTCGGCGCCCATCAGATGTGGCTGGCCTTCAACGGCGGTGAGACCAACGGCTTGGCCGAGGGCTTCGTGCCCCAGGTCTTCCGCGTCATCCACTCCAAGGACGACGCCATCGCGGCGGTCGAGGGCCACACCATCGACCTGGCGGGCCGGACCTATGCGGCCCTGATCCAGAAGCTGGATGCGCAACTGCGCTGAATTCGCGTCCCGCGCGGTGTTGACTAAGGGGAAATAGCGCCCGACAAGTTCGTCGCCCTTTTCCAAAGCGGTCCCGTCGCAGACGCGCCGGGACCGTCTCGCTTTATGGAGTCTGCCAAGTGTCCGGTCATCTGATGGGTGTCTACAATCGCGCGCCGCTGGAAGTGGAGCGCGGCCAGGGCGTCCGCCTCTGGTCCACTGACGGGACCGAGTATCTGGACTGCGTCTCGGGCATTTCGACCAACGCCCTCGGCCACGCCCACCCCAAGCTGGTGCAGGCGGTCAAGGATCAGGCCGAGAAGCTGTGGCACGTCTCCAACATCTTCAAGATTCCGGGGCAGGACGCCCTGGCCGACTCCCTGTGCGAGAAGTCGTTCGCCGACGTCGTCTTCTTCACCAACTCCGGCACCGAGGCGATCGAGTGCGCCCTGAAGACGGCGCGCAAATTCCACGTCGCCAATGGCCAGCCTGAGCGTATCGACATCTACGGCTTCGACGGCTCGTTCCATGGCCGCACCTACGGCGCCATCAACGCCGCCGCCAACCCCAGCTACACCGAGGGCTTCGGGCCCAAGATGGAAGGCTTCCATCAGCTGAAGTGGGGCGACAAGGCCGCGCTGACCGCCGCCTTCGAGAACCCGAACACGGCCGCCATCATCCTGGAGCCGGTTCAGGGCGAGGGCGGTTGCCGCGCCACGCCGGACGCCGAACTGCGCTGGATGCGCGAGATGGCCGACAAGAACGGCGTGCTGATCATCTTCGACGAAGTCCAGTGCGGCATGGGCCGCACCGGCAAGCTGTGGGCCCACGAATGGGCCGGCATGACGCCGGACATCATGGCTGTCGCCAAGGCCCTGGGCGGCGGCTTCCCTATCGGCGCCTGCCTGGCCACTGCGGAAGCGGCCAAGGGCATGACGGTCGGCGTGCACGGCTCGACCTTCGGCGGCAACCCGCTGGCGATGGCGGTGGGTCAGGCGGCTTTCGACGAAGTGTCGTCGGACGCCATCCTGGACAACGTCAATGAAGTCGCCGGCTATCTGACCCAGCAACTGCACGGCCTCAAGGAACGCTTCCCCGACGTGATCGTCGAGGTGCGCGGCAAGGGTCTGCTGCTGGGCGTCAAACTGGTCCCGAACAACCGCGAGTTCATGGGCTGGGCCCGCGACGAGGCCAAGCTGCTGGTCGCCGGCGGCGGCGACAACCTGGTCCGCGTCCTGCCGCCGCTGAATATCACCCTCGACGAGGCCCGCGAAGCCATCGAGAAGTTCGAGAAGGCCTGCGAGTTCGCCCGCACCAAGATCGCGGGCTAAGCGCTTCCTTCCTCCCCAGATGGGGAGGTCGGGTGGGGATGCTTTCTTCTACCTCCAGACTTTCGCAGGGCCGCCCCCACCCGGTCCCTGCGGGACCACCCTCCCCATGAAGGGGAGGGAGAAGGCTTGGTCATGGTTCGTCACTTCCTCGACATCCACCGCCTGGACGCTGCTGATCTGCGCGCCATTCTGGACGACGCTCACGCCCGCAAGCGCGCGCGCAAGGGCTGGCCTCAGGGCCGCGCCGACGCCGACGCGCCGGGCAAGGACCGCGTCCTGGCCATGGTCTTCGAGAAGAACTCGACCCGCACCCGCTTCAGCTTCGACGCGGCCATCCGCCAGCTGGGCGGCGATTCCATCATCGCCACCGCCGCGGACATGCAGCTGGGCCGGGGCGAGCCGGTCGAAGACACGGCCCGTGTCCTGTCGCGCATGGTCGACGCCGTGATGATCCGCGCCAACGACCACGAGGACGTCGAGCGTTTCGCCCGCGTCTCGACCGTGCCGGTGGTCAACGGCCTGACCGACCGCAGCCATCCGTGCCAGATCCTGGCCGACCTGATGACGATCGAGGAGCATCGCGGCCCGATCGAGGGCAAGACGATCGCCTGGATCGGCGACGGCAACAACGTCTGCCACAGCTTCATGCACGCCGCGCCCAAGTTCGGCTTCCACCTGCACGTCGCCTGTCCGGCGGAATACCACCCCGACCTGCGCGATCTGGAGAAGGGCGGCGCCTACGTCCACCTGACCAGCGACCCGCGCGAGGCGGTCAAGGGCGCCGACGTCGTCGTCACCGACACCTGGGTGTCGATGGGCGATCAGGACTATGAGGCCCGCCTGGCGGCCTTCGAACCCTACAGCGTCGACGAGGCCCTGATGGCCGAGGCGGCCGAGGACGCCGTCTTCCTGCACTGCCTGCCCGCCCACCGCGGCGAGGAGGTGACGGACGCCGTCATCGACGGCCCGCAGTCGCTGATCTGGGACGAGGCCGAGAACCGCCTGCACGCCCAGAAGGCGGTTCTGGCTTGGTGCTTCGGGGCTTTCTAGGTCGCCCTAACGCGCTTCGCGCTGCTTGAGGGCGAGCGAGCGAAGCGCGCCCACCCGCCGGCTAGAACGACGTGGCGGACGGCAGCGGCCGTCCGCTGAGCTCCGCCATCAGGTGGATCAGCAGGAAGAAGACCAGGGCGGCGAACAGCAGCATGATGAAACGCCACGGCATCATGCGCGGCCCGCGCATGATGTCTGTCGGCCGCGACCCTCGCCATCCGGCGAAGACGACGATGGCGATCGAGGCGATCAGCAGGATCAGGGTGAGCGTAGCGTCCATGACAGCGGCAGTTGGGGCGCCCGAGGCCGCGACGCAAGCCGCTGGACGTGCAGGATTTCCAGCGTGGCCGTATTTCTTGATGCGCGGTTAATCTAAACGCGGCATTAACCATGTCAGGCGCATCAGCGCCGTGTCGGCTGCCGTCGGCGCTTCGCGATGAGGCGCCACATCTTGCGGTTAACGACACGTTTACACGCTTTATCTGGAAGGATACCGTTCGCGTCATGGGTCGGGAGGCGAATCAGTGACCGCAGCGGCGCCGTGGAGCGTGAAGGGCATCGATCCCAAGGCGCGCGAGATCGCCAAGGATCTGGCGCGACGTTCGGGCATGACCCTGGGCGAGTGGCTGAATTCCATGATCATGGACGAGCCGGACGAGGACGACGGCGTCGCCACCTTGCCGCGCCGGTCGCCCATTCCGGACCCCTATGACCGCCGCAGCCGTTCGCGCCGCCTGGACGACGTCTATGGCGAGGACGCGCATCGGTATGAAGGCGTGGGCCGCCATGAGAGCCTGGGCCGCATGGGCGCTTCGCTGGAAGTGATCGCCGAGCGTCTGGAAGCGGCCGAGCGCCGCTCGACCCTGGCGATCCAGGGCATCGACCAGGCTGTGGCCGGTCTGGTGCGCCGGCTAGAGAAACAAGACGAAGTCGAAGTCGCCAAGGCGCGCCGCATCGACGACATCGCCGAAGAACTGCGCGAGGGCCATCGTCGCCTGCGCCGTCTGGAGCAGGACGCCGGGACCGAGGCGCGCGAAGGGCTGGACAAGCTGGACGCGGCGCTGACCGCAGTCTCCACCCGCCTTTACGACATGGACGAGCGCCAGCGCGCGGGCGTCAGCGAACTGCGCGACCGTATCGAGGCGGTCGAGAAGACGGCTGGGCCAGGCGCCGGAACCTCCCTGTTGTCGCAGGTCGGCGTGCGTCTGGACGACGCGCAGTCGCGCACTTCTGATGCGCTGAAGGGGCTGGAGCGGTCGTTCGCCGCCCTGGACCTGCGGATGCGCGACGCCGAGCGCCGCATCGAGCCGGACCATGCGCGCGAAGCTTCGCGCTTCGAGAAACTGGCCGAGAGCCTGACGCGTCAGGTCGAGTCCAGCCGCACCGAAATGATCCGCCGCCTCGACGCGGCCGAGACCGAAGGCCGCGTCGATCGCATCGAACGCGCCCTGGCCGCCATCGGCGAACAGGCCCGCGCCGCCGAGCAGCGCTCGGTCGACGCCGTTGACGGCATGGGCCGCGAGATCATGCGCATCGCCCGCAACCTGAACGGTCGGGTGGAGACGGTCGAAGCCGGCGGCGCCGGACCGTCCGACGCCCGCGTCACGGCGCTGGAACAGAAGCTGGAGCGCGATCTGGCCCGCCACGCCGAGGCGGTGGACCAACGCCTGACGCGGGCCGACGACCAGCACGCCCTGGCGCTGGAGCGGCTGGGCGGCGAGATCGCTCGCATTTCGGATCGTCTGAGCGAACGCATCGCCCAGTCCGAGCGTCGCTCGGCCCAGGCTCTGGACGACATCGGCCGCCGTCTGTCGGAAAGCACCGACAAGATGCATCAGCGTCACGAGAGCGCCTCGGGCGATCTGGCCGAGCGGATGCGTCAGAGCGAGGAGCGCACGGCGCGCCTGCTGGCCGACGCCCGCGACAGCATGGAGCAGCGCGGCGAGCGCGCCCCGCGTCGCGCTCCGCCGCTGGACAGCCTCGATCCCGCGCCCTGGACGCCGGCTGAAACCGCCAGCAGCGACTGGCGTGCGACCGCCTTCGCCGACCCGGTCGAGGATTGGTCCGCCGACCCTCTGACCCGCGACGCGGGCGATATCCCGGCGGCCGTGTCGGATTTCGCATCGGGCGCCGAGAACATCTTCGGCGATCCGCTGGACACCGAACTTCTGGAAGCCGAGCCGAAGACGGCGGCGCCGTTCGGCCGGGTCGCGGCTGACGCCTGGCCGCACGCGGCGCCTCTGGAGGACGAAGATCTGTTCGGCGGCGCGGACGTCAGCGACATCCTGAACGCCACAGCCGATCAGGGCGTCGACCGCCAGCCGTTCGATCTGGATGAGGCGGCGGACGCCGACGACTTCTCGGCCGACTTGGATTTCGTCACGCCTCAAGATCAGGCTCAGGAACCCGCTGCGGCCTCGACCCGCGACGTGCTGGACGCCGCCCGTGCGGCCATGACGCCGGAAGACGACGCGGCGCCGCGTCAGGCCTTCGGCCTCGCCAAGCGCGGCGGCAAGTCCAAGCTGCAGGAGCGTCTGGACAAGCAGGCCGGCCGTCAAAGCTCGACCATGCGCACGGCGCTGGGCGCCATGGCTGTGGCGGCGCTGGGCGTCGTCGGCGGCTACGCCACCTTGCAGGTGGCGGGCGGTTCGGGCCTGACCCTGCCCGGCGGCTTCACACTGGCGCCGACCTCGAGCGACAGCGCGGCGCCTGCCGAGACGGCGACGCCGATCGCAGCCCTGGCGCTGGACGCCGCGCCCGCCGACGCCGTGCCGTCGCCCGATGCGGCGGCGACCGAGGGCGCGGGCCTGTTCGCGCGCGCCGTGCAGATGCTGGACAACGGCGACGACGGCGGGCTGGAGCCTCTGACCCGCGCCGCCAACCTGGGCTACGCCCCGGCGCAGCTGCGCCTGGCCAGCCTGTATCAGGACGGCGCCGCCGGGCTGACGGCGGACGAGGCCGAGGCGCGCGCCTGGGCCCGCCGCGCCGCCGAGGCGGGCGACCCCAAGGCCATGCATTTCTACGCCATGCAGCTGTATGACGGCGTCGGCGGGACGCAGAACCGCGCCGAGGCCCTGTCCTGGCTGACCAAGGCCGCCAGCGCCGGCCGCGTCGACAGCCAGTACAATGTCGCCCAGCTTCTGGAGAAGGGCGATCAGGGCGTAGCCCCCAATCGGGTCGAGGCCTTCAAGTGGTACATGATTGCGGCGCGACGCGGCGACCAGCAGGCTCTGGCTTCGGTCCAGCGTCTGACCTCGGGCCTGTCGGCGGCCGATCGCCGTACGGCGCGCGAGGCCGCCGACGCCTTCACCGCCGAACCGGTCGTCTGATCGACGCACGATGCGTTCAACCGGGGGTGGCGGTTCGCCGCAGGGGCCGCTAAGACCGGAAGCCTAGTCGCCTTTCCGGCGCCGATTGCCTGTCCTTCCAGCCGAAGGCGCGTGCCGTGGATATTTACCTGCCGATCGCCGAAGTCTCGGTGAACTGGCCGCTCCTGGTTTTGCTGGGGGCGCTGGTCGGATTCGTGTCCGGTCTGTTCGGCATCGGCGGCGGCTTTCTTATGGCGCCGGTTCTGGTCTTTCTGGGGATCCCGCCGACGGTGGCGGTGGCCAGCCAGGCCAGCCACGTCGTGGCCTCCTCGACCTCGGGCGTCATCCGCTATTCCGGCATGAAGGCGGTCGATTACCGTATCGGCGGCATCATGGCCGTCGGCGGGGCGCTGGGCGCCGTGCTGGGCGTCGAGCTGTTCCGCTACCTGCGCCTGCTGGGGCAGGCCGACCTGGTGGTGGCCCTGTCCTATCTGCTGTTCCTGGGCTCGATCGGCAGCATGATGCTGTACGAAAGCCTGACGCAGATCCTGCACCGGGTTCGGGGCGAGACCCCGCCGCGGAAAGAGCGTCGTCGCCCCATGTGGCTGTACGGCCTGCCGTTCAAGATGCGCTTCCCGCGCTCGGGCCTCTATATCAGCGCCATTCCGCCCTTCGGCCTGGGCGTGTTCGCAGGGATTCTGTCGGCCATCATGGGGGTGGGCGGCGGCTTCATCCTGGTGCCGGCCATGCTCTATGTGCTGCGGATGAAGGCCAGCGTGGTCGTCGGCACCAGCCTGTTCCAGATCATCATCACCACGGCGATCACGACGGTGCTGCAGGCCGGGCGCAACCAGACGGTGGACATCGTCCTGTCGACCATCCTGCTGCTGGGCGGGGTGGTGGGGGCCCAGTACGGCGCCAAGCTGTCGGGTCGCTTCCGCGCCGAAGAGATGCGCGCCGCCCTGGGGCTGATCGTCCTGCTGGTCGGCATTCAGATGGGGCTGGAGCTGTTCGTGCGGCCCAGCGACCTGTTCCTGCTGGCGCCGGGGGTGGCGGACTGATGTTTCAGGTTCTGCCGCCCGAGCCGCCGCCCGTCGCCGCCGCGCCCGAGATCATCATCGAACGCTCGGCCGTCACGACCGAGGAGGTGCGGGTCGCCGCCGCCCTGACCGATGCGCGGGTGGATGTGGACTCGGGGTTCAAGGGGGCGTCGATCGTCCTCTACGGCGCCGTCTTCAACCCCAGCGACACGCCCGCGGACGTTGTGGTGGTGGTGCGCGGCCCCGACGCCCCGGTCCGCCTGGTCAAGAAGACGCGCAACATGGGGGTCTGGCTGAACAGCCGCCCGGTGCTGTTCGAGGGGGCGCCCGGCTTCTACATGACCGCCTCGACGCGGCCGCTCAGCGACATCGCCGACTTTGGCCAGCTGCGCCGTCTGGGCGTGGGGGTTGATCACCTGCGCATCGATGCGCCGGAAGAGGCCCGCACCGTCACCCGTTACGGCGTGCGCGACGTGGTCATCAGCCGCCTCGGCGAGGACTATCTGGACTGGCGCCGCGCCGTGATCCGGCTGAAGGAGGCGGCGGCCCTCTATGACACCGACCCCAAGGGGGTGGAGTTCGTCGATCGGGGCCTGTTCCGCGCGGAGGTCAAACTGCCTGCCGTGGCGCCGACTGGGAAATATTACGCCGAGGTCTGGCTGTTTCAGGAGGGGACGCCGGTGTCGGTGTCCAACCTGACGCTGACGGTCGAGAAGGTGGGGCTAGAGCGCGACATCTATGAGTTCGCCCACAACCGCCCGTGGAGCTACGGCGTGCTGTGCGTGCTGCTGGCGGCGATGACGGGTTATGCGGCGTCGCGGGTGTTCCGGAGTCGGTAGATACTCCCGCTCATCCCGACGAAGGTTTGGGGGCTGCGCTCAAGCAGCGAGCGACCGCGTTGCGAGTATAGCGCCAACAAAAAAGGCGGCCTGCGAAGGCCGCCCTTTCGTTTCAGTCTGAAGCTGAGCCTCAGGCCGCCTTCGTCTGCGGCGCGAAGCGGCCGTAGAAGGTTTCGTCCTTGGCGGCCATATCGCGCAGGAGCTGCGGGACCTTGAAGCGGTCGCCGTATTTGGCGGCCAGTTCATCAGCCTTGGCCACGAAGGTCTTCAGGCCGGTCTGGTCCATGAAGGTGATGGGGCCGCCGGTCCAGGGCGCGAAGCCCCAGCCCAGGATGGCGCCCAGGTCGCCTTCGCGCGGGTCGTCGATGACGCCCTCTTCCCAGCAACGAGCCACTTCCACCGCCTGGCGATACAGCAGGCGGGTCTTCAGCTCGTCGATGGCCTTGAACGCCTCGGGGCTTTCGCCGAAGGCGTCGCCCTTGGTGGTCGGGGCCAGTTCAGCCAGACCGGGCCAGATGACCTTGGGCTTCTGGTCGTAGTCGTAGAAGCCCTTGCCGTTCTTGCGGCCGTAGCGGCCCTGTTCGACCATGGTGGCGACGATCTGCTCGCCCTCGGTCGGGACGTATTTGTCGCCAAGATCCTCGCGGGTCTGTTTGGCGATCTTGTACGACAGGTCCAGAGCGACGTCGTCGTGCATCTCCAGCGGGCCGCGCGGCATGCCGGTCATGCGGCCGACGTTGTCGATCAGCACGGGCGAATAGCCCTCTTCCAGCATGGCCATGCCTTCCATCAGGAAGGTCGAGAAGCAGCGCGAGGTGTAGAAGCCGCGGCTGTCGTTGACGACGATCGGCGTCTTCTTGATCTTCAGGACATAGTCCAGCGCCTTGGCCAGGGCCGCGTCGCCGGTCTTTTCGCCCATGATGATCTCGACCAGCATCATCTTGTCGACGGGCGAGAAGAAGTGGATGCCGATGAAGTCCTCCGGCCGCACGCTGGCCTCGGCCAGGCCGGTGATCGGCAGGGTCGAGGTGTTGGAGCCGAACACGGCGCCTTCAGCCAGCTGGGCCTCGGCGCGCTTGGTGACGTCGGCCTTGATTTCGCGGTTCTCGAACACGGCCTCGATGACCAGATCCGAGCCCTTGATCAGGTCATAGTCCGTCGTCGCCGTGACCAGGGCCAGGGTGGCGTCGAACTTCTCCTGCGTCATCTGACCGCGCGACAGGCGCTTCTTCAGCAGCTCCTCGACGTGGGCCTTGCCCTTGTCGGCGGCTTCCTGCGTCTGGTCGATCAGCACGGTCTCGATGCCGGCCATGACCTGAACATAGGCGACGCCCGCGCCCATCATGCCGGCGCCCAGGACGCTGACTTTCTTGGGATCGGACTTGGGCGCGCCCGCCGGGCGCACGGCGCCCTTGTCCAGCTCCTGCTTGGACAGGAACAGGCTGCGGATCATGGCCTGGGCTTGCGGCGTCATCAGGGTCTTGATGAAGTAGCGCGTCTCGATGCGCAGGCCGGCCTCGATCGGCACCTGCACGCCTTCATAGACGGCCTTCATCATGTTCAGCACGGCCGGATAATTGCCGTAGGACTGCTTGCGCAGGATGGCGTTGCCCATGATGAAGACCTGGGCGCCCGCCGGGTGGTAAGGGCCGCCGCCGGGGATCTTGAACTTGGGATCGTCCCACGGCTGGACCGCCTTGCCGCCGTTCTTGATCCAGGCCTTGGCGGCCGCGACCGACTGGCCCTTTTCGACGACCTCATGGACGACGCCGGCGCCCTTGGCGTCGTTGGGGCGCCAGGACTTGCCCTCGGCCATCTGCATCAGGGCGGTCTGCACCCCGATCAGGCGCGTCAGGCGCTGGGTGCCGCCGCCGCCGGGGAAGAGGCCGACCTTGATCTCGGGCAGGCCCAGCTGGATTTTCGGGTCGTTCTCGACGACGCGATAGTGGCAGGCCAGTGTGAACTCCAGCCCGCCGCCCAGCGCCAGGCCGTTGATGGCCGCAGCCACCGGCTTGCCCGAGGTCTCAAGCTGGCGGAAGGCGCCGTTCAGCGCCCAGCCGGTGTCGAACGCCTTCTGTAGGTCGCCGCCGCCGGCCAGCATGCCCGAGGCCATGTCGCCCAGGTCCGCCCCGGCGCAGAAGCCGGTCGTCTTGCCCGAGGTCAGGACCACGCCCTTGATGGCGTCGTCGGTCTTGATCTTCTCCACCAGAGCCGGGATTTCGGCGATGACGGCCGAGGTCAGGGTGTTCATCGAACGGCCCGGCACGTCGAAGGCGACCGTGGCGATGCCGTCGGCGTCGATGTCGATCTTGAAGTTTTCCATAGTCATTCGCTCCCGGATCAGACGCGTTCGATGACGGTGGCGGTGCCCATGCCGCCGCCGATGCACAGGGTGGCCAGGGCCGTGGACTTGTTCGAGCGCTCCAGCTCGTCCAGCACCGTGCCCAGGATCATGGCGCCGGTGGCGCCCAGCGGGTGACCCATGGCGATGGCGCCGCCGCAGACGTTGATCTTGTCGTGCGGAATGTCGAGCGCCTGCATGTAGCGCAGCACCACGGCCGCGAAGGCCTCGTTCAGTTCATACAGGTCGATGTCGCCCGGCTGCATGCCCAGCTTGCCCAGCAGCTTGCGGGTCACGGGCTCGGGGCCCGTCAGCATGATCGACGGCTCGGAGCCGATCGAGGCGCCGCCCAGGATTTTCGCGCGCGGCTTCAGGCCCAGGGCCTCGCCCATCTCCTTGGAGCCGACCAGGATGCCCGCCGCGCCGTCGACGATGCCGGACGAGTTGCCTGGCGTGTGGACGTGGTTGACGCCCGCCGCCTCGGGGTAGCGCTGGTTGATCACGGCGTCGAAGCCCATGCCGCCCATCATGACGAAGGAAGGGTTGAGGCCGCCCAGGGTCTGCATGTCCGTCTTCGGACGAATGGTCTCGTCACGGTCCAGCTGGGTCAGGCCGAGCTGGTTCTTGACCGCGATCACCGACCGGTCGAAGCGGCGCTCGGCCCAGGACTGGGCGGCGCGCTTGTGGCTTTCAACCGAATAGGCGTCCACGTCGTCGCGGCTGAAGCCGTATTTGGTGGCGATCATGTCGGCCGAGACGCCCTGCGGCACGAAATAGGTCGGGAAGGCCGCCGAGGGATCGGTCGGCCAGGCGCCGCCGTCGGACCCCATGGGCACGCGGCTCATGGCCTCGACGCCGCCGCCGACGGCCATGTCGGCCTCGCCGGACTTCACCTTGGCGGCGGCCATGTTCACGGCTTCCAGGCCCGAGGCGCAGAAGCGGTTGATCTGCACGCCCGCCGTCTCCTGGCCCCAGCCGGCCGACAGGACGGCGGTGCGGGCGATGTCCGAGCCCTGCTCGCCCACCGGCGAGACGCAGCCCAGGATCACGTCGTCCACCTTGGTGGTGTCCAGGCCGTTGCGGTCGCGCAGAGCCTCCAGAACCTGGGTCGCCAGGCTCAGGGCGGTGATCTCGTGCAGGCTGCCGTCCTTCTTGCCCTTGCCGCGCGGGGTGCGCACGGCGTCGTAGATATAGGCGTCGGCCATGGAGCGTCTCTCTTCTCTAGTGTCCCTATCGCTCGGCGCGCGGCGCCTCGCTGCATGAGGGACGGGTTGGCGTCTTGGGCGGTGTGACGAGCGGAGAGGTCCGATCATCGCGTCTGGAATTGAAACTCAGGTCGCTAGAAAGCCGACGTTTACGTCAACGTCAAGTAACAAGGCGCGTGAGGTCGTCGGATGTGAAAAGGGCGGGCCGTTTCGCGCGGCCCGCCCTGTCGTCTCAGCCTCAGCGGCGCGCCAGCCGCACCAGCTTGCCGTTCTCCTCGTCCGTCACGACCCAGACGGCGCCGTCAGGGGCCACCGCCACGTCGCGGATGCGTTCGCCCAGGCCGGTCAGCAGGCGTTCTTCGCCGACCACGCGGCCGTCCTGCAGCACCAGACGGACCAGATGCTTGCCGCCCAGGCCGCCGATCAGGGCGTCGCCTTTCCAGCCGGGGAACATGGCTCCGTCGTAGAAGGCCATGCCGCCCGGCGCGATCACCGGATCCCAGTAGTAGACGGGCTGGACGGTGCCGTCCTGCGTCGTTGTCGCGCCGGGGATGGCGTCGCCGCTGTATTCGATGCCGTAGGCCGCGCCGGGCCAGCCGTAGTTGGCGCCCGCCTTCTCCAGGTTCAGCTCGTCGCCGCCGCGCGTGCCGTGCTCGATGCTCCAGACCGCGCCGGTTTCCGGCTGGACGGCGATGCCCTGCGGGTTGCGGTGGCCGTAGGACCAGATCTCGGGCAGGGCGTCATTGCGGCCGACGAAGGGATTGTCGGCCGGGACCGAGCCGTCGGCGTTGATGCGGATGACCTTGCCGTGGTGCGAGGCCAGGCTCTGGGCCGTCGGCCGCATCGGCTTGTCCGACCGCTCGCCGATGGTGATGTAGAGCTTGCTGTCCGGGCCGAAGACCAGGGAGGAGCCGAAATGCTTGTCCCCGTCATAGGTGTCCTTGACCTGGAAGACGACCTGCACGTTCTCGACGCGGCTCAGGTCGTCGGACAGGCGGCCGCGCGCCACGGCCGTGCCGTTGCCGCCGTTTCGCGGTTGGGCGTAGGACCAGTAGATCATCCGGTCCTGGGCGAAGGTCGGGCTCAGGATCACGTCCAGCAGGCCGCCCTGACCGCGCGCCGCCACGGCGGGCAGGCCGCTGATCGGCGCGCCGATCCGGCCCTGGGCGCTGACGACGCGCATCCGACCGGGCTTCTCCGTCACCAGCCACTGGCCGTCCGGCAGCAGGGCCAGGCCCCAGGGGTGCTCCAGCCCCTCGGCCACGACCGTGTGCTGCATGGCCAGTGTGGTGCTGACCGACGGCGCGCGGGTCTGGCCCTCGACGGCCGGCTTCTGATCCGGGTTGTTGGGCGGGCGGGTTTCGACCGGCGCGCCGGTGGCGGCGGACGGCGCCTCATCCTGACCATTGGCCCCGCAGGCGGCGAGAGCCAGGGCGGCGACGGAAGCGGCGAAGAGGACGGGGCGCATGGCGGCTCCTGAACAGCGTGGCTTTGGACGGTCAGGATGCCGTCTCGTCGCGCTTTGCGCGAGCCGAAACGCGCCGCGACCGATAGTCCCGTACGAAATCCATATCGAAGCGGCTTGAACCGGAGAGAAGGCGGCGATATACGCACCCCTCTCGCGCTCAGGGGTCGTTCTCGATCCGGCGCGATGCTCCGTAAGGGGTTGGGTAGCTCAGATGGTTAGAGCGGTGGATTCATAACCCACAGGTCGGCGGTTCGATCCCGCCTCCAACCACCACGGATTTCTTTTAAATCAAAGACTTAGTCAGCCTCTCAAATCTGAGAGCTCGATCGCTATGAGAACATTTGTGGACCAAGCGGGCCGCTCCGGGAGTGAAATCCCAGAATAGCCCCGGAGAATGTTCCTCTCTGCCCGCCCTCCGAAGAGAGCGGGCCTGGATTTCACCCCGAGCTTTGGGCGAAGTGCGGTTAATTCGCAGGGTTGCAGGGAATGCGCGTGGCGCCGCACCCTTGGCCAGGAACGTAGCCAGGGATGTCTCCGGGCGAGGTCATGCCGCCGCCGCCGCTGCCGCCACCACCGCGTGTTTGCTGGATGTAGTATTGAACGGCGAACGCGTAGCACTCATCGTAGCTCGGATACTCTAGTACCGCCCAATAGCCGTTGCCGCATTGCTCTGCAGCAAATTGACCTGCGCTCGTTTTCGCTGATGCTGCTGTCGGCGCAACCAACGAACTGGCGGCAGCGACGGCGGCGAGGCTGGCGACAGCCATCATCTTTCTGAACATATCAGTCACTCCAAGCGGCGCCATTGCCGCTTGGCCAAGTTAAAAAACACCGGTCTTCCAACAACTAACATTTGCGTGAACACTGTTTGGCGGAGCCCGAAGCTTGACGCCTTGCAATCCGGGTTCGCGTCCCTATTTTAAATGTGAGTTTCGGCTCATTAGGCCCGTCTGAGTCCCAATGTGGCAGGCGGGTTTTCTTATGCCCGTCAGTCAGGCTTGAGGCGCACCAGAAACGAAAAACGTTCCGCCACCCGGTGAAGGGCGACGAGGCGCGTAGCGGAACCTGAGGGCTCCGCACCAAGGCCGCTACAGGCGAGTTGGACGACGCTTCGCGCCTATGACGCCTTAGCTTTGCGGGATCCGCGAGGCGCCGCCGGTGATCTTGCAGACATAGTCGGTCTGCGGGCGGCCGGTCTGACGGCCGGTAGGCGAAATGATGCCGCCGCGGTCGCGGCATTCGGCGTCCAGCTTGTCCATCTCCTGCTGATAGGTCGGCAAGGGGCGGCCCGAGGCGCAGGCGGCGAGCGCCAGCGGGGCGAGGAGGACGGCGGCGAGGAACAGGGGGGCGCGCATGGCGGTCTCCTTCAGCCGGTGAGCGGCGAGACGGAATGATCCTCCTGAATCCGTCTCGGAGCAAGGCTAGGCTTCAGGCGCCCGCCTCAGCCCGCCAGAACGCCCAGATGCTCCAGCAGGATCTTCAGGCCTAGCGCGATCAGGGCGACGCCGCCGATCAGTTCGACGATCTTGCCCAGGCGCGTGCCCGCCGCCTTGCCGACCAGCAGGCCCAAGGTCGCCAAAGCGAAGGTGGTGAAGCCGATACAGGCGGCGATCAGCCAGATGTTGGCGTCCAGCAGCGCCAGGCCGACCCCCACCGCGCCCGCGTCGATTGAGGTGCCGACGGCGGTGGCGACCAGAGCCAGCAGGCCGCGCGACGCGGCCTTGCCGCCGGGGGCAGCCGCCTCGACTTCGTCTTCACGCTTCAGCGCCTCCCAGATCATCTTGGCCCCGACCGCGCCCAGCAGGCCGAACGCGATCCAGTGGTCGATGGCGGCGACGAAGCCGGCGGCCGCCACGCCCAGGGCGAAGCCGATCAGGGGGGTGATCGCCTCGATCACGCCGAACACCAGGCCCGAGCGCAGGGCCTGGGGCACCGTCGGCCGGTGCTGGGCGCCGCGCCCGATGGCGGCGGCGAAGGCGTCGGCGGACATGCTGACGGACAGGACGGCGATGGCGACGGGGGACATCATGGGAAAACACACTCGGCCGGACGCATGACAGCACGCTCCACGCGCGGGCCGGCCCCGCAGGTGCAGCATGCTGGTCTCGCTAGGCGGAGGTGATCCGCTGATCGCGCCATGCCCCTGAAGACAGGAACAAGTGTGTTGACGCGACCCCGGCTGGGATATGCCGGAAGCTACTCCCCAACGGCCGCCCCTCTAGCGCCTCGTTCCGAGTCTATCAACCCGCAGATGGCCAAAGGCGACAAGACGCCCCATCTGTGCTAGACGCCGCCGCTTCACCCTTCGCCGCAGGACATCCGCCCTTGAGCATTTCGCTCGATCTCACGCGCGCCAGCGCCCCGGTAAAGACGCCCGTCAACCTCAGCGGTCTGACGCGCGACGAGCTGCGCCAGGCCCTGATCGACGCTGAAATCTGCCCGCCCGAAAAGGCCAAGATGCGCGCTTCCCAGGCGTGGCGCTGGATCCACCATTACGGCGTGACCGACTTCGATCTGATGAGCGACGTGGGCAAGGACACGCGCGCCAAGCTGGCCGAGGCCTTCACCCTGGCCCGCCCCGAGATCGTCGAGCGCCAGGTGTCGAAGGACGGCACGCGCAAATGGTTGATCCGCACGGCGCCGGGCATCGAGATCGAGACCGTCTACATTCCCGACGTGGGCCGGGCGGGCGCCCTGTGCGTCTCGTCCCAGGTCGGCTGCACCCTGAACTGCACCTTCTGCCACACCGGCACGCAGAAGCTGGTCCGCAACCTGACCACGGCCGAGATCGTGGCCCAGGTCCAGGTGGCCCGCGACGATCTGGACGAGTGGCCCTCGCCCAAGGAAGACCGCCGCCTGTCGAACATCGTCTTCATGGGCATGGGCGAGCCGCTCTACAATCTGGACCACGTCGCCAACGCCATCGACATCATCTCCGACAATGAGGGCATCGCCCTGTCGCGGCGCCGGATCACGGTGTCGACCTCGGGCGTCGTGCCGCAGCTGAACGCCCTGGGCGAGCGCACGGCGGCCATGCTGGCCATCAGCCTGCACGCCACCAACGACCCGCTGCGCGATCAACTGGTGCCGCTGAACAAGAAGTATCCGCTGGATCAGCTGATGGCCGCCATCCGCGCCTATCCCGGCCTGTCCAACGCGCGCCGGGTGACGTTCGAATACGTCATGCTGAAGGGCGTCAACGACAGCCCGGCCGAGGCGCGCGCCCTGATCAAGCTGATCGAGGGCATTCCGTCCAAGGTGAACCTGATCCCGTTCAACCCCTGGCCCGGCACCGACTATCAGTGCTCGGACTGGAAGACGATCGAGACCTTCGCCGCCATCCTGAACAAGGCGGGCTACGCCAGCCCCATCCGCACCCCGCGCGGCCGCGACATCCTGGCCGCCTGCGGCCAGCTCAAGTCCGAGAGCGAGAAGCTGAGGGCCAGCGCGCGGATCAAGGCCGAGCGCGAAGAGGCTGACGCGGCCTGAGAGGGCCGCCGCCCGCCCGGTCGGACGCTTTGTCCGCCGACTGTGGCGCGGGCGCCCTAGCGGAACGGTCAGGCTTTCGGGCAAGGGTGTTTTGGTTTCGTTCCCCTTTAGGCTGGGAGGCTAGGGTTCGTCGTCATGGAGACCTCGTCGTTGCCGGGCGTTCTGTCGACTCCTGAACTCCAGGCGTTCGCGACGGGCTTTCCGATTCTGATGCTGCACCTGGCGGTGACGTTCGGCCTGCTGGCGGCGGGGGCGGCGGTCTATGCCCTGCTGACGCCGTGGCGCGAGATCGCCTTGATCCGGCAAGGCAATCCGGCCGCCGCCGTGGCCTTTTCCGGGGTGCTGGTCGGTCTGGCCATCCCGCTGGCGGTGTCCCTGTCGGTGTCGACCTCGATCCGCGACATCGCCATCTGGGGCGTGGCGACGGTGGTGCTGCAACTGCTGGCCTTCCGCGTCGTCGACTTCCTGCTGCACGGCCTGCCGCAACGGATAGAGAAGGGCGAAACCTCCGCCGCCGTGGTCCTGGCCGGGGCCAAGCTGTCGACCGCCTTGATCCTGGCGGCCGCCCTGACGGGTTGAGGGGGCGGCCTTGCGCTTTCCCCATCTTCCCGACTGGACCATATACGCCGCCGTCATCGGCGTGATCCTGATTGCGTCCCTGAACCGGGGCGAGCGCGCCGACGCGCCGCATGATTTCCATTACGATGAGGCGACGGGGCCTCTGCTGGGACCGATCACCCCCTTTGATCCGTCTGTCACCGTCGACACCTCGGACGAGCATGAGCCGGTGTCGGGCACGGCCTTCTCCATCGCTGGAGACGGCCGCTGGATCACCGCCCGCCACGTGGTCGAAGGGTGCCGCAAACCCGCGCTGGTGATCGACAAGACTCGCGCCCTGGCCGCCGACGTGCGCCTGGCCGCGCGGGCGGACGTGGCCCTGTTATTGACCGACGGCGGGCCGCCCGCCCTGCCGATCGCGCCCCAGGCGCCGCTCTACAAGGGCCAGCGGGCCTTCCACCCCGGCTTCCCTCAAGGGCGGCCGGGCGAGGTGGCCTCGCGCCTGATCGGCCGTGAGACGCTGAAGATCCGCGGCCACCGCTCCTATGACGAGCCGGTGCTGGCCTGGGCCGAGGCCGGCCGCACGCGGGGGCTGAAGGGCACGCTGTCGGGCCTGTCGGGTGCGCCGGTGCTGGACCGTCGCGGGCGGGTGCTGGGCGTGACCATCGCCGAGTCGCCCCGGCGCGGCCGCATCTACACCACGGCCCCTGACACCTTCGTGCCCACGGTCGGCGCCCAGCAACGCGCCGATGAAGCCGCCCTGGGCCAGGCCGTGACGACCCAGAACTACGGCGCCGTCTCCGACCGGCTGCGTCAGGATCTGCGTGTCGCCCAGGTGGTGTGTCTGACGACCTGATCCTGGCGACCTGAACGAAAAACGCCTCCCCATGAGGGGAGGCGTTCTTGGCCTTACTTCAGCGAGGCGCTGTCCAGGTTCAGATCGGTCAGCGGAATGACCTCGACGTTCGGATACTTGGCCCGCAGGGCGTCGATGAACTTGGAGGCGTCGCCGACCACGACCATGCTGGCCCGGTCGGTCGGCAGGTGTTCGGCGAAGGCCGCCTCGACCTGCTGCGGCGTGACCGCGCGGACGCGCCCGGCGTAGTCAGCCAGGTCGCTCATGGGCAGGTCGTAGAGGGCCAGGTTGGCGACCAGGCCGCCCAGGCCGTCGACCGTCTCCAGCGAGCGGCCGAAGGCGCCGATCAAGGTGGCGCGGCGCGGGGCCAGTTCGGTCTCGGTCGCCGGGGCGTCGCCAAGCTTGGCGATCTCGGCCAGCATCAGATCGACCACCTCGGCCGCCGACTCGTTCTTGGTTTGGGTCGAGGCGGTGAAGACGCCCGCGTCCGCCCGCGCGCCCAGCGATGATCCGGCGCCGTAGGACAGGCCCTTCTCGATGCGGATCTTCTGGTTCAGCCGCGAGGAATAGCCGCCGCCCAGCAAGGTGTTGCCGACCGTCAGCGGGAAGAAGTCGGCGTCGGTGCGGCTGACGCCGCGGATGGCGGCGACGACCGCCGCCTGACCGGCGCCCGGCTGATCGATGACGACGACACGCGGCGCCAAGGTCTGGCCCGCCTTGTCGATGGCGGCCGGTGCGGGACCGGCGTCGCGCCAGTCGCCGAAGGCCTCGTCCGCCAGGGCGCGAGCCTCGGCCGGGGTCACGTCGCCCGAAAAGACGAGGGTCGCCTGCGACGGACGGAAGCGATCGGAGTGGAACACCGCCACGTCGTCGCGCGTCAGGGCGGGAATGCTGTTCACCGTGCCCGAACCCGGCGCGCCATAGGGGGCGGCGCCGTAGATCACGCGGCCGACCGCCTGTCCGGCGATGGAGCCGGGCTGGCTCAGCGCCACGCGCAGGCCGTCCAGGGTCTGGGACTGCTGACGCTCCAGCTCTTCTGCGGCGAAGGTCGCGTTGCGCACCAGATCGGCCATCAGGGTCAGGGTGCGGCCGAACACGTCCTTGGGCGCATTGGCGTAGACATTGGTGAAGTCGGCGCCCGCGCCCGCGCCGATGCTGGCGCCCAGCTGTTCGATGGCGGTGGCGATTTCCGGCGCGTCCTTGGTCGTCGTGCCCTGGGTCAGCAGGGCGGCGGTCATGGAGGCGACCCCCGGCTTGCCCGCCGGATCATGGGCCGAGCCGGCGTTGAAGTTCAGTCGCGCCGAGACCAGGGGCAGGCCCTGGGTCGGGGCGACCAGGACGCGCAGGCCGTTGTCCAGACGGAAGTCGGCGATGGCCGGGGTGGCGGGCGATACCTCCGGCCCCGGCTGGGGCAGGCGGGCGCGCTCGGCCTCCGGCAGCAGGACGGCGACCGGACCGGCCGGGGCCAGGGAAGCGACTGTGACCGGGGCGTCGACGTTCTTCTTCTGCTCGCTGGGCGCATTGGCGTCGTCGGCGGGCAGGTAGTTGATGGTGATCTGGCGCTGCGGCGTCAGATAGCGGCGGGCCACGCGCTGCACGTCGGCGGCGGTGACGGCCTGGATTTCGGCGATCTCGCGGTCGGCGGCCGTCGCGTCGCCGGTCATGATCAGCGCCATGCCCAGGGTCGTGGCGCGGTCGTCGATGCTTTCACGGCCGCGCAGGGCGTCGGCGACCAGTTCGTTCTTGGCCTCGGCCAGTTCGGCGGCGGTGACGGGTTCGTCGCGCAGGCGCGCGATCTCGGCCTCCAGCGCGGCCTTGCCGGTCTCGACCGTCTCGCCGCCCGCCATGATGGCGTAGGCGGCCAGATTGCCCGCCTGTTGGGCGAAGTCGGGGTTGGAGCCGGCCGAGGCGGCGATCTGCTTGTCATAGACCAGCGAGCGGTACAGGCGGCTGCTTTCGCCGGTCGACAGGATGCCGTCCAGCACCGTCAGGGCCGCGCGATCGGCGTCCTTATAGGCCACGGTGTTCCAGGCCAGGGCCACGGCGGGCAGGGGCACGTTCGGCGCGTAATAGGTGGCGGTGCGCGGGCCGGTCGGCTCGGGCTCTTTCACATCATTGGCGGGCATGGGCGTCGATGGACGCTTCAGCGGGGCGAAGTATTCGTCGACCCAGCCGTCCAGCTGCGCCTGATCGAAATTGCCCGCCACGATCAGCATGGCGTTGTCCGGCCGGTAGTAGGTGGCGTGGAAGCGCAGCACGTCGTCCAGGGTCGCGGCGTCCAGCTCTTCGATCGAGCCGATGCCCGGACGGCGATAGGGGTGGTCCTGATAGATGGTCTCGGGCGTGAACAGGCCGAACAGGCGGCCGTAGGGGCTGGCCAGAATGCGCTGGCGGTATTCCTCCTTCACCACGTCGCGCTCGGAGGCGAAGTTCGCCTCATCGACGACCAGCGAGCCCATGCGGTCGGCCTCGGCGAACAGGATGCGCTGCAGGTGGTTGGCCGGAACCACTTCATAATAGGCGGTCACGTCGTCGGCGGTGAAGGCGTTGTTGAAGCCGCCGACGTCCTCGGTCAGGCGATCGAACGTCTCGGACGGCATGTTCTTGGTCGCCTTGAACAGCAGGTGCTCGAACAGGTGAGCGAAGCCCGAACGGCCCGCCGGATCGTCCTTCGACCCCACGCGATACCAGACCTGGACCGTGACGTTGGAGGTCGAGGCGTCGCGCGCCGTATAGACCTCCATGCCGTTGGCCAGCACCCGCTTGGCGAAGCCTAGCGGCGGCACCTCGACCCCGCCTTGGGCGGTCGTTGCAGCGGCAGGCGGCGCCTTGGCCCAGGCGGGGGCCGCGGCGGGCAGGCCAAGCAGCAGCGCCGAGGCGCAGGCGGTCAGGATCAGACGATTCTTCATGAGGGGCGGCTTTCCAACGCCCGCAGTCGAAGAAACGGGCGCCGAAAGCCTAGCAGGGCGAAGAGCCGCCGCGCACCTTACGGAGCTGTAATGAAACGGGGCGTCATTTCCACCGCTCATCCCCGCGGAGGCGGGGACCCAGTAAGAGCCACGCACGCCGAGCGCGGATCGAGCGCCAGAATCTACGCCGC
>NZ_FUIE01000078.1 GCF_900163625.1 Brevundimonas diminuta 3F5N
CTGGGTCCCCGCCTCCGCGGGGATGAGCGGGTGTGATTTATCGCTGCGCCGGCTGATCCATCAGCCGACGGGTCAGATAGGTGTATTCCAGCGCGATGCGGCGGGCCGTCTCGCGCAGGTTGGCGCCCGCCGCGTGGCCGCCGTCGGTGTTTTCATAGAAGAGCACCGGATAGCCCAGCGCCTCCATCCGCGCCGCCGCCTTGCGGGCGTGGCCGGGGTGGACGCGGTCGTCCTTGGTCGAGGTGTGGATGAAGACCTCGGGATAGGGCTGGCCCGCCGCCAGACGCTGATAGGGCGAATATTCCTCGATCCAGGCGCGCTGTTCGGGGAGGTCCGGGTTGCCGTATTCGCCGATCCACGAGGCGCCGGCCAGCAGCTTGTGGAAGCGCAGCATGTCGAACAGGGGCACCTGGATGACGGCCGCGTTGATCAGGTCCGGGCGCTGGGTCAGCATGGCGCCCATGAACAGACCACCCTGCGAACCGCCCATAATCCCGAGGTGCGGCTGAGAGGTGATCCCGCGCGTGATCAGATCCTGCGCCACGGCCTGGAAGTCCTCGTGCGCGCGCTGGCGGTTCTCCTGCTGGGCCGCCTGGTGCCATTTGGGGCCGAACTCGCCGCCGCCGCGCGTGTTGGCGATGACATAGACGCCGCCGCGCTCCAGCCACAGCTTGCCGACGGTCGGCGAATAGCCGGGCAGCAGCGACGACTGGAAGCCGCCGTAGCCGTAGAGCAGCGTCGGGTTCGAGCCGTCCATCGCCATGGCGTCCTTGTGGACGACGAAATAGGGGATCATCGTTCCGTCGGCCGAACGGGCCTCGAACTGATCGACGCGCATGCCGCTGGCGTCGAACTTGTCCGGCAGGGCCTTGGTCAGGGCGACCGCGCCGGTCGCCGCATCGGCCAGATAGAGGCTGGACGGGTTCAGATAGCCGGTGACGCTGACGAAGATCTTGTCGTCGCGCTCAGACGCCGAGCCGACGCCGACCGAGACGTTCTGCGGCAAGTCCAGGCGCGTGCGGCTCCAGTCGGCCGGGTCGTAGACATAGACCGAGCCGCGCACGTTCTCGTAAAGGGCCACGACCAGCTTGTTGCGGGTGGCGTTGATCCCCTCGACGGCCTCGCGCTCGCCCGGACGCAGGACCAGGCGGGCGGGCGTCTTCGGATCGGCCAGCCAGGCCTGAAGCGGCCAGGCGATGACATCGCCGGTCTTGAATTCCTGACCCGACGGCGCGGTCCAGTCCTGATCCGTCGTCACCACCAACTGGCCGGCGACCAGGGCGTTGACGCTGGACTTGAGCGGCAGCTCCAGCTTCGTCGTCTCGCCGCGGTCATTCAGCAGCCAGGTCTCGCTTTCGTAGAAGTTGATCCCACGATTCAGCAGCACCGCCTGCAGCACGCCGTCGGCGTCGCGCAAGGTGTAGCTGGAGACGGAGACGTCGGTCTTCTCGCCCGCGAAGACCTCGGCCTGATCGGCCGACGGTCCACGCTTCAACAGGCGCACGGTGCGCGGATAGCCCGAGTCCGTCAGCGAGCCCTCGCCGAAGTCGCGCGACACCAGGACCGTGTCATGGTCGACCCAGGTCACATCGCCCTTGGATTCCGGTAGATTGAAGCCGTCGGCGACGAAGGTCTTCGTCACCGTATCGAACTCGCGGATCGTCACCGCGTCCTTGCCCCCGTCCGACAGGGAGATCAGGCAGTAACGCTCATCCGGCGGCAGGCAGGTCGCGCCCTTGTAGACCCAGTTGGCGCCCTCGGCCGCCGACAGGGCGTCGATGTCCAGGATCGTCTCCCACTGCGGCGCGTCGGTGCGATAGGAGTCCAGCGTCGTACGGCGCCAGATGCCGCGCACATGCTCGGCGTCCTGCCAGAAGTTGTCCACGTGGCCGTCGTGGGTGAAGCCGGGCGACGGAATGCGGTCGCGCGACTGCACCAGGTCCAGCGCCTGCTGGTGCAGACCCTCATAGCGCGGATCGCCCTGCAACGTGCCCAGCGAGGTCTCGTTGTGCGCCTTGACCCACTCCATGGCGCGGTCGCCCTCGACCTCTTCCAGCCACAGATAGGGGTCGGTCGCCTCGCTGGCGGCGAAACCCGGAGCCGTCGAGGCGGCGCTTGCGGATACGGTGGCTTGGGCCATGGCGACGGGTGCGGCTCCGGCGGCGAGAAGAAGGGCGGCGACAGACGCCAGCGAGCGGATGGTCATGAGTGTCCCCCAACGGACGAATGTTTCGCGCGGCACCTTGGCGAGGGCCGGGGCGGGGGGCAAGCGTCTGTAATCTTACAGGCTTGTAATCTTTCGCCGCAGGGCGAGGCTCAATCGCCGTCGTCGGGGATGCACAGGATCTGGCCGCAGGCCTTGCAGTGGACGGCGTCGGGATCGTGCTTCTGAAGGCCGCAGGTGGGGCAGGGGAACTTGACCTTGTGCGGCCGGATCAGCGTCTGCGCCAGGCGGATGAACAGGGTGATGCCCACCAGCATGACGACGATGGAGATGACCCGCCCCCAGTTGCCGGGCAGGGTGATGTCGCCGAAGCCCGTCGTCGTCAGGGTGGCGACCGTGAAATAGAGGGCGTCCAGATAGCCGTTGATGTGCTCGGCCTTGCCCCGGAAATAGGCATAGACGAAGCCGGTCGTCACGAAGACGAAGGTGACCAGAGCCGTCAGGGCGCGCGTGACCTCCTCGACCCGCGTGTCGTCGAAACGGCGGCCGATGGTGCGCCAGAACAGGTCGCTGTTCAGCAGGCTCCAGAACCGCAGCAGCCGCAGGAAGCCCAGATTGGCCAGCCAGGCCGGGAACAGCAGGGTCGCCAGGACAAACAGATCGACCCAGACGATCGGCCGCTTCAACCAGGACCGGATGTCGGAATAGGCGTAGGCCCGCGCCGCCAGGTCCAGCCCCAGCACGGCGGCGATCAGATAGTCCATCACATAGAAGACCCAGCCCGCCTCCTTCAGGATCGGCGTCGCCAGGAAGAAGCCGATGATGGCCAGGTCGATGACGATGACCATCAGGCGGAACTTCACCGCCGCCGGCTGTGAGCCGTGATAGAGGTAGCGCAAACGCGCCCTCAGCCGCAGTCCGTCAGGCTTGGCGGTTTGGCTCTGGTCAGACGTCATCGCCGACACCGATACATGAACCGGCGAAAAATCCTATATGAAGACGATCATGAGCCAGCCCGCCCGCCCCTACATCCGCATGAACGGCGCCGGAAACGCCTTCATCGTCGTCCAGGCCTTCGAAGCGCCCTTCCACCCGACCGAGGCCCAGGTGCGCGCCCTGGCCGACCCGGCGGCGGGCCTGGGCGGCTTCGACCAGCTGATCGGCGTCGAGCCGTCCGAAAGCGCCGACGCCTTCATGCGCGTGTGGAACGCCGACGGCTCCATGGTCGAGACTTGCGGCAACGCCCTGCGCTGCGTCGGCTGGCTGCTGCTGGAGGCGACCGACAAGGAAGAGGTGGTCATCGACACCCTGGGCGGGCCGACGACGGCAAGGCGGGCATCAGGCCGCGTCGGGTCAGGAGCTTCCGAAGGGCCGCCGACCGCGGCCATCCACGAAGTGACGGTGGATATGGGCGCGCCGCGCCTCGATTGGTCCGAAGTGCCGCTGTCGGAAGACATGGACACGCGCGGGATCGAGCTTCAGGTCGGGCCGATCGACGCCCCTGTGCTGCATACGCCCGGCGCGGTTTCGATGGGCAATCCCCACGTCGTCTTCTTCACCGACCAACAGGACGACGCCTTCGTGCGCGGCTCCGGCTCCCTGGTCGAGCATCACCCCCTGTTTCCCGAGGGCGTCAATGTCGGCTTCGCCAACGTCCTAGATCGCAATCACATTCGGTTGCGGGTGTGGGAACGCGGGGCGGGCCTGACCCTGGCCTGCGGCACGGGCGCCTGCGCCGCCCTAGTGGCGACCGCGCGGCGCGGCCTGACCGACCGCAGGGCAAACGTGATCGTCGATGGCGGGACGCTTGTCATCGACTGGGACGAGGCGTCCGGCCACGTTTTCATGACCGGCCCGGTCGAGATCGAAGGGACGGGCTTCCTGCCCGTCGCGTGACGGAGAAACCACGCAATCGGCCTTGACCCAGCGTCAGCGGTTGTCCCCGTCCATCCCACGATCTAGGAACGAAATGCGCCTGCCCCTTCCCGAGATCGAAATGCCCGAATTGACCGATAAACAGACCTTCTCCGACGACGACGCTCTGGAGTTCCACAGCGATCCGACGCCGGGCAAGATCTCCATGGCCCCGACCAAGCCGATGGCGACCCAGCGCGACCTGTCGCTGGCCTATTCGCCGGGCGTGGCCGTGCCGGTCCTGGCCATCGCCAAGGACGTGGACAAGGCCTACGACTACACCGCCAAGGGCAATCTGGTCGCCGTCATCTCGAACGGCACCGCCATCCTCGGCCTGGGCAACCTCGGGCACATGGCGTCCAAGCCGGTGATGGAAGGCAAATCGGTCCTGTTCAAGCGCTTCGCCGACGTCGACAGCTTCGACGTCGAGGTGAAGACCACCGACCCGGACGAGTTCGTCACCGTGGTCAAGAACATCGGCGACACCTGGGGCGGCATCAACCTGGAGGACATCAAGTCCCCGGAATGCTTCGAGATCGAGGCCCAGCTGCAGGACCTGCTGGACATCCCGGTCTTCCATGACGACCAGCACGGCACGGCCATCATCTCGACCGCGGGCCTGATCAATGCGGCCCATATCGTCGGCAAGAAGCTGGAAGACCTCAAGGTCGTCCTGTCGGGCGCCGGTGCGGCGGGCCTGTCGTCCATCGCCCTGATGAAGGCCGCCGGCGTCAAGGCCGAGAACACCGTCATCTGCGACCGCCAGGGCGTCATCTACAAGGGCCGCGACAACGTCTCGCAATGGCAGGCGGCGCACGCCACCGACACGCCCCTGCGCACCCTGGCCGAGGCCATGGTCGGCGCCGACGTGGTGCTGGGCCTGTCCGCCAAGGGCGCGATCTCCAAGGAAATGGTCGCCTCCATGGCGCCCAATCCGATCATCTTCGCCATGGCAAACCCCGACCCGGAAATCACCCCGGAAGACGTCAAGTCGGTGCGTTCGGACGCCATCATCGCCACCGGCCGCTCGGACTATGTGAACCAGGTCAACAACGTCCTGGCCTTCCCCTATCTGTTCCGCGGCGCGCTGGACGTGCGCGCGCGCCAGATCAACCACGAGATGAAGATCGCCTGCGCCCACGCCCTGGCGGCGCTGGCCCGCGAAGACGTGCCGGACGAAGTCGCCGCCGCCTATCGCGGCCGCAAGCTGAAGTTCGGCCCGGAATACATCATCCCGACCCCGTTCGACCCGCGCCTGATCTGGTACATCCCGCCCTTCATCGCCCAGACGGCGATGGACACCGGCGTGGCGCGCAAGCCGATCGAGGACATGGACGCCTATCGCATCGCCCTGCGTCAGCGGGTCGATCCGTCCGCCGCCCTGATGCAGAAGATCCAGGCCAGCGTGCGCTCGGGTCCGAAGCAGCGCGTCGTCTTCGCCGAGGGCGAAGAGCAGGTCGTCATCCGCGCCGCCTGGGCCTTCAAGCAGGCCGATCTCGGCACGCCGATCCTGGTCGGCCGCGAGGAGCTGATCCGCCAGAACGCCGCCGAGGCCGGTCTGAACTTCGATGATCTGGGCATTCAGATCATGAATGCCCGCGTGTCGGACCGGAACGCCGAATACGTCGACTGGCTGTACGCCCGTCTGCAGCGCCGCGGCTATCTGCGCCGCGACGTCCAGCGCATGATCAACCAGGACCGCAACTACTTCGCCGCCGCCATGGTCGCGCGCGGCGAGGCGGACTGCATGGTCACCGGCGTCACCCGTAACTTCAACATGGCCCTGAAAGAGGTCCGTCGCGTCCTGGACGTCACGGACCGCATGATCGGCCTGTCGATCCTGCTGGCCAAGGGCCGCACGCTGTTCGTGGCCGACACCTCGATCCACGAACTGCCCAACGCCGCCGAACTGGCCGAGATCGCGGTCAAGGCCGCCGCCACGGTCAAGAAGCTGGGCCGCAAGGCGCGCGTGGCCTTCCTCAGCTACTCGACCTTCGGCGACCCGCCGGGCGATCGCGGTGAGAAGGTGCGCGAAGCCATACGCATCCTGGACTCCATGGACGTGGACTTCGAATACGAAGGCGAGATGCCGCCGGCCCTGGCGCTGAACTCCGAGGCGCGCGCCAACTATCCCTTCATGCGCCTGACCGGCGACGCCAACGTCCTGGTGATGCCCGCCATCCATTCGGCGGCCATCTCGACGCGTCTGGTGCAGTCGCTGGGCGGCGCCACGGTGATCGGCCCCCTGCTGGTCGGCCTGGAGAAGTCGGTGCAGATCGTGCCCCTGGGGGCCTCGGTCGGCGAGATCATCACCGCCGCCACCTTCGCCGCCTATGCCGAAGGCGTGGAAGTCGAGGGCTGATCGCCCGCTCGATCGCGACGACGTCGAGAGGCGGCCTCCGGGCCGCCTCTTTGCGTTCCAACTCAGGGCGCTTCAGCCTCTAGGCGTCGAGGTTGAGACGGCGGCGCTCCATCGTCTGGCGCACCCACTCCATCGCGCAGAAGACCACCGCCACCACGCCCAGCCAGGCCGCGATGACGAACATGGCCGCATAGCCCTGACGCTCGATCAGTTCGCCCAGGGCCCCGCGCCCCAGCGTGCCGATCAGCAGGGCCAGTGAGGTGAAGACGGCGAACTGCACCGCCCCGAACATCTTGTTCGACAGGGCCGACAGATAGGCCACGAAGGCCGCGCCCGCGAAGCCGCCGGCGATGTTCTCGCCCGCGATGGCCAGCATCAGCCGCGCCAAGGGCTCGCCCACCCCGAAGGCGCCGAACAGCTTGTAGAGGCCGGTCACGCTCATGAAGCCGCCGATCACCGGCGCGCCCATAGCCAGGTCCATCATCAGTAGATTGGTCGCCGCCGACAGGGCCGCGCCCAGCAGCAGACTGGCCATCCGCCCGATGACCAGCAGCGCCCACCCGCCCAGGGCGATGCCGACGATGGTCATGACCACGCCAAAGGTCTTGGACGCCAGGGCGATCTCGGTCTTGGTGTGGCCCAGCGCCCCGCCCGTGTCCCCCATGTAGAAGGGAAAGGCGAACGGGCCCCAGACGCCGTCGGTGATGCGATAGGTCAAGATCAGCCCCAGCACGATCACCGCGCCCCAGCCCAGACGCCCCATCAGCTCGACCAGCGGCGCCAGGATGGCGTCATACAGGGTGTTGGCGAGCGCCGGTCCCTGATCGACCACAGGCGCGGCCTTCGCCTTGCCTCCGCGCCAGACGATGATCCCCGCCAGGACAGCGGGCAGGATCACCGCCATGCCGACGATCCACGGTCCCCAGACGGCGGTGAACTCTCCGGCGCTGGGCGCGGGCTTGACGGTCAGGGCCGTAACCATGAAGCGCACCAGCATGAAGGCCGCCCAGGCCCAGGCGGCCAGGGTGACGGCCAGGGCGGTCATCCGCAGGCGCGGCGAGCCGATGCGTTCGCGCGCAATGGCGGCGCGCGGGGCGGCCTTGGGCTCGGGTGCGATCAGCGTGCCCAGAACACCCAGCCCCATCAGCCCGGCTCCGATGACGAAGGTCGCCGACCAGCCCAGTTGATCGGCGAGCACCAGGGCGCCCGCCCCGCCGACCAGGGCCGCCGTACGGAAACCCAGTTGATAGACGGTCGACAGCAGGTCCACCGGCGTCCGCTCGTCGGCCACCTCGATCCGCCAGGTGTCGATGACGATGTCCTGGGTGGCCGAGGCGAAGGCGCCCAGGGCGGCGGCGCCCGCCAGCACCACAATGGCGCCCGTGCCTGGATGCGACAGGGAGATGGCCAGAAGCGCGCCCGCCAGCACGATCTGGCACAGGATCAGCCATGACCGGCGCCGGCCCATCCGCCCGATCACCGGCGGCGTCAGCCCGACTGCAGGCGACCACAGGAACTTGAAGGCGCCGAACAGCCCGACCCACGACAGGACGCCGATCGTCGCCACCGACACGCCCGCATCCGACAGCCAGGCGTTCAATGTGCCGAACAGCATGGCGAAGGGCAGACCCGCCGAGAAGCCGAGCAGCAGCATGGCCAGGGTCCGCCGCTCGCGAAACGCCGCCTTGAGCACGCCCAGCCCCTTGGGAGACGGCTGCAGCGCCGCGACCTCGGAAGCGGGCGTCTTGGAATCGGTCATACATGGCTCCGGCGGGGCGCCGCCGGGCGATACGGACGACGGACTACTGGCAGATCAGGAAACGGCGACCTTGGCGCGGTTGGCGGCGTTCGTCCAGCGGGCCAGGGCGACGCGCAGAGCGTCCGCCTCCAGCGGCTTGGCCAGATGATCGTCCATTCCCGCCTCGAGACAGACCGCGCGATCCTCAGTGAAGGCGTTGGCGGTCAGGGCGATGATCGGCGTCTGATCCCCCCGTGCGCGCAGCGCCCGCGCCGCCCCCGGCCCGTCCAGGCGCGGCATCCGCATGTCCATGAAGACCAGATCGAAGCGCGCCGCCTTCAGGGCGTCCAGCGCCTCCTGGCCGTCGGCTGCGGTCTGGACCACGCAGCCTTCGCGCCGCAGCAGGGTCTTGGCCAAAAGGGCGCCGACCGGGTTGTCTTCGACCAGCAGCACCCGCACGCCCTTGAAGGCCACATGCGCCACGCGATCGTCATCGCCGGGCCGCACCGGCGGCGCAGGCAGGCCCCGACGCGGCGCGGCCGCCGCCAGAACCCGCTCAGCCAGAGACTCGCGGCGCAGGGGCTTGATCAGATAGCCGCAGAAGCCCGCCGCCCGATAGCGGCTGATCAGGTCGCGTTCGGAGGGGCGCAGAAGGATGATGGCCTGGCCCTGGCTGGGCCGAGCCGCCAAGGCTGCATCTTCGGCGCCCGCGTGGTCGATCAGGGTCACGCCGGCCTGGCGTGCGACCCGGCCGCCTGAGGCCTCGATCTGATCGGTCGCCGCCCGGCGCACGAAGGGGTCCGGCGTGCGGATCGCCACGGCCAGCCCGTCCAGGGGGCGCGTGCGCGCCTCGGCGTCGACCAACACCGGAAACTCGGCTTCAAAGCGAAAGCGGGCGCCGGGACCGTCCGGTCGGTCCTCGACCACGGCGTCGCCGCCCATGGCGCGGGCCAGCCGCTGCACCACCGCCAAGCCCAGCCCCGCCCCGTCGAACCGGGCGGCGTCCGAGACGTCGGCGTGGCCGAATTCTTCAAAGATGCGCCTGCGCGCCGCTTCAGGCACGCCAGGGCCGGTGTCGTCGACGATGAAGGCCAGACGCGCAGGCGCCCCTTCCATGCGTTCGCCGACCGCCTCAACCGCCAGGCGCACCCCGCCCCGGTCGGTGAATTTCACGGCGTTTCCCGCCAGGTTGAACAGGATCTGCCGCAGGCGGCCCTCGTCCGCGATGACGTCCGGCGCGTCAGCGGCCACCGACCAGACGATCTCCAACCCCTTGTCGTGCGCGCGCGGGCTGAGCAGTTCGGCCACGCCCCGCACCAGGCCTTCCAGGTCGACCGGCGCCGGATCGAACTCCAGCGCCTCGGCCTCCAGCCGGGCGTAGTCGAGCAGATCGTTGACCAGGCCCAGAAGATGCTCGGCCGATTTCTGCGCCGCCTCTGCATAGGCGCGCTGGGCGCCGTCCAGACGGGTGCGCGACAACAGGCCCAACATGCCGATCACCCCGTTCAAAGGCGTGCGCATCTCATGGCTCATCAGCCGCAGGAACTGCTGCTCGGGCGAGGTTCCGTCTCCAGACGTCGCCGTCGACGCCGCAGCCTGCCCAACGTCGGGCGCGGCGGGGAAAAGCTCAGGCTGCGACGACGATTTACGACGGGTCTGTCCCATAAGGCCACGCTAGGGCCGAGGAGTTAATTCCAGACGAACGGCGTTTGTCCCGCCCCCGGCTCCTGCACGGAAAACAGGGCTCGACGGCTGGCCTGGCGATCGAAGTCCTCATGGGCTCCGACCGTGCTGCGTCGATACATCAGCGCCTCGGCCACATGGCGGCGCAACACCCCGTCGGCGCCGTCCAGATCGGCGATGGTGCGCGCCAGACGCAGGGTGCGCGTCCAGCCGCGCGCGGTCAGCCCTCCGGCCTCTCCCGCTTTCATCAACAGGGCGCGCCCCGCCTGATCCGGCGCGGCGAACCGCTCCAGCGCCTCACCCGAGGCCCGGGCGTTGAGGGCCTGCATTCCTGTCAGCCCCGCCTCGGCCATGCGGGCCTCCTGCATCTGCATGGCGGCGGCGACGCGGGCGGCGGCCTCGGCCGTGCCCTCGGCCGGGGCAGGCAGGATCATGTCGGCCGCCGTCACCGCCGGGGTCTCCACCGTCAAATCAATGCGGTCGAACATCGGGCCGGAAATGCGGTTTTGGTAATCCTTCTGACAACGCGGGGCCTTGCCGCAGGCGCCCCGCCCAGGCCCGCCCAGACCGCAACGACAGGGGTTCATCGCCGCCACCAGCTGGAACCGCGCCGGATAACGCACATGGGCGTTGGCGCGCGCCACGACGATCTCGCCCGTCTCCAGCGGCTGGCGCAGGCTGTCCAGCGCCTGGGGCGAGTATTCCGCTGTTATGGCGCAAACACACCTAGCATCGGAAATGACCTGTTGATGCGGCTTGAAGGCTGATCGTTCGCGGAGGATCAGCTTTCAGTCACGGCAGTTCCGGCAACGCCAGATGGGGCATGCGACGGCGTTGTTTCTGTTACGGATGGTGCCTCAGGCACGTCCTTGTTAACGAGCGGCTCGATAGGATGAGTCGGGCCGTTGCGTCGTATCGTCTTTAGAAACAGCTTCAGATACTCGAACACTTCCGGGTTATTTCGCATCTTAACGATCTCCGCCCGCGCCCCTTCATTCCCCTCAATCATCGTAAGGGTGTCGCGCATGTAGGCTTCGAGCAGCTTTTTAGAGGCCCCGTGAACCGAACGATCTTGGTGAATCGCGCATCCGACCTCGAATAAGTTCATGAGGCTGTGGAAGTGGTAGATACGTTTCGCGGGATCAGGCTCCTCGAACCGCTCCCAGCCTTGCCGGAACGCTTCCATGATGGCGAGCAGTGTCGCTGCCGAAGAATTGCGATCTGAATTCCGCAAGGCGATCCCCGCGACGACCAGTGCCACAACCGCCACAACGAGTGAACTGCCGCCTACCAGCAGTGAAGCCACCTCCATCCAAGAGGGCGGGGCCTCAGGCATCCTTTTTGGCTGAAGCGGTGCTGGCAGTCGGGGGAGCCGGCGTCGATGCCGACCTCTGTGACGTCGTCTTCAAAGGCGCCGCCGGCATATGCCGCTGGAGATGTGCAGTCGTCATGCTGTTAAGGGCGAAAGCAATGTCGCTCGCGGGTTTTTTGTCGGCCATAGCTGTCGTTACTCTGCGTCAGAATCCTGGGCGGGTTCTGGAGCGGCAGGGGCCTCATACGAGGTTGGTGCCGGATCGAAGTCGGGCATCTGCAAATGCGCCGTAGTGCATGACTTCTGAAGAATCTCGAAGTCGTAGTCCCGATCATGATCGCTGGACATTGTCGTCTCCTTTGAAATGCACCGCACGCTTGGGCGATTCTGGGCCTGCGTCGAATCGTATCTCATCGGCATGTGAAGACAGACTGCGTCGACGCAGAAATGACCGGAGGTCTACCGGCGGTAGCCGGTCACGAACATGGCCCAAGGCCAGCGAGAGGATGTTGACGCTCCATTTCGCCCGTTAGTCAGCCCAGCATGACGCCGACAGCGTCGGGTGCCGCTGCCCCCGCCCAACGGAAAGACGGATAATCCATTCTCTTCGCGAACCAGCGCTATGCAGGCTTGATTTGACGCGACCGTAGCCATACCTCCCGGCGAACGAGGAGAACTGCCCCATGGCTAAATTGCCGACGATCGAAGAGACCATCCGTGCCATCTTGGATGCGGCGCAAACGTACAACCCCCGTCCTGGCGAGATCATCCCGCTGATGGGCGTGCAGATGAAGGTCGGGACAAGGTTTGTCGCAGACGACCTCAACAAGGCGTTCGAGGAGATGGGAAAGCGCGGCTGGGTTGAAGGGAGCGGCAATTTCTTCAAGCTGACCGAGGCTGGCTTCGCAGAAATGTAACCTCGGCTCCGCGTCTGAGGATGAGCACAGGTTCACCATGACCGGTGAGGATATGGCTACGGTTGTTGCCGCAGCCTATGGGGATGTCCAGCCCCAATGAAATCCGCGTCGCGCTGGAGCGCGACTACCGCCTCGCCCTGGGCGAATACGAACGCGCCGAAACGCCGACTGAGGTGATCTTGAACTTAAAGGCGTTGGATGAAGCCGATCGCCGAATTCAGGTCCGAAAAAATGACCTGAAGAAGAAGATGGATAGTCTTGCGTACCTGCTCCGTCGCCAAGTCGACCCGCTATGGACGCCTTACCATTTGAAGCCGCTGCACCCGCGCAAGACGCGCCGGAAAGGCTCGATCGCTAAGGCAGCTTATCAGGCGCTTCGCCGGGCTTCAGAGCCGATGAAGACGCGGGAAATCTCCAGGGAGATCGCTGGGCTGTTGGAGGTCGATGTCAGCGACGCCCGCGCTCTCAACCAATTGGACAACGCCGTCAGGACGTCGATGAAGGAGCGCGTCAAAGATGGCGCTGTTGAGGAATTGGAGGGCCGGCCTACGCAGTGGCAGGTGCTGAGTAGGCCGAAATGGGCGCCTTCAAACGTCCCTTACGCTTCAGCGTCAGCGCCCTTAGTGCGCGTCGACGGTTTATCGAACGCAGAGGTTCGGGCCTTGTCTGCCAGTATCCTGCAAGTTCGGCGTCAGGGGACAGGATAAGGGCACGCGTCATCAGCATGCGGAACTGCTGACCGTTATCGAGCCGGCGGAAATCGTCCCGCCAGGACAACTCGTCAGCGTAGCGCTGAGCGTGGGCGCCGCTAATGTGCAGGTAAACACCTCGCTCAGCGCGTCGGATGCGACTGTGTTGGGCCTCGACCATATTGGTGTGCACGCCGTCCACCATCAGGCCGACGCTGTGGTTGACCGTCGAGTGGTCAGCGAAATGCATGAGGTAGCGCGAGTAGGCCGGAGATTCATCGGTCACGACATGCGCATCCGGGCTCACAAATTTCTTGATATAGGGGTCTGCGGCCTTCTCCGTCGGCACGACCCAAGCCCTGGAGCGACCGCCAGGACGTCGTTCGCGCGCCGTCACGATCGAGCGGCGCTTTGTGTTGAACTGCTTGCGACCGTCCCCTGTGCGGTCCTTGACCATGTTCGCCTGGCGCACAGAGCCGTTGTTATAGAGGCCGTCGATGTCGACATCGCCTGTCAGGATGGTGTCGGCCTGCATCGCAGCCATCACCCGCGACAGCTTTTTGCAGATGACGAATGCCGTCTTGTACGAGCAGCCCAGATCGCGGCTCATGCGCAGAGCGGCATTGCCGTTCACGCCATTCACGAAAAGGACCACCGCCAGCATGATGTCGGCGTAAGACATCTTCCGGCTCCGGAAGACCGTTCCAGAGGTGACGGTGAACTGCTTGTCGCAGCCTTTGCATTTGAAGAGGCGGCGCGCTCGGTACTCGTAAATCGCGCTTATCCCGCAGCGCGGGCAGAATGGCTTCCCGTCATTCGCAGCAAACCGGATCGACTTGAACATCGCATATGCTTCCTCCTCGCCCAGACGGGCGACGTCGCGGACGGAAATCGTCCGCGCCTTTGCTGAGAGGAGAAAATGCTGAGCCAAACCGTCCTTTCCGCACAAATGACACCAGATATGATGTCGTTTGCACGGAAATCCGCGACGTTGTCAAGCTGAGCGCCGCCAATTATGATGACATTTGTAGCGGAGCCTGATGATGTCTGATGAAGCCGAGAGCCTTTCCGACGATTTCGATTCCAAGAAAAACGCAGCGGAATTGGAAGCCGGAGGAGCGGCTATAGCCAAGGCCCTTCTAAGGGCTGAGATGGCCAAGCGGCGACTTACCTATGAGTCCCTAGCTGCGTTGATGTGGGATTTCGGCATCGAAGAGAACGAGCGAAATCTACGTAACAAGCTGTCGCGCGGATCATTCTCTGCGGCTTGGTTCTTCTCGGTGATGATGATGATGGAGGTGAAGTCGTTGGACTTCTCTCACGCCTATGACTCGGTTTCGGACGCGCTGAGCGCGTAGGTACTGTCGTTAGCGAAGCGTTGCCGAAAGAACTAAGCCTGATGCGCTGGCGGGGACAGATACAAGGAACTGGCCGAACTTTTGAGGCAGCGCGGCACCGGCTCAACGGCGAACGAGGCGAATGCCCGCAATCAGATCAATCGGGAACATTTTTGGCGGCCACGCTCATCGAGTCCTGCCTGGCGATGAGCAGCGATGTGGTGCGGCTGGGTGAGTCTGGGGAGAGCGACTCAAGGCCTACTTAGCCGCTAAATCGACGCAGAAGACAATAGCGTGCCGCTACAATATTGGATGCTGGTAACGGGTAAGTAGGAGGTCAGGGTTATTGATCGCCTATGGCACTCGCACCGATAAGCTTCATTCTTCACCACGACGCACCAGATTGGGCGACTAATGACCAAGAGTACGTCTGGGGGCCTGTAGGCAGCGGCGACGGCACTGATGTGGCCGCCCACAAACGAGCGGATGGACAATTGGAAGTCGTGATCCGCGCTTATGGCTACGAACCTATAACGCTGCTGGTCGAGCTACCCGCGCCTAAGCGTGGCGGCGTGAGCCTTATTGTTCAGTGGCTCGAAGGCGGTAAGGCACGTCTGACGCTAAATGGCGAAGTGGTCCATTACGCCCCGCTTCAAGCGCGGCCAAAACTTCGCCCTCCGTCAGTAGGCGGTCATTGATTCTGATTTCTTTCGGGATGCAGAAGACGACACGCCTTCCATCCGGTAACACGGTTTCCGAATGAAACATCTGTACCTGTAGGCGCGAGATCATCGACTTCGCGGTGCTTGATTGAGTTCGGTCAGACCCCAGCCCCGCCAAGCATCTCATCTCCAAACCTTACCATAATTCGGTGAATTGTCAAGAATTCACTACGGCCCATGGTCGTAAAACGCCGTCGGATGGACACCTAGCACTTCGGCCAGCTTACCTAGAACCGCCACCGTCGGGTTGCCTTCACCGCGTTCGATCCGGCCTAGGTGCCGCATCGCTAGACCCGCTTCTCCGGCAAGCGATTCTTGGCTCAGTCCGCGCTCCTTGCGCAGACGCCTGACGTTCGACCCGACGATCTTCTCCCATTCCATCCGCCGGATCGTGTTAGCGGAGCGGTAACCTCTCTAGGACATCTATGTCCTATCTGGGGCGGGGATGCGATATGGGCTGCCTGATGAGCATCATCTTCGGCGTGGTCGGCTTTTTCGTCGCCGGGCCGATCGGAGCGATCATCGGACTGCTCGTAGGCATTCTCGGCGCCGTTGGTGGAAAACGTCGATGAAGTTCAAACTAACTGCATTGCTGATGGTGAGCACGGCGCTGACTGGCTGCGCAACCGTCGAGCCCGAATACCGCATGATCCCGACAGGCGATCACAACGTCGGCGTCCGGTTCTCGCGCGGGAACGCTGCGATGGTGTCGAACGGGCCGGCCGGCTCCGTCATGCTGTTGCCGGTCCGGTATAACGCGACGTCGAAGATGTTCTTCGCTGTGGCGGCCTTCAACACCTCCGGCCAGCCAATCAACTTCGGTACAGAGGATGTCCGCATCTTCCTGGAGGACGGGCGGCGGCTCTACGTGCAGGACTTCAACTATCTGCGCCACCAGGAGCGGATAAAAGCCCAGCGCGATCTCAACGCGGCATGGATCGACGCAGGCGTGGAGGGTTTGACGTGCCCCTGAGAATTTCCTCCACGCGGAGCTAGAGTCCGCCCCTTGAAAGG
>NZ_FUIE01000068.1 GCF_900163625.1 Brevundimonas diminuta 3F5N
GCCACCTTCTCCCACAAGGGGAGAAGGAAGCTGTCACTCGCCCTGCGGCTTGAACCCCGTTTCGACTTTCAGGAAGGCGATCACGTCCCGACGGTCCGTGGCGTCGGGCAGGCCGGCGAAGCTCATCTTGTTGCCGGGCAGGAAGGTGCGCGGGTTCTGCAGCCAGTGGTCCAGGGTTTCGGCGTCCCAGGCGAAGTCGGCCGTCCGCATGGCGTGGGAATAGCTGTACTTGTCCCGCGCGCCCGCCTTGCTGCCGAACACGCCATAGAGGTTGGGGCCCGTCATGTTCGGTCCGCCCGGCGTGATGGTGTGGCACGAGCGGCAACGGGCGAAGGCGCGGCGGCCGTTCTCCAGGTCCGCCTGGTCGTAGGGGGCGGGCAGGGACGCTAGCAGGGCGACCTTCTCTGCCTCGGTCGGCGTGGGGGGCTTGGGGGATTCGGCCGCGCCGGTTCCCGAACCTTCGGCGCCTTGGCTGCAGGCCGCGAGGCCCAGAGCGGCTGTTAGCGCAGCGGCCAGCACGACGGCCGAGCCAGACGCGCGGCGGATCGAGGGGAAGGACGAAAAACGGAACATGACGCACTCCTTGGCCGACGGTCATGCTTTAGCCGATGGAGGCGGCGCCGCAATGGACAGCTTGTCCAAGCGGAAGCGGCGCCTCAGCGCCCGGTGGTCAGCTTCACCACGATGTGGGCGGTGGTGTCGATGATGGCCTCGGGCGTGTCGGCGCGGCGCATCAGTTCGAAGCCCGCCGCAACGGATTCCACCAGGTTCGCCGTCTCATAGGAGGTCAGGCGGGGATTGAGGCCCTCGGGATGCAGGCCGCTGGCGTGGGCCTGGGCGATGCGGCGTTCCAGCGCCAGGTGCAGGCGACGCAGGCGGCGGATGCGGCTCTCGGCGAAGGCGGGCTCGCCCATGTCGGCCAGCATGTGCTCGACCCGCAGCACCGGGCCGTGGTCGCTCCACAGGCCCAGCACTTCCAGAACATAGGCGCGGGCCGCCTCGAAGGCGCGCTCGCCGGACCAGTCGGCGTGGATGTGCGAGGCCAGCCGCTGAAAGTCCTCGCCCGCCTCTTCGCACAGCAGCAGCAGCCCTTCCTCCACCGAGGCGAAGTAGGTGTAGAAGGTCGGCGCCGACACCCCCGCAGCAACCGCCACGTCGGCCGGACGGATTTCGCCCAGATGCTTGCTGTTCAGCAGACCGCGCAAAGCGTCCAGCAGGGCGCGCCGGGTTCGGGCGCCCCGCGTTCGGATCCTGTGACCCAGCTTGTTGGTCGTCTCGGACATGAGGGAGGCGGCCGAAGTTGCGATGGAAACGGGCCGGGAAGGGGAGAAGATGAAGGCCTAGCGGCTTCCACCTTCTGCGACAAGCACGACTCAAGCCGGGGCCGGCCTTACAGCGTGGCGCAGACCTCGACTTCGTCGCCGAAGAATCCGCCCGTGGGCACGAACCCCAGGCGGCGATAGAAGCCCTCGGGACTGCCTTCGCCGAGGCCGTAGCTGGTGTAGAGCGTGGCGTAGCCGCGTCGGCGCAGGCGCTGCTTCACCATCTCGACGACGCGGCGACCGACGCCTGCGCCCTGGTGCGGGCCTGCGATCATCAGGCGCCACAAATAGGGGCCGTCGCAGTCGATGCCGTCGTCCCACTCGTCTCCGTCGTTGACCATGACGAAACCGACCAGGGTCTCGTCCAGATAGACCGCGCGAAACCAGGCGGCGTCCGAACAGAAGCCTTCGGCGATGGACACGCCGTTGTCGGCCACCACGGCCCGTTGCGTCGGAGACAGGGTCTCGCTGAGTTCGCAGACTTCGCTGACGTTTTCCGAGGTGATGCGACGGAAGGTGATTTCGTTTTCAGGGGACATGGACGGCATATTGCAAAGCCTCTCCATGCTTCGCCCTGCGACGGATGGACGCCGGACGTCTGAGGCGTCGGAAGGGGGAGGCTCTTGTCTCGCGAAGGCCACGATTGGACCGTCCGCCTCCCCGCGGGTCTGAGTTCAGCGTACCGTTAGTTCAGCGCGCGGCATTTGGAGGTGGAGTTGTTCATGGCCGGGTCGTCGATCATGCAGATGACGTATCGGTTTCCGTTCGTGAGAATGAAGGAGAACGACTCTGTATTGGGGTCGAACATCTCGGTCCGATAATTGGCGTGCGAGATGATCTTCCAGCCTGCGTTCAGAAATTCGGTCATTGATTGAGAAAGCGGAACCCAGTCCGTCGCGCGGTGCTGCTGATCGGGAGCCGGCGCCCGCTGCCGCCGTCCCTGGGCCTCGACCACAGTCGGAACCATCACGAGCAGAGCGAGCAGCAGGGTGAACTTTCGCATTCTTCGTCCTCTGGGGCGGCAGGATGGGGCGCGGGCGGCCACAGGCCTCGCGCGCTGAGCGCCATCGGTGGAGGGTAGCGTGAAGAATCACGATCCGTCGATACGGATATCGGCGTCGCATCTCGCGACGCGCCGACCTGACCATTCCCGTCCTGATCGGGAGAGATGGTGCCGGTTGCAGGAATCGAACCCGCGACCTTCGGTTTACAAAACCGCTGCTCTACCAGCTGAGCTAAACCGGCGTGGCCCGCCTTATGCTGGCGGAATCTGTTTGACGCAAGCACACTGATCGAATGCCTTCGCTGCCCTATCTCGCGCCCATCGTCATGCTGGCGCTGTCCAACGTCTTCATGACCTTCGCCTGGTATGGGCACCTGAAATTCGGGGCCAAGCCGCTGTGGATCGTGGTCCTGATCAGTTGGGGCATCGCCTTCTTCGAATACTGGCTGGCGGTGCCCGCAAACCGCATCGGCCATCAGGTCTATTCGGCGGCCGAGCTGAAGACCATGCAGGAGGTGATCACCCTGCTGGTCTTCGCGATCTTCTCGGTGATGTATCTGGGCGAGAAGCTGACGGTGAACCATCTGATCGGCTTCGCGCTGATCGCCGGCGGCGCCTTTTTCATCTTCAAGGGGCCGCTGTAGGCCGTCAGTCCAGCGCGGCGGCTATCTTTTCCGCTAGCATTTTCAGCTGCTCGGCGTCGGCCATGGGGGCGTGGCCGTGGCCCTTCATCGGACGGTCGGCCCAACGCGGCACGATGTGGAAATGCAGGTGGAAGACCGTCTGGCCGCCGGCGTCGCCGTTGAACTGCATCAGGCTGAGGCCTTCGGGCTTCAGCGCCGTTTCAACCGCGCGGGCGGTGCGCTGGACGGCGGCGGTCAGGGTGACCAGGGCCTGCGGCTCGATCTCCAGGATATTGCGGGCGGCCGAGGTCTTGGACACGACCAGGACGTGGCCCTCGGACTGCGGAAACACGTCCATGAAGGCCAGAACGTTGTCGTCCTCCCACACCTTCACGCTGGGCATGTCGCCGCGCAGGATCTTGGCGAAGATGTTGTCCGGATCATAGGCGCCGTGAAGGCTCATGGGGGGGCTCCTTCGGGGTAGAGCCCTCAGCCTAGCAGGCGATCTTGCCGGACGCACGGAGCGGAACGCCGCGATATGCGCTTATATGGTCAAGGTTCTACTGTTGGAGGCGTCATGCTGGGTTTCATCGTTCAGGCCGTGGTCACGGCGATCGGCCTGTGGGCCTCGGCCAAGCTGGTGCCGGGAGTGGAGTTCACCTCGACCGGGTCGCTGATCGCGGCGGCGGTCATCCTGGGCGTGGTCAACGCCTTCGTGCGGCCGCTGATGGTGATCCTGACCCTGCCGCTGACCATCGTCACCTTTGGCCTGTTCCTGCTGGTGGTGAACGCCGCCATGATCGGGCTGACGGCCATGTTCCTGGGCGGCTTCGTCGTCGACGGTCTGTGGGCCGGGATCGGCGCGGCCATCGTCACCGGCGTGGTCAGCTGGATCGCGGGCGCCCTATTCGGCGGGATGGACGAGCGAGGCCAATAAATTACCCGGATAATATTGACGCGATAATATCGTCCGGATAGTTCCATCCTCAACAAGTGAGGATGGATGATGTCTCTATGCACGGCCTTCAGCGGCCACACGATGATCGCGACCGGGTCTCTGGCCCAGGTAGCTGGTGCGGTGAAGAGCGCGCACGACGCCGGGCAGGCGGTCCTGGTCTTTCGGGACGAGGATGCGCGGCCGGTGGACCTGGATCTGCGCGGCGATCTTGCAGAGGTGCTGGCGCGGCTGCCGCTCGACCCGCCGCAGCCGGAGCCGGAGAAGCGCGGGCCAGGACGGCCCAAGCTGGGCGTGACGCCGCGTGAAGTCACCTTGCTGCCGCGCCACTGGGACTGGCTGGCGTCACAGCCGGGCGGGGCGTCGGTGGCCCTGCGCAAGCTGGTCGAGGCCGCTCTGCGCGAGGCGGAGGGGCCGGACCGGATGCGTCGCAGCCGCGAGGCGGCCTATCGCTTCATGACGGCCGTGGCGGGCGACCTGCCGGATTATGAAGAGGCCGTGCGGATGCTGTTCGCGGGCGACTGGACGGCGTTCGACGCGCGGACGAACGCCTGGCCCGCCGATGTGCGCGATTACGCCCGGCGTCTGGCCGAGCCGGGATGGCGCAACGGCCAGGGACGCTGAGAAACCAGGGACGCTGAGGTCAGCTGGGGCGGATCACCATGCAGGTGACGCGGCGCTCCGACAGAGCCTCGCACGCCGCCTCGGCCGATTGCTGGGTCATGCCGGTGAAGCGCGACCGATACCAGCCGTTCGCCGTCTGCACGTCGCGCTGGGCGCTTGAGAACTGGGTGCGGAAGCGGCGGCTGACGTCGTTCAGCCAGTCGCGGGCGACGGTTTCTTCGCGGAAGGCGCCGACCTGGACGGTCCAGCGACCAGCCGGGGCAGGGGCGGCGGCGCGTGCAGGCGGGGTGCGGGTCGCGCGGGCCGGCGTCGCCGGTGCGGCGGCCGAACCGCCGTTCAGGGCGGCGGTCAGATTCTCGGGCGGGCGGTTCTCGGCGCGGCGCGCCGACGGCGGCGGCGTCACCTCGGTCGGCAGGTTGCGCGGCGGCGGACCAGCGACATAGGCCACCTCGGTCGAGGAGCCGACGCCTTCGCCATCCTCGTCGGATAGGGAGGCGTAGGCGATGGGCGGCGAGGGATCGGCGCTGACGCCATAGCCGCGCTGCTCGAAGAAGGCCTGAGCCAGTTGGATGCGCTCGCCCTGACCGCGGCGGCGCTGCACCTCGAAGCCGGTGTCCATCAGTTCGGCGACATGGTCGTTGCGGCTCTTGGTCGAGCGGCCGCCCATGACGATGGTGATGATCCGCTTGCCGTCGCGCACCGAAGAAGCCGCCAGATTGTAGCCCGAGGCGTTGGTGAAGCCGGTCTTGATGCCGTCATAACCGCGCCCGGTGGCCAGCAGGCCGTTGGTGTTGCGGTAGTCTCGCCCTTTGTAGAACCAGTCGTGCAGGCCGAGGTAGCGGTAGTATTGCGGATAATCGCGCATGACAGCCCGGCTCAGGACCGACAGGTCGCGCGCCGTGGTCGCCTGGCGCGTGTCGGGCAGGCCGTTGGCGGTGGTGAAGCGGGTCTGCTCCATTCCCAGCTCGCGCGCCTTTTCCGTCATCATCTGGGTGAAGCGGCCTTCGGATCCGCCGATGTGCTCGGCGATGACCACGGCCATGTCGTTGGCGCTGCGGACGGCCGTGGCGCGCATGGCGTCATCCAGGCTGATCGTCTGACCGGCGGCCAGGCCCAGCTTGGACGGCGGCTGCGAGGCCGCGCGCGGCGATACGGTCAGATTGTCGTTCAGGTTGACCTTGCCCGACTCCAGCGCCTCGAACGCCAGATACAGGGTCATGACCTTGGTGATGGAGGCCGGATAGCGTCGCGCGTCGGCGAAGCGCGAGAACAGGACTTCGCCCGAGGCGGCGTCCACCACGATGGCGGCGTACCGGCTGTCGGACGACTGCGCTTCTGGCGGCGCGACGCCGATCGTCGGCGTCAGGACGATTCCCCCCAGGACCAGGGCGGCCAGGAAACGACGGCGGAAGATGGCGTTCATGGGCAAGCTACTAGCCTCGTCACTGTGGCGCGAAGACGGCTGCGATCACGCACGTTACAAAGGCTAACATCCGCTTCCTCGGTTTCGAGAGGGTTAACAGCGCGTCAACAGACTTGTGATCACGCCCCGCCGCAGCGGGAAGGTTATCGATGATCATATTGTGCGTCGCACAAATTTCACTTGAAGTTTTTTCGCAGGTGCACCATATCGCCGTTGTCGCGATGGGTTCGCCTGTCGCAAGAACCCTTTTTGCTTCAGGAGACTCCCCATGGCTGACGCCGCTGAGACCGTGAAGAAGACCGTCGAACAAACCACCGCCAAGGCGAAGGCCCAGGCTGAATCCATCCAGGCCGCCGGCGCCAAGGCGTTCCGCGAAGGCGTCGACAAGTCGGTCGCCTCGCTGAGCGAGATCAACGCGCACGGCAAGAAGAACCTGGAAGCCGTGGTCGAATCCGCCGCCGCCGCCCAGAAGGGCGCTGAGGCCCTGTCGCAACAAGCTGTGGCCTACAGCAAGAAGTCCTGGGAAGACGGCGTCGCCGCCGCTCAGTCCTTCTCGCAGGCTCGCTCGGTGCAGGAACTGTTCGAACTGCAGACCAACTGGGCCAAGTCGGCTGCTGAGGCCTATCTGGCCGAGTTCGGCAAGGCGACCGAGACCATGACCGCCTCGGTCAAGGACAGCTTCAAGCCGATCAACGAGCGCGTTTCGGCCGCTGTCGAGCAGTTCCAGGCCGCCCGCTAAGGCGCAACTGCACGCTTAATGCGAACGAGGCCCTGGCGGAGACGCCGGGGCCTTTTTCATGGTTTCTGTTCGGCGCTCATGGGAGCGTGGTCGATGCTGAAGGCGCGGGCCAGCCGCCAGCGCCCGTCCGGCTCCAGCCGCCACAGGACGGAGAAGCGGGCGCGTCCGACCAGGGTTTCCGGCCCGTCGCCCTGCCGTTCGTAGAACAGGTGGCTGCCTTCCTCGACAGCGCCGACGCCGGGGATGGCGTAGACCCGCATCGTGCCAGGCACGAGTTCGCGCCGTGAGCGCCAGGCGTCGGGGGCGGCCCGCGCCGTACAGCCCTTGCGATAGTCGTCGATGAAGCGCGCCCGCGTCGCCGTCAGGCCGCCCCGGTCGTGGTAGAATTCCAGGTCGTCAGTCACAAGATCGGCCAGGGCTTCGGGATCGCACTGGTCGAACATGGTCGAGAACAGGGCCGCGTCCCGTTCGGCGATGATGGGAGCTAGGGCGACGTCATCGGGATGGGCGGCGGGCGCCTGGCCCAGCATCAGGGCGGCGAACAGTCCGGCGATCAGGGGCATGGAGACGATCCGGGGCAGGGAACAGAAGCGCATTGATGCGGTTCCAGAGCTGAGATGTCCCGTGAATCTTTGGTCAGGCGACCGGGGTCACGCAGGCTGTGACTGGACGCATCTACAAATCAGGCCATCATTCCCTATCTGATCTTTTGACACTCCCCGATTACGGACCACGAATGCCTAACAGACGGCCAGGTGAGCAAGGCGGAGGCGCAGGCGCCGCCGTCGTCACCGAGACAAAGCCGAAACTTCAGCGGCCCTCGCTTTATCGGGTGCTGATCCTGAATGACGACTACACCCCCATGGAGTTCGTCATCTACGTGCTGGAGCGGTTCTTCCAGAAGAGCCGCGAGGACGCGACCCGCATCATGCTGCACGTGCACCAGCATGGCGTCGGGGTCTGCGGCGTCTTCACCTACGAAGTGGCCGAAACCAAGGTCGCCCAGGTGGTCGAGACGGCGCGACGCCACCAGCATCCCCTGCAATGCACGATGGAAAAGGACTGAGAGGAACCTGCCATGCCTTCGTTTTCCCGTCCTCTCGAAGAGACCCTGCACCGCGCGGTCCACTACGCCAACGAGCGCCGGCATGAATACGCCACGCTCGAACACCTGCTGCTGGCCCTGATCGACGATCCGGACGCCTCGGCCGTGATGACGGCCTGCAACGTCGATCTGGGCGCGCTGAAGGCGGCGCTCGGCTCCTATGTCGACACCGACCTGGCCGCCCTGGCCACGGCCGATGGCGACGACGCCAAGCCCACCGCAGGTTTCCAGCGCGTGATCCAGCGCGCGGTCATCCACGTCCAGTCGTCCGGCCGCGAGGAAGTGACCGGCGCCAACGTCCTGGTCGCCATCTTCTCCGAACGCGAAAGCCACGCCGCCTATTTCCTGCAGGAGCAGGACATGACGCGCTACGACGCGGTCAACTTCATCGCTCACGGCATCGCCAAGAAGGCCGGGGCCAATGAAGCCCGCTCGGTGCGCGGCGGCTCCAGTCCTGAAGAGGCCGAGGACGGCTCGGTCGTCAAGCAAGGCGGCGAGGCGCTGGAAGCCTATTGCATCGACCTGAACGAGAAGGCCCGCAACGGCAAGATCGATCCCCTGATCGGTCGTCAGGCCGAGGTCGAGCGCTCGATCCAGATCCTGTGCCGCCGCACCAAGAACAACCCGCTTCTGGTCGGCGACCCCGGCGTCGGCAAGACCGCCATCGCTGAAGGCCTGGCGCGCAAGATCGTCAACGGCGAGGTGCCGGAGGTTCTCAAGGGCGCAACCATCTACAGCCTCGACATGGGTTCGTTGCTGGCGGGCACCCGCTATCGCGGCGACTTCGAGGAGCGGCTGAAGCAGGTCGTCAAGGAGTTGGAGAACCACGAGAACGCGGTCCTGTTCATCGATGAAATCCACACGGTGATCGGCGCGGGCGCGACCAGCGGCGGGGCGATGGACGCTTCGAATCTGCTGAAGCCTGCCCTGGCCTCGGGCAGCCTGCGCTGCATGGGCTCGACCACCTATAAGGAGTATCGCCAGCACTTCGAGAAGGACCGCGCCCTGGTGCGTCGCTTCCAGAAGATCGACGTCAATGAGCCGACGATCGAGGACACGGTGAAGATCCTCAAGGGTTTGAAGACGACCTACGAGACGCACCACAAGCTGCGCTACACGGACTCGGCCATCCGCACGGCGGTCGATCTGTCGGCGCGCTACATCACTGACCGCAAGCTGCCGGACAAGGCCATCGACGTGATCGACGAGGCGGGAGCGTCGCAGATGCTGCTGCCGGAATCCAAGCGCAAGAAGGTCATTGGTCAGAAGGAGGTCGAGGCCGTCATCGCCAAGATGGCCCGCATCCCGCCGAAGTCGGTCAGCAAGTCGGACACGGAATCCCTGCGCGAGCTGGAATCCGATCTGAAGCGCGTCGTCTATGGTCAGGAGCAGGCCATCGATCAGGTCTCGGCGGCGATGAAGCTGGCGCGGGCGGGTCTGCGTGATCCGAACAAGCCGATCGGCGCCTTCCTGTTCAGCGGTCCCACCGGCGTCGGCAAGACGGAAGTCGCCAAGCAGCTCGCGGCCACTCTGGGCATCGAGATGCAGCGCTTCGACATGTCGGAATACATGGAGCGCCACACGGTCAGTCGTCTGATCGGCGCGCCTCCGGGCTATGTCGGCCATGACCAGGGCGGCCTGCTGACCGACGCTGTCGACCAGCATCCGCACTCGGTGGTGCTGCTGGATGAGATCGAGAAGGCGCACCCTGACGTCTACAACATCCTGTTGCAGGTGATGGACAACGGGACGCTGACCGACGCCATCGGCAAGAAGGTCGATTTCAGGAACGTCATCCTGATCATGACCACCAACGCCGGGGCCGCCGACAACGCCCGCGCCTCCATCGGCTTCGGCCGGGGCAAGGTCGAGGGCGAGGACGACAAGGCCATCCAGCGCCTGTTCGCGCCGGAGTTCCGCAACCGTCTGGACGCCATCGTGGCCTTCAAGCCGCTGAGCGCCGAGACGATCCGCTCGGTGGTGACCAAGTTCGTGATGCAGTTGGAAGCACAGCTGGCGGATCGCAACATCACCATCGAGCTGACGGACGAGGCGACCGACTGGTTGGCCAAGAACGGCTTCGATGAACTGTATGGCGCACGGCCCCTGGCCCGCGTCATTCAGGAACACATCAAGAAGCCGCTGGCCGACGACATCCTGTTCGGCCGCCTGACTCGCGGCGGTCATGTGAAGGTCGAGCTGAAGGACGGCAAGATCGCCTTCGACATCACCCCGACCAAGGGCGCGGCGGTGAAGGAAGAGGAAGAAGAGACGGCCTGATCTCCCACCAGGCTCAAAGAGAAAGGCCCGGACGTCGCCGTCCGGGCCTTTTTTTGTCGACCGAGGCGTCGCTTAGCGCTTGCGGCCCAGGGCGCCGAGCAGAACCGCCGCGCCGGCGATGATGCCGGTCGTCAGAAGGGGCTTGCGGCGGGCGAAATCCAGACCCTTGCGCGCCGGATCGCGCAGATCGGCGGGGGCCTTGTCCACCATGCCGTCCAAGCCGTCGATGACGCGGCCATAGGCGTTCTTGGCGCGGCCCGAGACTTCCTTGATGGCGCCGTCGACCTGAAGCTTGCTGTCGCCGACCATGCGGCCTACGCCGCGCTGGGCCTTGCCTTCAAATTCTTCGATCGCGCCTTCGATGCGTTGATTTGCCATGACTATTTACCTGTTGGGGAGTGAAACTCTCAAAGGAAGCGCGCAGGAACGGTCACGGTTCCGGTGTTCGTCCAAGGTGCGACGGGATGTCAGCCCTGGCGATAGGGCGACAGTTCCGTGGCCATCGCCTGCATCTCCGCCTTCACCGCCGGACGCTCCTGCTCAAGATAGCGGGCGACCGGATCGCGCAGCGCCGGATCGGCGATGAAATGGGCCGAATAGACCGGGGAGGGCAGGTAGCCGCGCGCGATCTTGTGATCCCCCTGGGCGCCCGCCTCGACCCGCGACAGGCCGCGCGCGATGGCGAAGTCGATGGCCTGATAATAGCACAGCTCGAAATGCAGGAAGGGGCGATCGACCAGCGTCCCCCACTGTCGGCCATACAGCGCCTCACGGCCGATGAAGTTCAGCGCCCCAGCGACCGGCGTCTCGTTCTCGAACGCCATGACCAGGGCGATGCGGTCGGCCATGCTTGCGCCGATGCGGGCGAAGAAGTCGCGCGTCAGATAGGGCCGACCCCATTTGCGGTCGCCGGTGTCCATGTAGAAGGCGAAGAAGGCGTCCCAGTGCGGCGGCGTGATCTCCGCCCCGGTCAGGACGCGGATGTCGAGGCCGTGTTGCGCCTCGCGCCGTTCGCGCCGGATGGTCTTGCGCCGGTTGGACGACAGGGCGGCCAGGAAGTCGTCGAAGGTCCGATAGCCGTCGTTGCGCCAGATGAACTGGATATCGCGGCGCGGCAGCAGGCCTGCCTCGGTCATGGCGCGCCATTCCGCCTCGGTCGGGAAGTTGACGTGCAGGGACGAGACGCCCAGCCGCTCAGTCAACGTCAGCGCGCCTTGCAGCAGGGCCTCGCGCACCGTGGCGGCGTCCGTTCCCGGCGCGTTCAGGAAACGCGGGCCGGTCGCGGGGGTGAAGGGCACGGCGCCCAGCAGCTTGGGATAATAACGCCCGCCCGCGCGCTCATAGGCGTCGGCCCAGCTGTGGTCGAAGACGTATTCGCCCTGACTGTGGCCCTTCAGATAGAGGGGCATGACGCCGATCACGGCGCCGTCTTCATCATGCAGGGACAGATGGCGCGCCGCCCAGCCTTCAGCCGGGACGGCGCTGCCGGACGCTTCGCAGGCGTCGAGGAAGTCGTAGGAAACGAAAGGATCGCCGCTCGGGGCCGCACAGGCGTCCCATGCGTCCCGGCCTACGGCGGCGATGTTGTCGTGCACCTGTAGCGTGAAACCCGACACCTCTATCCTTCTCCCCTCGGGGTAGAAGGTGGGCGCTGAAAGCGCTCGGATGAGGGGGCTGTATCCGCGTGCGAAAGGGTCAAGGATGAGGGCGCAGCACATCGCCCCCTCATCCGTCTCGCTACGCGAGCCACCTTCTCCCCCGAGGGGAGAAGGCAGGTCTTGAGAGGTGTCACTTCACCTCGATGATGGCGTCCACTTCGACGGCGAAGCCGAGCGGCAGCTTGTAGACGCCGACGGCCGAACGCGAGTGCTTGCCCGCGTCGCCGAAGACCTGGACCATCAGGTCCGAGCAGCCGTTGATGACGCCGGGGATGGCTTCGAAGTCCGGTCCGGCCTGGACGAAGCCGCCCAGCTTGACGATGCGGACCACGCGATCCAGGTCGCCGTCGACGGCGGCGTTGATCTGGGCCAGCAGGTTGATGCCGCACAGGCGGGCGGCCTCGGCGGCTTGCTCCGGGGTCACGTCCACGCCGACGGTGCCCTTGATGCCGCCGTTGGCGTCGTTCGACAGCTGGCCCGAGATGAAGATCTGCTCGCCCGAACGGACGTAGGAGACGTAGCTGGCGACCGGCTTGGCCGGTTCCGGCAGGGTGATGCCCAGTTCGGCGATGCGGGCGTGGATGCTCATGTGACGACTCCGTTCAAAGGGGGTTCGGGCGGGGTTTAGCGCGGCGCGGCCGCCACGTCATCCAGCGCGTTCGCCTGGCCGTTTCAAAGCGCGTCCGGCCACCACGGCGGCGACCCCGAACTTGTCGCGCAGGGCGTCGATGGCGGTCTCGGTTTTCAGGGCGCGCGTTTCGGCCGTGGCGAACAGGCCGGCGGGGGCGTCCTGAGCATCGGCGATGTCAGCCATGCCGATGCCGATCAGCCGATAGGGCACGCCCAGTTCCGGCTTCAGCAACTCGCGTCCGGCGGCGAACAGGGCGCGCGCCGTCTGCACCGGATCGGCCAGGGTGACGCGGCGGGTCACGATCTTGAAGTCCGTCTTGCGCAGTTTCAGCACCACGACGCGGCTGGCCACGCCGTCGCGCCGCGCCTTGGAGGCCAGCTTCTCGCACAGGGGCCACAGCTCGGCCTCCAGCGCCTCGGCGGTGGTCAGGTCGTCGTTGAAGGTGGTCTCGGCGCTCATGCCGCGCCGGTCGTGGTCGGGGTTCACCGGGCGGCTGTCGCGGGCGTGGCTGAGATCGTGCAGGCGCAGGCCCGTCTCGCCATAGCGCCGGATCAGATCCTTTACGTCGGCAGAGGCCAGATCGCCGATCACAGCGAAGCCGTCCGAGCGCAGGGTGCGGCCGAACACCGGCCCGACGCCGGGCAGGGTGGTCACGGGACGCGGCGCCAGCAGGCCTTGCGCCTCAGCGACGCCGATCACTGAAAAGCCGCGCGGCTTGTCCAGTTCGGACGCGATCTTGGCCAGGAAGCGGTTGGGCGCCAGGCCGATGGAGACGCTGAGCCCCGTCTCGTCCTCGATCCATTTCTGCAGGCGCGCCAGCTGGAAGGCGGGCGGGCCGCCGTTCAGCCGCTCGGTGCCCTTCAGGTCGATCCAGGCTTCGTCCAGCGACAGGGTCTGGACCAGCGGCGTCAGGCGATGGACGGCGCCGAAGATGCGCTCGCTCTCGGCCACATATTTTCGAAAGTCCGGCTTGATCACCACGGCGTCGGGACAGGCCTTCAACGCCTTGAACATCGGCATGGCCGAACCGACGCCATACAGCCGCGCTACATAGCAGGCGGTGGAGACGACGCCCCGCTTGCCGCCCCCGACGATCACCGGCTTGTCGCGCAGCTCTGGCCGATCGCGCTTCTCGACCGAGGCGTAGAAGGCGTCGCAGTCCATGTGGGCGATGTGCAGATCGCTCAGCTCGTCATGGGCGATCACCCGGCGCGAGGCGCAGGCGGGACACCGCGCGACCTTGCGGTCGCCGGTCCACAGACAGTCGCGGCAGAGGGCCGTGAGGGCCACGCATGAACTCCGTTTGTCTCAGCTTCACGCCAACTTAAGACTGGCGCCGCCACAGTGCACTCAAGAAGGCGTAACAGCCCGCCGCGAAAGCGGATGAACAAGAGGCGCAACAGCCGGGTGGCGGATGTCCAAGAAGGTCCTCATCGTCGAGGATAATGAGCTGAACATGAAGCTTTTTCATGATCTGCTCGATTCTCAGGGGTATGAAGTGCTGCAGACCCGCGAAGGGCTGCAGGCGCTGGCGATTGCGCGCGAGCACCGCCCCGATCTGATCCTGATGGATATCCAATTGCCGGAGATCTCGGGCCTTGAAGTCACCAAATGGCTCAAGGACGACGAAGAGCTGAACCATATCCCCGTCATCGCCGTTACAGCCTTTGCCATGAAGGGTGATGAGGAACGGATACGGCAGGGGGGCTGCGAAGCTTACATCTCCAAGCCCATTTCAGTCATTTCCTTCCTGGAGACGGTGCGCAGGCACCTTGGTCAGGGGGCGGCATGAGCGCGCGAATCCTGGTGGTCGACGACGTTGAGGCGAACGTCCGGCTGCTCGAAGCCAAACTGACTCTCGAATACTACGACGTGCTCACCTGCCATGACGGCGCGACCGCCATCGCCCTGGCCGGCGCCGAGCAGCCGGATCTGATTCTGCTCGACGTGATGATGCCGGGAATGGACGGCTTCGAGACCTGCCGTCGGATCAAGGCGGCGGCTGAGACGCGCCATATCCCGGTGGTGCTGGTGACGGCGCTGGATGGGCGGCACGATCGGATCAAGGGCCTGGAGGCTGGGGCCGACGACTTCCTGTCCAAGCCGCTGGACGACGTGATCCTGATGGCGCGGGTCCGCAGCCTGACCCGGCTGAAAATGGTCATGGACGAACTGCGCGAGCGCGAGGAGAGCGGGCGCCGGGTCGGCGTCGACACCGGCGGCGTGGCGCGGCTCAAGGGTTCGGGCGGACGCGTTCTGATCGTCGATGACAATACGCTTCAGGCTCAGGTGATCGCGCAGGAGCTGTCGCGGGAGCACCGCCCCATGATCGAGCCCTCGGCCGAGGCGGGGCTTGAGACGGCGCGCGGTCCGGTCGATCTGGTGATCGTCAACATCACGTCCGAACGGTTCGACGGCTTGCGCCTGATCGCCCAGCTTCGTTCCAAGGAGCCGACGCGGCGCCTGCCGGTATTGGCCGTGGTGGACACCCAGGATCGGCCGCGCCTGCTCAAGGCGCTGGAACTGGGCGCGCACGACCTGTTGATCCGTCCCATCGATCCCGAGGAACTGGCGGCGCGGGTGCGGACCCAGGTGCGGCGCAAGCGTTACGGCGACTTCCTGCGCGAGAAGCTGGACCACAATCTGGAGATGGCGGTCACGGACCCCCTGACCGGCCTGCATAACCGTCGCTACATGAACGGCCAACTGGACGCCCTGGTGGCGCGCGCCAATCGCGGCGGCGACCCGGTGGCGGTTCTGGTGCTGGACATCGACCACTTCAAGGCGGTCAACGACAGCCTGGGCCACGACGCGGGCGACGAGGTTCTGCGCGAGTTCTCCGTGCGGCTGGCGACCAATGTGCGGGCCGTGGACCTGCCGTGCCGGTTCGGCGGCGAAGAGTTCGTGGTGGTCATGCCCGGCACGACGCTGGAGGACGCCCATCGCATCGCCGAGCGGATTCGCCGGGACGTCGGCGCCTCGGCCTTCCGCATCCTGGGCGGCGAGCCGTTGAGCATCACCGTCTCGGTCGGCGTGGCGGCGACGAGGGGAGCGGACGACACGCCGGCCTCCCTGCTGAAGCGCGCCGACGAAGGCGTCTATGAGGCGAAGAAGGCCGGCCGCAATCGGGTGGTGGCGCGCGCCGCCTGACGCGTCTGTCGTCGCATTACGGACAACGAAAAACGCCCGGTCCTGCGACCGGGCGTTTCGATTCTTGCAGGTTCAAGCGGGGGTTAAACCCTTACTTGATCTTGCCTTCCTTGAACTCGACGTGCTTGCGGACGACCGGGTCGTACTTCTTGACGACCATTTTCTCGGTCATCGTACGTGCGTTCTTCTTGGTGACGTAGAAGAAGCCGGTGTCGGCGGTGGAGTTCAGGCGGATCTTGATGGAAGCCGGTTTGGCCATCGGAAGTACCTTTGCGACGGCGAAAGCCGCATGAAACGAGAGGCGCGGAACATACTCAGGACGGGCTCAAAGTCAACGGTTTCGATGTCGCGTTGAGCGGGGCCGCAGAAGCGCTAGTGTTTCGCCATGAAAACGCCCGACTTCAAGCCCGCCCACGCCCTGTCCGTCGCCGTCATTGCCGCCGGATTGACCCTGTCCGCCTGCTCGTCCGAGCCTGCGGCACCCGCCGCTACGCCCGATGCGGCTGCGGCTGCGGCCACGGCGCAGGACGCCTTCTTCGCCAATCTGACCGAACTGTGCGGCCAGCGATTTGAGGGCAAGGTCGTCACGACCGAGGCCGCCGACTCGGACTTCGTCGGCAAGCGCCTGCTGATGCACGTGCGCGACTGCTCGAAGGATGAGATTCGCATTCCCTTCTGGGTCGGCGAAGACCGCTCGCGGACCTGGGTCGTGACCCGCACAGAATCGGGCCTGCGTCTGAAGCACGATCACCGCCAGCCGGACGGCAAGACCGATCCGCTGCACTGGTACGGCGGCGACACCGTGAACGAAGGCACGGCCGAGCGGCAGGAATTCCCGGTCGATCAGGAATCCATCGACCTGTTCAACGCCCAAGACGCCTCGGTCTCGACGACCAACGTCTGGGCGATGGAGGTCCATCCCAAGCAGACCTTCGCCTATGAACTGCGTCGTCCGAACCGCCACTTCCGCGTCGATTTCGACCTGACCAAGCCGGTCGCCGAATAGGCCGTTAGAGCGCAGTCCACGCGGCCAGGGGCCTGACGGTGGCGCAAGCCGGCCCCCCGTCACGCCCTCGGCCGGGAAGGCGGGCCTCCAACACCTGCCCGGCGCGCGCCAGGGCCAGCAGTTCGGCGGGAATGTCGTGTACGTCGATCTTGGCGCGTCGATCCCAGGCGCTGTCGACGTCGCCTGCGTGTTTGCCGATGCCGATGTAGACGAAGCGCCGTTCGGCGCCTTCGCGACGGACGAACGGACCCGCCAGTCGATCGTCGTCATTGAGCAGGACGGTCACATCCAAAGACAGAGGCGCGTCGTCGGCCGTGACGGCGCCGACAGGCCCGTCCTTATCCTGAAGGCTGTAGCGAATGCCCGGCATGGGGTCGGCGATGGTCAGGCGCAGGGTGATCGGCTGCTTTCCCATCGGCTCAGTTCTGATGGTCGATGACGTGGCGGCCGTGCACCATATGCACGAAGGGCAGGGGGCGTTGCGGCGTCTCCAGCCGCTCGGCGACTTCGCCCAGCACGAAGCGGGTGATGGCGGGCAGGTCCAGCCCTCGCGCCTGGTCCAGCGGAATCCAGGCGATCTCGTCCAGTTCGCCTGAGCCCTCGATGCGGTCGGGATCGCGCAGGGCTTCGACCGGGGCCATGAAGAAGCGGGCGTCGAAGCGGCGCGTGCGGCCCGGCGGGGTGATGGCGCGCGCCACATAGGACAGGACTGACAGATCAGGCAGAGCGCCTGCCTGACGATACTCCCGCCACGGCCCGGCGACTGAAGCGGTAGGCGCTGCGCGGCCCAGGATCAGGCCGGTTTCCTCAAACGTTTCGCGCACGGCGGCCAGGGCCAGCGCGCGGGCGCGACGGGCGGGCATCTCCGCCTGCAATCGTCGTGCGGCGTCGTGCGACAGGGCGCCGTCGTCGGCGGCGTTGAAATCCGCTCGTTCGATGCGTCCGCCCGGAAACACCCACTTCGACGCCATGAAGACGTGCCCCGGCGCCCGGCGGCCCATCAGCACCTCGGGACGCCTAGCGTCGCGGGTCAGGATCAGGGTGGCGGCGTCCTTGGGACGTTGCGCGCCGCCGACACGCGGGGCGTCGGCCAGGTCTTGCGCCGCGTCGAAGGGGAGAGGGTTCACCGCCGCTTACCCTTTCTGACGCCTTTCAGGCCGCCGGAGGGCTTGGCGCCGTTGCGGGGCTTGGGGCCGCCGGGGCGGCCTTTTCCACGCTTGGGCGGGCCGTCTCCACCGCGTCCGCGCATGCCGTAGCGCGGGGCCGGGGCGTTCGGATCGCGCGGATCGGGTTCGGACAGCATTTCCAGCACCAGACCGCCGGTGACGGGCGTGGCCTCCATCAGCCGCACCTCGACGCGGCGGCCCAGCGGGAACCGCTTGCCGGTGCGTTCGCCGACCAGGGCGTGGGTGCGGTCGTCGTGGGTGAAATATTCGTCGCCCAGCGTCGAGACGGGCACCAGGCCGTCGGCCCCCGTCTCGTCCAGCCGTACGAACAGGCCGAAGCGGGTGACGCCGGTGATCCGGCCGCTGAAGGTCGCGCCGACGTGCTCTTCAAGGAAGGCGGCGATGTAGCGGTCCATGGCGTCGCGCTCGGCGGCCATCGAGCGGCGCTCGGTCTCGGTGACGTGATCGGCGATGCCGCCCAGTTCGGCGATCTCGCGGTCGGTCAAGCCGTCCGAGCCCAGGTTCAGCCCCCGGATCAGTCCGCGATGAACGATCAGGTCCGAATAGCGCCGGATCGGCGAGGTGAAGTGGGCATAGCGGTCTAGGTGCAGACCGAAGTGGCCGACGTTCTCGGGGCTGTAGATGGCCTGCATCTGGGTGCGCAGGACGACTTCGTTGACGACCTCGGCGTGCGGCGTGTCGCGGGTTTCTTCCAGCAGTTTGTTGAAGCGCTTGGTGTTCGGCGCCTCGCCCTTGTTCCAGGGCTTTCCAATGGTGTGCAGGAAGTCGGCCAGGTTGAAGATCTTCTCCTGGCTGGGCGTGTCGTGGACGCGATAGATCAGCGGCGTGCGCGTCTTCTCCAGCGTCTCGGCGGCGCAGACGTTGGCCTGGATCATCATCTCTTCGATCAGGCGGTGAGCTTCCAGCGACTTGCGCGGCTCGATGGCGGCGATGCCGCCGTCGGGGGCCATGATGATGCGGCGCTCGGGGCTTTCGATGGCCAGGGGGCTGCGGCGCTCGCGGCCCTTCAGCATGGTGCGGTAGGCGTTCCACAGCGGATAGAGGATCGCCTCCATGATCGGCCCGGTCGCGTCGTCCAGAAGGCCGTCGATGGCGGACTGCGCCTGTTCGTAGGACAGCTTGGCGTGCGAGCGCATCAGGCCGCGCGTGAACTTGTGCCCTGTCTTCCGACCGTCCTTGTCGAAGACCATGCGCACGGCCATGCAGGCGCGGTTCTCGCCCTGCTTCAGGCTGCACAGGCCGTTGGACAGCACTTCGGGCAGCATCGGCTCGACCCGGTCGGGGAAGTAGGTCGAGTTGCCCTTGGCCCGCGCCTCGCGGTCCAGCGCCGTGTTCGGGCGCACATAGGCGGCGACGTCGGCGATGGCGACCCAGACGATCCAGCCGCCCGCATTGGCCGGGTCTTCGTCACGCTCGGCATAGACGGCGTCGTCGTGGTCGCGCGCGTCGGCGGGGTCGATGGTGATGAAGGGGACGTGGCGCAGGTCTTCGCGTCCCTTCAGTGTCGGGACCGCCTGTTCCTCGGCCTCGCGCTCGACGGCTTCAGAGAAGCCGGTCGGCACGCCGTGGGCGTGGATGGCGATGATGGAGGCGGCGCGCGGGTCGTCCTCGCGGCCGATGTTCTCGAGGATCTTGCCGCGCTTGGGACCATAGCGATGCTCGCCCTTCTCGACGGCGGCCAGCACCAGATCGCCGTCGCGCAGGTCCGTCGCCTGGACGGCGGGGACCAGAAGGACGTCCTTGGAGCGCTTGTCGACCGGCTCGACCCGCGTCTCGCGCGCTGATTTTCGGATGACGCCCAGCATACGGTTGGTCCCGGCGTCCAGCCGTTTGACCAGGCGCGCCTCCCAGCCTTCGACGCCCCGGCTGAACTTGACCAGCAGGCGGTCGCCCATGCCGGGCGCCGGGCCGCGACCTTCGCGGTCAGGCATCAGGACGGCGCGCGGCGCGTCATCGCTGCTCTTGACCAGTTCGACGTACAGCTCGCCGTCGGCGTCGCGATCCACCACGTCGACCACGCCGACCGGGGGCAGGGCGCCGGCTTCGGAAAAGCCCTTGCGGCCGCGCTTGCCCAGGCGGCCCTCGGCCTCCAGCTCCTTCAGCATTTCGCGCAGGGCGCGGCGCTCGGCGCCCTTCAGGCCGAAGGCGCGGGCGATGTCGGCCTTTTCGGCTTCTCCGGCCTCGCGCAGGAAGGCGACGAGGGATTCTTTGTCGGGCAGGCCCGCGACGGGGCGTTTCGGTGTCTTGACCATTGCGCCCTTTCTAACGCGCTTCGCGGCGAAAGGGTGAAAACTTGCATGAGTTGACCGCGAGGGGCGCGACGCCCAGCTTCACTCGAAACCCGTGCAACGGAGCCTGCCTTCATGTCGATGTCCGACGCCCCTGTCCTGTCCCGCCCTGTGGGGTCGCTGCTGGACCTGATCGGCAAGACGCCGATGGTCGAGGTGACGCGGATCGACACCGGCCGCTGCCGTCTGTTCCTGAAGCTGGAGAGCCAGAACCCCGGCGGCTCCATCAAGGACCGCATCGCCCTGTCGATGATCGAGGCGGCCGAGAAACAGGGCTGGCTGAAGCCCGGCGGCACCATCGTTGAGGCCACGGCCGGCAACACCGGCCTGGCCCTGACCCTGGTCGGCAAGCAGAAGGGCTACAACGTCCTGCTGGTCATTCCCGACAAGATGTCGAAGGAGAAGATCCAGCACCTGCGCGCCATGGGCGCCGACGTGCGCCTGACCCGTTCGGACGTGCCGCACGGCCACCCCGAATACTATACTGACATGGCCGAGCGCCTGGCTCAGCAGATTCCGGGCGGCTATTTCGTCAACCAGTTCGCCAACGACGCCAACTCCGAGGCCCACTTCAAGACGACCGGGCCCGAAATCTTCGAGCAGATGGACGGGGACATCGACGCCTTCGTCGCCGGCATCGGTTCGGGCGGAACGATCACGGGCAACGCTCAGTATTTCAAATCGCAGGGCTCGAAGGCGAAGATCATCCTGGCCGACCCGGTCGGTTCGGCCCTGGCGGGCCTGATCAACGAGGGTGTCGCCGGGCCGGACGGCAGCTATACCGTCGAAGGCATCGGCCAGAACTTCATGCCGGACACCGCCGACGCCGACCTGATCGATGTCGCCTATTCCATCCCCGACGCCGAGGCGATCGCCACGGTGCGCGAGCTGCTGCTGAAGGAAGGCATCCTGGCGGGCTCGTCGTCGGGCACCCTGATCGCCACGGCCCTGCGCTGGTGCCGCGAGCAGACGGAACCGAAGCGGGTCGTGACCTTCGTCTGCGACACCGGCGCCAAATACCTGTCCAAGGTCTACAACGACGCCTGGCTGGCCGATCAGGGCCTGACCCAGCGCGAACTGCACGGCGACCTGTCGGATCTGATCAACCGCAAATACGCCGCCGGCGACGTGGTGGTGATCGGGCCGGAAGACACGCTGGACACCGCCTTCAAGCGGATGCGCGGCGACGGCCTGTCGCAACTGCCGGTCATCCAGGACGGGCGTCTGGTAGGGATTCTGGACGAGAGCGACATCGTTCACATCATGAACACCGACGACATCACGCGTCAGGAACGCTTCGCCAAGCCCGTGTCCTCGGCCATGACGCGCGACCTGGACACGCTTCAGGTGACGGAGTCCCTGGACGCCCTGATCCCGGTCTTCGACCGCGACCGCGTCGCCATCGTGCTGGACGGCGAGACCTTTGTCGGCCTGATCACCCGCACCGACCTGATCAACCACCTCAGCCTGAACCGGTAAGCCCATGTCTGAACTGAAGAACCGCCAGGGCTTCTCGACCCGCGCCATCCACGCCGGCCAGAAGCCCGACCCGACCACGGGTGCGGTGATGACGCCGATCTACGCCACCTCGACCTACGCCCAGGAAAGCCCCGGCGTGAACAAGGGTTATGAGTATGCGCGCGGCAAGAACCCAACGCGCGAGGCCTTCGAGGCCTGCATCGCCGATCTGGAAGGCGGGGTTCAGGCCTTCGGCTTCGGCTCGGGCATGGCGGCGACCTCGACGGCGCTGGAACTGCTGGACGCCGGGTCGCACATCGTCACGGGCGACGACCTGTACGGCGGCTCGTGGCGGCTGTTCGAGCGGGTGCGGCGCCGGTCGATGGGGCTGGACTTCAGCTATATCGACCTGACCGACCTGGCGGCCGTCGAGGCGGCGATCACGGACAAGACGCGGATGCTGTGGGTCGAAACCCCCACCAACCCGCTGATGAAGCTGGCCGACATCGAGGCTCTGTCGAAGATCGCCAAGGCGCACAAGCTGATCCTGGTGGTCGACAACACCTTCGCCACGCCGTGGAGCCAGCAGCCGCTGGCGCTGGGCGCCGACGTGGTCATGCACTCGGCGACCAAATATCTGAACGGCCACTCCGACATCGTCGGCGGGGTTCTGGTGGCCAAGGACGCCGAGATGGCGGCCCAGCTGAAGTTCCTGCAGAACTCCATCGGCGGCGTCATGGGGCCGTTCGACGCCTTCCTGGCCAACCGGGGGCTGAAGACTCTGGGCCTGCGCATGAAGGCGCACAACGAAAACGCCCTGGCCGTGGCGCGCTGGCTGGAAGACCGGAAAGGCGTCGCCAAGGTCATCTATCCGGGACTGATCAGCCACCCGCAGCACGAACTGGCCGCGCGCCAGATGAACGGTCGCTTCGGCGGCATGGTCACGGTGCTGATCGACGGCGATCTGGAGCGCACCAAGCGCGTACTGGAGCGGGTGCAGGTCTTCACCCTGGCCGAGTCGCTGGGCGGCGTGGAGAGCCTGGTGAACCACCCGGCCATCATGACCCATGCATCCGTGCCTAAGGAGGTGCGTGAGGCCGGCGGCGTCACTGACAACCTGATCCGCCTGTCGGTCGGGGTCGAGGACATCGACGATCTGATCGCGGACCTGGATCAGGCCATCGGCTGACGCTGATTGACGCGCCGGGGTTCAAATCCCCGGCGGCCCTGCCTAGGCTGGGGCCATGTTTGATTTCGACGCCATGCGTGATCGCCTGGCGGAGTTTCCGATCGCGGAGATGCTGATCGGGCTCTGTCTTCTCGCCCTTGTCGCCTTTATCGCGGACTTTGTCGTCCGCCGCATCCTGACCCGGTTGATCCTGAGAGTGGTCGGCCGGGCGGTGCATGATCTCGACGTTCTGCTCAGGCCGGTGGTGCGCAGCTTCACCCGCGTCGTGCCCGCCATCATCATCCATCAGGGCGTCAGCGGCGTGCCGCATCTGGCGCCCGGCTTCGTCACCCTGATCCAGAACGTGGCCGGGGCCTTCATGATCGTGGCTGTGGCTATCGGCATAGGCGCCGGCCTGGACATGGCCAACGCCCTCTACGCCCGCTCGCCGCGCGCGCACCGGCGCAGCATCAAGGGCTATCTGCAGGTCCTGAAGATCGTCATCTACGCCATCGCCACCATCCTGGTGATCGCGGCCCTGATCGATCGTTCGCCCTTGCTGCTGCTGTCGGGTCTCGGGGCGCTGGCGGCGGTTTTGATGCTGGTGTTCAAGGACACCATCCTGTCGCTGGTGGCGTCGGTTCAGCTGAATTCCAACGACATGCTGCGCGTCGGCGACTGGATCGAGATGCCCCAGGTCAACGCCGACGGCGACGTCATCGACATCGCCCTGCACACGGTGAAGGTCCAGAACTGGGACAAGACCATCACCACCATCCCGACTTGGCGGCTGATCAGCGAGTCCTATCGCAACTGGCGCGGGATGCAGGACAGCGGCGGACGGCGCATCAAGCGGTCGCTGCTGATCGACCAGACCAGCGCGCGCTTCCTGACCGAGGCCGAGCGCGAGCGGATGCGGCGCTTCCTGCTGATCGACGACTACCTGGCGGACAAGAGCGCAGAGATGGCCGACTGGAACGCCAAGCTGGTCGCGGCCGGGCGCGATCCGGTCAATATGCGGCGCTCGACCAATATCGGCGCCTTCCGCGCCTATGTGCAGAACTATCTGGAGAGCCACCCCGGCATTCGCCAGGACATGACGCTGCTGGTGCGTCAGTTGCAGCCGACCGAGACGGGGCTGCCGCTGGAGATCTACGCCTTCACCGCCACCGTGGCCTGGGCCGAGTATGAGGCGATCCAGGGCGATATCTTCGATCACCTGCTGGCGATCCTGCCTGAGTTCGGCCTGCGCCTGTTCCAGTCGCCCAGCGGCGCGGACTTCGGCCCGTTGCGGCCCTTGGCGATCGCAGCCTAGGGCGCAAAAGAAAAGCGCGCAGAGGGCGGACCCTCTGCGCGCTTCAATCCTGTCATCGCCGGCCCGTCATTGCTGACGTGGTCGGCGATGGAGCCGGATCAGCCTTCGGTCTTCAGTTGACCAGCCGATTCCTTGCCCGAGCGACGGTCGCGCTCGATTTCGTAGGAAACCTTTTGGTTTTCGTCCAGGCCGCGCAGGCCGGCTTGTTCAACAGCCGAGATGTGGACGAAGACGTCCTTGCCGCCGTCGTCCGGCTGGATGAAGCCGTAGCCCTTGGTGGAGTTGAACCATTTAACAGTGCCGGTAGCCATTTTCAGGACCTCCGCTAGAAGTTGGCCTCAGAGAACGTCCCTGAAGACCTGTCGGGTCTGTATGGATCGGCTTAGACCTCGGTGCGCGGGGCAGAAGGCAGAGCGTTACGCAGAGAGATCGACCCCTCTAGGGTGGACCCTCTGGTGTTCTAATGCAAGAGCCGGGGCGTCAGGGCTCGGCCGTTTCCGGCGGCGACACCCAGTTCTCCTGACACAGCTTACGCAAGGCCGAGGTGATGGTCGAGCCGTAGAGCGCATCCTGAATCCGCTCATAGCCCTCCAGTTTCAGGGCCTGTTTGACATCCCCCACTGTCCGGCAGGAGCCGCTTTCGGCCAGTTGGTACGCACGTTCCAAAGTCGTCGGTCGAAAAGTCATGACCGCAGCCTAGGCCCTTTCGGGCCAAAGGTGAAACCGGGCGCCTGAAACGCGGCGCGCCGGATCAGAAGTAGACGCTGATCCCGGCGACCAGGGCGTCGGCGTATTGCTCGCCCGGAACCTTGGCGTTGGTGCCGTGCCAGCGCAGTTCGGCCTCCAGCTTGGGCGTCAGGGCGTAGGTCGCGCCGATGTTGTAGCCGGTGTAGTCGACGCTGTTGTCCTGCTCGCGGCGGCCGATCTCGGCCGAGACGTTCAGCTTGTCCGTGAAGTCCCAGCCGCCGCGCATCGCCACCCAGGTCCAGGCCTCGACCGATCCGGCGCCGTCGGGCGAGTGCTGCAGCCGCAGGCGCGCGCTGGCCGGGCCGATCGAGCGCTTCATGTCGGCCGTGAACTCCCAGGCGTTGGCGTCATAGCCGGGGTTGGCGTCCACCCGCCACTTGTGCGCGACGTTCAGGTCGAAGTCGAAGCCGGCCCACTGGGGCTTCACCCCGCCGGTCAGCTCCAGCTCCAGCTCCGAGCCGCCGCTCTTGATCGTTTCGGCGGCGGGGCTGACGTAGAAGAGGCCGCTTTCGCTTTCCCATTCCGCCGCGCCCCACACGAAGGCGTCGCCGTCCGACTTGGAGGCGTCCTTGGAGCGGTTGTCGCTGGCGGCGCCGGCGCTGAAGCTCCAGCGGCCGGGCATCTCTTGCGCCTGGGCCGTCGAGGCCAGGATCAGGAGCGGGGCGGTCGCCAGGACGGTCGTCTTCAGGGCGGTCGTCAGGATGCGCATGGTCGGCCTCGATAGGGGAGTGTCGAGGCCGCTTCCTAGAGGCGCTTCTTGTCGAATTTATCACAGGCTTGCGAAAACTCGTCCGTCAGCCGAGCGACAAGCTGAGCCGTCGTCGGCACGTCGTGGATGGCGCCCGAACCCTGGCCCGCCGACCAGATGGTCTTCCAGGCCTTGGCCTCCTCGCCCATGTCCAGCTTGTGCTCGGGCAGGGATTTGGGATCGATCTTGTTCTCGACCAGGGAGGGAGTCAGGAAGTTGGCCGGAATGCCCGAGACGGCGGGCGTATAGGTGATGTCCGCCGAGCCCGACTGGACGATCAGATCCTTGTAGTGGGGCTGGGCCGCGCTCTCGGTCGTGGCGATGAAACGGGTGCCCATATAGGCGAAGTCGGCCCCCATCATCAGCGCCGCCGCCACGTCCTGGCCGGTCGACAGGGCGCCCGCCAGGATGATGGTCCCGTCATAGAAGCTGCGGACCTCATTGATCAGGGCGAAGGGGTTCACCACGCCGGCGTGCCCGCCCGCGCCGTTGGCGACCAGGATCAGCCCGTCGACGCCCGCCTCGGCCGCCTTTCTCGCATGACGCACATTGGCGATGTCGTGGAAGACCACGCCGCCGTAGCCGTGCACCGCATCCACCACGTCGCGCACGGCGCCGAGCGAGGTGATGATCAGCGGCACCTTCTCCTCGACCGAGACCATCATGTCGGCCATCAGGCGCGAGTTGGTTGGGTGGATGATGTGGTTGACGCCGAAGGGGGCGGCGTCGGGCGCCAGGCGCGACTTGATCTCTTGCAGCCATTCCCGATAGCCCTCCGTCGTGCGCTGGTTCAGCGAGGGGAAGGTGCCGATCACGCCCGCATTGCAGGCCTCGACCACCAGATCCGGCCCGGACACCAGAAACATCGGCGAGGCGATCACCGGCAGCTTCAGGCCGGACTGGAGGGAAGCAGGAATGGCCACGGGTCGTCTCTCCTGGGTTGCTTTTGGCTACGCTAACCGGCTGTCGTCAGGGAAGGCAATGCATTCAGCTTCCTTCTCGCCTTGTGGGAGAAGGTGGCGCGCGTAGCGAGACGGATGAGGGGTGTGAGCACCCCGGCGTCCAATGATCGCGCGGTTGAAGAGCAGAACAGCGAACCTTGCGCCGACACCCCTCATCCGAGCGCCTCCGGCGCCCACCTTCTCCCACAAGGGGAGAAGGAAAAAAGAGAGTCCAATTCGTCTGAATCGTCTGAAATCCCCCCGCCGC
>NZ_FUIE01000019.1 GCF_900163625.1 Brevundimonas diminuta 3F5N
GTGGGGCTTCGTGTAGAGGGGCTTTCGGATAGGGCGCGCTCACACCCCTCATCCGAGCGCCTCCGGCGCCCACCTTCTCCCTCAAGGGGAGAAGGAAGTGCGGGGTGGCGCCTTCCCCCGGCAGACCTTAGACACAACCTCATGACCGCACCGCTTCCGCCACTGTCGAAAACCCGCGCCTGGGTCTGTGCGCCGGGGGTGTTGAAGGTGCCGTTCCTGTCCGCCTTCCTGCCCGATTATGACCTGTCCGCCCTGCCCGGATCGTCGATCGAGGCCGTCCTCGGCTGGGGCATGAAGCCGACGGCGGAAGCCGGACGACGCTGGGCGGCCAAACACGGCAAACCGTATGTCGCGCTGGAGGACGGCTTCCTGCGCTCGGTCGGGATCGGCGAGAGCGGGGCGACCAGCCTCAGTCTGATTGTCGACGATCTGGGCGTCTATTACGACGCGACCCGGCCCAGTCGGCTGGAGCAGCTGATCCAGACCGCGCCCGACTGGTGCGACGCCGCCATGAAGGCCCGCGCGCGCGGCCTGATCGACCGCATCGTCGCCTCCGGCGTGTCCAAGACCAATATGGGCGGGCCGCTGGACCCCGACCTGCTGAAACCCGGCCGCCGGGTGCTGATCGTGGACCAGACCTTCGGCGACGCTTCCATCGGCTATGGATTGGCGACCGAGGCCAGTTTCTCCGAGATGCTGGCGACCGCCCGGCGTGACGAGCCGGGCGCCGAGTTGATCGTCAAGCGCCACCCGGCCGTGGCGGCGGGACGCAAGCAAGGCTGCATCCCGGCGGACCAGCTTCAGGGCGTTACCCTGATCGACACCGACGTGCGGCCCGCCGACCTGCTGGCGGCAGTGGATGCGGTCTATGTCGTGACCTCGGCGCTGGGGTTCGAGGCCCTGTTGAGAGGCCTGCCGGTGCGTTGCTTCGGCGCGCCCTTTTATTCCGGCTGGGGCCTGACGACCGATACGGTTCAGACTGGACGGCGCGGCGTGGCGCGTGATCTGGAACAGATCGCGGCGGCGGCTCTGATCGCCTACACCCGCTACGTCGATCCCGTCACCGGCCAGCGGTGCGAGGCCGAGGCGGCGCTGGAGCGGCTGATCGCCCTGCGCGACCGGGCCGACCGGCTGGCGGGCGACTGGGCCGCCGTCGGTTTCGCCCCGGCCAAGCGGCCGCCGGTGCGCCGCCTGTTGAACTCGCCCAAGGGTCGCGTGCGCTATTTCTGGCGCTCCTCCGCCGCCGTCGCCCATGCGCGGGCCACGGGCGGCAAGCTGATCTGGTGGGCCGGCAAGGAGACGCCGCAGATCCGCGCCGCCGCCGACGCCTTCGAGGGGCCGGTCGTGCGCATGGAGGACGGCTTCATCCGTTCTCGCGGCCTGGGGTCCGACTTCTTCGGCGCCCTGTCCGTCGCGCTGGACGATCAGGGCGTCTACTACGACCCGACCCGGCCCAGCCGCCTGGAAAGCCTGATCGAGGCGGGCGAGCCGTCGCCGGATCAGGCCGCGCGGGCCGAAGCCCTTCGCGCCCGCGTGGTCGAAGCGGGCCTGTCGAAATACAATCTGAAGGGCGCGGGCGTCCCGGCAAGCTGGCCGACCGACAAGCCCATTCTGCTGGTCGTGGGTCAGGTCGAGAACGACCGCTCGATCATGATGGGCTGCGGACCGGACCTGCGCACCAACTCCGGTCTGGTGAAGGCGGCGCGGGCGGATCATCCGGACGCCTTCCTGATCTATCGCAACCACCCGGACGTGACGGCGGGCAACCGGCCCGGCCTGCTCGACCATGCGGCGATGGAGGAGGTCGACGCCTCGGCCGACGATCTGGACATCGTGGACTGCCTGAACGCCTGCGATCGGCTGGCGACACTGACCTCCCTGACCGGGTTCGAGGCCCTGATGCGGGGCAAGCCGGTCAGCGTCTATGGCCGCCCCTTCTATGCCGGATGGGGCCTGACCGACGACCGCCTGACGTTCGAGCGACGCACCCGCCGCGCCAGTCTGCAAAGCGTCATCCACGCCGCCCTGATCGGCTATCCGGTCTATGTCACGCCGGACGGCTGGCCGTGCGAGGCCGAGGATCTGGTCGAGGCCCTGATCGCCGCGCGCGACCACCCCCTGCCCGCCCCGCCGCGCGGCCGCGTCAATCGCTGGTGGCGCGGGATCAAGGCCAGTCTCGACCGCAGCCTTCCCCCGGCCTATTGAGGACGTTCGTCATCGCAACGGACTGAGTCCGGCCCGCGAGGCGCCCGAACTTCGCCGCGAGGCGCCGACATAAGGCTTGTCGAGCGCCGGGGACTCCATGTTCCCTCATGCAGCGAGGCGCCGCGCGCCGAGCGTCAGGGAACTACACAGTGCAAAAAGCCGTCATCTCCGCCACCGGCCTGTTCACGCCCGAACAGTCGATCTCGAATGAGGAACTGGTCGGCGCCTACAACGCCTGGGCGGAAGGCTGGAACGCGGCCAACGCCGAAGCCATCGCCGCCGGAGAGCTGGAGGCCAAGACGCCCTCGTCCGAAGCCTTCATCGAGAAGGCCTCGGGCATCAAGGCGCGCTTCGTCATGGACAAGTCGGGCATCATCGACCCCGAGCGGATGTTGCCGCACCTGGCCGCGCGCGGCGACGACGAGCTGTCGATCCTGGCCGAAATGGCCGTGAAGGCCGCGCAGGACGCCATCAAGGCCTGGGGCAAGCCGGTCAGCGAGATCGGCGCCGTGATCTGCGCCGCGTCGAACATGCAGCGCCCCTACCCCGCCATGGCCATCGAGGTGCAGCAGGCGCTGGGGATCGAGGGCTTCGCCTTCGACATGAACGTGGCCTGTTCGTCGGCGACGTTCGGCATCAAGACGGCGGCGGATTTCGTGGCCTCGGGATCGGTCAAGGCCGTGCTGATGGTCAACCCCGAAATCTGCTCGGCGCACCTGAACTTCAAGGATCGCGACAGCCACTTCATCTTCGGCGACGTCGCCACCGCCGTCATCATCGAGGCCGAGGATCAGGCCGGACCGGGCGGCTGGGACATTGTCGGCACGAAACTGAAGACCAGCTTCTCCAACAACATCCGCAATAATTTCGGCTTCCTGAACCGCGCCGCCCTCCCGACCGACGCCCACGAGCCGGTCTCGTCCGACGGCCTGACCGACAAGATGTTCGTCCAGCAGGGCCGCAAGGTCTTCAAGGAGGTCGTGCCGATGGTCTCGGAGATGATCCTGGACCACGCCGCCGAGCTGAACCTGGACCCGCACGGGCTCAAGCGCCTGTGGCTGCACCAGGCCAACATCAACATGAACACCCTGATCGGCAAGAAGGTGCTGGGCCGCGAGCCGGAGCCGAGCGAGAACGTCATCATCCTGGACGACTACGCCAACACCTCCTCGGCCGGGTCGATCATCGCCTTCCACCTGAAGAACGACGGCTTCGCTCCGGGTGACACGGGCCTGATCTGCAGCTTCGGCGCAGGCTACTCGGCGGGCACGGTTTTTGTGCAAAAGCGCCCATAAACCCGCCGAACAGGAATCAATATTTCCGGCGGCGCTTGCACTGTTCGGAAATTTTTGCAAACCGTAACGCGTCGAGAAGCAGGGGGGACAGCGCCCGAATGACTCAGACAGCTTTGCCCTGGGCTGAAAAACTCAGCGATCCGCTGGCGCACGACGTGGCCACGGTGCTGCAACGCATGGGCGGTTCGGCCCATCAGGACATGGTGATCAACTGCGTCGCGGCGTTGAAACGCCAACGCGGCGAGTCGGTGACTCAAGACCTCAAGATGAAGATCATCGAAGTGTTCGAACGCTATCGCGACTTCTTCATTCGCCCCTTCGGCGAAGGGTCGATGCGCTGGGCCCTGGCGCCGGGCGTCGCCTGACCGTTTAAAGATCGAACAACGAAAAAGGCCCGCTCCGATTGGAGCGGGCCTTCGTCATTTCAGACAATCCGCGCTTAGAAGCGGCGGATGTAGCTGACCGAATAGGCGTCAGCCTCGCCGCGATCGTCGCGGAAGTCGCGGCGGGTCCAGTCGGCGCGGACGCCGTTGACGCCGTCCAGGTAGTAGTTGGCGCCGACGCCGTAGTTCCAGCTGTCGCCGCCGACCTTGCTCTCGGAGCCGGCCAGTTCCTGCTTCAGCTCGGTGTGGCCGTAACCGCCGCGCGCGAACAGCTCCAGCTTGTCGCCGACGGGATATTTGCCGACGACATATCCGGCGGCGTCCCACTCGTGCTTGATCTGGCCATCGACGCCGGCGACGCTGATGTCCTTGTCCTTGACCCCCACGCCGACCTCGGTCTCCACGGCCAGGTAGCGGTTCAGGTTGACGCCCAGGCGGCCGGACACGGCGCCGGTCTGGGCCGCATCGCCTTCCATGTGCGTGTAACCCAGCGAACCATAGCCGCGCGGTTCAGGATTCGATTGAGCAAACGCCGGAGCGGCGAGAACAGACACAGCAGCGGCGGCGAGAAGAAGGTTACGCATTATTTCATACTCCTTAGATGATGTGACTTCTGTGATCACATGCCCCATCCAACGAAGCTTAAATGGTTGCGCCACGACCTACGTTCCATAGGACAAACGTCCAAGCATGGTGCGCGTTACGCAAAAGACACACACAACGTTACCCAAATAACGCAAAAGAAAGGGCGCGCTCCGCCGGGGAGCGCGCCCAACCGATCCGCCGGGAATCGGATCAGAAACGACGGACGTAGTTGACCGAATAGACGTCCACTTCGCCGCCGTCGTCGGTGAAGTCGCGACGGGTCCAGTCGCCGCGCAGGCCGTTCTGGCCGTCGAAGTAGTAGTTGGCGCCGACGCCGTAGTTCCAGCTTTCGCCGTCAGCCTTGCGTTCGACCCCGGCCAGTTCGGCCTTCATCTGCGTCGTGCCGTAGCCGCCGCGCGCGAACAGTTCGAAGTTGGGCGTGACCGGCAGGGTGCCGACCGCATAGGCGGCCAGATCATAGTCGTGCTCGATCTTGCCCTTAGCCCCGGCGATGGTGAAGTCGTCGTCCTTCACCCCGATCGAGCCTTCGCCCTCAACGCCGAAGTAGGGGTTGAACTTGGCCCCCAGACGGCCAGTGACAGCGCCCAGGTTTCCATCTGAATGGTCCAGCTGCGAATAGCCGAGCGTGCCATAGTAGGTGGGGCCGCCAGGCTGCACGACCTGGGCCGCAGCCGGCAGGGCGAATACAGAAAGGGCGGCGGCGGCGAGAATAACGTTACGCATGAGCTTCAATCACTCCTTATTGCGATGAACAGGCTTGGCCTGACCACCTTGCGGAGAAACAAAGCTCAAGCGCACAGCGTCGTTCCCTGTGCTTTATGAAGCAATCCATGACTGTGCGGGCCAAAGCACACACCGCGTTCCGTCAAGGGTGACTATTTCACGGCATGAAAAAGGCGACCCTTTCGGGTCGCCCTTCTCTTGTCGACGATTAAAGGGCCTTAGCGGTCCTTCTCACGCTCCTCGCCCGAGCGTGCGCTCAGGGCGGCCTGGGCCGCCGCCAGACGGGCGATCGGCACGCGGTAGGGCGAGCAGGAGACGTAGTCGAGGCCGACCGTCTCGCAGAAGGCGATGGAGGCGGGGTCGCCGCCGTGTTCGCCGCAGATGCCCATCTTCATGCCCGGCTTGACCGCGCGGCCGCGCTCCTCGGCGATGCGGATCAGGTCGCCTACGCCGCTTTGGTCCAGACGGACGAAGGGGTCGGTCTCGAAGATGCCCTTGTCCAGATATGCCTGCAGGAAGTGTCCGGAATCGTCGCGGCTGATGCCGAAGGTCGTCTGCGTCAAGTCGTTGGTGCCGAAGCTGAAGAATTCGGCGTGTTCGGCCAGATCGGCGGCGCGCAGGGCGGCGCGCGGCAGTTCGACCATGGTGCCGACCAGGTATTCGACGCTGTCGCCGGCGTCCGCAAACACGGCCTTGGCCGTGCGGTCGGTCAGTTCGCGCAGATACTTCATCTCCAGACCCAGGGCGACCAGCGGGTGCATGATCTCCGGGATCGGGGCGACGCCCGACGACGCCTTCACCTGCAGCGCCGCCTCAAGGATGGCGCGGACCTGCATTTCGTAGATTTCCGGATAGGCCACGCCCAGACGGCAACCCCGGTGGCCCAGCATCGGGTTGGTCTCGTGCAGTTCGCGGGCGCGGCGCTTCAGCTTGGCCGCGTCCAACCCCTGCGTCGCGGCCAGGGCGTCGATGTCGGCGTCGGTGTGCGGGATGAACTCGTGCAGCGGCGGGTCCAGCAGGCGGACGGTGACGGGCAGGCCGCTCATGATGGTGAACAGCTCGACGAAGTCGGCCTTCTGGAACGGGGCGATCTTGGCCAGCGCCACGCGGCGACCCGCCTCGTCGTCGGCCAGGATCATCTCGCGCACGGCGGCGATGCGGGCCTCGTCGAAGAACATGTGCTCGGTGCGCGACAGGCCGATGCCCTCGGCCCCGAAGCCGCGCGCGGTCTTGGCGTCCAGCGGGGTCTCGGCGTTGGCGCGGACCTTGAGGCGACGGATGCCGTCGGCCCAGCCCATCAGGGTCTGGAAGTCGCCCGTCAGCTCCGGCTCGATCATGGCCACGGCGCCGTCCAGCACCTCGCCCTTGCCGCCGTCGATGGTGATGACCTCGCCCGCCTTGAAGGTGCGGCCGCGCGCGGTGAAGGTTCCGGCCTTCTCATTGATGGCGATCTCGCCCGCGCCCGAGACGCAGGGGCGCCCCATGCCGCGCGCCACGACCGCCGCGTGGCTGGTCATGCCGCCGCGCGCCGTGACGATGCCGCGCGCCGCGTGCATGCCGTGAATGTCTTCCGGCGACGTCTCGTCGCGGACCAGGATGACGGCGTCGCCGACCTGTGACAGGCGCTCGGCCTCGTCGGCGTCAAAGACGATCTTGCCGGTCGCCGCGCCGGGCGAGGCCGGCAGGCCCGCCGCCACCACGGTGCGGGCGGCGTTGGGGTCCAGCGTCGGGTGTAGCAGTTGGTCCAGAGCGGCGGGTTCGACCCGCGACACGGCTTCTTCCTGCGAGATCACGCCTTCGGAAGCCAGATCGACGGCGATCTTCAGCGCCGACTTGGCCGTGCGCTTGCCGTTGCGGGTCTGCAGCATCCACAGACGGCCCTGCTCGACCGTGAACTCGATGTCCTGCATGTCGCGATAGTGGCTTTCCAGCCGCCCCACCACGTCGACGAACTGGCCGAAGACCTCGGGCATCGCCTCTTCCATCGACAGCGCCGTCTCGCCCATCTCCTCGCGGCCCGCCTTGGTCAGCGACTGCGGCGTGCGGATGCCCGCCACCACGTCTTCGCCCTGGGCGTTGATCAGGAACTCGCCGTACAGCTTATTCTCGCCGGTCGAGGGGTTGCGGGTGAAGGCGACGCCGGTGGCCGAGGTCTCGCCCATATTGCCGAACACCATCGACTGCACGTTGACGGCCGTGCCCCAGCTCTCGGGGATGTCGTGCATGCGGCGATAGAATTTCGCCCGGTCGTTCATCCAGCTTTCGAACACGGCGCCGACGGCGCCCCACAGCTGGGCCTGCGGATCCTGCGGGAAGGGCTGGCCCAGTTCGCGCTCGACCAGGGCCTTGTAGTCCGCGACCACCTTTTCCCAGTTCTCGGCGGTCAGTTCGGTGTCGACCGAGACGCCCAGGCGATCCTTATGATCGTCCAGCACCTCTTCGAAATAGTCGTGGCCCAGACCCAGCACCACGTTGGAGTACATGGTGATGAAGCGGCGGTAGGAATCGAAGGCGAAGCGACGGTCGCCCGACAGCTTGGCCAACCCCTCGACCGTCTGGTCGTTCAGGCCCAGGTTCAGAACGGTGTCCATCATGCCCGGCATGGAGGCGCGGGCGCCCGAGCGCACCGACACCAGCAGGGGGTTGGCGGCGTCGCCGAAGGTCTTGCCCACCACGCCCTCGACGTGGGCCAAGGCCGCCTTGACCTGATCGGTCAGGTCGGACGGATAGGTTTCCTCATTGGCATAATACCAGGTGCAGACCTCGGTGGTGATGGTGAAGCCGGGCGGCACCGGCAGGCCGAGGGACGACATCTCGGCCAGGTTCGCGCCCTTGCCGCCGAGAAGGTTCTTCATCGACGCGTCGCCGTCAGCGGACCCGCCGCCGAAGCCATACACCCACTTGGTCATTTCGTAGTTCCTGAACCGTGGTCATGCGAGACTGAGTCCCGCCTTATGCGGGGTTTCACTAGCGCGCTGCACCTGCGAAGGCGAGGCCGCAGGCGTAACAATCCGTGAGGGGTTGTATCGTTCGTCATCGTCTTCAAGCCCAAACCATGGACCAGCCAAAGGAAAACGCCCGCCGGTTTCCCGACGGGCGTTTGCGTTCACACGGCCCCGAGTGGAGGCTCAGGCCGGATCCGTTCAGGCGGCGACGGTGATCGCGCCTTCGGCCGGGTCGCGCAGGACGTAGCCGCGGCCCCAGACGGTTTCGATATAGTGCTTGCCGCCGGCGGCCGTCGCCAGCTTCTTGCGCAGCTTGCAGATGAAGACGTCGATGATCTTCAGCTCCGGCTCGTCCATGCCGCCGTACAGGTGGTTCAGGAACATCTCCTTGGTCAGGGTCGTGCCCTTACGCAGGGAGAGCAGCTCCAGCATCTGATATTCCTTGCCGGTCAGATGCACGCGGTGGCCGTTCACCTCGACGGTCTTGGCGTCCAGGTTCACCGCGATCTCGCCGGTGTGGATGATGGCCTGGGCGTGACCCTTGGAGCGACGGACCACGGCGTGGGTGCGCGCGATCAGCTCGTCCTTGTGGAAGGGCTTGGTCAGGTAGTCGTCGGCGCCGCCGCCGAACGTCTTGACCTTGGTGTCGATCTCATGGCTGCCCGAGAGGATCATCACCGGCGTATTGATCTTGCCGTTGCGCAGCTGGCGCAGAACCTCAAGCCCGCTCATGTCCGGCAGGTTCAGGTCCAGCAGAATGAGGTCGTAGTCATAGATCTTGCCCAGATCGATGCCTTCCTCACCCAGGTCGGTCGTATAGACGTTAAAGCCTTCCGACTTCAGCATCAGCTCAATGCTTTGGGCTGTCGCGTGGTCGTCTTCGATCAGCAGGACGCGCATTATTGCCCCTCCAGGCAAAGCTTGGGATAGCCGCGCGGGAGCGACGGCCAGGTAACCTTGTTCCAACGTTAACGGGCCAAAACCTTAAGAAGGGTTAACGCATCCCGATATGAAACGCCTAAGGTGATTTGCGAATCGCCGTCCAGAGTCCTGAGTCAAGGATTCGTTAATTTATTTGGCGTCGCCCCCTCATTCCCCTGTTGACGTCTGACGCGTCTTCCACAGGGGGCGTGCACAACCGCCCCTGTCGATGCCGGGCCCTGCCTGGGGAAACGACCGCTTCTGACGTTTCATAGGACAATATTCCTAATTCAGTCGCCAGACGCACTCATAATGGCGACATCCACAGGAATGGCGGGAGGAAGCGCAGATCATGGAACCCTATCGCGTGCCGGTGACGGAGGGCGACCGCATCCGGGCGGACGCGGCCCTGTCGCTGTCGGGCCTGGCCCTGGGCGTGCCGACCGCCGAGATGACGCGGCGCGAGCGGGTGCGGCCTCGGGCCTGCCGGGCGCGCTGGTCGGCCATGTATCTGGCGCACGTCTCGTTCGGCTGGCCGCTGGAGCGGGTGGCCCACGCCTTCGGCCTGAACCGGGCGACGGCGGGCGCCGCCTGCCGTTGGGCCGAGGACGAGCGCGACCGGCCCGACTACGACGCCTTGATGGACGGTCTGGAGGGGGCGCTGCGGGCAGTCATGGAGCTGCCGCTGGTCGATCTGGCGCCCGAGATCGGAGGCCGTCGATGAGCCGTCAACTGGAACGCGCCCGCAGCCTGCTGCAACGCCCCGGCGCCTGGCTGGATCAGGCGGGCGGCGCCTATCCCTTGCGCCTCGGCGGCGATCGGCGCAGCCGGGTGGTGCTGACCCTGGACGAGGCCGTCTTCCGCGCCGTGATCGAACGGCCGGGCCTTCGTCTGCGCGAAGGCGGCGGCTGGCTGCCCCGCGCGGCCAACGACCATGCTCCGCCCGCGCCCCCGCCCGGCCGCCCCGGCGTCATCGAGGGCGAGCGCGCGGTGATGGAGAGCGACGGCCGCCTGACGATGCGCCGCGCCAACCTGGGCGAGAGCCCGATCCTGTGGCTGGCCAGGCGCAAGGACCAGTCGGGCCGTCCGTGGCTGACCCCGCCCGAGGTGGCGGCGGGCGAGCGCCTGCGCGCCGAGGCCGAGATCGCCGCGGCCGGTCCGTCCCTGACCATGCGCTGGGACGCCTTGCCGACCTCGCACTCGGGCGGCGGGCGCGCGCGGATCGAGCCGGGCGACCGCGCCCTGTCGGCCTCAACGCGGGTGCAGGCGGCGCTGGACGCCTGCGGCCCGCGCCTGCGCGCCATGGTCGAACAGGTCTGCATCCACGGCACGTCGCTGCAACTGGCGGAACAGGCCCTGTCCCTGCGCCGCCGTCAGGGCAAGACTCTGCTGAAACAGGGGCTTCAGGCGCTGGCCGAGCATTACGGCATCGGATGACGACCGACCGACGAAATGCAAGCCGTGCAATCAAAGATTGCTGATCTACGATTACTTAAGCATGGCCATTCTACCCAGAGGCGATCCCCTCGGTCGCTGTGAGTAGACTCCCCATGACGTTCCTCCGCCCCGCCTCGCTTCTTCTCGGTCTGGCGAGCGTCGCCCTCGCCGGTTCCGCCAGCGCCCAAGCCGGCGCCGACGACCAGTGGCGCGTCACCGTCAGCCCCTATGTCTGGGCGACCTCGCTGGACGGCAATGTCACCCTGGCCGGGCACAAGGCGCCGGTGGACGTGTCCGCCTCGGACGCCTTCGACCAGTTGGAAAGCGTGGTCATGGGCGACGTCGAGGTCCGCAAGGGCCGCTGGGGCGCCTTCGTCGACTATCAGTACGCCAAGACCAATGAGGGCGTGTCCCTGATGGGCGTTCCGGCTGAGCTGGGCACCCGTTCGACCACCGTCTCGGGCGGCGTGCTGTTCCGCTTGATCGACGATCCCGTCGGCGGCCGCACCGCCTTCGGCGACGCACGCAGCTTCCGCGTCGAACCGCTGATCGGCGCCCGCTGGAGCAAGCTGCGGGCCGAGCTGAACACCCCGCTGGGCGCCACGCAGAAGGGCGCCGAATGGACCGATCTGCTGCTGGGCCTGCGCGTCGAGAGCGACGTGTCCGAACGCTGGACCCTGCGCACCCAGGTCGACGCCGGGGGCCTGGGCGACGACGATCGTCACAGCCTGGCCTGGCAGGCCCTGGCCTCCTACCGCACCCCGCTGGCGGGCGGCGCCGTCTCGATCAACGCCGGCTATCGGATGCTGCATCAGAACTATGAGCAGGACGATTTCACCGGCCAGCGCTTCGACTGGAAGGTGACGCGCCACGGCCCGGTGCTGGGCCTGTCGCTGACCTACTGATCCCCCCTCACCCCAAGGAGACGACATGCGTAACGGAATGAAGAAGGGCGTCGCCGCCCTGGCCGCCGCCTTCATGCTGGCCGTTCCAGCGGCTGAGGCGTGCACGCGCCTTGTCTACCACGGCCACGACGGCGCGGTGATCACGGCCCGGTCGATGGACTGGAAGGACGAGATCATGACCAACCTCTGGATCTTTCCGCGCGGCATGGCGCGGGATGGCTCCGGCGGCCCGAACTCCCTGACCTGGACGTCCAAATACGGCAGCGTCATCGCCAGCGGCTATGACATCTCGACCGTCGACGGCGTGAACGAGATGGGTCTGGTCGCCAACGTCCTGTGGCTGGTCGAGTCGGAGTACCCGGCCTATGACCCGAACAAGCCCGCCCTGAGCATCGCCGCCTGGGCGCAATACGCCCTCGACAACTACGCCACAGTGGCCGAGGCGGTCGAAGGCCTGCGCGACGAACCCTTCGTCCTGGTCAGCGACAATGTGCCGGGTCAGGAGCGCCTGACCACCCTGCACCTGTCCCTGTCGGACAGCAGCGGCGACAGCGCCATCTTCGAATACATCGACGGCAAGCTGGTGATCCACCACAGCCGCGACTATCAGGTGATGACCAACTCCCCGACGTTCGATCAGCAGCTGGCCCTGAACACCTATTGGCAGGGCATCGGCGGCACAGTCATGCTGCCGGGCGCCAACCGGGCGGCCGACCGGTTCGCCCGCGCCGCCTTCTACACCAACGCCATTCCCAAGTTCGAAGATCAGAACATGGCCGTGGCCAGCGTGTTCAGCGTGATCCGCAACGTCTCAGTGCCGTTCGGCATCTCGACCCCGGACCAGCCGAACATCTCCTCGACCCGCTGGCGCACGGTCGTGGATCACAAGCGTCAGCTCTACTTCTTCGAGTCGGCCCTGACGCCGAACACCTTCTGGGTGGACCTGAAGAAGATCGACTTCTCGCCGCGCGCCCCGGTCAAGCGGCTGGAGCTGGGCGAGAACCAGATCAACACCCACGCGGGCGACGCCACCGCCAAGTTCAGCAATGCGCGGGCCTTCCCCTTCCTGGGTCCGCAAGAGTAGGCCGCGACAAGGCGGTCGGGGTTCAGAAGATCCCGACCGCCGCCTCGGCCCAGATCACAAGCACGGCCAGGACCACCGTCCCGGCCAGCGCCAGCCGCACCAGCGGCGTCCGCGCCTTCCACAACAGCAGCTCCAGCAGCAGCCCCGCCCCGATCAGCAGGACGGCGGCGAACAGGAAGTCCTGCCCGTCCCAGGCGACCTCGGAGGTGAACTGCATGGCCACCAGCGGCGTCAGCAGGATCAGCCCGACCGCGCTCCAGCCGGCCGTTCGGATCGGATTGAAGAAGGAAGGCGCGCGTTTCGTCAGGACCGACATCGGACCGCTCCGCACAGGAAAAGACGCCTCATCATGCGCCCGATCGCAGCCGATCGGAAGCGAGACGACGTCAGCCCGCCGCCAGCGCCGCCTCGCGGATGCGGCCGACCATGCTGTTCAGACCGTTGGCGCGTTGCCGCGTCAGGGCCGAGGGCAGGCCCAGACGGTCCAGCGCCGCCCTGGCGTCGAAGCCCAGAATCTCCGCCGGAAGCCGCCCCGAATAGAGCCGCAGCAGCAGGGCGATATTGCCCTTGGACAGGGCGCTGTCGCTGTCGGCGTCGAAGAACAGGCGATCGCCTTCAGGCCGCATAGACAGCCAGACCTGGGCGGCGCAACCCGGCACCTTGTTCGCCTCGATCCGCGCCTCTTCGGGCAGCGGCGGCAAGTCCTTGCCCAGGTCGATGACGTACTCGATCCGCCCTTCCCAATCGCCCAGCAGGTCGAACTCCTCGACCAGTTCGGCCAGGGTCTCGTCGATGGAGCGGGCGGGGACGGCGGCGGACATCATGGGCGCGACATAGGCCGCTCTCGCCCTCGCCACAACCGCCCCTCTCTCAACCGCATCTCTCAACGCTTCTGGGCTCCCCCGACAGGCGAGCGCGCTAGGGGGCGCTCAAGGCGCAGTCTAGGCTATACGGCTGATTCAACCCCTGCGCCCGGATGGCCGTGACGTCTCGGACCGCCCTTCTCGATCCCATCCGCCGCCCTGAAGCCGCCGAGGCCGGGGACGGCGCCGCCGTGGCCGCCTGGCACGCGGGCTGGACGGCGGTCGTCGGGCTGACCGCGCTGGGCACCGCCTGGCTGGGGCGCCCCTTGGCCGCGCCTGAGGCTCTGGCCCTGGCCGTCATGGCCGCGCCGGGCGTGGCGGGCCTCGCCCTGCTGGCGCGCGACACGGCGGGATTGAGAGCGGCGTTGATGACGCTGTGGGCCCTGGCGGCCCTGACGGCGGCGGCCCTGGCGGGCGGCGCGGCCGGACCGTTGGCGGGCTTCGTCTTCGCCCCCCTGGCGGCGGGGCTGGCGCTGGGCGGACGGCGCCGCGCGGTCGTCGGCGCCCTGGCCGCGGTCGGCGCGGCCCTGGTCGGCGTGATCTCCACCGCGGCCATCGGACCGGCGACGCCAGGCGGCGGCCTGGCCGGCGCCTCGGCCCTGATCGCGGCGGGCGGCGCCCTGCTGGGCCTAGCCCTGGGCCTTCGTCGCCAGTCGCGCCGCCTGACAGCCGCCGAAGACGCCGTGGCGCGCGTCGAGGCCGTTCTGTCCGGCCAGCCGGGCCTGACCCTGACGCTGGACCCCGGCGGTCGTTATCGCGCCCTGGCCGCCTATGGCGCGGCGCCGGCCGCCCTGCCCGTCGATCTGCTGTTCGAGGATGGACTGCTGGCCGTCGTGGACGAGGCCGATCGCGCGGCCGTCCTGACCGCCCTGGCCCGCGCGCGGAACGGCGCTGAGGCCCAAGTCCGCTTCACCCCGCGCCTGGCGCTGGACCGGCGCATCCTGCTGGTCGCCCGACGGCTCGGCGACGGCCCGCGCCTGATCGTTCAGGCGCTGGACGCCACCTTGCAGCACGCGCGCGAGGCCGAACTGGACGCCGCCCGCGCCGAGGCCGAGACCCAGAACGCCGGCAAGACCCGCTTCCTGGCCCATATGAGCCACGAGCTGCGCACACCGCTGAACGCCGTCATCGGCTTCTCGGACGCCATGCGGCAGGAGCTGTTCGGCCCCGTCCCGCCGCGCTACGCCGACTACGCCCGCTCGATCCACGAGGCGGGCGGCCACCTGCTGGACCTGATCAACGACGTACTGGACGTCAGCCGCATCGAGGCCGACCGCTATGAGCTGTCGCTGGAGCGTTTCGACGCGCGCGAACCGGTGCTGGCGGCGCTGGCCCTGGTCCGCATTCAGGCCGACGACAAGGGCGTCGAACTGGCCGCCGTCCTGCCGCCCGAAGCGCTGAGCGTCCGCGCCGACCGCCGCGCCCTGAAGCAGATGGCGCTGAACCTGCTGGCCAATGCGGTGAAGTTCACCCCGCCGGGCGGAACCGTCACCGTCTCGGTGCAGGCGAATGATGACACGCTGGAAGTGACCGTGGCCGACACCGGCGTCGGCATCTCGGCCGAAGATCTGGCGCGTCTGGGCCGCCCCTATGAACAGGCGGGCGACGCCGAACAGCGGGCGCAGGGGTCAGGACTGGGGCTGGCGTTGGTCCGCGCGCTCGCCGGACTGCACGGCGGGGCGCTGACGCTGGACAGCGCGCTCGGCGTCGGCACGGCGGCGACCGTGCGCCTGCCGCTCGAGACGCCCGACGCCTGAGCCTCAGACCTTAGAGGCGGCCAGCTTCAACCCGAAGCCGATGAAGACCACGCCCACCACCCGGTCCATCGTCCGCACCACGGCCGGGCGGCGCAGGAACCGGCCCAGCGGCGCCGTCGCCAAAATCAGCCCGGCGAACCAGACGATAGTCAGCGCCACATGGACCCCGACGAGGAAGAAGGTGAAAGCCGCCACATTGGCCTCGTGAGGCACGAACTGGGGCAGGAAGGTCACGTAGAAGACGCCGACCTTTGGGTTCAGCAGATTGGTCAACAGGCCACGCCGAAAGGCGACGGGACCACTGGGGGGCAAGGCGGCGCCCGGCTCGCCCAGACTCTTGCGCGGCTTGAACAACATCTGCGCGCCCAGCCAGACCAGATAGGCCGCGCCCGCCCACTTCACCACCGTATAGGCCAGCTCGGACACCCGCAGCAGCGCCCCGAACCCCAGCGACACCGCCGCGCCCCAGATCAGACAGCCCAGCAGGATGCCCGCCCCGGCGAAGACGGCCGAACGCCCGCCCTCGGCCGCCGCCGAGCGCAACACCATGGCGGTGTCCACCCCCGGCGTGATGGTCAGGATGGTGATGGCGACCAGGAAGGCGGCGAACAGGGCGGGATCGAACATAACGGGCAATGGAACACGCCGTCCCGCCTCGCCGCAACCGTCGAACTGGACGGCGCCGCCGCGCCCGACCTAGGAAAGACCCATCCAGCCCGACGAGGAGCGATCCATGGACGAAACCGCCTATCGCACCGCCCTGCGCGCCACGCTCGACGCCCATGATCACCCGGCGCTGGAGCGCATCCGCGCCCTGCTGGCCGCCCTGCCCGAGGCGGCGCGCGAAATCCACGTCGTCGTCTTTCCCGATCAGGACGGCGAAGGCGCCTTCAGCGTCCACGTCAGTCTGGACGGTCCCGACCTCTACGTCCTGAACAAGGCGATCGAGCCGCACCGCACCCTGTTCGAAGTCGTCCACGGCGAAGAAGGCTTCGAGCCTGACCTGCCCATGTTCGGACGCGATCCCGGCTTCAGCGTTCAGGACGCCATCGTCGATACGGCCGCCGACTGGATCGAAGCCCTGTGGCCGCGCGCCGGACAGACGCCCGTCCCTGTCATGATCTACGGCGACGAGGACTACGGCCTCACCACCCCGCGTCGGCTGGCGCCCTAGACCGGCCCCATGGCCAGAAAGGCGCGGGCGGCGGCGAAGTCGCCCGCCTCGAACCGGGCGGTCGCCACGCTGTCGTCGCGGAACAGGAATTCGATCAGAAAGGGCTCGCGCGGGTCCAGCGCCGCCAGCGCCTCGGCCGCGCTGTCGGGAAAGCGCCAGACCTCGCCCGCCCGCGCGCCGGACGCCAGCAGGTCGCGCGGCGCAAGATCGGAACCGGCGGCGAAGACGGCGCGACGCGCAGCCTCGGGCGGCAGACCATCCCCCGCCAACCACGGCCGGGGCGAGCGCGCCGCATCGCGCATGACGATGCGCGCGGCATAGGGCCGAGGCTTGCCGACGAAGGAGACGACCGCCGCCGGGCGCGCATCCTGCGGCGCCTTGCCGGTCAGGCCGAACCGCACGGGCGAGGCGCCGGTCGCCCCGTCCTGGAACAAGCGCCAGCCGTCGCGGGCGCTCTCGAAACGGTCGGCGCTCCAGACGGCCTTGTCGCCGGGGAAGTTGATCCGCGCCGCGCGCGACCAGCCGGCGAAGGCGTGGCGCACCCGCGTCTTGACCTGGTTCAGTTCGGCGTCGTTGCAGGGGGTGGCCTCGGCCCGCGCCCTGGCCCGCCCGGCCGTGGCGGCCAGTTCGGTCGCCGGACGCCCGGCGCGCAGGGCGGCTCCGCGCGCCTGCAACGTCGCCGCCTCCAGCGCCTGGGTCAGGCGCGGCTCGAACAGACGGCACTTGTCCTGCGCCGCCCGCACGAAGGCGCGCTCATAATAGACGTCGCCCCCAAGGTTCTGGCCAGCCGTCGCCGTCCCGGCCGCGAAGGTCAGGGCGATAATGGCGGCCAGCGTTCTGCTGACGAAACGGGAAGGCGGCGCTATCCTCATGGCTCCACCCTAGCCGCCGCCGGTTCCGGGTCCGTGTCCAAACAGGGTGAACCAATTGCTTCTTTCCACTGACGTCTGGGTCGGCGCCCTGATCCGCCGCGCCGAGCTTGAGGGCGCCAACGCCGTAGTGGTGAAGAAGGGCGACGCCCGCGCCGGGGCCGTCATCGTCAAGGCTTATGACACCGCCACCCGCACCGCCCGCCTGTGGACCGAGGCGACCGGCCAGGACGGCGAGCCCCTGTGGATCCAGCCCGTCGCCAGCGAATTCGAAAGCGAACTGGACGCCTATCTGGACCGCCAGCGCCGCTATGACCCGGACCTCTGGATCGTTGAGATCGAGGACCGCCAGGGCCGCCATTTCCTGACCGAGAAGACGCAAGGCTGACCCGCTCCCGCCGGGAAAGGGTTCACCGGCCGACAGGGCCGTTCAAAACCGCCCTAAAGCAGGCCGAAGGCTGGTAGGGCCCTCAAAATAGTAACCGGCCTGTTCACCGCGTTCGTGAACCGGAACGCAAGCGCGGGCGTCCTACAACCTGTCGCATGGGGGCCAGAAGGGTCCTGCGAGCGGACACGGTCCATGCTGTTTCTCTTGAACGATGTCGTCTTCGACCTGGACGAGGCCTGCCCGGCCCCGAGCCATGACGTGCGCCGGTTCGGGACCCTGTCTTGCGACTATGTGCTGGAGATGGGTTGCGAACTGTTCGCCGAAGACCCGCTGCTGCATCGCACCGACCCGGCCCGCGCGCGCCGTCTGGCCTGGCTGATCGCGCACAAGGCGCAGGGCGTCAACGCCGCTCTGTTCGCCGCGCCCGAAGCCGGTTGCGCGCCCGAAGTGGTCGAGCCGCGCTTCTGCGCCTTGCCCGAGATCGTCCTGCGCCACCTGCAACAGCGCGCGCGTCGCGGCGCCCTGAACGCAGCGACGGCGGACAAGGCGGTCTGGGGCCGTCTGGCGGCCTGAGCCGTCTTCCTAGAGCAGGACCCCGAACAGAGTGTGCACCACGATCGCCGCCAGGACGATCAGGGCGAACCCCGCCATAAAGCAGACCAACGGGTGAATCTTGCGCTCGCCCTGTACGGGCGAGACCTTGCCTGAGTGGACCAGAGCCATGACGTTTCCCTTCCCTCGTGTGGCGGACTCATGGCCCGCCATCTCCCGAAAACGAGCATGCCTCGAATAACCATCATACGCGAAGGGTCTTTCACGACATCGTGAACGTCGACAATTGAGCCCCGGCGCGGTAGGTCGCGCGTCCTAAAGGAAGCTCTATGTCCAAACTGACCCTCGCTCAGGAGGCCGACCGCCGTCGGACCTTCGCCATCATCGCCCACCCGGACGCCGGTAAGACGACCCTGACCGAGCATATCCTGCTGGCGGGCGGCGCAGTGCGCGCGGCCGGAGCGGTCAAGGCGCGCGGGGAAAACCGCCGCGCCCGTTCGGACTGGATGAAGATCGAAAAAGAGCGGGGCATTTCGGTCACCGCCTCGGTCATGACGTTCGAGCACGACGGCAAGATGTTCAACCTGCTGGACACGCCGGGCCACGAAGACTTCTCGGAAGACACCTATCGCACCCTGACCGCAGCCGACTGCGCCATCATGGTGCTGGACGCCGCCAAGGGCATCGAGCCGCAGACGCTGAAGCTGTTCGAGGTCTGCCGCCTGCGCGACATTCCGATCATCACCTTCATCAACAAGCTGGACCGCGAAGCCCAGGACCCGATGGCCCTGCTGGACGAGATCGCGTCCCGCCTGCAACTGGACCCCTCTCCTATCTGGTGGCCGGCCGAGAGCGGCAACCGCCTGCGCGGCCTGGCCGAGGTCGGCGGCCAGGGCCGGTTCCAGCCCTATACCCGCAAGACCTCAGACAACGACGGCGAACACCCCGCCCCCCTGCCCCTGGAAGACGCCGGGTCCTTCTTCGAGGGCACGGAGCAGGCCGACATGGTCGATGCGCTGGAGCTGGTCGAGGCGGGCTATAAGCCGTTCGACCGTCAGGCGTTTCTGGAAGGCCATATGACGCCCGTGCTGTGGGGCTCGGCCCTGCGCCACTTCGGCATCGAGGAGTTGCTGAAGGCCATCGGCGAATGGGCCCCGCCGCCCAAGACCATGAAGGCCCGCAAGGAAACCCCGCCCGAAACGCGCAACGCCCCGGCGCCCGAGGACATCGCCGTCGAGCCCAGCAAGGACGAAGTCACCGGCTTCGTCTTCAAGGTCCAGGCAAATATGGACCCCAACCACCGCGACCGCATCGCCATGTTCCGCATGGCCTCGGGCAGCTTCAAGCGCGGCATGAAGCTGAAGGTGCAGAACACCGGCAAGCAGTTGTCGGTGAACGCTCCCATCATGTTCTTCGCCTCGGACCGCGAACTGGCCGAGGACGCCTTCGCCGGCGACGTCATCGGCATTCCGAACCATGGCGTCCTGCGCGTCGGCGACAGCCTGTCGGAAAGCGGCCTGGTGCGTTTCGCCGGCCTGCCCAACTTCGCCCCGGAAATCCTGCAGCGCGTCCGCGTCAAGGACCCGCTGAAGGCCAAGCACCTGAAGAAGGCGCTGGAAGGTCTGGCCGAGGAAGGCGTAACCCAACTGTTCCGCCCCGAACTGGGCGCGGACTTCATCGTCGGCGCCGTCGGCCAGTTGCAGTTCGAGGTCATGGCCGACCGCCTGGGCGAGGAATACGGCCTGGACGTGATCTTCGAGCCGTCGCCTTACGCCGAGGCGCGCTGGGTCGCGGGCGAGAAGGCCGATCTGGAGGACTTCGCCGGCAAGTACCGGCCCCAGATGGCGGTCGACATCGACCAGAACCCGGTCTTCCTGGCCAAATCGAGCTGGGAGACAGGCTATGTCTCCGAACGCTTCCCCAAGATCGCCTTCACCAAGACCAAGGAACGGGGCTGACCTTCAGGTCTTGCTGATCGACACCCCGCCGTCGACCAGCATAGCCGTCCCGGTCATGAAGCTGGAGGCGTCAGAGGCCAGGAAAAGCGCGGCGCGGGCGATCTCATCCGGCGTCGCCATCCGCTTCAGGGCGTGCATCCCCTCGACGAAGGCGATGATTTCGGGCGTGTGGGCGAACTCGCGCCCGGCCTCGGTGTCCGTGCCTCCCGGCAGCAGGCAGTTGCTTCGCAGCCCCTGCGCCCCGAACTCGGCGGCGATGACCCGCGACAGGCCGATCAGACCCGCCTTGGCCGCGCCATAGGCCGCCATGCCCGGCATGCCGATGGCGTGACCGACAAAGGTCGAGGTGAAGATCAGCGAGCCGCCGCCGCGCGCCAGCATGGCCGGAATCTGATGCTTGGCGCCCAGGAAGGCGGCGGTCAGGTTGACGTCCAGCGTATCGCGCCAGCGGTCCAGCGCGATCTCAGGCGTCGGCTCATTGGCGCCGATGGTCCCGGCGTTGTTCAGGGCGATGTCCAATCCGCCGAACCGCTCGACCGCCGTGTTCACCAGCCGCTCTGCCAGAGCCTCGTCGCGGATGTCGCCCGGCACGGCGACGGCGCGACCGCCCTCGGCCTCGATCGCCGCGACCAGGGCCAGAAGCTCGGCCTCGCGCCGGGCGGTGACGACCACCGCCGCGCCTTCGCGGGCGAACAAGCGGGCGGCGGCGGCCCCGATGCCGGAGCTGGCTCCGGTGACGATGGCGACCTTGTCGGACAGTGCAGGCATGACGACCTCGTGCGTGAAAGAGGTCGCCTTCCTTTCATGCCTTCATGGCGTGGTCTGGCGAGGTTCGGACTCGGCGTTCAGGTCGAGGGCGCCACACGGGTCTCGCGCCCCAGCGCCTGGAACCACGGCAGGAAGAACTGGATCAGCGGACCGATGCCCACGGCGAAGACCACCGTGCCCAGGCCGACCGAGCCGCCCAGCAGCCAGCCTCCGGCCAGGACGCTGACCTCGATCAGCATCCGCGACACGCGGATCGACCAGCCCAGCCGCTGGTTCAGGCCGATCATCAGGCCGTCGCGCGGCCCTGTGCCCATACCTGCGCCGATGTAGGCCGCCCCGCCCATGGCGGTCAGCAGCACGCCCATCGTCATGAAGCCCAGCCGCAGGGGCAGGCCCGTGATCTCGGGCAGAACGGCCAGGGCCGCGTCCATCGACAGGCCGATGACGAAGATGTTGAACAACGTGCCCAGCCCCGGCTTCTGACGCAGCGGGATCCAGGTCAGCATCACCAGGACGCCCATCAGGATGGAGGCGGTCCCCAGGCTCATGCC
>NZ_FUIE01000005.1 GCF_900163625.1 Brevundimonas diminuta 3F5N
TCGTAAAAACTTGAACCGGCCGCTTTAAAACCCGCTCATCCCGGCGGACGCCGGGCCCCAGTCCTTTGGCTTCAAGAGCGGTCGGATAAACGGTCCAGCCTAAGTATGGCGCACTCACTGGGTCCCGGCGTCCGCCGGGATGAGCGGTAGAAACGTCGCGAGCCGCCATCACACTCAACAGGCTCTCGGACATGAAAACGGCCCGGGCGCGCGAACGTCCGGGCCGTCATTCGTTTCAGGCTTCAGTCACGCCTCAGGCGCGCATCCGCCCTTCCAGCACCGCCAGCGGCAAGGAGCCGCTGCCTAGCACCTTGTCGTGGAAGGCGCGCAGGTCGAAGCCCGGCTTGGCCTCGGCTTCCTTGCGCAGACGGGCGATGACCGTGTGGCCGACCTTGTAGGCGCAGGCCTGACCCGGCCAGACCGAGTAGCGGTTGATCTCGCTGTTAGAGGCGTCCAGCGGCTTGGCGCCCGAGGCCGCCATGTAGTCGACCGCCTGTTCGCGGCTCCAGCGTTCGGAGTGGATGCCGGTGTCGACCACCAGGCGCACGGCCCGGAACAGATAGGACATCAGGAAGCCCACCCGGCCCAGCGGATCGGTGGCGTAGGCGTCCAGATCGTCCGCCGCGACCGCCTCGGCGTACAGCGCCCAGCCTTCATTATAGGCCGAGAAGCCGCCCGCGCGGCGCCATTGCGGCAGTTCGCCCGACTCGCGCTGCAGCGCCACCTGCAGGTGGTGGCCCGGCGAGGCCTCGTGATAGGTCAGGGTCGGCAGGGCGAACTTCGGCCAGTTCCCGCTGTCGCGCAGGTTGATGTAGTAGGCGCCCGGACGCGAGCCATCCAGCGGCGGTCCCTGATAATAGCCGCCCGGCGCGCCCGACTGGATCGACACCGGCACGCGGCGAACCTCGACATGGGTCTTGGGCAGGCGGCCGAAGACGGCGGGCAGCTTCGGCTCCAGCGCGGCGACCTGTTCGTTCAGCCAGGCCAGCAGCTCTGCCTTGCCCGCGTCCGTGTTGGGGAACAACTGGGCGGGGTCCTTGTTCAGGGCCTGAACGCGTTCGCCCACCGTGCCCTGGGTATAGCCCTGCGACTTCAGGATACCGTCGATCTCGGCGGTGATCTCGGCCACCTGCTCGCGGCCCATGGCGTGGATTTCCTTGGCCGAGAGCGTGGTCGTCGTGTTCGACTTCAGCCCGGCGGCGTAGAAGGCCTCGCCGTCCGGCAAGCGCCACACGCCCGCATCGTGCACAGCGTCGGGGCGGATCTTCTCCAGCGCCTCGATCTGGCGCGCCAGGGCGGGCTTGATCTTCTGATCGACCAGGGCGACGGCGCGCGCGTCATACCCCGACAGATTCAGCGCCCCGGCTTTGCGAGCCAGGGACTTGATCATGGACATGTCGGCGGCCGATGTATCGCGCAGGGTGCGGATCTGCGGCAGCATGCGGTCGATGATGAAGTCCGGCGGAATAACGCCCTGACCGGCGTCCTCGCGGATCTTGGCCGTCTCGCCGTCCAGCACGCCGGCGAAGGCGTCCAGACGCGACAGGAAGGCGTCGGCGCCCGCCGCATCCTCGATGCGGTGCTGGTTATCCATGAAGTCGGGCGTCGAGAAATAGCCGCCCGACAGCTGGGTCACGACATAGGGGGACGGGCGGCCCGGCCCGGCGCCGTAGGCGAAGCGCGCCGTCTCGGCCGAGGTCTGACGCCCGAAGGAAGCGATGGCGTAGTTCAGCGCCCCGGCCTCGGACAGGCCGGTCTGGTCGAAGGCGCGCAGTTCGGCCCAGCGGCTGACCGCCTTGTCGCGATCCTTGCGGATGGCGTCCGGCCCGGCTTCGCTCAGCTTCGACGACAGACCCGCACGGGCGCCCTTGTCCAGGCCCAGGTTGGTGGCGCGCTCGGGCGACTCGTCGATGTCGGCCTCGAACCAGCCGTCCAGCAAGGCGTTCAGGCGCGTATCGGCATCGGTGACAGCGGCGGCGGCTTGCGCCAGCGAAGGCGCGGCGACGGCGGTCGCGGCGGCGGTCAGAAGAAGGCGGCGGCGGTCGATCATTCGGATATTCCCCCAACGGAGCCGCGCCGCGCCGGACGCCGCTCCCAAAGCATGCTGAAATGACGGACCGGCGCGTCCGTATGAGATCAAGCCGTCAGGCCGGGGTCCAGGCGTTCATGGTCCGCTCCAGAACCGTCAGCGGCACCCCGCCCAGGTTCAGGCCCGTGTCATGGAAGCCCTTGATGTCGAAGCGCGATCCCAGGCGGCGCTTGGCGTCTTCACGCAGCTTGACCCAGGTGGTGTGGCCGACCTTGTAGCTGGACGCCTGGCCCGGCCAGACGCAGTAGCGTTCGACCTCGGTGGCGATGCTGGATTCCTGATCGCCCAAGGTGTCGACCATGTAGCGGATGCCCTGTTCGCGGCTCCAGCGCTTGTGGTGCAGACCAGAGTCCACGACCAGGCGCGCCGCGCGGAACATCAGCGACTGCAGATAGCCGATCTGACCGAAGGGGTCGTTCTCATAGGCGCCGATCTCGTCCGCCAGCTGCTCCGAATACAGGCCCCAGCCCTCGGAATAGGCCGAGAAGCCCATGACCTTCATCAGCAGCGGGGTGTCCGGCTTCTCCTGCTGCAGGGCGATCTGGAAGTGATGGCCCGGCACAGCCTCGTGATAGGTCAGGGTCGGCAGGGTCCATTTGGGCCATTCCGCCGTGTCGCGCAGATTGATGTAATAGGCGCCCGGTCGCGACCCATCCAGAGCCGGCGACTGATAGTAGCCGCCGGGCGCACCGGCCTCGATGGCGGCCGGCACGCGCTTGATGTCGCACGGCGACTTGGGCAGGCGGCCGAAATATTCCGGCATGCGCGCCTGCATGGCGACCATCTGGACGTTCAGCTCCTTGATCAGCTCGTCCTTGGCTTCGTCCGTGTTCGGATAGACAAAGCGGGGATCCTTGCCCAGCGCCGCGATCCGCTCGCCGACCGAGCCCTGCGTCAGCCCCTGCGCCTTCAGCAGAGCGTCAGCGCGCGCGGAAATCTCCGCCACCTGCTCCAGCCCCATCTGATGCACCTCGTCCGGGGTCATCGAGGAGGTGGTGTAGTACTGCAGCCCGAAGCGATAGTAGTCCTCGCCCTGCGGCAGGCGCCACACGCCGCCGTCATGGGTCGCGCCGGAACGCACGGCCTTGAAGGCGTCGGCCTGGCGCTGGATGGCCGGATAGACCTCATTGGTCAGGATGGCCTGGGCCCGCGCGGCCCAGTCGCCGGAAATGTCCTTCTCGGCCGTGCGGCGCGCCAGCGACTGGGCCATGACCGACTCGGCGACGGCCGTGCCGGTGATGGCGCCCATCTGGGTCAGGGTGCGGTCGATGACAAAGTCCGGCGGCACGGCCCCGGCGGCGAAGTCCGCCTGCATCCGCGCCCGCTCGGCGTCCATGCCCTTGGCGAACTCGGACAGGCGCGACAGATAGGCCTCGGCGTCGTCGGCCGTCTCGATCCGGTGCTGGCTGTCCAGGAAGTCCGGGATCTGCTGATAGGCCCCGCCCAGCTGGCTGACGGTGTAGGGCGATGGCGAGAAGCCGCCGCCGTAAGGGAAGCCGTAGCCCGTCATCACCGTGTCGCCGAAGAATTCCAGCGTGTCGTAATAGATCTGATCCGCGGCGTTCAGTTGCCCCCGATCGATGGCCTTCACCGCCTTCATGCCGTCGGTGAACTTGGCCTTGTCCGCATCGATCTTGGCCTGGGAGCGATCACTCAGCTTGAATCGGGCGTCGGCCTTCGGTCCCCGGTCCATGCCCAGCATGGTCAGCAGTTCCGGGTCCGACAGCAGCATCTCATCAGCGATGCGGTCCAGCAGGGCATGGAACGCCGTCGTTGCGGCGTTCGGGGCGGCTTGCGTCAAAGCTGTTGAGGCCAAGGCGCGAACCGGGCCGACGGCGGCCAGCGCCCCCCCGGCAGCGACCGACATCAGCAGGCGGCGGCGATCCATCATGAGCTTTCCTCCCAAAAGCGATGGGCCGGGATGCTAGCGAAGCGATGGCCGCCCGCAAGACTTCATCGTCGCCTTGCGGATTAAGTCTGCGTCATTCGTCGTCCAGCGCATTCTCAGCGCTTCACATGGGCCTTGATGCAGTCGCGTACGGCGCGCTTCAGATCGCCCGGCGCGTTCGGCTCGTCCACGCCCTCGGCGGCGAAGACGGCGCGCATGGCGGCGTCCAGCCCCTTGGGCAGGGCGGCGATCACCTTCTTCTGTCCTTTTTCATGCAGGCAGAAGCCGACCTGGTTGCACAGGTCCGCGAACATGGAATCGAAATCGGGGGCGGCGTCGGTCATCACACTCAGGCTTTCAGCCGCTTGGCGTGGAAGGCCACATGGTCGTCCACAAAGCTGGCCATGAAGAAGTAGGAGTGGTCATAGCCCGGCTGCATGCGCAGGGTCAGCCCCTGTCCGGCCTTTTCCGCCGCCGCCTTCAGCAGTTCCGGCTTCAGCTGATCAGTCAGAAAGAAATCAGCGTCGCCCTGATCCACCAGAATGTCGTCGTAGACGCCTTTCGCCGCTCCGCCCTCGATCAGCAGGGCCGCGTCATGCTTGGTCCATTCCGCCCGGTCCTCACCCAGATAGGCGGTGAAGGCCTTTTCGCCCCAGGGACAGCGCGTCGGCGAGCAGATCGGCGCAAAGGCCGACACCGACCGGAACAGTTCGGGATGACGCAGCGCCAGCGTCAACGCCCCGTGCCCGCCCATCGAATGGCCGAAGATCGAGCGCGTCTTCGTCGTCGGGAATGCGCTGTCGATCAGATCGATCAGCTCGCCCGTGACATAGCTCTCCATGCGGAAATGCGGCGCCCACGGCGCCTCGGTCGCATCAACATAGAAGCCCGCGCCCTGCCCCAGATCATAGGCGGCGGCGTCAGCCACCGCTTCCCCGCGCGGACTGGTGTCGGGCGCGACGATGATGACGCCGTGCGCGGCGGCGGCCTTATAGGCTCCAGCCTTGGTGGTGAAGTTGTCCTCGGTGCAGGTCAGGCCCGACAGCCAGATCAGGACCGGAAACGGCCCCTCCCCCGCAGGAACAAAGACCGACAAGGTCATGGGCGTGCCCGTCGTCGCGCTGTCGTGCTTCAGATAGCGCAGCGTCCCGCCGTGAACGACGTGGCTCTTGACCGTTTCCATCAACTCAAACTCCAGATCAGTCCGGCCAGACCCTGGCCATCAGGGCGTCATCGAGAACGCCGCCGTCTTCAGAGAAATGCGCGTACCAGTCGCGCGGGATCGGAGCGACCGCGCCTTCGGGCTGGGCGCCTCCGCCCCAGGCCTCGAACTGCAGCCCGACCAGGATCGGCGCCTGCCGCACCGACGGCGCCGGAACCGCTCCGGCGGCGGCGGTCAGCGCCTCGACGACCTCCGGCTTCATCGCCGGCTCGCCTGTGACGATCCAGGCCCTGGACCGCTCGCCCGGCTTGACCATCAGCAACATCATGCCGGCCGCGCCATCTTGCGTCGGCTGGGCCTTGGCGGCGGCGGCGACCGCCTCATCCACCGCGGTCAGATAGGGCGACAGATCGGCGATCTCGACCCGCTCCTTCATCACCCGGTCCGGCAGATACAGCACCACCTTCTTGCGGACCCAGGCCTGCGCCGACGCCTCGGCGGGTGCGTCGCTCCCGCCCGGACTGCAGGCGGCGAGCGCCCCGACGGCCAGAACGGCCAGGATCGACGCAATCGCCGCCTTCGCCTTCATCATCTCAATCCTCAGCCCGGCCGGTGAACGGCGCAGATCTTGTTGCCAGACGGATCGCGCAGATAGGCCAGGTGCATGGGGCCAAAGGGCGAATTACGCGGCCCGGCCGGATCTTCGATCGCCACGCCGCCCGCCGCAACCCCGGCCTCGGCGAAGGCGATGACCGCCTCAGGGGTGCTGGCGAAAAAGCCGATGGTGCCGCCGTTGGCGTGACAGGCGGCCTGACCGTCGCGCGGCTTGACCACGCCCAGCATCCCGCGCGGCGTCATATACCAGACGCCCGGCATGGGTACGTCGCTCAACGTGCCCGGTTGGTGGCCCAAGGCCCCCAGAACCGCGTCATAGAATTTGCGCGACGCCTCGACGTCGTTGGCTCCAAGCGTGACGTGAGTGAACATGTTGATCCTCCCAGATCCGCCCGGACGGTTCGCCGGGCGCGGCAAGCTAAGCCGGCAAGGTTTCCTTTGGCAACGAACTTTGCTGCACCTGCTCAGTGCGACCTCAGTCGGGACGCGCGCCTTCACGGGCGTAGGCGCCCATCAGAACGCCATAGTCCTCAGGCGGCGGAAACTCGGGATAGCCGACCCTGGCCCCCGACTGCACGCCCGGCAGGCGTTGCGTCGTCCAGGTGTCGGCATAGGGAACGACCCACGCCCCATCGTCCAGCAGGCTGGGCCTCAGATTGACGAACTGCCCCCCGGCGATGCCGCGCGTGAACAGCCAGGTCTTGCACGACGGACAGAAGTGATGCTCCGGCACGGGGTTGTGCAGGCCGCCGATCTCCGTCTCGCCCTCGACCGTCAGCCCCTCGCTGGGCAGCATCAGACTCAGCGAATAGGCGCCGCCCGTCAGCTTCTGACAGGCGCGGCAATGGCAGGCCGCGGCGAAGACCGGAGCCTGGGCGACACGAACTCTCACCTGCCCGCAGAGGCAGGCCCCCGTCCACGGCAGTTTCCAGTCGCCCATGGCTGAACCCTCTCTTAGAAGACGATGACCGAACGGATGCTCTTGCCTTCATGCATCAGATCAAAGGCCTCGTTAATCCGCTCCAGCGGCAGGGTATGCGTGATCATCGGGTCGATCTCGATCTTGCCGTCCATATACCAGTCGACGATCTTGGGCGTGTCGGTGCGGCCGCGCGCGCCGCCGAAGGCCGAGCCCTTCCAGACGCGACCGGTGACCAGTTGGAACGGACGGGTCGAGATTTCCTTGCCGGCCTCGGCCACGCCGATGACGACGCTCTCGCCCCAGCCGCGGTGGCAGGCTTCCAGCGCCTGACGCATGACCACGGTGTTGCCGGTGCAGTCGAAGGTGTAGTCGGCGCCGCCGCCGGTCATCTCGACCAGATGGGCCACCACGTCCGACACGTCCTTCGGATTGACGAAGTGGGTCATGCCGAAGCGACGGCCCCACTCCTCCTTGTCGCCGTTGATGTCGACGCCGATGATCATGTCGGCCCCGACCATCTTCAGCCCCTGAATGACGTTCAGGCCGATGCCGCCCAGACCGAAGACCACGGCGTTGGCGCCCGGCTCGACCTTGGCCGTGTTGACCACCGCGCCCACGCCCGTCGTCACGCCGCAGCCGACGTAGCAGGCCTTGTCGAAGGGGGCGTCCTTGCGGATCTTCGCCACCGCGATCTCGGGCAGGACCGTGTAGTTCGAGAAGGTCGAGCAGCCCATGTAGTGGGCGATCGCCTGCCCCTTGTAGGAAAAGCGGCTGGTGCCGTCGGGCATCAGCCCCTTGCCCTGCGTGCCCCGGATCGAGGTGCACAGATTGGTCTTGCGGCTCAGGCACGACTTACACTGGCGGCATTCCGGCGTGTACAGCGGGATCACGTGGTCGCCGACCTCAAGGCTGGTCACGCCCGGCCCGACTTCCACCACCACGCCTGCGCCTTCGTGGCCCAGGATCGAGGGGAAGATGCCCTCGCTGTCCAACCCGTCCAGCGTATAGGCGTCGGTGTGGCACACGCCCGTGGCCTTGATCTCGATCAGCACCTCGCCAAAGCGCGGGCCTTCCAGATCAACCTCGACGATTTCGAGCGGACGTTTGGCTTCGAACGCGACGGCGGCGCGGGTTTTCATGATGCAGGTCCTTCGGACGTCCCTATCGCTCGCGACGCGGTCGCTCGCTGCTTCGGGGACATGAGGTGGGCGGGTGATTTGGCGACCTTACTACGCCCGATGCGGCTGGGTCGAAACGGCGACAACCGCAAAACATTATTGCTGTTGAGCAATAATCCTGATCCAACGTCCCCATGAGCCGTTGGGACGGGATCGACGAATTCACCGCTGTCGCCGAACAGGCCAGCTTCTCGGCCGCCGCCCGGCGCCTGGGCCTGTCAACCTCCGCCGTCAGCCGCGAGATCGCCCGGCTGGAGGACCGCCTTCAAACGCGCCTGCTCCACCGCACCACCCGCCGGGTCGAACTGACCGACGCAGGCCGTGACTTCCTGTCCCGCTGCCGCCGCCTGATCGACGAGCGCGACGAGGCCCTGGCCGCCGTCCAGCCCGATGACCAGGCCCCGCGCGGCCTGCTGCGCATGACCTGCTCCGTCTCCTATGGCGAGCGTTTCATCGCACCCGCCGTCAACGCCTTCGCGCGCCAGAACCCGGAGCTGAGGATCGAGCTCGACCTCGACAACCGCCTGCGCGATCTGGTCGGCGACGGCTATGATCTGGCGGTGCGGTTCGGCCACCTGACCGACTCCCGCCTGATGGCGCGGCGACTGGCGTCGCGGCGGCTGATACTGTGCGCCAGCCCCGACTATCTGGCCCGTCGCGGCGCCCCGCGCGACCTGTCCGAGATCGCCAGCCACGACGGCCTGATCGGCTCAGCCGAGCACTGGCGCTTCACCGAGGCCGGACGCGAGACCACCTTGCGCCCCACCGGCCGCTGGCGCTGCAACTCCGGCGCGGCCGTGCTGGACGCCGCGCTGCAAGGCCTCGGCCTGTGCCAACTGCCCGACTTCTACGTCGCCGAAGCCCTGGCCTCGGGCGCGCTCGTCTCCCTGCTGGACGAGGCCCGCCCGCCCGACGAAGGCGTCTGGGCCGTCCATCCCCACCCACGCCACGTCCCGCCCAAGGTCCGCGCCATGATCGACTGGCTGCACGACCGCCTGTCCGCACCAAGGAGCCTCGCATGAACCTCGTCATCCTGACCGGCGCCGGCGTCTCGGCCGAGAGCGGCGTGCCCACCTTCCGAGCTTCGGATGGCCTGTGGGAGGGGCATCGCGTCGAGGCCGTCGCCACGCCCGAGGGCTTCGCCTCTGACCCCGCCCTTGTGCAGGACTTCTACAACCAGCGCCGCCGCCAGTTGGCCACCGTCCACCCCAACGCCGCGCACCGGGCGCTGGCCGATCTGGCGGCGCGGTGGACGGACGACTTCCTGCTAGTGACGCAGAACGTCGATGACCTGCACGACCGGGCCCATGCGGACACGCCGCCTGCGCCACGCTTCGAACTGATCCACATGCACGGCGAGCTGAAGAAGGCGCGCTGCACCGCCTCGGGCGTCGTCTGCGACTGGCATGATGATCTGGAGCCCGCCCACGCCTCGCCCCATCACCCGCGCGGAACCTTGCGCCCGCACATTGTCTGGTTCGGCGAAATCCCCCTGGAGATGGAGCGGATCGAGCGGGCGCTGGCGCGATGCGACCTGTTCGTCTCCATCGGCACCTCGGGCGCAGTCTATCCGGCGGCGGGCTTCGTCCAACTGGCGCGCATGACCGGGGCGCGGACGGTGGAGATCAATCTGGAGCCGACGCAGGGCGCGGGCCTGTTCGACGAAGGCGTCTACGGCCCCGCCACCGAAGCCGTGCCCGCCTTCTTCGGCGCGCTCTAGCCCCTCGGCCCGAACAGGATGATCGCCGCGCCGATCAGACAGACCGCGCCGCCGATGACATCCCAGCGGTCCGGCGACGTCTTCTCGACCAGCGCCATCCACGCCAGCGACGCCACGATATAGACCCCGCCATAGGCCGCGAACGCCCGCCCCGCCGTCTCGGCCGGAACCAGCGTCAACAGCCACGCAAAGGCGATCAGACTGAGCACGCCCGGCGCCAGCCACCACGGCGAGCGATCCAGCTTCAGCCAGGCCCAGAAGGCGAAACAGCCGCCGATCTCGGCGAGGGCGGCCAGGGGATAGACGAGGGCGAGTTTCACTCCCCCTTCTTCGCCGCCTCAGCCCGTTCCGCCGCCAGCTTGGCCAGCACGCGTCCCCGCCCCTTGGCCAGGGCGTGGATGGCGCCGCGCATGGTGGCGACCTCCTGCTCGGTGAAGGCGGCGCGGCCCAGCATGACGCGCAGGTTCTGGCTCATCGAGCGCTTCTTCTCGGGCGGATAGAAGAAGCCGCCGTTGTCCAGCTCCGCCTCCAGATGCTCGTACATCCCCAACAGCAGGTCGTTCGAGGCGGGCGGCTCGCCCTCGCGGAAGCGCGGCGGCGGGGCGTCCAGGATCAGGGTGCGCCACTCATAGGCGTTGATCGCCACCGCCTGCGCCAGGTTCAGCGAGTGGTGCTTGGGGTCGATCGGAATGGTGGTGATCCCGGCGCACAGGGCGATGTCGCCGGTCTCCAACCCCGCGCGTTCACCCCCGAACAACAGGCCCGTCTTCAGCCCCGACGCCGTGTCGTCATACAGGATGCGGGCGCTCTCACGCGGGGTGCGGACCGGCTGGCGCGTCTCGCGCGGACGGGCGGTGGTGGCGAAGACGGTGTGCAGATCGGCGACGGCCTCGGCAACGCTGTCGAACACCTTCACCCCGTCCAGCACCCAGTCGGCGCCGGACGCCGTGGCCCAGGCGCGCTCCTGCGGCCAGCCGTCTCGCGGGCTGACCAGCCGCAGTTCGGACAGGCCGAAATTGGCCATGACGCGGGCGACCGCGCCGATGTTGTCGGCCATCTGGGACTTGTCGAGGACGACGACGGGAGGGGTGATTTCAGTCATCCGCCTCCCCTACCCCCGCGCGCCGCCCAGCGAAAGACGTCAGTCCTCGCCGACCATCGAGGTCCACGGGTCGACCCGGCCCGCCTCGACCTCTGCGACCTTGACCGCGGGCCAGCCGATGTTGCTGTTCGCCGAGGTCCGCCAGGCGGCCGACACGAAGTCGCGCAGCTCCGACGCCCCGGCCGCCAGACGTTCATTGACGAAGACCGCGCCGCGCGGGTCCGTGTCCCTGAACGCCCCGGCCTTCTCCATCCGATAGAAGGGGATCACCGTCGTCAGGGTGGCGTTCAGGTGCGAGGCCGTGCGTCCCCGCAGGTCGAAGCCCTCGATATTCATGGGAACCATGGCCGCCTCGACCGCGTCCAGACGCAGGGTCCGGCTGGTGAAGGCGCCCTCGAAATCGCCGTGGGTGCGGCGCGACTTGGTGAAGCCCTCGGGATTGGTCTCGCCCGCCCAGCCGTTGAAGTGGATGGTCGTGTGGTGCGGCTGGGACGCATCGCCGACGAAGTGGCTCAGCACCCCGATGTCACGCAGGATCAACTGCTCACGGCGTTCGCGGTCGGCGCGGTACCAGGCCTGCTTGGCCAGATCCGGCTCGCGCGCCTCGGCGGCGGTCAGCACGCGCCAATAGGCGAAGTCGCGCTCCAGGTTCTGCCAGGCGTCCATGATGGCGTAGGGTAGATAGCCCGCCTTATCCACGTCCAGACCCGCGCGGATCAGGGCGGCGTCATATTCCGATTTCAGGCGCGGAAGATCGGCCATCGTCATGCCGCGCGCGTCCATCACCCGGCCCTGATCGTCCATATCAACAAAGTGTGCGGTGTCGCGCTCACGGTCGTGCGGCTGGCCCGCGCCCTTCCAGCGATCAGGCTCGCGCGAATATTCGCCGACATCGGCGGCGGCGCCGGCCGTACGCAGGAAGGCGGGCAGGTCGCCCGGCAGAGCCCGCATGGCCGCCACGCCGATCACCCGGTGACCCGAACTGCCCCAGGCCTCGACCTGAACAGCGGGCGCCGCGACCAGCATCAGGGCGGCGGCGGAAATCATCAGGCGTTTGACTTGTCGGTTCATGGAACGGCGCCGTTGGAAATTTCAGAAGGGGAAACGACGGCTTATCCCATTCCTGCGCCCGTCTCTACCCGACGATCACGTCAGCCATAACGGCGATCACGCCGCCGTTATCTTTGCGCCATTGCCAGCTTTTCTTGCCAATAAAGTGTTAGCGTGCACGATCAAGTCGTTAACGATGGAGACAGTCGCGACAGTATAGAACTTAAAATCACTCAATACTGATATTCTATAGTCACAATATTCTAGTTGCGACGGTCGATAGACTGGCCCCATTTGCGCCTTATCCACTACCGATACAGCGACTGATCTTATCCGCCGCAATTGCGCCGCAATTCACCGTCAGAAACCGCCCTGCCGGAGCGTGTCGGGACCGGTGCTGCATGAAGTTTGATCGATGTTGAGCACGGCCGCCGCGCTTGCCATGTTGTGGACCATGGCCTTCTCCGGGTCCGGAGAGCCTGTCCCTTACGAAACGGCCGTCGCCCGCGACGCCGCCATCGTAGAAGCCGCCGCGACGGCCCCTGGTTCCATCGATTCCGCCGAAACGGCGGACCTGTCGGCTGAACAGCTTGAGCTGATGGCCGGCGATCCCGACTGGCGCGCCTCGGCCCGCCTCTATCACGCAGGCGGCGGCGGAGCGACCGGCAACGATTCTCTGGGTTGCCGCCCGATTCCGATGCGCACGGTCGCGGTCGACCCGCGCGTCATCCCGCGTCGCACCAAGCTGTTCATCCGCGAGACGGTCGGCCTGCAGATGGCCGACGGCACGGTGCACGACGGCTACTGGTACGCGTCCGACACCGGCGGCGCGATCAAGGGCGCCAAGATCGACCTGTACACCGGCCACGGCCGCGCCTCGATGCGCCCGGCCATGAGCCTGAACATGAAGACCCTGACCATCGCCGACGCGGGCGATTTCGACGGCTGCCCCCCGGCGTGGGAAACGGCCTCGAACTAAGGCTTTTCAGCCTGACGACAAAAAGGGCGGCCGGATCGAACCGGCCGCCCTTTTTCGTTCTCCTCCCTACGTAGTGGGGAGGTGGATCGGCGGCGGAGCCGCCGAGACGGAGGGGCTGCTTGGTTCCGCGCCCTAAAGCCTAACCGCCCTGGCCCTCCACCGCTTGGCTGCTCCGCGCCGCCCTTCGGGTCGCGGTCCCCCTCCCCATTTCATGGGGAGGAAAACAGTGTCAGAACTTCCGCTTGCCGCGGACCGTCTCGAAGAACAGGCGGAAGTCGCCCATCAGGCTCCACAGCGGATATTTGAACGTCGCGGGCCGGTTCTTCTCGAAGAAGAAATGCCCCACCCAGGCGAAGCCGTAGCCGACCAGCGGCATGGCCAGCAGCCACCAGGCGTTCAAGGTGAAGCAGAAGGCCAGAAAGGCCGCGATCACCAGCCCCGTCCCGACCACGTGGATGCGGCGGCACGTCCGGTTGGAGTGCTCATGGATGTAATAGGGGTAGAAGGCCTCGAACGAGGCATACCGCCCTTGGGGTTGCTCGATGCTCATGGCCCCAGCCTGCCCCCGGATCGCACCGGGGGCAAGTCGCTCGCCTCGACCACACTGCTCATCCCCGCGGAGGCGGGGACCCAGTAAGGGCTTCACGCTCATGATCCGCATGTGTCCGCGCGCTTCCGGCCAAAGCACTGGGTCCCCGCCTCCGCGGGGATGAGC
>NZ_FUIE01000065.1 GCF_900163625.1 Brevundimonas diminuta 3F5N
TCCTCAGGAGCCTGAATCAGATCGCACGCCGCAATTCAATGGGTCCTGAGCCTAGCGTGAGTGCTGCGCACGTATGCGTTTGAGAAGTGCGAGAAGAACACGCCTCTCGTCGACTGATAGGTCCGGTAAGATGTCTTCCTTCAACGCCGCTCGTCAGGGGTCGAGTTCTCGCAAGATTTTCTGCGTCTTTCTCGTCGGCACAACGGTCTGCGACCGCCGATCATTCGGTGATGGCGACCGCTCAACCCAGCCCCCGCGCCATGCGGTCCACGAGTTGCCCGGCTGTCGCACTGCCGACTTCCAGCCGCGCCGTGAGGTCGCTGATCACGAGGCCGGGGAATCGTCCACATGGGCGGCTGCCATCCACGACAGTCGCGTCTGACCGGGCTCACGGCTTTCATCGTCGATCCGCTGCTGGATGTGCTGGGCGACCCGATGGATCGTCGTGCCGATCAACGCATCGCCGGATGCAATCATCATTTGACCTCCAAGGTTCTGTTGGTCGTCGCGAAGCTCCATCAGACGCCGCTGGAGATTGAAATGCTAGTATGAATTATGCTTGCGTCGTATCATTGTGGCCGTAGAACTGAAACGGTTTCATTATCGATATCTCTTGCCTTGGCGCTCGATCCGCGAACGGCGTACTGCGGATCGTTATCTTTCGGCCTGAGGAGGAGAAGCCGAAGAGAATTGAGATCAGGGCAGCCTGAGAGGAGCTGGAACGATGAGCACCGATATCACGCCAGCCACCGAAAAGACGACGACCGACGCGCCCGAGACCGCCGGCGGCGGCCGCATCTACCGCCCGCTGACTGATATATGCGAGACCGATCAGGGTGTCTCCATGATGATCGAAATGCCTTGGGTCGCCGCCGGTGCGGTCGAAATCACACTCGAAAACCGCGGGCTGACGATCCGCGGCAAGGTTGAGCCGATGCGGCCAGAAAACCTGGAACTTGCTTATGCCGAATATGGCGAGGGTGATTTCGAGAAAGCCTTCACGCTTTCCGAGGATTTCGACCCCGACAGGATCGAGGCCGAGATGCGCGGGGGCGTCCTCACCCTGACGCTCCCCCGAGCCCCTGAAGCGCAGCCAAAAAGGATCGCCGTCAAGGGCGCCTGAAAACCGAAGGAGACACCATCATGCAGATCAAGGACCTGATCCCCTGGGCGCGCAAGGACGGCGCGCCAGACGCCAAGAGCAGCGAAGACAACCCGATCGCGACGCTCCAGCGCGAAATGAACCATGTGTTCGAGAACTTCTGGAACCGGGTCGGTCAGTTCGAATGGCCCTGGGGCAGCGGCGAAGCCAAATCCGACATGGTTGAGACCGACAAGGCGATCGAAGTGTCGATCGAGCTGCCGGGCATGGAGATGAAGGACATCGAGGTGACGGTCAACGATGACATGTTGACTGTGAAGGGGGAGAAAAAGATCGAGCGCCAGGAGGAGAAAAAGGGGTATTACCTGTCCGAGCGCAGCTACGGCGCGATCTACCGGACAATCCCGCTCCCCCCCGGTGTGGATGGCGAAAAGGCGCAGGCATCCTTCAAAAACGGGGTTCTGACGATCAAGCTGCCGCAAACGCCCGAAGCCCAGGCCAAGGTCAGGAAAATCGCGGTCAAGGAGGCCTGAGCCGGGTGCTGTCAGGTGGGGCTGTCAGATTAACTGAGCGAAGTCGATAGCCCCCTTCCCTGCTCATTTTCAGACAGTAGCTGCCGCCCAAGCGGCATCAGCATCGACGCGAAAGCGACGAAGCGTGGATCTGCTGATCAAATGGCGCTGGATGTTGAAAGTGTTGTAGACCGCCGCGTGGGCTGTGAGAAATCTCTGGGCTGAAGCTTGGGATTTGAACCTCTGCTGCTGGCGCTCTCGTCGTCGGATTTGCAGATGCGAGTTCTCAGCGCGGTTATTATCTCGAAGCCGACCAGGGCGATGAAGATGCCGAAGTTCCAACAGATCGAGCGCCGCACCGTAAGATGCCAATCCATCCGTTGTGATGCTTTCGGGCTCAACCGGTTGATTGCGCAGAAGACGCTTGATTAGCTTCAACGCAGCCTCTGTATCCCGCCGGCGCTGAACGATGACATCCAAAACCTCGCCTTCATCGTCAGCCGGATTGTCACTACCGTAGAAGCAGTCAGAGCCGGAGAAATAGTCGATCTTGAACAGAACATTCAGTTTGCCACCGGCAACAGCGACTGAAACAGAAACGAAGTCATGCTGGCCATAGGGGTCATCGCCTTCAGTGAAGGCGTCGAAGTTCCGAAGTGCTTCCAGAATGGTTGCGCGAGCTACGAAGCTTTGAGCGTTGAAACCGGGGGTGGTGAGGCAAAACCCTTGGAGACGGACGCCATCGTGAACGGTAGAAGCAAGTGCCTTTCGGAAGGCATCGTTCTGAGATGCGATGAGCTGGGCGCGGGTCAGGACTTCAACGGCTGGCGCTGAGATGGTTTGTTGTGCTTGCATCGAGTTTACCTCTTACGCCGGTCGCAGCGACCGACTTCCCGCACGCGGCACAAGAGGCTTCACGACTGTCACCGAGGCCGAAGGCCAAGGGAAACGGCTCAGCCGTTGACTGGCGGGATCTTGTGTCAGTCTGCGAACAAGTCGGAGCCCGATGAAGGCACAAACCTAGCGAACGGGGGCACCCGAGCTTCGAGTGCGGACGCCGTTCGTTGTAATCGCGTCGCCACGCCTCCAGCACCGCGCGGGCGTGCGGCAGGGATCGGAACAGCGTCTCGTTCAGCAGCTCGTCACGCAGGCGCCCGTTGAAGCTTTCGTTGAAGCCGTTCTGCTGGGGCTTGCCCGGCGCGATGTAGTGCCAACCGACGCCAGTGTCGTCGGCCCAGGCCAGGACCGCGTTCGAGGTGTATTCCGTGCCGTTGTCGCTGACGATGGTGTCGGGCCGGCCCCGCTGCCGGATGACGGCGTCCAACTCCCGCGCGACCCGCGCACCCGACAGCGAGGTGTCGGCCACCAGCGCCAGGCATTCGCGGGTGCAGTTATCGATCACCGTCAGGATGCGGAAGCGCCGTCCGTCCGTCATCTGGTCTGCGACGAAGTCCAGCGACCAGCGCTGGTTGGCCGCCAGCGGCACGTCTAGTGGTCGCCGCGTGCCCATTGCTCGCTTCCGACCGCCCCGCCGGCGCACCGTCAGTCGCTCCTCGCGATAGATCCGCTGGACCCGCTTCCTGTTGACCGCATGACCCTCGCGCCGCAGCAGGACGTGCAGGCGGCGATAGCCGAACCGGCGACGCTCCTGAGCCAGGGCCTTCAGCCGGTCGCGCAGGGCGCCGTCGTCCGGGCGCGTCGTCTGGTAGCGCACGCTCGTCCGATCCACGCCCAGCACACGGCACGCCCGCCTTTCGCTCATCTCGTAGGCGGCCTGCAGATGACCAGCCGCCTCGCGGTAGCCGGCGGGCGTCACCACTTTTTTCCCAGCAGGTCCTTCAGCGCCACGTTGTCCAGCATCGCGTCCGCCAGCATCCGCTTGAGCCGAGCATTCTCGTCCTCGAGCGCCTTCAGCCGCCGAGCCTCCGACACGTCGAGCCCGCCGAACTTGGCCTTCCATTTGTAGAAGGTCGCCGAGCTCACCCCGTGGCGTCGGCAAACCTCCGCCGTCGCCACACCGGTCTCCTGCTCCCGCAGGATCCCGATGATCTGCTCTTCCGTGAACCTTGATCGCTTCATTCTGTCCGTCCTTCGTTAGGGCGGACTCTAGCTATTCCTGGAGGAGTTTCAGGGGGTCACGTCAGGTTGATTGCGTAATAGACGTTTGAGCAGCTTCAAAGCCGCCTCGGTGTCCCGTCGGCGCTGGACCATCACATCCAAAACCTCGCCTTCATCATCAACCGCACGCCACAGATACATGCGTCGGCCACCGATCTTGCAAACCATCTCATCCAAATGCCAGCGGCCTGTCGGCGGCACTCTACGCTTCTTCAAACGCCTTGCAATCAATGGCCCAAACTTGATCGTCCAGCACCGGATCGTTTCGTAGCTGACGTCAATTCCACGCTGCGCCATCAGCTCTTCGACATCACGGAAGCTGAGGCTAAAGCGAAAGTACAACCACACGGCATGACGGATCACCTCAGCCGGAAACCGATGACGTTTAAAGGATACCCTTTGTCATGATTGTATTCCTTCAAGTCAGTTGTTGATTTTTCGCCGGATCGCCGCCCCGCGGGAGCCCGCCCGGCCTGATGGGGTCACCGCGAGCGCAACAGGACGGGAGCGGCGCCCACCTTGATGCGGAGCAGCTCGTAGGGCTTGCGGCGCAGGTCTCGGCCGCCGTGGAAGCCGGGCTGGCGGTGGAGCTGGTTGGCGGTGAAGTAGAGATATCCGTCGGTGCCGATCGACAGCGTGTCGGGCCAGCTGATGCGCGGGTTGTTGACCACCGTCGTCCAGCGGCCCTGGTCGAGCACGCGGATTGCGTTGTTCTCGTAATCGCCGGCAAACACGCGGCCCTTGTCGTCTTCGGCTATCCCGTCCGAGGCGCCTTTGCGCCCCAGGCTGCGGACCGCGCGGCCCAGCTCCTCCTCGGACACCGCGGGATCGCGCAACAACGCCGTGGGCACCGCGTGAAGCGTGCGGCCCGACAGCGGACCATAATACAGCAGGCTGCCATCGGCGCTGAGCGCAATCGCGTCGCTCGCGATTGCTACCGGCGTCGCGGGTCCATCGGCGGGACGGTTCATGAGCACCGCGCCGTCGACGACCGGGGTGAAGCCGGGCTCGGGGTTGGTCGTCGCATGGTTCGACAGGCGCCGGATTGCACGCCCGCTGGCGATATCGACGACGATGATGCCGCCGACACCGGCGTTGCTGCTGTCGGTGATGTAGGCGACGCCCTCGGCGCCCTGACGCAGATCGAAGCGCACGTCATTGAGGTAGGTCGGGGGCAGCACCACGCTGGGCGGCAGGACGATCGTCTTCACCACCCGGTCGGTCGCAAGGTCGATTGCCACCAGCTTTGCACCGCCGGCCTGCGGTTGAGAGAATTTGGGCGCCGCCGTGTCGAGCACCCACAGGCGATTGGCGCCGTCTGCCACCACGCTCTGCACCGAGATGAAATGCCCCGCCGGGTCGGCCGGATCGGGCCGGTTGGTCGCGGCGTCGGGATAAGGCACCGCCTTGCCGTCGACCAGCTCGGCAACCGTGAACGGCGCGTTGTCGCCCCATTGCGGGAAGTTGACGAAAATGCGCCCGTTGGGGGCGATGGTCACGCCAGTCGGCATCGCGCCATCGAAGGTCGCGACCTGTTCGATCTGGGGCGCGGATGCACCCTCGCGGGTCATCGCGCAGGCGGCGAGCGAGAGGGCAGCGCCAGCGGCCAGAAGCATTTTGACCGAGGTTTTCATGGTGTCATTTCTTTGAGGATGCGGCCCGCTTCGTGGGGCTCGGACCGGAGGTATTGCGGCGGCGCCTTGACCGATGCGCCGAGCGCGGCGGCGGCGTGCCAAGGCCAGCGCGGATCCCACAGCGCAGCGCGGGCAATGGCTATGGCGTCGGCATGCCCGTCTTCGAGGATGCGCTCTGCCTGGTGTGGATCGGTGATCATTCCGACCGCCACGACAGGCATGGCAACCGCGTCCTTGACCGTCCGCGCCAGCGGCACCTGATAGCCGGGGCCGACAGGGATCTGCTGGCGCGGGTCGAGGCCGCCGCTGGACACGTGGATCGCCGAACAACCGCGCCGCTCCAGTTCCTGCGCAAACCGTGCGGTTTCTTCCGCTGTCCAGCCGCCTTCAACCCAGTCGGCCCCGGAAACGCGGACGGTCACCGGGCGGTCGGCCGGAAACGCTTCGCGCACGGCAGCGAACACTTCGAGCGGGAACCGCATCCGGTTGTCGAGACTGCCGCCGTATTCATCGCCGCGCCGGTTGGAGATCGGCGAAAGAAACTCGTGGAGCAGATAGCCATGCGCGACGTGGATCTGGATGGCTTCGATGCCGAGCCTGCCGGCTCGCCGGGCGGCATCCGCGAACGCCTCCCGGATGCGGGCAAGAGCCGGCTTGTCCAGTTCGACAGGGGGATGGTCGTCCGGAGCGAAGGGAATGGCGCTGGGTGCCACGGTCTGCCAGCCATTCTCCGTATCGCGGGCGATTTGCGTTCCGCCGTGCCACGGCTTGGCGCAGCTCGCCTTGCGGCCGGCATGCGCCAGCTGGATGATCAGCGGCATGTCCGACCACCGGCGCACGCTTTCGAGCACGCTTTGCATCGCCGCTTCAGTACGGTCGTCGTAGAGGCCGACGTCACCGTAGGTGATGCGCCCTTCCGGGCTCACAGCAGTCGCCTCGATCGTTAGCGCGCCGGCGCCCGATAGCGCCAACTGGCCGAGATGCATCTGGTGCCAGTCGGTCATCGCGCCGTCGACTGCCGAATACTGGCACATCGGCGCGATAACGATGCGGTTGGCAAGCCGCAGCCCGCCAACCTCAATCGGTTCGAACAATTTCGCCATCACCATTCGCCCGTGTTGGACATGGAGGCCCAGGGTTCGGCCGGAGCCTTGTGTTCGCCCTTCTGCAGCAGTTCGATCGAGATCCCGTCCGGCGAGCGGATGAACGCCAGGTGTCCGTCGCGCGGGGGGCGATTGATCGTCACACCGCCCGCCTGCAGCCGCGCGCACGTCTCGTAGATGTCGTCGACCCCGTAGGCGAGGTGGCCGAAGTTGCGGCCCCCGGTATAAGTCTCGGCAGCGCTGCCGTCCTCGGACGGCCAGTTGTACGTCAGCTCGACCTCGGCATCGCCCTGCTCGCCGTCGCCGCGAAAATCCTCGTCGGCGGCAAGGTAGATCAGCGTGTAACGTGCGGCCTGGTTCTCCATGCGCCGGGTCTCCTTGAGACCCAGCAACGTGAAGAAACGGATCGCCGCCTCGGGATCGGCGACGCGCAGCATGGTATGGAGATAGCGCATGATCAGGCGACCTTGTCCTTGAGGGCTTCCACCACGAGCTCCGCGGTGCGGGTAGCGCTGGCGGGGTTCTGGCCGGTCACCAGATTGCCGTCGCGCAGGGCGAAGGGGGCAAAATCGGTGCCGCCCTCGTGCTTGCCCCCAAGTTCCTTGAGACGCGTTTCGAGCAGGAACGGCACCGCCTGATCGAGGCCGACCGCGCGTTCCTCGCTGTCGGTGAAGCCCGCGACACGGCGGCCTGCGACGAAGGGCGTGCCATCGGCCTTCGTCGCCGAGACCAGCCCAGCCGGTCCATGGCAGACGGCGGCGACGATCTTGCCTTCGCGATCGAAGCGTTCGACCAGGCGCGCCAACTCTTCGCTACCGGGGTAATCAAACATGGTGCCGTGGCCGCCCGGCAGGAACAGCGCGTCGTAGCCGGCGGGATCGATGCTGGTGAACACCGGCGTACCGGCAACCTCGGCCTTCAGGGCGTCGTCCTTCAGATAGCGCTCGACCGAAGCGTCGTTCTCGCCATCGGCGTTGACGCTGCGCTGGTCGACGGGGATGGCGCCGCCCTTGATCGAGGCCAGCGTCACCTCGGCGCCCGCATCGCGGAACGCGTAGTACGGGGTGGTAAGTTCCTCGAGCCAGACACCCGTCGGTTCGGTGCCGGGAGTCATGCGGTCGGCGGAGGTGGCCACCATGAGAATGCGGGTCATCGTCAATTGTTCTTTTCCATTGGTGTCGGGGACACGAGCAAACGCAACCGGCGCAGCCGCACCCGCCACAAAGACAGCGGTGAGAGCTTTCAGCAGCTGGCGGCGATTTTGCATTCGATCGTTTCTTTCGGCGGCTTAGATACGCAGGGAACGGCATCATGAAATCCAGCGGGAATGGCGGACGGCCATAAATCCGCTTATGGAACCGGAATGTCCCTCCTGCAGTTGCGCACCTTCGTCGAAGTCTACCGCCGTCGTTCACTGAGCGAGGCGGCCCGGGCAATCGGCATCACCCAACCGGCGGCGTCGCAGCACATCGCCTCACTCGAAGCGCAATTGGGCCGTCCCTTGTTTGATCGCCATTCGCGGGGTGTTCGACCAACAGCGATTGCCGACGATCTGGCGGCTTCGATCGGAAGCAGCCTCGACACGGCGGAATCGGCACTGGCCAGCGCGCGGGCCCGATCGTCGCGCATCTCGGGCACGGTCCACATCGCCGCGCCGTCGGACCTGCTGGGCGAAATGATCACGCCCCGGCTGGCTCCGCTGCTGGAGGCAGGGCTGGACCTGCGCCTGCATATCGGCGGGCGCGAGACGCTCTATGCCTTGCTCCTGGAAGACAAGGTGCACCTGGCCGTCACCGCCTCGCAACCCGAAGATTCGCGCCTGGCCTTTCATGCGCTGGTCGAGGAACATCTGCGCGCCGTAGCTTCTCCCGCTGTGGCGAGCCGTATTGCCGAATTGCCGCTGGCCGACGGGCTCGACTGGACGGCTCACCTCGCCTACGATCTCGACCGGCCGCTGCTGCGGACCTGGCTCGAGGCAAACCAGATCAAACTGACGAGCCAGCCCGCCTTGACCGCGCCCGATTTGAGGGTGCTACGGTCGGGATTGTGCGCGGGCATCGGCTGGACGGTGCTGCCCGGCTATCTCACCCGCAGCGAACGCGCTGCCTGCACGCTGATCGAGATACCCGCCCCGGTCACGGTGCCGCGCAACGCTTACTACCTCGTCTGGGCACGCTCATCGCTGCGACACCCGCGCGTGGCCATGGCTCGGGACGCCCTGATTGCTGCACTCCGAATATAATTGTGGCGACGCCTATTGGGCCGTGAGCGCAATGTTTGGTCTGAACCAATTGAGCGCTGGCTGAACGAATGGCGGCTTTCGGGATCGTCGACTACAAGGCCGAACGACCGAATTTACGGCGCAAAGCAGTCATTTCGGTACTGACACGCTAACTGGGCTGAGCCGAAATCAGCCCTCCCTTCCCGATTTCAGGCTGCTTTCGTCGCTACCGCCCAAGCGGTTTCGGCCTGACCTCGCAGTACGCGAAGTCCGGCTCGAGAAATCAGGTGCGCTTGAAGATTGAAGGAGTTGTAGATCGGGCCGTGACTGGAGAGAAATCGTTGGGCTGAACCTTGGGATTTGAACCTCTGCTGCTTTCTTTCTCGTCGGCGAATAATGAGGTGAGAATTCTCGGCGCGATTGTTCTCGCGCATCCCGCCCGGATAATGACGCCCTTGAAGGTGGAGGACTTTCATCGCCGCTCGATAGGATGTCAGTTTATCCGTAACGATCGCTTCCGGGTGAATGCCGGTGTTCCGCACGAGCATCGCGACACGTGCGCCGTACTAGGCCTGATAAAGGAACATACCCGCCGTCCCGTTGGGCGTCGCAACCAGTCGGCCGCCCAGCAGCCGGAAGCCGGAACCACTGAGGTCCGGCGCCCGTACCGGACGACCAATGCGACGGGACACCCACTGATCCAACGCAGCAAGGTCCGACGCCGGAATCTCGATCGGTCGCTCAAGATCCGGGGCATAGACGGCATAACTGGCGGCCGCCTCCTGGGCCAAGGCGTCGATGCCCCGGCCTGGCGGAGAGCTGTTCCGGCCATGCAGGGTCCAGCCCGCCGCTCCGCCCAACGCAAGCAACAGCACCTCAGCCGCGGCTGCGCTTGGCCGTTCTCCTCGCCAAGATCTCCGCCTGACGGCCAGATTGCGGATGTTCAAACGCGCCGGGGCCAGCTCGTCCTCGACCTGCGCCAAGGCGGCGCGCAGGTCGTGGTTCTGCCGGCACCAGACTAAGATCGACAAATTCCTTCGCGAGCTGCTATCGTGGCGCAGTTCATCCTTGTACGTCGCAAGATAGGAGAGCGTAAATCGTGACAAAGAGAATCGTAGCGGCAGCTCTGGCGCTGATCGCCCTCACAACTTCCTATCCAGCTTATTCGCAACACCGAGGCACCTCGGCGCCGACATCGGAGCGCACTCTCAGCATTGCAGAACGCCAGGCTGTATGGTCGCAGAACAGGAGGGAGTATCGGCGCCGTCTACTCCAAGACGGCCAATCCAGTGCAGATCGCTGGCTGGACGAGCAGGCGCGCAGAGCGCGGGGCGAATCCCGGCCTCAAGAAAGGACAAGGTCGCGCGACGGCGCCGAAAACTGCCGAAACGTCCGCTGGGTCAATCGCGCAACACCAGGGTTCGGTGGCGGAGCGATGACGATGAGCCGCGTTCCCATCTGCGTCGATTAGGCTTCTTCGTCTTCCCTGCTGCACTTCGCCATATCCAAAGACAGTCCGCGACAATAGGCGTCTGACCTCAGCCGCCTAAGGCAAAGGCGTCCTGCTTGGTACTGACAAGTTAACTGGGGTGGGTGTTGCAGGTTAACTGAACCAAGCTGAAAGACCCCTACCCTGCGCGCTATCAGACGGTAGCGGCCGTCCATGCGGCATCCGCATCAACGCGAAAGCGACGAAGTGTAGGTCTGCTAATCAAATGGCGCTGGATGTTGAAGGTGTTGTAGATCGCTGCGTGGGTGGTGAGAAATCTCTGGGCTGAGGCTTGGGATTTGAACCGCTGCATCTGCCGTTCTCGTCGACGGATCGGCAGATGAGGGTTCTCGACACGGTTGTTATTTCGCAGTCGGCCGGGTCGGTGAAGATGCCGCAGTTCCAACTGCTCAAGCGCCGCACCGTACGATGCCAGCCCATCCGTTGTGATGGATTCCGGCTCGACAGGTTGGTTGCGTAAAAGACGTTTGATCAGCTTCAAAGCCGCCTCTGTGTCCCGCCGACGCTGGACGATGACGTCTAAAACCTCGCCTTCGTCGTCGACTGCGCGCCACAGATACATGCGTCGGCCGCCGATCTTGCAAACCATCTCATCAAGATGCCAACGGCCTGTCGGGGGCACTCTCCGTTTCTTCAGCCGCCGTGCAATCAGAGGCCCGAACTTGATCGTCCAGAACCGGATCGTTTCGTAGCTGACGTCGATTCCGCGTTGCGCCATCAGTTCCTCGACGTCGCGGAAGCTAAGATTAAAGCGAAAATACAACCACACGGCATGACGGATCACTTCGCCTGGAAAGCGATGTCGCTTAAACGATAGCGGTTTCATAAAACGCCTTCTCCACCAATGGCTTGAAGCCTTCGAAGTGGAGCACCTTTAGCGCTAGACTGACAGCACCGCCATTATTTCCTGACAAGCTGCCCCGCCCTTCAGGGCGCCCAGACCTGATCACGCGCCCTGATCAGCCGAAGCGCTCGATACGCAAGGCCTCCATCCATTGTGGAGACGGCCGCCCGAGGGCGATCTGCTCCATGGTTTCCGCCGTGAAGGCGGCCAGGGTCAGGCCCAGGTGCTGGTGACCGAAGGCGTAATGGATGGCCGGATGCGCCTGAAGTCGTCCGATCGCCGGAAGATAGTCCGCCAGGGTCGGGCGTGGCCCGCACCAGCGGTCCGGCGTGTCGGAGAAGCCGATGCCCAGCGCTTTCAGATGCCCCTCGATCTGACGCCATTTGCGCGGATCCGGCGGCGCCGACGGCCGACCGAACTCGACATGGCTGGACGCGCGCAGCCCCCCGTTGAAGCGCGCCACGGCGAGGGCGCGACCCTCAAACACCGTCAGCGGCAGGGATTCAGGCCAATCATGCTGCGAGGACTGGACCGAATAGCCGCGCTCCCCAATCAGAGGAACGTTCACGCCGAGCGGCGCCAGAAGCGAAGCTGACCACGCGCCCGCAGCGACGACGACCCGCTGGACGTCCATTGACGCGCCGTCTTCCAGAATGATCTCGACGCCGTCGGATACAGGCTTCAGACGACGCACACCGGCCTGAAGGATGCGCCCGCTTTTCTTCAGGACAGCGGTCGACAAGGCGTCGCGCACGCTCTGGGGTTCACTGACCTGCCCCGTGCCGGTGAAGCGGACGCCCCCCGCAGGGCGCGTTTTCAGGACCGCGTCATAGGCGGCCAACTCCCCCGTCTCCATGGGACGGAAGCGGGCGCTTCCCGTGCGAGCCCCCCGCCAGGCCTCAAGCCCCCGTCTCGCCGCCTCGGGCGTGGACCAGACGACAGCATGGCCAGTCGGGCGGATCAGATCATCCGGCGCTTCGGCCAGGGCCGCCAATCGCATCCAGGCGCCCAGCGGATCATCAAGAAGTCGCGCCAGGATTTCTGCGCCATGCGCGGCCGCCGCCGGGCGAGAGGCCGCCAGAAACCGCAGCGCCCATGGCCCCCACAGCGCCGCATCTCGCGCCCGGAAATCCAGCGGACCGCCGAAAGCGAACAGCCGCCCGAACGCGCTTTTCAAGGTCGCGGGCGACGGCATCGGCTCGCACTGTTCGGCGGCGATGTGGCCGATGTTGCCGAAGGAGGCGCCACATCGCGGATCGCCCCGGTCGATCAGCGTCGTCTCAAAGCCCGCCGCCTGAAGCCTGAGAGCCGTCGCCGTTCCGACCAGACCGCCGCCGATCACCGCCCAGCGATGGGGCGTCGTCATGCAGAGACGCTCTCGCCGAAGGGATCGTCCAGGCTGTGCGAAGGCTCGGTGAACCAGACCGGCCCGGCGTCCGTCATGTAGAAGTGGTCTTCCAAGCGGATGCCGAACTGACCGGGAATGACCAGCATCGGCTCGTTCGAGAAGCACATGCCGGGCGCCAGCGGCGTGACGTCGCCGCGCACCAGGTTCGGCGCCTCGTGGATGTCCAGGCCGATGCCGTGGCCCGTGCGGTGCGGCAGGCCCGGCAGTCGGTAGTCGGGGCCGTATCCGAGGCCGGTCAGATAGCCGCGCACGGCGTCATCGACGCTGTGGCACGGCGCCCCGAGTTGCGCTGCGGCGAAGGCGCGGGCCTGCGCCTCCTTCTCGTGCGCCCAGACGCGGCGGAAGTCGTCCGTCGGTTCGCCGAAGACATAGGTGCGGGTGATGTCCGAATGATAGCCGTCGACCAGCGTCCCGGTGTCGATCAGCACCACATCGTCGACCTGAAGGGCGCGGTCGCCCTCGCCGCCGTGAGGCAGGCAGGTGTCGTCGCCGAACGAAACCAGGCAGAACCACGACCCGCCCTCCCCGCCCAGGGCGCGGTGTTCAGCGTCGATGAAGGCCATGACTTCGGAGGTGCGGACCCCGGCTTTCAGCCAGTGGCGGGTGCGGCGCTGGACCTCAAGCGTAATGGCCTTGGCGCGGGTCAGAAGCGCGATCTCGGCGGGCGACTTGAGGCTGCGTTGCGCCAGGATCAGCGATGCGCCGTCTGTGACTCGACCCGCGCCGAGCGCCCGACTGAGGCCCAGCCAGATGAAGGCCGCCGCCTGATCGTCTACCGCCAGGACGCCGCCCTCAGGCAGACGCCCCGCCGCCAGGACGTAAGGGCTCTCTTCCTCCTCCCAGGTCAGGATGTCGCCCGCGACGGCGTTCGGCGACGCCGTCAGCCCCGCCACCTTGTCCATCTCGAACCGAGGGCAGATGTACTCCACGCGCCCATCGGCATGGATCAGAGCCCCGGTCAGACGCTCCGACGGATGCCAGTCCAGCCCTGTATAATAGCGTAGCGAAGCGGTCGGCCCCAGCAGCAGGGCGGCCAGACCTTCGGCCTTCAATCGTTCGGTCAGCGCACGGATACGCGCCCGCCGCTCTTCGGCGTCAATGGGAGCGGCGTCGGGAGGAAGAAACGTCATGCGATCAATGTATACAATATCTGATTTTGACCGTGCTTCTTTCATGGCTTGGGTCGGCAGGCAAGTGTCGGGACGGCTGCGACGCCTTGAGCCTGACGGACCAACAACAACGCAAGCCCGTTCGGACAGTGGGCCGAATGCGTGATGAAATGACGCAAAGTCGCCATTTCCAGTGAACCTTATAACAGATTGCCTTCAACCCGCCCCCCTCCTACCTAAGCCGCCATGCCTCGGTCGATGATGACATTGGCGAACCTGTTTGCGGCCCTGACGCTGGTCATCGCCGCACTCGTGCTTGCGCCTGCGGTCGATGCCGCGACCTGCGCGCCTGACGCCGCCATCGCGCATCAGACTCTGACCACGGAACACGCCCAGGACGGGTCCAAGGACAGTCACGACCGCATGGGCGGCGAGATTCACGGCCATTGCCACCACCCCGGCGAACGCCCGTCCAGCGGCGACTTCAACATCGCCAAGCCCCAGGCCCAGGCCAGCCGTTACATCCTGCGCGACGACAGCACCGTGTCGTTCGCCTCCGACGGACTGAAGCGCCCTCCCAGAAGCTGATCGGAAGCCTGCGCCTTTGCGCGCCCTTCTTCTGATCATCTCTGGAAATCAAACATGTCTCCGACATATCGTCGTCGGCCGCGTCTGGCGGCTGGCTGCGCGCTCGCCGCGGTCGCCGTTTTCGGCGCCGTCCCTGCGTGGGCTGATCCCGCACCCTCCTATGGCGAACTGCTCGCCCAACTGGGTCAGACGCCTTCTGCCGTCGAAGCGGACGCTCTCAGCGACGCCGCCGAGGCGCGCGTGCGTCAGGCGCGCGTTCGGCCCAATCCCAACCTGTCCATCGACCTTGAGAACGTGGTCGGGTCCGGCCCCTATTCCGGCCTCAGCGCGGGCGACCTCAGCCTGGCGTTCAGCCAGGATCTGGAGCTGTGGGGCCGTCGCCCCGCAAGAGTGAACGCCGCCCGCGCCGATGCGGGCGCGGCGGCGTTGCGCCGCGACCTGACCGTGGTCGATACGGCTGGGCGGCTGGCCCTGATCTACGCCGAGGCTGAGGCGGCCCAGCGCCGCACGGCCCTGGCCGAGGAAGCGTTGACCCTGGCCGTGGCCGACGCCCGCGCCGCCTTGGCCCTGGTCGAGGAAGGACGCGAGCCCCTGCTGCGCGGCATTCAGGCCGAGAGCGAGGCCGCCGCCGCCCGTGCGAGCCTCGATGAAGCCAAGGCCGAGCGCGACGCCGCCTTCGCCCGCCTGAGCGCCGTCGCCATGCTGCCGACGCCCGCCACCTCGATCGACGCCGGGCTGCTGGATGCGCCGGCGACGCCATCCGCCCGGTCTGAACGCGACGCGCCGACGGTGCGGGTGGCCGAGGCTGAGGCCACGGCGGCCGAGCGCCGCATCGACGTCGAGCGCATCAACGGCCGCCCTGACGTCACCGCCAGCGTCGGCGTGACTCGCTTCGGCGAAAACGATCAGACGGCCATGACCTTCGGCCTCAGCCTGCCCTTGCCGCTGTTCGACCGGAACCGGGGGAACATCGACGCCGCGCGCGCCGAACACCGGGCCGCCGAGGCGCGCGTGATGCAGGCGCGTCAGGACGCCGGAGCCGACCGGGCCGCCGCCGGAGCGCGCCTGGCGTCCTCAGCGAGCCGCGTGTCGGCGGCAGATGCGGGCGTGACCTCGGCCGAGGAGGCCTATCGCCTGTCGCGCATCGGCGCAGAGGCGGGCCGCATCTCGCAACTGGAGCTGCGCACCGGACGCGCCGCCCTGATCAACGCCCGATCCGCCGCCGTCGACGCCCGCATGGCGCGCGTCCGCGCCGAGATCGATCTGGCGCGCCTGGAAGGCCGCGCCCCCTTTGAAGGAAGCCGCTGATGTCCACCCTGTCATCAAACAAGAAAGTCCTGATCGCAGGCGTCGCCGCTGTCGTCCTGCTGGGCGGCGGCGCGCTGGCTCTGACGCTCACGCGGTCTGATCCGCCCGCGCCTGCCGCCGAGAAAACCGAAGTGAAAGGCGAAGCCGCAGAAGCGCCCGAGGGCGTGGTCGAACTGACCGCCGAGCAACTGCAAGCGGCGGGCATTTCCGTCGTCTCCGTCTCGCGCGGCGGGGGCGGCGAAACGCGCCTGTCCGGCCGGGTCGAGGCCATGGTGGACGCGCGCGCCGCCGTCGGCGCCGTCGTCGGCGGAACGGTCGAGCGGGTGCTGGTCGCGCCGGGCCAGGCGGTCCGCGCAGGCCAGCCTCTGGTCAGCCTGATCAGCGGCGACGGCGCCGCCTTACGCGCCGAGATCGACGCGGCCTCGGCCGCCGCGACCGCCGCGCGTCAGGCGCACCAACGCAACCGCAATCTGGCCGATCAGGGCGTCGTCGCCCGTCAGGAGGTCGAGGCCTCGCAGGCTCAAGCCGCCAGCGCCGAGGCCATGGCTCGCGCCGCGCGGGCGAGAGCGACGGCGGCGGGCTCGCCCAATGCGTCCGGTCGGATGAGCGTGGTCAGCCCCATCTCCGGCGTTGTCACCAATGTTCAGGTCGGTCCCGGCGGCTTCGTCGCCCAGGGCGGCGTCGTGGCCGAAGTGACCAATCCGGCGCGGGTCGAGCTGGTCTTCAACGCCCCGCCGCAACTGGCCGCCCAGGTGCGCCTCGGCTCGCACATGCGCGTCACGGGCCCGCAGGGCGAGTTCAACGCTCTGGTCACCGGCGTCGCCGCCGACGCCGGATTGCAGGACAGCGGCGCGACCGTGATCCGCGCCCGGCCCGAAGGCGGCCGCCTGCCGCCCGCCGGATCGCCCGTCACCGGCGCTGTGGTCACGGAAGGTCAATCCGGCGGCGCCCTGACCGTGCCGTCCGAGGCGGTGCAGACGGTCGACGGCGCCACGGTGGTCTTCGTCCAGACCGGCGAAGGCTTCCGCGCCCAACCCGTGCTGGCCGGTCGTCAGGCTGGAGGCGCCACCGAGATCCTGCGCGGCCTGACCGGGACCGAAAAAGTCGCCTCGGCCAACGCCTTCCTGCTCAAGGCCGAACTGGCCAAGGGCGAAGCCGAGCACGGCCACTAAGGGAGGGCGATCATGTTCAAAATCATCATTGAGGCGTCCGTCCGCTTCCGCTGGTTCATCGTCCTGGCCACGACGCTGGTCGCGGCGTGGGGGCTGTTCCAGCTGACCAAACTGCCGATCGACGCCGTGCCGGACATCACCAACCGCCAGGTGCAGATCAACACCGTGGCCCCGGCCCTGGCCCCCGAACAGATGGAGCGTCAGGTCACCTACCCGCTGGAAACAGCGATGGCGGGCATTCCGGGGATACAGAGCACCCGCTCCCTGACCCGCAACGGCTTCAGTCAGGTGACCGTCATCTTCACCGACGCCACCGACATCTACTTCGCCCGCCAGCAGGTGGCCGAGCGGATGGGACAGGCGCGAGACAAGCTGCCCGAGGGCGTCGAACCGGCGCTTTCGCCCATCACCACAGGCCTGGGCGAAGTCCTGATGTGGACGGTCGACCTGAAGCCTTTCGACGCCAAGACGGCGCGGGCGGGGCGCCCCGGCTGGCAACCCGACGGCGCCTATCTGACACCCGAGGGCGAGCGGCTGGACACGCCGCAGGCGCGGGCCACCTATCTGCGCACCGTGCAGGACTGGATCATCGCGCCCCGGATGCGGACCGCGCCCGGTCTGGCGGGCGTCGACGTCAACGGCGGCTATGTGAAGGAATACGCCGTCCGCCCCGATCCGGCGCGACTGGCCGGCTATGGCCTCAGCCTGAACGACCTGATCCAGGCGTTGGACCGGGCCAATACGCAAGCGGGCGCGGGCTATATCCAGCGCGCGGGCGAGGCCCTGACCGTGCGTACCGACGCCCTGGCCCAGACGGTTGAGGATCTGGCCCAGGCGCCCGTGGCCAACCGCAACGGTCTGGTGGTCCGGGTCGCCGATGTGGCGACTGTCGAGATCGGCCAGGCGCCACGTCTGGGCGGGGCCAGCCGCGACGGCCATGAGGCGGTCATCGGCACCGCCCTGATGCTGGCGGGCGAGAACAGCCGCACCGTGGCCCAGGCCTCCGCCGAACGGCTGGAGCAGATCAGCGCCAGCCTGCCGCCCGACATCGTGGCCGAGCCGGTGCTGAACCGCAGCGCCCTGGTCAACTCCACCATCAAGACGGTGGCCAAAAATCTGACCGAGGGGGCCCTGCTGGTCATCGTCGTGCTGTTCCTGTTGCTGGGGAACATCCGCGCGGCGACGATCACGGCCCTGATGATCCCGATCAGCTTCCTGTTCGCGGTCATCGGCATGAACCGCTTCGGCATCAGCGGAAACCTGATGAGCCTGGGCGCGCTGGACTTCGGCCTGCTGGTCGACGGCGCCGTGGTGGTGGTCGAGAACACCCTGCTGCGGCTGGGCCAGAAGCGCGCCGATCTGGGCCGCGCCCTGACCCGCAACGAACGCCTTGGCGTCGCCGCCAGCGCCGCGCGCCAGATGGTCAAGCCCGCCGCCTTCGGCCAGCTAATCATCCTGCTGGTCTTCACCCCCCTGCTGATGCTGGAGGGGGTCGAGGGCAAGACCTTCATCCCCATGGGCGCCACGGTCATGCTGGCCCTGGTCGGCGCCTTCATCTTCTCCTTCACCTTCGTCCCGGCGATGACCGCCCTGCTGGTCAAGGAGCCCAAGACCGTCCACGTCGATGAGAACGGCGAGGCGGAAGAGCATGAGACCTTCCTGCTGCGCCACGCGCGTCGCTGGATCGAACCGGCCATCCGCGCCGCCGTCTCGCATCCGAAGACGGTGCTGGCCTCGGCCTTCGGCGCCCTGCTGGTCGGCGCTCTGGCCTTCACCCTGCTGGGACGCGAGTTCATTCCGACGCTGGACGAAGGCGACATCGCCATGCAGGCGCTGCGCGTGCCCTCGGCCTCGCTGGAGCAGTCCCTAGTCATGCAGATGGCGCTGGAGCGGGCCATCAAGGCCCAGCCCGAGGTGAAGACCGTCTTCTCGCGCACCGGCACGGCTGAGGCGGCGGTGGACCCCATGCCGCCGAACATCTCCGACGCCGTCATCGTGCTGAAGAAACGCAAGGAATGGCCCGATCCGCGCCTGCCGAAGGAAGAGCTGATCGCCCGTATCGAAAAGGCCGCCTCGACCCAACTGGGCAACGCCTTCGAGTTCAGCCAGCCGATCGAGCTGCGCTTCAACGAGCTGATCTCGGGGGTCCGAACCGATCTGGCGGTCATGGTCTATGGCGACGACTTCGCCCAGCTTCAGAAGACGGCGGATCAGGTCGCCAACGCCCTGCGCGACACGTCCGGCTCGGCCGACGTGCGGGTGGAGCAGGCATCCGGCCTGCCGACCCTGACGGTCAGCGTAGACCGCTTCGCCGCCGCCAACTACGGCCTGTCGGCGGCGGACGTGTCCGAAGCCGTCTCGGCTGCCATCGGCGGCGCCGAGGCGGGTCAGATCTTCGAGGGCGACCGCCGCTTCGACGTGGTGGTCCGCCTGTCGGACGCCGAACGGAACGACCCCGCCGCCCTGAACGCCCTGCCCGTCACCACCGCCAGCGGCGTGACCATCCCCCTGTCCTCGGTCGCCCGCATTCAGGTGAAGGAGGGCCAAAACCAGATCAGCCGCAACGACGGCAGCCGCCGCATGGTGGTTCAGGCCAATGTGCGCGGCCGCGATCTGGGCGGCTTCGTCGCCGACGCCCAGAAACAGGTCGATCAGCAGGTCAGCCTGCCCGCAGGCTATTCGCTGAAATGGGGCGGCCAGTTCGAGAACCTGAAGCGGGCCGAGCAGCGGCTGGGTCTGGTCATCCCCGTGGTCTTCGTCCTGATCGGCATCCTGCTGTTCATGGCGTTGGGCTCGTTCGCGGAGGCTGGGCTGGTGTTCGCCTGCGTTCCTCTGGCGCTGGTCGGCGGTGCGCTGTCGCTGTTGCTGAGGGGAATGCCCTTCTCGGTATCCGCAGCGGTCGGCTTCATCGCCGTGTCCGGGGTCGCGACCCTGAACGGTCTGGTGCTGATGCAGGCCATCCGCGAGCGGCTTCAGGCGGGTCAGGCCCCGCGAGACGCCGCCCTGTTCGGCGCCTTCAGCCGTCTGCGCGCGGTGCTGACCACCGCCCTGGTGGCCATCGTCGGCTTCATCCCCATGGCCATCGCCACCGGGGCGGGCGCCGAGGTGCAGAAGCCGTTGGCGACCGTGGTCATCGGCGGCCTTCTGACCGCCACCGCCCTGACGCTGCTCGTCCTGCCGACGTTCGCAGCCAAGGCCGTCAAACACCGCAAGGCGGAAGGCGTAGAGGAATGAGCGGATCTCATCATGGAGAGGGACTTCAGCGCCGCACCCTGCTGATCGTTCTGGTGCTGAACGCCCTGCTGTTCGTGGTGCTCGGACTCGGCGGCCTGTTCGCCGAGTCCAGCGCCCTGCTGGCGAACGCCGCCGACAACGGCTCGGACGCGATCGTCTATCTGATCAGCTTCCTGGCGGTCGGACGGGCGATGGCGTGGAAACGCGGAGCCGCCCGGCTGTCGGGGATCATGCTGCTGATCTTCGCCGCCGGGGTGCTGATCGACGTCGGGCGGCGCTGGATCGTCGGGACCGAGCCGGTCGGCTGGACCATGATGGGCCTGGCCGTCATGGCGGCGGTGGTGAACCTGATCTGCCTGATGCTGATCCGACGTCAGGGGACGGACGACGTCAACATGCGCGCGGCCGAAACCTTCAGCTTCAATGACTTCGCCTCGAACGGCGGCATCCTGATCGCCGGGGGTCTGGTCATGGCGCTGAACCAGGCCTGGCCAGACCTGGTGGTCGGGCTGATCGTGGCGGCCATCGCGGTGAAGGGCGGCGTCGACATCCTCAAGGACGCCCGCGAGAGCCAGCCCGCTTCGCAAGAGACCGAGGCGGATGTCGAAGCCTGAACCGTCGCGGGCAAGCCGGAGAGACCCTGTGCTTGCCCGCGACAGCGAACATATGTCCTCGCCGGGCATTTAGCCTGTCGAGGAGAACCGACATGGCCGCTCGCCCGACATGGCAAGGACACCTGAAGCTGTCACTGGTCACCTGCCCGGTCGCGCTCTACACCGCGACGACCAGCGCCGCCGACGTGCGCTTCCATTTGATCAATCCCGACACCCACAACCGCATCCGCATGGTGCCGACCGATCCCGACGCCGGCCCGGTGGAGCGTAGTCACCTGGTGCGCGGCTATGAGGTGTCCAAGGACGAATACGCCCTGTTCGACGACGCCGATTTCGACCAGGTGCGACTGGACAGCACCAAGACCATCGCCATCGACAAGTTCGTGGACGAGTCCGACATCGACCGCCTGTATTGGGACGATCCCTTCTTCGTCGTTCCCGAAAAGGGTGCGGGCGTCGAGGCCTTCGTCGTGATCCGCGACGCCATGCAGAAACAGGGCAAGGTGGCGTTGGGCCAGCTTGTCCTGCGCGGCAAGGAACGCCAGCTGGCGCTGGAGGTGCGCGGCAAGGGTCTGCTGGCCTACACCCTGCGCGCCCATGACGAGGTGCGCGACGCCGACGACTATTTCGACGACATTCCGAAGGTGAAGGCCGACGCCGACATGGTCGAGATCGCCGCCCGCATCATCGCCCAGAAGGAGGCTGACTTCGATCCCACCGCCTTCAAGGACCGCTACGACGACGCCCTGCGCGAGATGATCAAGGCCAAGACCAAGGGCGGCAAGGGCCTGGTCGACGTGGCCGAGCCGGACGACACCAATGTCATCGACCTGATGGCGGCGCTGAAGAACAGTCTGAAGGGTTCGGCGGGCGGGGCCCGCAAGCCGGCGGCCAAGAAATCAGCGTCGAAACCAGCGCAGCGCAAGAAGACCGCCTGAGCGTCAGTCCACGCCCATCTTGCGCAAAGCCGGCCTAAGACCGACGGCGGCGGCGCGGAAATCGGCCCAGGGATCGGGCAGCTCAAGCAGTTCGGGCCAGACCCAAAGATTGTAGTCGGCGGGCCTCAACCCCGGCTTCACCTGCTCCCAAGACAGGGGAAAGGCGATCCCCGCCCCCGGCCGCGCGCGCGGCGACCAGGGCGCCACGGCGGTCGCCATCCGGCCGTTGCGCAGATAGTCGATGAAGATCTTTCCGCCCCGCGCCTTCTTGGCCAGGGTTGTGGTGAAACGGTCCGGCGCCTCGGCCCTGATCGCCTCGGACACGGCCTTGGCGAAAGCCTTGTTCTGCTCCCAGGTCACACGAGAACGGCCGTCGGCGCGGATCGGCACGACCACATGAAGGCCCTTGCCGCCCGTCGTCTTGACGAAGGGGTTGAGGCCCACCCCTTCGAGTTTCGCCTTCACCACGCCGGATGCGGCGATCACATCGTCGAAGTCCAACCCCTCGTCGGGATCGAGGTCGAAGGTGATCTGCTCAGGCGTTTCGGGATCGCCCGGCTTGCAGCCCCAGGGGTGCAGCTCCAGCCCCGCCGACTGAGCGACTGCGGCCAGGCCGCCCACATCGACTACGGCGACATAAGGGGTCCGCGCCTTGACGTCGATCAGCTTCAGCCGAGGGTTCGCCCCGGTCATGGCGTGACGCTGGAAGAAGGTCTCGCCTTCGATGCCGTCCGGGGCGCGGATGATGGAAGTGGGCCGGTCGGCCACATGGGGCAGAAGGCGCTCGGCCGCCGCCTCATAGTAGCGCGCCAGGTCGGCCTTGGTGATGGGCGGTCGGCCTCCGCTCGCCGGCCACAGCACCTTGTCAGGACTGGAGATGACGACGCCCGCCACCGTGACCTTGCCGCCTTTTTGCGATGTCGGCGGCGGCGCGGGCGGTTGAGGCGCGGCCGTGACCTCCTCGGCGCTCTTGTCGTCGCGCAATCCCTTGAAGGCCGCCTGTCTCAGCGATCCCGCCTCGGTGTAGCCGCCATGCTCGATCTCCGCGACCAGCGCCGGCTTCACCCAGTGAATGTCCTTGCCGCCCTTGGGCGCGTCGGCGCCGACAAAGGGGCTCCTGTCCGTCGCCTCAGCCTTCAGTGCGGGGATCAGCATCCGCGTCGCCGTCTCGCCGAACCCCGTCCCGACCCGCCCCAGGTATTTCAGCCCGCCCTTCCCTCTCACCCCGACCAGCAACGACCGGAACCGACTGCCGCCCTCCGACGACCAGCCGCCGATGACCGCTTCATCGCGCCCTCGGCACTTGGACTTGACCCAGGCCGAGGAGCGCCCGGCGTGATAGGGCGCGTCCAGCTTCTTGGAGATCACGCCCTCGAGATGCATTCGACAGGCGCTTTCCAGCACGGCCTGTCCCGTCGAGGCGAAGTGTTCGACATAGCGGAGACGACCGACACCCTTGGCGCCGATCCGGTCGATATAGGCCTGCAATCGCGCCTTGCGATGCGACAGCGGCAGCTTGCGCAGATCCTCGTGGCCTTCGAACAGCAGGTCGAAGGCGAAATAGACCAACCGCCCTGTGTCGCCTTCGGATATCGCCGCCTGCAGGGCGCTGAAATCGGGCATGTGGTCGTCGTCCAGCGCGCACAGTTCGCCGTCGATCACCGCATCGGGCCAACCGGCCGCATCCGCCGCCAGTTCGGAAAACCGGTCGTTCCAGTCCAGCCCCTTGCGAGTCCGCAGCACCGCCTGGCCGCCGCCCACGCTGATCTGCAGCCGGTACCCGTCGAACTTGATCTCATGCGCCCAACCGGCGACCGAGGGCGGATGATCGACCGCCTTGCAGAGTTGGATCGGCACGAAGGCGTGCGGCCGTTTCGTCCTTGAAGCCGCTCTGGACGCCACAGGTTTGGGCGGCGCCTTTCGCGCAGTCGGCTTGGAGGACGTCCATTGCGCGTCCTCCTCGGCGATCTGGGCCAGCGAACGGCCGGTCGTCACCGAGGCGTCGATCTCGGCCAGGGCGTCGCCTTCACCGGCGACGGCGTATTCGTCCTTCTCCTTCAGCAGCAGCCAGTTGTTGCGTTTGGACGGCTTGCCCCGGTCGCTTTTCAGCCGGATCAGCGCCCATTTGCCCTTCAGCCGCTCGCCGTGAAGGCTCATCTTGATCTGGCCGCGCGCCCAGGCGGCCTCCAGGTCCGGCTCCTGCGGCTCCCAGGTTCCGGCGTCCCACAGCTGCACAGTGCCCGCGCCGTAATTGCCCGCCGGGATCGTCCCTTCGAAGTCGCCATAGTCGAGCGGATGGTCTTCGACCTCGACCGCCAGGCGCTTGATCGAAGGGTCGCGCGACGGCGCCTTGGTCACGGCCCAGGACTTCAGCACCCCGTCCGCCTCGATGCGGAAGTCGTAATGCAGTCGGGTCGCCGCATGGCGCTGGATCACGAAGCGCCGCGCACCGTCTCCGGCCCGCTTGGCGCCCTTGGGTTCCGGCGTTTGCTCGAAACGCCGCTTGGCCTGATAGGTCTTCAGCTCGCCGCGCATGGGCGATTAATCCGCCCATGAGGAAACCGTTGCGCTGAGATCGGCCGCGATCAGACCCCCGTGATCGCCCCATCCGCGCGGCGGACGCCGACGCGCTTCAGCGCAGTGACCTCGAACGGCTTGGCGAAGATGGTCGAGACCTGCATCAGCGCCGCCTCTGCCCGGTCCTCGCTCAGGGTCAGCAGGATGAAGCCCTTGGCCGACTGGTCGCAGAAGCGCACCTCGTCATTGGCCTGCATCAGCGCCGCGCCCAAGGGGAAGCCGCCGATGGCGTCGCCGATCGAGGGGCTAGAGACCGCGCTGGTCCCGAACTCGACCGCCCGGCGCGCGCCGCTGGCGTCCTTCAGCTCATTGACCCAGAAGGCGTGGCTGTCGCCGGCCAGGACGATGGGCTGCACCCCTGCCTCGGCGAAGGCGGCGTAGAGGCGCTCGCGTCCGGCCGGATAGCCGTCCCAGGCGTCGAGGTTGAACGGCAGGCCCATCTTGAACAGGAACAGGGCCTGTTCGAACTGGTCACGATAGGCCTCGGGGATCTGGGCCATCAGACCCTGGACCTGGGCCTCGGTCAGGGTGCGCGACACGTCGGGTCCGGCGACGCGCGCCATAACGACCTGATTGCCCAGCACCTGCCACGGACAGCCCTTGGCCTTGGAGGCGGCCAGTTCGCGCTTCAGCCAGTCGCGCTGCTGCGGCCCCATCAGATCGCGGGCGGGGTCGTTCAGCAAGGCGCGGAAGGCGTCCAGGTCCAGCACCGGCTCGCCGTCCGGGCCGCCCTTGGCGCTCAGATCCCTGTCATAGGCCAGCGGTTCGGTGCGGCCGGTCAGGCGGGTCTCGACCATCATCAGGCTGGCCAGATCGCCGAAGTGGAAGCTGCGGTGGATCGCCTCCTTCAGCGCGCCGGGCGCAGCCTCGCGGATCGGCATCCATTCGTAATAGGCCTTCAGCGCCGCCGCCTTGCGCTGGGCGAAGTCGCCCTCCGTCTCGGGCTGGTGGTTCTCGGCGCCGTGCAGCCAGGCGTCGTTGGCCGTCTCGTGGTCGTCCCAGACGCAGATGAAGGGCGCGCGGGCGTGGGCGGCCTGAAGATCTGCGTCGCGCTTGTACTGGGCGTGGCGCAACCGATAGTCGGCCAGGGAGACGATCTCGTGCGCCGGCTCGGGAACGCGGCCCAGCGTCGGCCCCGTCGCCATGCCGTAAGCGTCGGAATCCGCCCCGTATTCATAGATGTAGTCGCCCAGATGGACCACGGCGTCCAGGGTCGGCAGGGCGGCGATCGCCTCATAGGCGTTGAACAGGCCGCCGGGGTGCAACTGGCACGACACCACCGCCAGATTGACGGGCGCCACGCCGTCGGCCGCCAGGGTGCGCGTGCGGCCCACAGGCGAGCGCGCCTCGCCCACGGCGAAGTCGTAGCGATAGTCGCGGCCGGGGCGCAGGCCCGCCGCGTCGACCTTGACCGTATAGTCGCGCTCAGGCCCCGTCTCGAACCGGCCCGAGGCGACGACGCGGCCGCCTTCCCCATCCAGCACGCGCCAGACGACCGAGAGCGGCCCGGCCTGGCCGTCCGCCGGAGTGACGCGCGTCCACAGGATCACCCGATCGGTCGCCGGATCGCCCGAGGCCACCCCGTGGGCGAAGACGACGGCGACGCCTTCGCCCGACGGCGCCGTGGCGCAGCCCGCCGCCGCGCCCGCGCCGAACAGACCCAGAAGGCCGCGACGGTTCATGCTCATCTTCGCGGCCCTCAGTAGCGCAGGGTGAAGGCGACGCCGTAGCTGGCGCCTCGTCCGGCGATGAAGGTCGGCAGGCCCAGTGCATCGCCGGTGTTGCCCGCGTCCTTGATGTATTCCTCGTCCAGGATGTTGTCGCCGAAGGCCTCAACGCCCCAGTTGCCCGACGTCGGAGCGTAACGCACCCGCAGGTTCAGCAGCCCGTAGCCGTCCTGATATTCGTCCTGCACGGTGTCAGCGACGAAGTTGCCGGTCTGCAGTTCCGGCCGGTCGTTGTCGTCGTCGAAGAAGACCTTGGACTGCCAAGTGTAGGTCGGCTGGATCTCGAACGTCCCGCTCTCGACCGGCAGGCGCCAGGTCGCGCCGATCGAGGCCATGTGGTCGGGCGACAGGCGGAAGCGGTTGCCGTCGCGCGCGCCCCCGTCGAAGCGCGAGTGGTTGTAGCCGTAGGTGCCGAACAGATCGAAGGTCGGCGTCGCAGCGAAGGCGACCTGGCCCTCGAAGCCATAGGCGTTGGCCTTGCCCGCATTGACGGTGACGAAGCGGGTGCCGTCCTGCTCGGTCGTCTGGAAGTTGTCGTAGGCGTAGTGGAACACCGCCCCGTCCAGCCGCAGACGGCGATCCATCAGCGCCGTCTTGTAGCCGACCTCGAAGCTGTCGACGGTTTCGGCGGGGATGACTTCAAAAGTCGGGGCGCCCAGCGGCACGGACGGGCCGCGCACCTCCAGCACCTCCGGGCGACGGCCGCGCGCATAGTTGGCGTAGAGGCTGGCGTCGCCTGACAGGGCGTAGCGCGCCGTCAGACGCCAGGTGAAGCCATCGTCCTCGTGATCTGCCTGGATCAGGTCGCCGTTGCCAGCAGTCGGCTGAGCAGTCAGGGCGAACAGCGGCAGCCCCGAAGCTGCGGGCAGATTGGCCGCGCCCGGCGTCGCCAGCCCCGTCAGGATGGCCGTGATCTGCTGTTGCAACCGCTGGGCGCCGGCCAGGTCGCCGGCCTGGGCCAGGCGTTGCGCCTGAGCGCCGAGGGTCTGCACCGCCACCAGGCCGCCGGCGATGGAGCGGCCGTTCAGCACCGCCGCTGAATAACCCGTCGTCTTGTCGTCGCGCGTCCAGCGCACGCCGCCCGAGAACTCCAGCCGGTCAGTCGCCTTGAAGGTCAGGTCGCCGAACAGGTCATAGGAGGTCAGATCGGCCCGGTTCGTCGCCGTCTCGATGTGAGCGGACTTCAGATTGCCGACGATGCCGGGGATCAGCGGATGCGCCGCGGCGGGCAGCATGGACTGAAGAATGCCGCCCATCAGCAACGGCGTCGGCGCGGCGTAGATCATCTTCAGACGCTGGTCGCCCAGCGGCGTCGCCAGTTGCAACAGGGCCAGACGCTCGTCGAACTGGGTCGGCATCCGCTGGAAGCCTTCCTCATTGAAATAGCCCGCACCGACGAAGCCCGAGAAACGGCCGCCGTTATCGAAGTTCAGACGGAACTCCTGGCTCCACTGCTCGCCATAGGCGTGCTCCACCGCCGTCAGCAGCGGCAGCGACGTGCCGTCCGGATCGAACACCTCGGTCGAGTCGAACTGGCGATAGGCCGTGGTCGAGTTCAGCGTCAGGGACGGCGACAGGTCCCACTTCACCAGGCCCGTCACGCCCCAGACCTCGCGATCCAGGCCCAGACTGACGCCGCCGTCGAAATCGGCGCCGGGCGTTAGGGCCGCGCCGTCCCACGGCGCACGCCCGCCAAGGGAGGCGCCCGTTTTCGGGTCGAAGGGATCATAGGCGATCGACTTGAACGAAGTCCCGCTGGCCGAGTCCGTCTGATAGTTGGCGATCAGATCGGCGCGCAGATTGTCGGTCGGCGCCCAGGCGCCCGACAGGCGCAACGCCTTGGTCTCGATCGAATTATAGTCCTCGCCGCCCAGCAGGTTCTCGACCGTGCCGCCGCGCGTCTTCATCCGCGCCGCCAGGCGCAGGGCGCCGGTCTCGCCTACGGGCGCATTCACGAAACCCTCGACCGCGCGATAGTCCAGATCGCCCGCCTCGATGCGAGCGCCGGCGTCGAACTGGCCCGGACGGGCGCGGTTCTGCACCAGATTGACCGCGCCGATCAGGGCGCCGCGGCCATAAAGGGTCGATTGCGGTCCCTTGGCCACCTCGACCCGTTCCATGTCGAACAGCTCGACATAGGAGCCGCGCGACTTGGAGATCGACACCCCGTCCTGGAACACCGACACCCGCGGCTCGGCGGTGGCGGCGCCCGAGTCCGAGGTGATGCCGCGCATCACGAAGCCCGGATTGTTCGGCGACTGGTTCTGCACCAGGAAGCCCGGCACGAAGGCCGACAGCTGATCGAACTCCTGCACGCCCAGGTTTTCCAGGAAATCGCCGCTGTACGCCGTCAGGGCGAAAGGCACCTCGATCGGGTCCTGAGCGCGCAGTTGGGCCGTCACCACGATGTCGTCCACGGCGGTCGTCGTCTCGCTCGACGAAACGCTTTGGGCATGGGCGGCGCCGGCCGCCATCAGGCCCGCGACGGCGGCGCCCGCCAGGAATCCACGCTTAAGGCTGATCGGCTTCATGGTCTTACCCCCTGAGAAAGCAGGGCAGACCTAAAGACGCTGAATGTCGCAGGCGCGACGCCGCCGTCACGGCCCGATGAAGCTGCGACGGCGGTTAGGCGAATTTTCTTCGCCCCACGGCGCATCTCTCGAACCCACGCCGGACGCGCAATCCATCGAGCGACGCTCAGGTTGGATGTCAAAAAGCCCCCGCAGTGCGAACTGCGAGGGCTTTCAATTGGTCGATCGCTTTTAGAACCGAGCGGTCACGCTCAGCGTCACCGTACGCGGCGCGCCGTAGAAGGCCACCACGGAGTCGCCAGTGATGGCGCCGGGGAAGTTGTAGCCGCCCGCGCGGTAACGCTCATCGCCCAGGTTCCGGCCCGCCAGGCTGACGCGATAGCGCGTATCCGGCGAGGTCCACATCAAGGTGGCGTCATACAGCCAGTAAGCCCCCTGATCGAGCAGCGGGATCGGCGTCTCGAACATCTGCGTCGCGCCGCGATAGGAGGCGATCGGCGTCAACATCAGCGACCCCTTGTCGCCCAGATCGAGGCTGTAGGGCAGCGCCAGGCTGGCGGTCCAATCCGGCGTGTTCTGGAAATGGCGCTGATCGGCCATGTTCTCACGCTTGCCGGTCAGCGGGTTCAAGGTGACGAACTCGTTGAACTTGGCGTCCAGATAACCCAGCGTCAGACGCGGGATGAAGCTGTCGGTGATCCGCGCGCTGGCCTCCAGCTCCCAGCCCCAGATCTCGCTCGATCCGGCGTTGTCGACATAGCTGACGACCGAGGTGGGCGGGATGTAGAACTGCGAGGTGATCTGCTGGTCGGTATACTCCGACTTGAACAGGGCCGTGGCGAAGTTGACGCGGCGGTCCAGCAGCGAGCCCTTCAGTCCGATCTCATAGGTGTCGACCAGTTCCGGCTGATAGCCGTTGATGGTTTCAGGATACAGCTTGGCGTCGCCGCGCATATCGAAACCGCCCGACTTGAAGCCCCGGCCGTAAGAGGCATAGGCCGTCAGCTCCGGCGTGAATTTGTAGCTGGCGCTGACCCGCGGCGTGAACTCCGAATAGGTGTCGGAGTTGCTGTAATTGGTCGCCGGGCCGCCGATGGCGACAGCGTTCAAGTTATGGAAATAGGGGCTGCGGACGCCGCTATAAAGCTGGCGCAGCTGAGTGACGCTCTTCTTATCCTGCGTCCAGCGGCCGCCCACCGACAGCGACAGCTGATCGGTCACATCATAGTTGAAGTCCGCGAAGACAGCAAAGCTCTGGGTATCGACCTTGCCGCCGGTGTAGGTCGTCACCGGGAAGGGAACGAAAACGCCGGGCGCGACTTCCAGCACGTTCTTTCCGACAACCGTGTCGAACGCGCCCTTGGCCATCGCATCCATATAGAAGACGCCCGCGACGCCCTGCCAACGCGAGCCCTGGAACAGAACCTGAAGCTCCTGCGTGAACTGGCTGTCGGCGTAGTAGCCGGGAATATCCAGATACGCTTCGGGCAGGCCGTCGAAGTCGATGCCGTCGCCCTTGGTGTCGCCATCCCGGAAGGCCGTGATCGACTTCAGCGTCACGGCTTCGTTGACGTTCCACTCGCCGGTCAGCGACAGGCCGCGCGTGCGCACATAGCCGTCGTCGCCGATGCCCGCCCGCGTGTCATAGGCCTTGTCCGTCGTCGGCGCGAGTAGACGGTGAGCGTGACGGGCGTTGGATTCGTCCACGGTGATGTCGCCCGCCAGGCGGAAGAACAGATCGTCACGCGGCGTCCACTCAATGCTCAGACGCCCCGCCGTGACGTCCTTATTGTAGTGTTCCGCCCCGGTGTTCAGGTTCGTGCCGTAGCCGTCGCGGGTGTAGCGCGCGATCGCGCCACCGATCCGCAGGGTCTCGGTCAGCGGCGCCGAACCCGAGGCGATCAGGTCGACCTGATTATAGCTGCCGTAGGCGCCCTTCAGCGTCAGCTCCGGGTCAGGCCCCAGGCGCTTGGTGACGTATTTGATCGCCCCGCCGATGGTGTTGCGGCCGTAAAGCGTGCCCTGCGGCCCGCGCAGGACTTCCAGCCGTTCGATATCGAAGATGTCCAGCACCGCGCCCTGCGGACGGGCCACATAGACGTCATCGACATAGAGGCCGACGCCCGGCTCGAAGCCCCACAGAGGATCCTGCTGGCCGACGCCGCGAATGAAGGTGGTCAGGGTCGAGTTGGTGCCGCGCGCCACCTGAACCGTCGCGTTCGGCGTCTGCTGCTGCAAGGTGGTGATGTCGGCTGCGCCGGTCTGTTCCAGGCGCTCGCTGGTGACGGCGGTGACGGCGACCGGCACGTCCTTCAGGCTTTCCTCGCGACGGCGCGCCGTGACGACGATGTCGTCCACGTTCGAAGCCTGCTCAGTCTCCGTCGCCTGCTGGGCCAGGGTCGGCGCCGCGCACAGCGAGGCGGTGATGAAGGCGCTGGTCATCAGCGCCAGACGCAACTGTCCTGTCGATCGCATTCTCGTTTCCTCTCCACGCGCGGTCGTTTGCTCGCCGCTGATCTGTGTTGGAGCGACGGTGATCCGCGAACGGCCCCGCTGTCAACATCATTCATTCCCGCATGAATGATGTTTCACGAAGCGGCTCGACAGCCGGACGCGCATTCTTCATTCTCAAATGAACGAGTGCGGCGAAGATCGCGCCTGAAGGGACGAAACATGGATCAGCTCCATCAAGGCGCGACGCATCCCGTCACGCACACGCCGTCGGGCGCCCTGCGCGGCCGCCGCGAAGGTTCGGCGAACGTCTTTCGCGGCGTGCCCTACGCCGCCGCGCCGATCGGCGAGCTGCGCTGGCGCGCGCCGCGCCCCTTCCCGACCTGGGAGGGCGTGCGCGAAGCCGCCGCCTTCGGGCCTTCCGCGCCCCAGGCGGGTCCGGCGGACGTGGCCGACATCGTCTCCATCGGCGGCGCGCCCGAGCCGACCAGCGAGGACTCCCTGACGCTGAACCTCTGGGCGCCGGCCGAAACGACAGCCCCGGCGCCGGTCATGGTCTGGCTGCACGGCGGATCGAACCGGATGGGCGCGGGCTCCCTGCCCTTCTATGACGGCGCCGCCTTCGCCCGCGACGGCGTGATGCTGGTCAGCGTCAACTATCGCCTGGGCCAGCTCGGCTTCTTCGCCCACCCCGCCCTGACGGCCGAGACGCCCGCCGACGAGCCGCTGGGCAACCAGGCCTTGCTGGATCAGATCGCGGCCCTGGAATGGGTGCGCGATCACGCCGCCAGCTTCGGCGGCGATCCGGCCAACGTCACCCTGTTCGGAGAATCCGCCGGGGGCCTCGACATTCTGGCGCTGATGACAGCGAAGCGGGCGCGCGGCCTGTTCCACAAGGCCGTCGTCCAGTCCGGCGGCGGCTGGTTGCCCGCCACGCCGCTGAAGACCGCATATGAGCGCAGCGCCGCAACAGCGGCCGCTCTCGGTCTGAACGCCCCAGACGCCGCCGCGCTGCGCGCCGTCGCACCCGAGCGGCTGACCGCCGTCGAAGGCGCCTTCGGCCCGGTCATCGACGACCGCCTGCTGGACCGCGACCCGATCAGCGCCTTCGCGCGCGGCGACTTCGCCGATGTGCCGCTGATGATCGGGGTCAACAGCGGCGAAGATTCCCTGCTCAACTACGGCGGCGGGCTGGAACGCTTCGGCAAGCTGATCAAGCCGAACGCGGCTCTAGCCCGCCTCTATCCGCAGGCGAGCGGCGACGAGGAGCAGTTGATCCGCCACGGCTTCCGCGACTTCGCCTTCGCCGCCCCCGCGCGCTGGGTCGCGTCGCGCCCACATCGATCGAAGACATGGCTATACGCTTTTGATTACGTAGAAGAAGCTCGGCGCGACACCATGCCCCGCGCCGCCCACGCCGCCGAGATCTTTCATGTCTTCGAGACGCTGGACCACCGCCCCGACGGCGCTCCGCCCGCGACCGATGCCGACCGCGCCGTCAGCGCCGCCATGCACGCCCGCTGGATCGCATTCGCCAAGACAGGCGCGCCCGGCGCCGGCTGGCCCGCCTACACGCCTGCGGACGACGCCTGGATGGTGTTCAACGCGACACCCGGCGGCGAGGTGAAGCGCGGCTGGTGGAAGGCGGCGCTGGACCACCACGGACGCAAGGGCAAGCTGCTGATCCTGTTGATGCGGCTGCGGGATCGCTTGCGGCGGGCGTTCGGGTAAGCTGTCTGCATGACGACGACTGAGTCCAAGCCGCGCGCCAAGGCCTCCACGAAACCCAAGGCGCCGCCAAAGCCCAAGGCCCAGCGCCGCGAGGAAACGACCACCCGCATCCTGGACGTGGCCGAAGCCCTGTTCGCGCGCGACGGCCTGCACGGCGTCACCCTGAAGGCGGTGGCCAAGGAGGCGGGCGTCGATACGGCCCTGCTGCACTATTATTTCGACGACAAGAACCGGCTGTTCTCGACTGTCTTCGGCCGCCGCGCCGAGGTGGTGAACCAGCTACGCCTGGACAGCCTGGACCGCTATGAAGCAGAGCACGGCGACGCCATGACCGTCAGCGGCGCCATCGACGCCTTCCTGCGCCCGCTGTTCGTCCTGTTCGAAACCGGAGACCGCGCCTGGCTGAATTACGCGGCCCTGGTCGCCCAGGTGAACAACACCCCGGCCTGGGGCGGCGACACCATGCACCAGCATTTCGATCCGGTGATCGATCGCTTCATCGGCCTGCTGAAGCGGATCGCGCCCGACACGCCCGAGCGACAGATCTACTGGTTCTACCACCTGCTGTCGGGATCGCTGACCCTGTCCCTGGCTCAGACAGGGCGCATCGACGTTCTGTCCGGCGGCCTGTGCAAGTCATCGGAAATGAGCGCCATATGCGACGCCATGGAGGTCATCTTCACCGGCGGCTTCGAAGCCATGAGCCGACTGCCGAAATAGGCCTGTTTTCGCGACTACGGCTGTCTTGAGACTCAGCGCCCACCCCATGGCCGCCCCCATGGCGGCGTGAGGGCGACGATACGCCCGCGCGTAACCATCAGACGCGCGGCATTCAGCCGAATCCCCCGCCACGCCTTGCGTCCGGTGAACCGATTTCATGCAGCCTATCACGCTCGACCGTCGATCCGCCGCCCAGTCCTATGCGGCGGCCTTCGCCTTCATCGTCGCCTTGACGGCTGTCGCCCAGCTCCTGAACGATCGGGAGATCATCCTGCCGGAAATCGCGGCCATGGCGGTCGCCCTATGGGCCTGGCGCGACCAGGCCTGGATGCGGCGACCGGAAGCGATCTTCCTGTGGCCTTCGCTGACGGCGCTGGGCGGTTTCGCCATCAACCTGCTGGCCATTCCCTTCACCGCCAAGCTGGCGATCCTGCTGGTCGGGATGCTGGGGCTGTTCCTGATCTTCCGCTACAGCCTGCCGCCCGCGCTGGCGACCGGCTTCCTGCCCATCGTCACCAACGCCGTCGAACTGTCATTCCTGATCTCCATCAGCGTCACGACCCTGGTGCTGATGCTCGGCGTGATGATGTTCCGCATGCGGGCCCCGGCCGAGCACAGCGCGCCGCTGAACCGCTCGGCCATGACCGCCTATCTGTTGATCAGCGGCGCCGGGATCGTTCTGGCGGCGGTCGCGGGTTATCCGCAGCTGGGCCTCATCCCGCCCGTGACCGTCGTGGTCTATGAGACCCTGCACATGAAGATGTATTCCGCCCGCATGGCGCTGAAGCAGACGGTCGTACTGACTCTATCGGCTGTGATCGGAGCGGCCCTGTTCCAGACCCTGTATTCCTGGCCGCTGATCGCAGCCTTGGACATGGCCGCGATCTTCCTGCTGCTGCGCCTATTCAAGATGCCAATGCCGGCGGCCTACGCCTTCCCGCTGCTGCCCTTCGTCTTCCCGCCCGAAGTCGCGCCGCTGCTGCCTGCCGCCGCGCTTGCGGCCTGCGTCGTCTCCTTCAGCCTGACGCTCGCCTATCATCACGCGCGACAACGCCTGGCCGCCAGGTCAGCCTGAAGTCGTCGGTCGCCTAGGCCGCTCCGGCCTGAGACAGGCTCTCGCGGACACGTTCCAGCGCCAGTTCGACGGGTTCTTCGATACTCATCAGGGCGAAGCTGCCGTTCAGGTCGAATACGCAGTGGCCGTGGACCACGGCGATCAGCGAACGCGCCAGACGCGGCGCGCCGGCCTGCGCCTTCGCCGGCAAGACAGCCGTCACCTCGTTCACGATGATCTGAGTCAGGTCGCCGCGCCGCTGGTTCTGCTCGTCGGTCAGGGCCACATCCGGCGGCAGGTGATGCTCATAGATGGCCCTCCAGCTATGGGAATTGGCGCGAGCGAAGCCGAAATAGGCCTCGACCAGACATCGAATGCGGTCCGGGCCGCTACCTTCCAGCGCCTGCCGCACCTCTTCCGCCCAGAGCTGGAAGGTGCGCGTGTTGATGGCGATCAGAAGCTGATCCAGCGTACCGAACACATTGTAGAGGGTGCCGATCGAATAGCCGACGCGCTTGGCCACCTCGCGCGCAGAGAAGCGCGCAAAGCCTACCTCGGCCATATGCTTGTGGCCCTCGACCACAAAAAGCCGCTCAAGCTCCTGCCGCGTATGATCCGATCGCCTGCCCATTAACCCTGCATAGCAGAAGCTATGCGGGGAGCGGTAAGAAACGTCTGTTTTCGTTTTTTATTGATCGATGCTCATTTAAAGATATGAATTGCGCTCGACAGGGTGCTTTCCACCCCTCCCGCATCCGCCTTGAGGCTTCCCATGACCGCGCTTCGCTTCCCGTCATCCGCTTCAACCGCCGCCCTGCTTCTCGGCGCCGCCCTGGCGACCTCAATCGCTGCGCCTGCGGCCGCTGAAAGCGCAGACTGTCGCCGCGCCTCCGGTCCGGTCGAGACCGCCATCTGCTCGACCCCGGCCCTGACCGCATTGGATGCGAAGATCGCTGAACACTATGGAACGGCGATCAGGGGTTATGACGCCGCAAGCGCCGAAGCGCTTCGTCGCGACCAGCGCGCCTTTCTCGCAATCCGCGACGCGACCGGCGCGCGGCTGACGGGCGCCGATCTGGTCGAAGAACTGACCGATCAAATGACGCGACGTGAAGCGTTTCTGACCGATCTAGGCAACGACCCGCTGGTCAGCGTGGTTGGGCGCTGGCGCAATCTCAACGGCGAGATCGTCGTCAACCAATGGGCGACCGGCGTCCTGACGTTCACGGCCACGGCCGCCGACCCGCGCGGCGATAGCTGGTCCTGCGAGGCGGACGGCAGCGGCGACTGGATCGAAGAGGACGAAGCGCGCTTTGACGACATCAGCGGCGCCGCCGCCTGGTCGCTGAACATGAAGGCCCAGGGCGCGACGCTCGTCGTCAAGGAGACGATCGAGAACGGCGCCGACGCCGTCCCCTATTGCGGTTCGGGCGGCACGCTCTCGGGAACTTACTTCCAGGCGGTGCGCCTGCCGGACCCGTCGCGCTGATCCGCACGGCCTCTAGGGGATGGTTCTGGGGCTGGCGAGAACGCCTGGACTGATGAACTGTCGGCGCCCGGTCCAGGTCAGCAACTTGACCAGAGTTCCGCCCGGCTTGGCGAAGTCTTCGCATTCGCCGGGACGAGGAGGCTCAGGCGCGGCGGCGGCCAGCGCGCCCTGCCGCAACCCTTCGTAGTAGAGGGCGAAATCCGCCTGCTGCGCTTCGGAGAGCACGGACTGGCCGAACGTCATCTCTTCGCGGGCGTTGTCGATGATCAGGCGACTGTCGTCCTCCGACAGGCGCTCGCACAGCAGCCCGATCATGACCAATCGCTCGATACGGACGGCCAGGCTCGCCTGAGCCTTGACCAGGTCGTACTGGAGCGTCGCGTACTCGGGGCTGGCCGCCATCCATTCCTTCAGGGCGGCCCTGGCGGCCTCTTCATCGACCCCGGCGGGTTGAGCCGCAGCGACGCCGGCCGCACTCATGACCAGCGTCGCAACCAACCCGCTCGCGAAACGACGAAACGCCATCAGATGCCCCTTGCAATACATACGCGCCTTCCCCGGCCTCAGCCTGGAATGGGGCCGATCGGCCAGTTGCTCAGCGTCTCCATATCGCCTTCCTCAGAGGGACAGGGCGTATAGAGGGTGAAGGCCACATCGCCCTCGAAATACCAGTCGGCGCCCTTCTCATAGCCGACGATGCCGGTGGAGTAGCAGACCGCCGCCTTGCTGCCGTCCGGGATCATCAGAATGGCCCAGTTGGTCGAGCCCGCGCCTGCTGGATCATAGCCGTGAAGCAACAGCCGCCCGCGCGTCTCCGTCACTACGCCGACGACGTTGCCGTCGAAGACGATGGATTTCTGGATGTCCCGATCCACGCCCGACGCGACGATGGCCGCGCGCACGTCCGGGTGCTGGAAGAAGGTGACGCCCTGAACCGGCTCGGTCGGATGCTTGCCGACATAGGCCGACAGCGGCGGGGCCTCGCCGTTCCGGTCAGGCGCAGCGACCGGCGCGGCGGACGACGCCGAGACATTGGCTTCAGCCGGGGCCGGCGCGGCGGCCGCCCTCTCTTCGGCCTGCGAACAGGCGGCCAGGGTCGCCGCCAGGGCGAGCGCGAGCGGGGTTCTCAGGGTCATGCAAACTTCCTTCGACGCTTAAGCGACAGATCCTCCCCCAAGGGCAGGATTATTGATCCACGGCGCGCATCTCGATCGTCAGCGGCTCTTCGGCGGTTCCACGCCCGAAGAGGCTGGCGGTGACCGTCTGCCCTTGCGACGCCGCAAACGGCGCGCTCTTCATCGAACGACTGCCGTCAAGTTCATCGTCGAACACGGTGAAGCGCGTGCACGTCGCCTGGCCCAAGCGATCGGCGAACGCCTGATCGATCTCGCCGCGCCAGCCCGGCAGGCTCGTCGGCGTGGACAGCTCGATCGTCTTGCCGACGATCCGACCATCGCGCCGCCAGCTGTAGCTCACCCCATCCGACGCCACGGCCGTGCAGCCCGTCCGACCGCAATGCAGCGTGCCCACGGGCGCTTCTTCGCGAAGCTGACGCTGTTGCATCTGCGACAGCGTCTGGCCGATGGACAGATCGCCCTTGTCCAGCGACGTACAGACGGCGCTTTGAGCGAGGGCGCTCGTCGCCGCCAGGGAAGCAGCCGCAGTCAGGCTCATCATGAAAATACGCACGTAGACCTCCTTGGTCTCTGGCGCCGCCGCGGCGACGTCGATGTCGTCTCAGCAGGCGGGAACACGGCTCTGACCGTCCAGTCGAAACTGGCCGTCGGCGCCGCGCGTGTAGGTCTCTTTAAAGCTGTCCGATCCGGTATACGACACCGTGAAGCTGCGGCCCTGATCGGCGGCCGTGATCACCCCGTCGACGCCCGCCTCGCCGTCATCGGCGCTGGCGTCCGAGAAATAGGTCTGGATACGCGCGATCTGCACAGGCCCTGCCGGAGTCAACTCCGTCAGCACGGCATAGCCGCACGCACGCCCCTGCCACACGCCGCCGGCTTCGGTGTAGAGGACCGGGCCGGCCGCGATCGCCTTCGTCCAGCCCCAACGCAGGGCCGGGTTGCCGACCACGCCCGCCGCGCCGACATCCAGCCACTCGCCCTGAAGCGTATAGGGGTAGCGCGGCGCACCGGCGTCATGGTCGAGATAATGGACCGCATTCATGCCGCTGCACGCCTGCCCCGTGCACTCGTTCGCCCCCGTGCTCACCAGGGCGACGCGCGTGTCGGACAGCGGGATGAAGGCCAGCGGCACGAAGCTGTAGGTGTCTTCGCCGATTTCTCGCACGGCCTCATTCCGTTGAGCGTCCGGGAAGGCGACGCCAAAGGCGGCCGGCGTCCCCGTCAGGACATTGTCACGGTCCACATCCTGAATTTCGATCAGCGACTGAGCCGACGCCGGCAGCGCCGCGACCATGGCTGAGGCGAACGCGGCGAGAGACACGGCGGCGATGGTCTTTGAGGATGGCATACGAGACTCGTTTCTCGACAGAAGACAGGGATCGGTTACCGCCGCAACTCATGGCGCACAGACAATTAAACACTGTTCATAATCGATGGCAACCCGGCTTTTTCGTCATTCGATCAGGATTTTCACACCCGCATCAAAGGTCTGTCCGCCAGGCGGACCTCGACCACGAAAACTCGCCATACAGTTAGAAATTCTACATTAAAAACACGCCGCTCACGTGCCTTATTGCGCGCCCAATTATGACTTTTATTGCGGTGCAGCATTCCCATGATCAGGCCATCCCTGACCGTTCTCGCCTTTTTCTCCGCCGCTGGGGTTTGCAACGCCGCATACGGGGAAACCTCTGAGAATCTAACAGATCAAACGGCGACGGCGTCGCCCTACTCTGTCTCGGATGTCGTGGTGACCGGCTCCAACATCCGGCGCGCCAACACCGAAGGTTTCAACCCGGTTCAGGTGATCGGCCGCGAAGAACTGGAAAGCTCAGGCAAGTCGACGACGGCGGACCTGCTGCGCTCGATCTCGGCCAACACCGGCAACGGCTCAAACGAGACGCAGAACAGCGGCTGGTCGTCGGGCGCGGCGGGCATCGGCCTGCGCGGCCTGTCGCAGAAGAACACCCTAGTGCTGTTGAACGGACGTCGTGTGGCCAACTACGGCTTCCCCGGCGGCGGCCTGTCGGACACCTTCGTCAATCTGAACGCACTGCCGATGGTGGCGACCCAGCGGCTGGAGGTGCTGAAGGATGGCGCCTCGGCTGTCTACGGCTCGGACGCGGTGGCGGGCGTGACCAACATCATCACCCGCCAGAACTTCCAGGGGCTGGAGTTCGGGGCCAGCTACGGCGTCGCCGATCAGGGCGGGCTGGAGACCTCGACCGCCAAACTGGTCGCCGGTCATGGCGACCTGGAGACGGACGGCTACAACATCCTGCTGTCGTTGGAAGCCTATACCCGCAACCGGCTGGATCAGGATCAGCGCGACCTGACCAAGTCGGGCATCTACACCGACCTGCCCGGCGGCCGCTGGAACGGCTGGTCGGCCAAGGGCGCGCGCTTCCTGGTCGATGGCAGGTCCGTGCCCTTCCTCGACGCCCAGGGCCAGTGCCCCGAAGGCATGGTGCTGACCGCCAGCGCCCCGATCGACGGCCTGGCCGGCGACACCTGCGCCATCAACCTGGCGCCGCACACGACGCTGATCCCCTCGACCGACCGCTATCAGGCCTATCTGTTCGGGACCAAGCGCCTGACGCCGCAGATCGAGGCCTTTGGCGAGGTGCTCTATTCCTATGTCGAGGGGGCGTCCCTGTTTGGCTCCAGCCCCTTTTTCACGCTGGAGGGCGGACGGTTCGCGCTGAACGCCCAGACCGGGCTAGCCGAGCCGGTGTCGAACCTGCTGCCCGCCAATAATCCCTACAACCCCTACGGCGTCGCCACGCCGATCGAATACACCTTCTTCGATCTGGGCCGGACGCTGAAGACCAATGAGTCCAAGTCCTATCGCGCCCTGGCCGGGGTGCGCGGCCGTCATGACCGCTTCGACTGGGAGGCCGCGGTCTTCGCCTCGGGCAGTGACGAGCGCGAGACCGTTTCGGGCGGCTTCGCCCATCGCTGGAACCTGGCCGACGCCCTGGCGAACGGCACGCTTAACCTGCACGAGCCGGGAGCCACGCCGCAGGCCGTGCTGGACGGCATCCGCCTGTCGACCCTGCGTCCGGCCGAGTCGCGCCTCTACGGCGCCGACTTCAAGATCTCGGGCGAGCTGTTCAATCTGCCCGCCGGCCAGATCGGCTATGCCGCCGGGGTCGAGTTCCGCCACGAAAGCCTGGTCTCCAGCAATCCGTGGCAGATCGACGCCGGGCTGCAGATCCGCCCCGCCATCGCCGCGGTGGACGGCAAGCGCGACGTCTGGGCCGCCTATGCCGAGTTCAACATCCCCGTCCTGAGCAATCTGGACATCCAGGTCGCCGCTCGAGCGGACGAATACAGCGACTTCGGCAGCGCCTTCTCGCCCAAGGCGGGCGTGCGATGGAAGCCGCTGGACTGGCTGGCGCTGCGGGCCTCGGCCTCGCGCGGGTTCCGGGCGCCGTCGCTGTCGGAGAACTCGGCCTCGACCATGATCTCCTATGGCTCGGTCATCGATCCCTATGATCCCGACCTGCCCAACTCGCGCCAGAGCCCGACCTTCTTCACCGTCGGCAACACCAATCTGGAGCCTGAAAAGACCCGCTCCTACAATCTAGGCGTCGTCTTCACCCCGACGCGCGACACGGCGCTGAGCATCGACTGGTATCAGATCAAGCTCGACAACCTGATCGGCACCGGAAACACCACCGCCATCATCCAGCAGAACGATCCCGCCGACGTCATCCGCGACGAACGCGGCAAGCTGCAGGCCGTCTACAACCGCTATCGCAACCTGTCGGCGCTGGAGACCTCGGGCATCGACGTGGACTTCAGCCAGCGCTGGCGCACCGAGAACTGGGGGACCTTCACCGCCTCCAGCGCCTATACGCATCTGCTGGAGTACAAGCGGCCGAACGCGGCGGGCGGGCCGCTGCTGGACTACGCCGGGTCGAACCGGGGCGCGACCCTGCCGGCGCACAAGGCGACGACGCGCGCGGCCTGGAACCGCGACGTCTTCGACGCCAACCTGACCTGGTATTACACCTCGGGCTATGATCAGGTGCCGGTTGTCGGGGGACAATCGCGCGTGGACGCCTATCACCAATTCGATCTGTATGCGGCGTGGTCCGGGCTGGAGCGCGTGACGGTCTACGCCAAGATCGAGAACCTGCTGGACGAAGCGCCGCCGCACGACGCCTCCTTCCCCGGCGTGCGCGCCCCCTATGACTTCGGCCAGTACGATCTGCGCGGGCGCTACTTCCGCGTCGGCTTTGACGTCCGCTTCTGACCCCTTGCATCGAGACCTGATATCATGAGCGTTCGACACGCCCGTTCATCCCTTCGGCGCATCCTGACCGGCGGCGCGGCGGCGGCGATCCTGCTGGGCGCCGTCGCCCTGACGGCGCCCGCCCCCGCCCTGGCCCAGAGCGGCTATTTCTTCCCGCAGGCGGCGGCGGGGGATTTCGACCCCGCCATTCCGACGCCGGAAGCCTTCCTCGGCTATCCGATCGGAACCCACTACACGCGCCACGACCGCATCGTGGACTATCTGCGCGAGCTGGCCCGGCTGTCGGACCGGGTGACGGTCGAGGAGATCGGCCGCAGCTATGAACAGCGGCCCCTGCTGTCCGTGGTCATCACATCTGGCGCCAATCAGGGCCGGATCGACCAGATCCAGCGCGCCCATATCGCGGCGGGCGATCCCGGCGGTCCCGCCGCCACGGCCGGCGCCCCGGTCGTCGTCGGCCTGTTCTACAGCGTCCACGGCAATGAGACCTCCAGCGGCGAGGCGGCCCTGCTGACCGCCTACTACCTCGCCGCCGGGCGCGCGCCCGAAGTGCTGGACTGGCTGGACAAGGCCGTGGTCGTCATCGACCCGGCCCAGAACCCCGACGGTCGCGACCGCGCCGCCAACTGGCACAACGCCTGGAAGAACCAGCCCGCCGTCGCCGATCCGCAGGACAAGGAACACGTCGAGGCCTGGCCCGCCGGGCGCACCAACCACTATTTCACCGACCTGAACCGCGACTGGCTGGCGGTGACGCAACGGGAGACCCGCGCCAAGCTGGAAGCCTTCCACCGCTGGCGGCCCAACATCCAGATCGACTTCCACGAGATGGGCGCGGGCAGCACCTATTATTTCGAGCCCTCGCCCGCCAGCATGGAAAGCCCGCTGCTGCCGCGCGCCAGCTACGAATGGAATGTGACGCTGGCCCGCTATCACGCGCAGGCGCTGGATAGCCTCGGCTCGCTCTATTACACGCGCGAGGTCTTCGACAACTTCTCGCCGGTCTACGGCTCGACCTATCCCGACTTCCACGGCGGGGTCGGGGTGACGGTCGAACAGGCCAGTTCGCGCGGCCTGGTGCAGGACACGGCCAACGGCCCGCTGACCTTCCCCTTCACCATCCGCAACCAGACCAACGTCGGCCTGGCCACCATACGCGGCGCGGTGGCCGAGCGCGCCGGGCTGCAGGCCTTCCAGCGCGACTTCTTCCGCTCGGCCGTCGAACAGGGACGGCGCCATTCCAGTCAGGCCTTCGTCTTCGGCGACGCGGCCGATCCAGGTCTGACGCGCCAGACGCTGGACCTGCTGTTGGCCCACCGCATTCAGGTCCATCCGCTGACCGAGCGGGTGACGCAGAACGGCCGCGCCTATGAGCCGGGCAGCGCCTATGTCGTCCCCTCGGCCCAGCCGCAATTCCGGCTGGTGCACTCCATCTTCGACCGGACGCCGCCGACAAAGGGCAGCGTCTACGGCAGCACCTCCTATTCGGTCGCCCTGGCCTATGGGCTGAAGAGCGACGGCCTGCGCCGCGTCCCCGCCCACGGGTCCGCCGTGACCGAAGCGCCCGTCGCAACCGGCGGCGTCAGCGGGCCGCAGGACGCCTACGCCTATGTCGTCGACTGGCGCGACCTGAACGCCCCGCGCGTTCTGGCGGCCCTGCTGCGCCAGGACGTGCGCGTCCGCGCCGCGTTCGAGCCGCTGACCGCGCGAACGACGGCCGGCGACAGCGCCTTCGGGCGCGGCTCTCTGGTCATCGCCACGGCGGGCCAGCCGCTGGACGCCGCCGCCCTGCGCGCCGCCGTCGACAGGGCCGCGCGCGAGGCGGGCGTGGTCGCCCACGCCGTCTCGACCGGCCAAAGCGTCGCGGGCGTCGATCTTGGTAGCGACAATGTGAAGGTCGTGCGCGCCCCGCGCATCGCTCTGGTCATGGGCGAGGGCGTCAACGCCACCGAAATCGGCGCGACCTGGTTCGCCCTCAGCGAACGGCTGAACTATCCGGCGACCCGGCTGGACCCGTCGCAACTGGGCCGCGTGCCGCTGGGCGATTATGACAGCATCGTCCTGTCCGGCGGCCGCTACGACAACCTGAGCCAGCCGACGGTCGATGCGCTGAAGACCTGGGTGCGCGCGGGCGGCTCCCTGGTGGTGTTCGGCGGCGCCGCACGCTGGGCCGCCGCCAACGGCCTGGCCCCGCAGACCGCCTCTGAAGAGGAGAAGAAGGCCGAGGTCGAGCGCCGAGACTACGCCGATCGCAGCACGATCCAGGGCGAACAACGCACGGCGGGCAACGCCCTGTCGGCCGACGCCGACATCAGCCACCCCTTGGCTTTCGGCTTGTCGCGCCGCGACCTGTTCGTGAACAAGGAGACGGACGTGGTTCTGGCCCCCGTGGCCGATCCCTTCGCCAACGTCGTGCGGATCGAGAACAACCCGCAGGTCAACGGCTACCTGCCCGAAGCGCTACGCGCCAAGGCGGCGGGCTCGGTCTGGGCCCAGGTGAACCCGGTCGGCGCGGGCAATGTCGTCCTGTTCGCCGACGACCCCGCCCACCGCAAATACTGGTTGGGGACCGAGCGCCTGCTGATCAACGCCCTGTTCCTGTCCAACCACCTGGGTGGTTCCGGGCGTCGCTAGACGGAGCGCTCCGCCTGCTCTGAGGCGCCGAAACTCGACTACGGCGGCGGTTTCGCTCCGCACCGCCGTGGCCGTGGACGGGCCAAGCTGAGGCCGATGCCCGAGCCATTCGGCTTGGTCGTCACGAAAGGGGGCGGAAGGTACGTTCAGTGTCCGCAGAGGACACCCTGGGGCCGCCATCGGCGACCTCATCGCTCCGGATCGACGCCTCCAACCGGCTCGGCGACGTCACCGTCAACCGTCGAACCTCCCGGCCGAGATGCGACTGATCGGAAAAGCCGGCGTCGATCGCGACCGCAACCAGGTCCGTCGCCCCCTGCCCCTGCGCCAGGCCATAGGCGACCGCCGCCTCCACGCGCGTATTAGAGCGCAGATCGCGGCGGCTCTGGCCGGTCCAGCCCCTTGATGCGGCGCTGAACCTGACGCGCCCCTCCGCCTCCGGACCGGCGCAACGGCGGCTCAAAGGATACCGCCTGTTCAAGCAGGCGGTGCGACTGCGCCGTCGTCCGGAAACCGGCGACGGCGCAGCCACGGCGTCATCAGAACCTGTAGCGTAGCCCCACGCCATAGGTCGCCGGAGCCCCGACCAGACGCGAGGCGCCGTTCAGCTCCGGGAAGTACACCTCGTCAGTGATGTTGCGGCCATAGGCGTAGACCGCCCAGTCCGCCGCCGTCTGCAGCTCCACACGGGCGTTCAACAGGGTATAGGCGTCCGCCGTATTGCCCGGCGCCGCGTTCAGACGGTTGCTCTCCTCGCCGTGGTGCGAGACCGACACGCGGCTATCCACGCGCCAGCCGTTGTCCAGCACCAGACCGTGGTTCAGAGAAACCGTCGCCGTCACGTCCGGCGCGCCCGGCAGGGGGTCGCCGACGGTCGACAGCACCTCGGCCACGCGCGCCGAGCTGAACGAGATGATCTCCGTGTCCAGGAAGGCGGCGGCGACGTCTAGATCCAGACTCTGGTTCGCGCTTTCGAACAGCACGGCGTTGAGCGCGAACTCGACGCCCTTGCTCTCGGCCTCGCCGACGTTGGCGCGGCCGTTGGTGTCGTTGGCCAATCGGGTCGTCGCCTGCAACTCCTTGAACGAATAGGAGAAGACATCCACCGACAGGCGAAGACGGTTCGTCGTCCAGCGTAGCCCGGCCTCATAGGCGGTGACGGTCTCGGAATCGAACGGCAGGGTCTCGGCCTGGGTGAAGATGGAGGTGCCGTCGAATCCGCCGCCACGATAGCCGGTCCCTGCCGAGACGAAAACGTTCAGGTTCGGCGTGAAGGCGTACTTGGCCGTGATCCGACCCGAGACGTTGTCGTCCTCGAAGGCGCGGTCCCAGATGAAGGGGTTGGTCGTCGCGAAGGTGGTGGTGAAGGTCGAGATGCCCCACGGGTCCAGGTCGTCGTTGCGCCCGCTGAAAGTCGCCTCGTCGCGAGTGTAACGCAGGCCGCCCGACAGGGTCAGCTTGTCGGTCAGATCATAGTCGACCTGGCCGAAGACGGCGAAACTGTTGCGCGTCTGGCTGTGCAGATTGTCGTACTGGGTCCGGGCCGTATAGCTGGTCCAGTGGGTGTCGAAGTCGATGTCGTCCGAGACGTAGAAGGCGCCTACGATCCAGTCCAGACGACCGCCCGTGTCATCGCTCAGGCGCATTTCCAGCGAGGTCTGGCTCAGCGTCTCATCCGCATCGAAGCGCGAGGCCGGATAGGGCGAGCCGTCGCCGTTGCCCTGCACCGAGCGGGTCGTGCCTTGGACATTGCCGATCACCGCCAGGTTCAGGTTGTCGCCCAGGCGATGCTGCAACGCCGCCGACACGCCATAGATGTCGATGCTGTGGGTCGGATACTCCGACGAATAGAACTCGTACGGGTCGTCGTTCTCGCCCGCGTTGGCGATGTTGCTGTCAAGCGCCGCCGAGATGCGGTCGTACTGGCGCGTGTCGCCCCGGTCGCGGCTGCCGAACAGCTTCACCGTCAGATTGGTCTCCGGCGTGAAGTCGAAAGCGACGGTAGCGCGGCCGGCGAACAGATCCTTGTCTCCGAAACCTTCACGGCGGCCCGGATCGACGATGGGCGGAACCTGGGTCTGGGTCACGCCGGTGATGACCGGCTGGAAGCCGGCCAGGTCGCCTGCGCCCGCCCCGGTCATGAAGCCGCCGCCCTGCTCGGCCAGCACGGCCAGGCGCACGCCGACCTTGTCGCTCAGGGGGCCGCCGACGGCCGCCTCCATCGCCAGATAGTCATGGCTGCCGAACTCGAGGCGGCCCGAACCTTCGACCGTCTCGCCCGGTCCCTTGGTGATGGCGTTGATGACGCCGGCCGTGGTGTTGCGGCCGTACAGGGTGCCCTGCGGCCCCTTCAGAATCTCGACCCGGTCCAGGTCGAACAGAGGCATGCCCAGATAGGCGTTCGAGGTCTGATAGACGCCGTCGACGTGCAGGGCGACCGAGGGGTTGCCGTTGGGCTTGTAATCGTCGGCCCCGCCGATGCCCCGGATGCTGATCATGCCGTAGTTGGCGCCGCCGAAGGCGTAGTTCACCGACACGCCCGGAACCTCGTCCACCAGGTCGGTCACGCTGTCGATGCCGCGACGAAGGGCGTCTTCGCCGTTCAGCATGGTGACGGCCAGCGGCACGTCCTGGATACGTTGGGCGCGCTTCTGGGCCGTGACGATCACGTCCTCGATCGCGGTGACGCCCTCGGATCCGAGATCGGCATGGGCGACCGCAACAGAAAAGGTGCGCGCGCCGACCGGCGTCACGGTCAGGCCCGTGCCCTCCACCATACGACGCAGCGCCTCGGCGGGCGCCAGGACGCCGACCACGCGGTTGGCGCGACGACCGCGCACGGCCTCCGGCGCGAACAGCACCTGCACGTCGGCGGTGCGCGCCAACGTCGTCAACGCCTCTTCCATCGACTGGCTCTCGATGGCGAAGGAGACGGCTGCGCCGCCGCTCGGCGACTGGGCCAGAGCCGGCGTCGCCGCCGCGACCGCAGCGACGGCCGAACAGGCCAGCAGCATGCGCTTGAAGGCGCCGGCGCGCGGCTTGGAAATGAACATGATAGCCCCTGAGATCTGGTCAGCCGCTCGTCGGCGGCTCCCCCTCAGAAACGGAGGCCTCTCCACAGACCCCCACCCCGTCGTGGAAATTTCATCAAAGCGCAGCCGTTCCGTCAGACGCTTTTTCGGGAGATCCGATGCGCCAGTCCCCGTCCGGCGTGCGCCGCACCGACAGGCCGAACCCGCGCGCCAGGGCCAGGGCGAACTCCTGCCCGCCGTCATAGCGGAAGGAGCCTGAGATACGGATTTCCCCCGCCGCTGCATCCGTCAACGTCAGCCGCTCCGCCGAATAGCGGTTGAAGCGTTCGACCACCTCGCGAAGCGGACGGTCCCGTACGACCAGGCGCCCCATCCGCCAGGCCGTTTCGGCCTCGACATCAGCCGGCGCGGCGCGCAATTCGTCGCCGCGCGCCAGCCCGCCCTGCCCGGCCGTCAACATCAGGGCTGCGCCCACACCGCCTCTTTCCGCCACCCGCAGCCGCCCCTGCTCGACCACCGCCTCCGGCCGTCGATCCGCATGGGTCGCCTGGAAACGTCCCTGTTCGGTCGCCATCAACCGATCGCCGACGCGCAGGACGAAGGGCGCGGCGTCGGGCTGAATGTGGAAATAGGCCTGTCCCGCTTCCAGCACCGCCGCGCGACGTTCGGCGCCGTAGTCCAGGCGCAACCGGGACGACGGCGCCAACGTCACCTCCGACCCGTCCGGCAGAGACGCGGTCAGCCGCTGCCCCGCCTCGGTCACGATCAGCGCCCGCGCCGGTGACGACGCCGTCATCACCCACAACCCGCCGCATGACGCAGCAATGGCCCCGCCGGTCAGACCCAACAGGGCGCGACGCCGCGTCGTCCCCCGGTCAGCACGCCCCAGGGCGGCGGCGCGCAGGGCCAGCACCTCGGGCTGTCCCGCCTCAAGCTCCAGCATCCGCCACGCCTGCTGGCACGCGCGATAGTCGTGGATATGGCCGGGATCTTCGTCCAGCCAATGCCGGAAGGCGATCTCGTCCTGAGGGCTGGGCGCATCGCCGCCGTTCATGCGCGCGAACCAGAAGGCGGCCGGATCGGCCGTTTCCGCGTCGTCGGGTCGGAGATGAATCGGCGACATCAGCGATCCCCCTCGACCAGGTCCACCCTGAGCGCCGACATCGCCCGCACCATGTGCTTCTCGACCGCACTGACCGAAATGCCCAGGCGACGGGCGATCTGCGGATAGGTCAGGTTCTCGAACCGGCGCAGGATCACCACCGCCCGCGCCCGCGGCGGCAGGGCGTCCAGCGCCGCCAGCATCCGTTTCAAACGCTGCCTCCCCGCAATGATCTGTTCGGCGTCGGGCGCGTCATATTCGGCCAGCGCGTCATTGATCTCGACGTGCAGGCCCTGCCCCCGCGCCTGCTCATAACGCCCCCGATCCCGCGCGATGTTGGCCGCCGCCTCGAAGACATAGCCGTCGACGTTCTGCAGACTCATCAGATCCGCGCGGCGCATCAGGCGCAGAAACAGATCCTGAACCATCTCCTCCGCATCCGCCGGCGACGTCGACCGCCGCAGGAAGAAGCGCGTCAGCGGCGCCCGCAGTCGCCGTGTCAGCGCCGCGAATCCCTCGTCGCACGTCAGGGCGGACGTCGCATCGTCCCCGTCGAAAGGCTGGCTTGGCTGTTGGTTCACGCCGCGCCCAATGGCGCCGCAGCGTCACCGCCTCATGTCGGTCGCACGACATTTCCGTATCAGCGCGCGTCCGACGCGCTCAGCGACGTCGCCGCAGCCAAAGCGTCACACAGCGTCGCTAAGGGCGGCTGCATCACTGCTTCGGGATGCTCCACCTATGACGACGTTCAAACACCTGGGCGCAGCGGTCGCCTTCAGCGCGGCGCTGCTGGGCGCGGCGGTTCCGGCCTGGGCCGAGGTCTTCACCATCGCCGTCGTCTCGGACACCCAGAACTACGCCGACGTCACCCTGCCCCAACCGCGCGGCGCCGCCACCTTCGACCAGCAGATGCGCCATCTGGTCGAGACACGCCAGGACAAGAACCTAGCCTTCGTCACCTTCGTCGGCGACATCGTCCAGCACGGCGACGGCCAGTTCCGACGCGCCATCCCCGACGCCGAGGGCGAATACCAGGTCTTCGACACGCGCGAGGAATGGGACATCGCCAACCGCGCCGTCTCGATCTTGACTGACAGCGGCCTGCCGTTCGGCATGGTTCCCGGCAACCACGACTACGACAACTATTCATGGCGAGGCTACGACGGCGTCTCCGAACCGCTGGCGGGCGGCCGCGCCTGGAACTTCTACTTCGGCCCGCAGTCGCGCCATTTCATGGGCAAAGCCTGGTACGGCGGCGCCTCGACGAACGGCTTGAACAGCTTCCAGACCTTCACCGCCGGCGGCCTGTCCTTCCTGCACCTGTCGCTGGAGATGCAGCCGCCGCAGACCGCGCTCGACTGGGCCCAGGGCGTGATCGACGCCCATCCCGACACGCCCGTCATCGTCACCACCCATGAATGGCTGAAGCCTGACGTTCAGGAGCGATCCAACGGCTACGACAGCTATTTCGCGGGCGCCGACAACCTGCCGCCCGATCAGGTCTGGGATCGTTTCATTCGCAAGAACGCGATGATCTTCATGGTCCTGAGCGGGCACAACTACACCCGCCCGGTCGAAGGGGTGTCCAACGGCGAGAACCTGCGAATCGACCGCAACGAGGCGGGCCATCCCGTCTATCAGCTGATCCAGGACTATCAGGGCAACACGGTCGGACCGGACGGCCAGGCCGGATCAGCCAACGGCGGCGCAGGCTGGCTGCGTTTCATGGCCTTCGACACCGAGACCCGCACCATCCGCTTCCATACCTATTCGACGCTTCTGGACCGTTACGCGGGCCGCGACGGCGAGGCGACCTTCGGCGTCGCGCCCGAGCGTTCAGAGTTTGAACTGCCTTTCCCGCCCCAACTTCGGCCCATGTGACCCATCAGGTTCATAGGCGCCGAAGTCAGCTTCCGGCCTAGCCATAAAAGACCAACTGGACCTTCAGAACCATCCGGTTGGTCGTCACGCTCAACATCTGTTCAGTGACGGATGATGGAGCGGGCAATGACGTCTCGAGAGCATGAACGCGTCCCTCACCAGCCGAAAAAGAGACCCCGGCTGTTCGAGGGCGATGATGTGGCCGAAGGCGGAGTTTCTCGCTCGACAGCGCTGACCCAGGTGTGGGTGCTGCCCGTCTGCGTCCTCGTTGCGGCGGCCGTCATCGGCGTCGTCGCCGTTTCAAACAGCTGAGGTCGCCGTCTCCTTCGCGATGGAGCGCATGGGCAGGCCCGAACATCCCCCTAGCCGTGCGACCTGTCGGTTGACTTGACCGTCTCCGGCTCTATGGCTTGAAGCATGGGGTCGAGGAACGTTGGAATGCAGGGAGAGGCCTCGGCTTCCAACGAAACGATCCCGCAGGCGCACGCCGCCCTGCTGAACGATCCGTCGTTTCAGTTCGACCGCGCCAATTTCGACCCGCCGCAGACTCCCGGCTGGCTGCGCTGGATCGGCGAGACGCTGCAGTTCCTGGCGCCGATGCTGAAATGGGTGTTCTGGATCGGGCTGGCCCTGCTGGCGGGGCTGATCCTCTACGCCATCGTGCGCGAGATCCTGCGGCTGCGGAAACCCGCCGCCAAGCCCGACAAGCCTGCGACGCCGGTCGATGCCGACTGGCGGCCGGACGTTCAGACGGCCCGCGATCTGCTGGCCGAGGCCGATGCGCTGGCCGCACGCGGACAATACGCCGACGCCGCCCACCTGTTGTTGCTGCGCAGCGTGCAGGACATCGAAAAACGCCAGCCGCGCGCGCTGCGGGTGTCGTTGACCGCGCGCGAAATCGCCCGCCTGAAAGCCTTGCCCGAGGCGGCGCGACCCGCCTTTGAACGGATCGGCCGGGTGGTCGAACGCAGCCTGTTCGGCGGCGCCGCCGTGGACGCCCAGGATTTCGCCGACTGTCGCCAGGCCTATGAGGCCTTCGCCCTGCCCGAGGGCTGGCGCGCATGAGCCGTTCCGCCAAGGCGGCCGGGAACGCCTTTTCACCCGTCGTCCTCATCAGCTTGCTGCTGGTCAGCGTCGTAGCCCTGGCCGGGCTGGGCGTGCTGTCGGCCTATGCGCCCGAACTGAAGTCCGGCGACGACGGCGGCGGCCACGCCCTGTCGCGCAGCTCGACCGGATTCGGCGCGGCGCCGGTGCTGCTGCGAAACCTCGGCGTGCCGGTGACGATGAGCCGAGGCCCCCTGACGCCCTCTTCGGACGAAAGCCTGCTGGTGCTGACGCCGACGCCCGACGCCAAGCCCGAACAGATCGACGACATCAACCATGCCGGCGCGACCCTGATCGTCCTGCCCAAATGGAGCGCGGCGCCCGACCCCGAACACCCTGGCTGGGTTCGCACAATGGGCCTGCTGCCCGCCCAGGCCTCGCTCGCGCCGCTGAGCGAACACCTGCGTCAGGGCGCCCGCCTGCAATCGCGCGACGGCCGCGCGGCCGTCGCCTTGAAACGCCCCGACGGCACGCCCTTCGGCGCGCCGGTGGATGTCGATGCGCTGAAGACCCTGTCAGGCCCCGACTGGGTCCCTGTCGTGACGGACGATCAGGGTCGCCCGGTTCTGGCCATGCACGCGACCACGCGAGTCTATGTGCTGGCCGACGCCGACCTGCTCAGCACCCACGGGCTGAAGACGCTGAATGGGGCGCGCACGGCCGTCGCCCTGCTGGACGTCGTGCGAGCGGAAGACGCGCCGGTCATCTTCGACCTGACGCTGCACGGGATGCAGCGCACGCGCAGCCTATTACGGCTGATGCTGGAGCCGCCGCTGCTGGGCATGACGCTGGTGCTGGCGGCGCTGGCGGTCTTCGCCGGCTATCAGGCCGTCGTGCGTTTCGGCCCCGCGCGCGAGAGCGGCCGCGTCATCGCCCTGGGCAAGCGCGGGCTGGCCGACAATACGGCGGGGCTGGTGCGGCTGGCTCGGCGCGAACATCACATGGCTGCGCCCTACGCCCTGCTGACCCGCGCCGCCGTGGCCCGCGCCATCGGCGCCCCGCGCCGCCTGAGCGAGGACGAACTCGACGCCTTCCTCGACCGCGTCAGCCGGACCACCGGCGCGCACGCGACCTATTCCGCCTTGGCTGATCAGGCCAGGGCGGCCAAAACCCCCGGCGACCTGATGCGGGTCGCCGCCGCCCTCTATCGCTGGAACCAGGAGCTGACCCGTGCACGTCAATGAGGTGAAGACGATCGCCGAGCGCATCCGCGCCGAGATCGCCAAGGCCGTGGTGGGCCAGGACGGCGCAGTCGACCTGTTGCTGACCGCCCTGTTCGCGGGCGGCCACGTCCTGCTGGAAGGCCCGCCCGGCACGGCCAAGACCCTGTTGGCCCACAGCTTCGCCCGCTCGGTCGGGCTGGACTACGGCCGCATCCAGTTCACGCCGGACCTGATGCCGGGCGACATCCTGGGGTCGAACCTGTTCAACTTCCAGACGTCCAGCTTCACCCTGACGCGCGGGCCGATCTTCTGCGAGCTGCTGCTGGCCGATGAGATCAACCGCACCCCGCCCAAGACCCAGGCCGCCCTGCTGGAAGCCATGCAGGAGCGCAACATCACCATCGACGGCCAGGCCCATGCGCTGAGCCCGCGCTTCACCGTCGTCGCCACCCAGAACCCGATCGAGCAGCAGGGCACCTATCCCCTGCCCGAGGCGCAATTGGACCGCTTCCTGTTCAAGCACGTCCTCGACTATCCCGACCTGGAGCAGGAGCGCGCCATCATCGCCGCCCACGGGTCGCGCACCGGCCAGATGGACCCGATCGCCCTGGGCGTCGAGACCGTGGCCGAGGCCCCCGCCATCGCCGCCGCCGTGGACGCTGTGGCCCAGGTGCGGCTGACGGACGAGGTCGTCGGCTACATCGCGGCCCTGGTGCGGGCCACGCGCGATTCCGCCGATGTGGAGACGGGCGCCTCGCCGCGCGCGGGGGCCATGCTGGCTGTCGCCGCCCGCGCCCGCGCCGCCTTGGACGGTCGCGACTACGTCATTCCTGACGACGTGAAGGCGTTAGCGATCCCGGCCCTGCGCCACCGCCTGGTGCTGTCGCCCGCGGCCGAGATCGAGGGCCGCCGCGTCGAGCAGGTGCTGGCCGGCCTGGTGGATCAGGTGGCGGCGCCCCGGTGATCTATCCCAGCCGACGTGCGGTGACGGTGCTGGCGGCGGGAGCGCCCGTCGCCCTGCTGGCCGGCGTGCTGACGCCCGTCGGCTGGCTGGCCGGTCCGGTCTGGATCGCGGGCGTGACGGCGCTGTTCGCGCTGGACGCCCTGCTGACCGGTTCCCGCTCCGGCCTGACGCTGGACGCGCCCGAGCCGGTGCGCGCCGCCGTCGGGCGACCGGGCCTGGTCGGGCTGACGGCGCGCTTCGCGCCGCAAGGCCGCGCACCGCATCAGGTCGAAGCCGCCCTGTCGGGCGAGGCCAAGCTGGGCGTGGACGACACCCCGCGCCAGGCCGGGGTCCGCGACCATATCGCCGTCCTCGCCTTCCCCTTCACGCCCGAGCGACGCGGCGACGCGGCCCTGCATGAGCTTTGGGTGCGCTGGCGCGGACCGATGGGTCTGACCTGGAAGCAGAAGACGTTCCGCCTGGATCTGTCGGCGCCGGTGCTGACCGATCTGCAGTGGGTGCGCGATCAGGCGGTGCGCCTGTTCGCTCGCGACGCCCTGTTCGGATCCAAGGCCCAGTTGGACATCGGCGAAGGCGCCGAGTTCCAGGCCCTGCGCGACTATCAGCCCGGCATGGACCGGCGCGCCATCGACTGGAAGCAGTCAGCCCGCCACGCCGCCCTGCTGGCCAAGGAATTCCGCACCGAGCGCAACCATAACGTCATCATGGCCCTGGACTGCGGACGCGCCGCCTGCGAGCCGGTCGGCGGAATGCCGCGGGTGGACCGCTTCATCCATGCGGCCCTGCTGCTGTCCTACGCCTGCCTGCGCTCGGGCGACCGGGCGGGCCTGTTCGCCTTCGATTCCCGGCCGCGCCTGTCGACCGGCGCCGTCGGCGGCATGAACGCCTTCCGCACCCTGCAGACCGTCGTCGGCCGGGTCGACTATTCGACGCACGAGACCAACTACACCCTGGCCCTGGCCACCCTGTCGGGACAGCTTCAGCGCCGATCTCTGATCGTGGTCTTCACCGACTTCACCGACTCCACCGCCGCCGAGCTGATGATCGAGTCTCTGGGCCGGTTGCTGAAACGCCACCTGGTGCTGTTCGTCGTTCTGCGCGACGAAGAGTTGGAGGGTCTTGCCGCCGCCGCGCCAGAAACGGCCGAGGACGTGTCGCGCGCCGTCGTGGCCGCCAGCCTGCTGCGCGAACGTGAAACGGTCATCAGCCGTCTGCGCCGCATGGGCGCCCACATCGTCGACGCCCCCGCCGATCAGGTCGGGCCCGAGGCGGTCAACGCCTATCTGGACCTGAAGCGGAGGGATCTGCTGTGACCGACGCCCCCCTGCTGAAAAGCCAACGCTTCCGCCAGGCGCGCGAAGACGACTGGCGCCGCCTGGAACGGTTGATGGACAAGGCCGAAAAGGGCTCGGCGTCCAAACTGACTGACGAAGAGATTCTGGCCGTGCCGGTGCTGTACCGCTCGACCCTGTCGGCCCTGTCGGTGGCGCGCGAGACGTCGTTGGACCAGGGGCTAATCGACTATCTGGAGACGCTGTCGGCGCGAGCCTACTTCTTCGTCTACGGCTCGCGGGCGACGCTGCGCGACCGGCTGACCGCCTTCTTCCGCCATGACTGGCCCGCCTCGGTCAAAGGCCTGTGGCGCGAGACCCTGGTGTCCGCCGCCCTGATGCTGCTGGGCGCCGTGGTCGGCGGCTGGCTGGTGATGCACGATCCCGAGTGGTTCTACGCCTTTGTGCCGGGCGACCTGTCCGGAGGCCGCGATCCGGGCGCCTCGACCGCGACCTTGCGCGCCACGCTGGACGGGACCGAGAACGCCGACGGCCTGTCGGTGTTCGCGGCCTTCCTGTTCACCCACAACGCCAAGGTCGCCCTGTTCGCCTTTGCGCTGGGCTTCGCCCTGTGTCTGCCGACCGGACTGCTGATCCTCTACAACGGCGCGACGCTGGGCGCCTTCTTCGCCCTGTTCGCCAGCCGCGGCCTGGGGGTCGAGCTGGGCGGCTGGCTGCTGATCCACGGCGTGACCGAGCTGTTCGCCGTCATCCTGGCCGGCGCCGCGGGTCTGAAGATCGGCTGGGCCGTCGCCTTCCCCGGCCGGGCGCACCGACTGGACGCCGCCGTTCAAGCCGGACGAACCGCAGGCGTGGTCATGGGCGGGGTCATCGTCATGCTGCTGCTCGCCGGTTTGCTGGAGGGCTTCGGGCGGCAACTGATCGCCGACACCGGCCTGCGCTACGCCGTGGCGGGCGTGACGGCCCTGATCTGGGGGCTCTACTTCTATGGTCCGAGACGGGAGGCGTCTCGTGTCCGCTGACGCCGCGAAGATCGACAAGACCGAGCGCCCCTTCATCACGCCCGAGGGCGTCGACCTGCGGCTGAACATCGGCGACGCGGGGCAAAGGGCGGCGGCCTTCCTGCTGGACGCCGGAATCATCATCGGCGTGCTGATCGCCTTCACCCTGGCCCTGATCTTCACCGGCGTCGGCGCCATAGGCGCAGCCGGGCAGGCGGGCGCGGAACTGGTCGCGGTGCTGTGGCTGGTGGTCTTCTTCCTGCTGAGGAACTTCTACTTCACCGCTTTCGAGCTGTCGGCCGCCGCCGCCACGCCCGGCAAACGGGCGATGGGCCTGCGCGTCGCCTCACGCGACGGCGGGCGGCTGCGGGCGGAATCGGTGTTCGCACGCAACGCCATGCGCGAGCTGGAGGTCTTCCTGCCGCTGTCGCTTCTGGTGACGCAGGCGGGTCAGGGCGGGGTCGACAGCTGGATGTATCTGCTGGCCTTCGTCTGGGCGGCGATCTTCGTCTTCTTCCCCCTGTTCAATCGGGACCGGTTGCGCCTGGGCGACCTGGTCGGCGGCACCTGGGTGGTGCGCACCCCACGCCGCAAGCTGACCCGCGACATGGCCGACGACGGGTCGGAACAACTGGCGAGGTATGACTTCACCCTGGCGCAGTTGGACGCCTATGGGGCCAAGGAGCTGCACGTTCTGGAATCCGTCCTGCGCACCGGCGAGCGCAAGACCATGCGCGCCGTCGCCGACCGCATCATGGTGAAAATCGGATGGTCGCGCGATCCACACCAGACCGACCGCGACTTCCTCAGCGCCTATTACGCCGCCGTGCGTGGGCGGCTGGAGCAGAAGCTGCTGATGGGCGTGCGGCGTCGCGACAAGCACGACGTCTGACGCCGCGGCCCCATCAGTCGAAGACGGCGGCCAGGGCCTCAGGCCCCGCACCTTCCTTGACGGTCCGCAGTTCGTAATAGAGCGCCGCCACCCCGGCCGAAGCGACCACCGCCGACAGGATGTTGACCACCACGCCGGACGCCGCATTGACCCACAGATTCGGACTGCCGTCGAAGAAGCCGCCGCCGGTCGCCAGACCGAGCGCGCCGACCGCCGCCCCGATGATCCACGACAGGATCACATAGATGACCATCAGGCCGAACACGTTCCAGCGATAGCCGCGCGTCAGATCGCGACTGCGTTGCAGGCTCTCTAACACGCCCCTCTTCTCGACCACCACGGCGGGCGAGGCGACCGACCACATCACCGAAAGGATCACGCCGGGCACGATCAGGGCCAGATAGCCCAGTCCCGCGCCCAGGGCGGCGATGATGGCCAGCCCCAGCAGCGGCAGAAACATCTTCACGCCGACATCGAACGCCTGGCCAAAGGAGGTCGTCTTGCCGTTGAAGCCGTTGACCGCAGCCTTCATGACCATGCCCTGAAGCATGTAAAGGCCCACCAGATAGAACACCCAGCCCGCCGCCATCGTCAGGAATCCGACGGCGGCGCCGCCGGTGACGGCCGTGCTCTGGCCCAGGCCCATGACGGCGCTGGGCGCCCCGACCATGACCGTCGCCGCGCCGAAAAAGATCGCTGCGTTTTCGCGAATGGTCGTGAAGGTGCGCTGGATCACCCGACCGAGGTCGAACTGGCCGCCCCGGCTGGCGGCCTGCCCCGTCCAGGTCGGCGGGGCGACCGCCTGAAGCACGAAGATCTCGGTCGCCTGCAGATCCGCGCCGGGGACGAAATCGACCTTCTGCCCGCGCGTTAGCGGCAAGGATGTCCGCACCTGCGTGACATTGAACAGATAGCGCGCCGTATCATCGCCCAGGATCGCGCCCATCCCGGTCGCCTGATCGAATGTAAGAATCTCGCCACGCATGATCGTCCCCCAGTGCTCCCATGTAGGGCTACTGGGACTGCGCCGGATTGACCAGAGCGACGACCGATGAATTTCAGAACGCTCGGCTTCCCAGGCCCCCATCAACCGGGGTCGCCCTCATCTTCAGCCCATGAAGCCGGCGCCTCCTGCGTCTGACGTCATGCCCTCCTAGCTTCGGCCCATCAGGGGATCGGACACGCCGTGCCTGCCCGTCTCGATGCGTCCGGCCAGGCGACGCTCAAAGCCGCGCTCAGCGGTGAAGGTCAGCCCCGCTGCCCTGCAGCCGCCACGTCTGGGTGCGCTGCGCCCCTAGACGCCATCGGTCGCGCCAACGCCCTCACCCCAATCTCCATCATCCTGCCCTGCCACCACGTCATTGCGGCCGATGGAAGCATGACGGGCTACAGCGCCGGACTCTGCTGACGCTGGACGCCGCCGCAGCTCTGGCGCCGGTTCCACCTCCCGGCCTTCGGCGCTAGTGTCGCAGCCGAACCGCAACTGGATCCGCTTTCATGACCACCCTTTACTTCGCTCCAGGCGCCTGCTCGCTGGCTCCGCATATCGTTCTGGAATGGATAGGCGCGCCCTATTCGGCGGTGAAAGTGGGCTATGGCTCGCCCGAACTGCTGGCCGTGAACCCGGCCGGCGCGGTGCCGACGCTGATCGAGGACGATGGCTGGCTGCTGACCCAGGCTGGAGCCGTTCTGGACTACCTCGCCGCCAAGCACCCCGAGGCGGACCTGGCCGGCGGCCACAGCCTGCGCGAAGTCGCTGAATCCCACCGCTGGTCGTCCTTCTTCACGGGCGACCTTCACCCGGCCTTCTTCCCGGTCTTCATGCCCTACCGCTACACCACCGGCGGCGAGGCTGAACGCGCGCAAGCGGTAGAGGCCGGCCACGCCCTGGTGCGCAAGCAACTGACGATCCTGAACAACCACCTGACCGATAAGGAATGGGTGCTGGGCCGCCGTTCGGTGATCGACGCCTATGCCTTCCCGATGATCCGCTGGGCCATCGCGCGCGTCCCAGGCGGATTGGCCGACTTCCCACACGTCCAGGCTCTGCACGATCGCCTGGCCGCCGACCCCGCCGTTCAGAAGGTTCTGGCCGACGAGGCCGCTGCGTGACCACGGGCCTGCACCACGTCACCGCCATCACCGCGTGCGTCCAGGCCAATGTCGACTTCTATGTCGGCTTTCTGGGGTTGAAACTGATCAAGCGAACCGGCGGCTATGAAGACGCTGAACAGCTTCACCTCTTCTATGGCGACGCCGTCGGCAGCCCCGGCAGCGTCGTCACCTTCCTGGTCTGGGAAGCCGGCGCTTCGGGCCGCGTCGGCCATGGCCTGGCGGCCGAGATCGCCTTCGCCGTGCCGGCCGCCAGCATCGGCGACTGGCTGACTCGCGCCATGAGCGCCCGCATCCCTGTCGAAGGCCCGACGCGCGAGTTCGGCGAGCCGGTGCTGAGGCTGAAAGACCCGGACGGCGTCATCATCAAGCTAGTGGGCGCCGCCCTGCCCGCCGCCGCGCCCCTGGCCGATCCGATCGCGCCGACGCGTCTGCGCGCCGTTACCCTGTTCACCGAAAAACCGGAAGAGACCGCCGACTTCGTGGCCCGTTTCGGCTACCGCCGCGGCCCGGTCGAGGGCGCCGTCCAGCGCATGATCTCGGACACGGATGTCGTCGATGTGCGCGCCGTCACCGGCTATGTGCCGGGCGTTCCGGGCGCTGGAACCATCGACCACACCGCCTTCCGCGCGCCGGACGTGGACGCCGTTCGCGCCATGCGCCTGTCGCTGGGCAAGGCCAACGGCGTCACCAACGTCCATGACCGGCAGTATTTCCTCTCGCTATATGTCCGCGACCCGGCCGGTCTGTTGATGGAATACGCCACCGACGCCCCCGGCTACACGGCCGACGAACCGCTGGAGACTTTGGGCGAGGCCCTGCTCATGCCGCCCGGCGACGCCGCGCGCGCCGAAGACCTGAAGGTCATGCTGCCGCAGTTCGCCTTGCCGGGAGAACCGCGCCCGCCGCACCGAGACCTGCCCTTCGTACACCGCTTTCACACGCCCGAAGATCCCGACGGTTCGGTGATCGTCCTGCTGCATGGCACGGGCGGCAATGAAGCGGACTTGATGCCGCTGGCCCATCGGCTGAACCCGCGCGCCACCCTTCTGGGCGTGCGCGGCCGCGCGACCGAGGAAGGCGTCAACCGCTGGTTCCGGCGCTTCGAGCCGACTCGCTACGACCAGGCTGACATCCGCGCGGAGGCCGGAGCCTTTGTCGCCTTCGTCGACGGCGCCGTCAGCGGCTATGGCCTGGATGCCGACCGCCTGACGTTCCTCGGCTTCTCCAACGGGGCCAACCTGCTGGGCGCCATCCTGCAACTGCACCCCGGCCTCGTTCGCCGCGCCATTCTGATCCGCGCCATTCAGGTGTTGGAGGCGGCCCCGGCGGCGGACCTGGCCGGAGCCCGTGTGCTGCTGTTGACCGGCGCGCGCGATCCCTTCGCCGAAATGGCCGCGGGGCTGGAGACCGCCTTGCGCCAGGATGGAGCCGAACTCGACGCCCGCATCATCGAAGCCAATCATGCTCTGGCTCCAGATGACCTCGTCGCCGCGCGGGATTGGCTTTCGACCTTCGCGCCCTGATGACGGCCCTCGGGCCAGACAAAAGGCCAGAGCGTCGGAAAGCATTGTCGTCGAAATCTGGACCTGCTACTTGTGAAGCGTCCAGTTGTTCTTGGGAAAAGGAGGGCATGATGATCGACAAGACCACGCCCGCCTGCGGGTTCCCGATGGTCTTCGGCCGCCGCGGCCGCTGACGCCCCCCTTGCGGCTCTGTGTTGAGCTGCTCCCCTGATCGTTGCTGACACAAGGACCGCGCGGATCTGCGCGGTTGTTCTTTTCATGACCGACTATGATGACGCCGACGCGCGCCTGCGCGCGTCCGTGCTGCGCAAGGTGCTCGCCTTCACCTTCCGCCTGTGGCGCCGAACCCCATTGCTGGCCGTCGCCTGCGCCGGGACGATGTTGCTGGCGACCCTCACGGAAGTCTTCGCCCCGCTATACGCCGGGCGCATCATCGACGCAGCGGGACGCGGCGACGTCGGCGCCGCCTGGGCGGCCTTCGCCGTCATCACCGCCCTGGGCGCCGCGATGGTCGTGCTGCGCCACCTCGGCTGGTGGGCGATCACGCCCCTGACCCTGAAGATGATGCAAGACGTGACGCAGGAAGGCTTCGCCCGCGTCCAGCGACTGTCGACCGACTGGCACGCCAACGCCTTCTCGGGCTCGACCGTCCGTCGGATCACGCGGGGCATGTGGGCGCTCGACACGCTGAACGACGTGTTGCTGCTCTCGCTTCTGCCGTCGCTGACGGTGCTGGCGGGGACGGTCATCCTGCTGGCGCTGCACTGGCCGATCCTGGGCCTCGTGATGGGCGTCGGCGCGATCGCCTATATCGCCCTGACCGTCGGCCTGGCGACGCAGGTGCTCGCGCCGACCGCGCGGCTGTCGAACCAGTGGGACACCCGGATCGGAGGCGTATTGGCCGATGCGATCGGCGCCAACGCCGTGGTCAAGGCTTTCGGCGGCGAGGCGCGCGAAGAGGCCCTGCTGGCGAAGACCGTGGCCAAATGGCGCAAGCGAACGCATCGGACCTGGATGGCCTTCACCTGGGCCGGCTCGGGACAGATCGCGCTTCTGTGGTTGATCCGGCTGGCGGTCACGGGCGTGGCGCTGTGGCTGTGGATGCGCGGTCAGGCCAGCGCCGGCGACATGGCCTATGTCATCACCAGCTATCTGGTCCTGAACGGCTATCTGCGCGACATCGGCATGCACATTCACCAGCTTCAGCGTTCGGTGAACGAGATGGAGGAGTTGGTTCAGCTTCATCAGGAGCCGCTGGGCGTCCCCGACCAGACCGATGCGCAGCCGATCCAGGTCAGAGACGGCGCCATCCGTTTCGACGGCGTCACCTTCCACTACGCCGGACAGGAAAGGCCGCTGTTCCGAAATCTCGACGTCGCCGTTCCTGCGGGACAGCGCGTCGGACTGGTGGGACGCTCGGGCTCCGGCAAAACCAGCTTCGTCAAGCTGGTCCAGCGGCTCTATGACGTCGATGAAGGCCGAGTGACGATCGACGGACAGGACGTGGCCCACGCGACCCAGGCGTCCCTGCGCCGTCAGGTCGCGATCGTGCCGCAGGAGCCGATCCTCTTCCATCGGTCGATCGCCGACAACATCGGCTATGGCCGCCCCGGCGCCACGCCCGAAGACATCGAACGGGCCGCGCGCCTCGCCAATGCGCACGACTTCATCGCCCGCCTGCCGAAGGGGTATCAGACCCTGGTGGGCGAGCGGGGGGTCAAGCTGTCCGGCGGCGAACGCCAGCGCGTGGCTATCGCGCGGGCCTTCCTGGCGGACGCGCCGATCCTGATCCTGGACGAAGCGACGTCCAGCCTCGATTCCGAGAGCGAGGCGGCGATCCAGGAGGCGATGGAGCGGCTGCTGCTCGGCCGCACCGCCATCGTCATCGCCCACCGGCTGTCGACCGTCCGGGCGCTGGACCGCATCCTTGTCTTCTCAGGCGGCGAGATCGTCGAAGATGGAACCCATGACGCCCTGCTCCAGACCGGCCACGGCCACTATCGGCGACTGTTCGAGCGCCAGTCAGGAAAGACGCCCGAGATCATGGAGTAGGACAAGGCGACGAGGGCGAGATTTCACCAGACGCCCGACGTTTGTCGGAGAGCATCAGGCCCCGCAGTCTCGGCTGTGGGGCCGCACCTACCCAAAGACTCTCTGTTCCCTTCCCGCTCCGCCTGCTACATAGATTTCGACGGTATGCGGAAGGAATGAAACGCGTTGAAAAACAAGCTAATGCTGACCACTTTGGCCTGGTTTTTGAGCACCTCCGCCATGGCTGGCGACACGATCTTGCGCGGCCCAGCGCCCGACTGGATTCCGGCCGTAACCCCGCATTTGTCCAACAGGCCGGACAACCCCTCTCAACATGTCCGCTATGAAGTGGTCGAGCGCCATGTGCGCGCCTTCGGCGATCATACCGAAACCTATGTCCGCATGCGGCTGCGGGTGCTGTCGCCCCTGGGTCTGCAACAGGCTTCGCAGTTGGGGGTGGAATGGAACCCGGCCTTGCAGACGCCGACCGTCCACCACGCCCGCATCATCCGCGCAGGCGAAACCACCGACATTCTGGACAAGGCCGACTTCACCATACTCCGTCGCGAAACGGCGCTGGAGCAATCGCTACAGATCAATGGCGTCCTGACGGGCGTCCTGGTGAACCCCGACATCCGCGTCGGCGACACCATCGACTTTGCCTATTCCTTCCGCACGCAGTTCGACGTCTTCAACAACCCGCTCGAAACGCTGGCCTATTCCCACTCCCCGCTTCCTCTGGATCTGGGCGCGACGACGATCAGTTGGCCGGCGTCAATGAACGTGCAGACCCGCGCCGGGCGCCACGCCGTCCTTCCTCCGATCACCGAAGAGGGCGACTTCAAAGTCCTGAGCAATCGCGTGACCGACGCTGAGGGAGAAATCTATCCAGACACCCTCGCCCCCCGCTCCTATCCCAACTACGGCTGGCAGATCAGCAGCATCCCACAATGGGGGATGATCGCGGACCACATTCGCGCCTCCTTTGATCAAGCTAGCGCCCTACCCGATGCCGCCGATATGGCCGCGCACGTTGCGCGAATAAAATCCGAGCACGTCACCCCGGAAGCCCGCGCTTTAGCGGCGCTGCGGCTGGTTCAGGACGAGGTGCGCTACATGGCCCTGACGCTCGGCGAGGGCGGTTGGCTGCCGGTCTCAGCCGGCGAAGTCTGGGCAAAGCGGCAAGGCGACTGCAAGGGCAAGACCGTGCTTCTGGTCGCCCTGCTGAGAGAGTTGGGGATCGACGCGGTCCCGGTGCTGGTGTCTTCGGAAAACCTGCCCCTCGATAGATATCTGCCAATGGTCAGTGCATTCGACCATGTGATCGTGAAGGCCCGCATCAATGGGGAGACCTATCTGATGGATGGGGCGCGTATCGGCGATCGTAGCCTGACGCCGGACCGTCCTCTGGTTCACGAATATGTTCTGCCCATCGTGGAGCGCGCCCGCCTGGAGCAGATCCCACTCAAACTGCCCCCCCGTCCGACCGGCGCGCTGCATGTTGAGATCGACTTTTCCGACGGCGTCTACGGCCCTGCAAGGGTGACGCTGACCGATATCGAGCGTGGCCACAGCGCCACTGAAATGCAGGCTGGCGTAGCTCAGGTTCCCGCCGCCGAACTGACCCGCCTGTATGACCAACGCTGGAACAACTTCCTGAAGGATTACGGCCAGGTTTCGGACATCAAGAGCCGGTGGGAGTACCGCGAGGACACCCACGAGTTTGTCGCCAGTGCGACAGCTCGCGTCGCCTTCGACTGGAGCGGCGGCCCCGTCGAAATCCCCTTGGCTCACGTCACCTGGAAAGGTTTTGAGCTGCATAAGGACGAGAGATTCAAGGACGCCGATTACGGCAAGAAATTCCCCAGTTCGTCCTCATTCCGCACCACCGTCATCGTGCCTGAAGGCGAGGATGTCCTTGACCTGTCGGTCCAGCCCTATGAGGTCGAGGCTGGCGCGACCCGCTACTTCCGCACCGTCCAACGCGACGGCAATCGGCTGGAGACCGATCGTGGCTCGATCACTCTTCGCCCCTACGCCACAGCGGCGGAGGTCCAGGCCGAACAGGCGGGCATGGACAGCTTCAAAGACCTGAAGGCCACCATGCAGGTGAAGCGAGGCTACACCCTGACGGCAGCTGACCGACAGACGCTGACGACAGCCCCCGAGGGCGATCCCGAGGTGGCTTTGCGTCGCGCCTACTCTCTTTACGACGAAGGCGATCATGTCGGCGCCATCGCCCAGTTCGACGCCGCCATCGCGAGCTTTCCTTCGCCCCATGCCAACGCCCTATCTAATCGCGCTCTAGCCTATCTGGCGCTGGGCGACCTGGAAAAAGCCCGCGCCGACATCGCCGCTGGGGAAGCCGTCGATCCGAACGAAACGATACTGTTCCACGCAAAGGGGCGTCTGGCTGAAATCGAAGAAGATGATCTGGAGGCCGTTCTAGCCTTCACCGGCGCGCTTCGGTCGTGGCCCGAGAACAGCCACGCCCTTTACCGCCGCGCCGCCGCCTATGAACGCATGGGCCAGTCCGCTCGCGCCCTCGCCGATCTGGAGCGGATCGTCACATTGGAGCCGCAGGAAATTGAAGCCAAGGGCGCCTTGGCGACCCAGCTGCTCCGAATGGGCCGCACCGAACAGGCCTATGAACAGGCTGGCCTGATGGCGCAGACCGCCGGCTATCCCGACGCCAAGGTCCAAATTTTCATCGGTATGGCACAGGCTCTGGCGTCCAATCTCAAGGCGTCAGATCCCGCCAAAGCCGAGACAGCGCTGACCAACGCCCTGTCGATGGAAAGCGACTTCCCCGCCCTGCTGATCGATCGTGCAGGCATCCGCGCGATGCAGGGCGACAGTCAGGGCGCCGCCGCCGATATGGCGCGCTTCAAGCAACTGACCCGCATCAACCTTGATGACCCCGCGCAGGCCTGCGTCTCGCAGTCCCTATTCCGGCACAGCCGCGATGCCGCACTGGCCATGTGCGACAAAGCCATTGAGCGAAAAGAGAACGACGCTGTCCTGCACATACGACGCGGCTATCTGCTGCATGCCCTGGACCGCGAGAATGAGGCCGTCGCCGCCTATCGCACAGCGACGGAACTGGCCCCTTCCAACCCGAAGGCCAAATACGGTCTCGGTAAAATGCTCAAGGGCGCCGGCCAAGCCGCAGAGGGCGATGCCCTCATGGCTGAAGCATTGAGCTCCGATCCAAGGGCCAACGAAGATTTTGACACGCCTCTATATGAGGTCAGCGGCAGCGCGTAGGCTAGCATACAGCGTGCTAACGGACCGATGCTGACGAATGAGAGGCATGCGACGGCAAGCTCAACCGGAACGCGGTCGCCGGAGTCTGCTCAAGGGTCAGGGCGCCGCCGTGGGCGTGGGCGATCTGGCGGGCCAGGCTGAGGCCGATGCCCGAACCGTTCGGCTTGGTGGTCACGAAGGGGCGGAAGATGCGTTCGGCGTCTGCTGGCGATACGCCGGGGCCGTCGTCGGCGACCTCGATCACCAGCGCCTCGTCAGCCCGCTTGACCGATAGCCGAACCGTGCCGGACGGCGCGCCATCGATCTGCTTCGCCTCGGCGGCGTTCTGAAGCAGCGCCCACACAGCCTGATGCATCTGATCCCGATCCAGGGACCAGGATAGGTCTTCCTTCGCGTCCACATGCAACCTCGCCGTTGGCCAGCGGCTGGCGAACAGGCGCGCCAGATCATCCGCCATCTCTCTCACCGGCACGAGCCGCCGGACCGGCTCCGGCAGGCGAGCCAGCGTACGATAGGCCTCGGCGAACCGCTGCAGGCCGTCGGCGCGGCGCGCCAGGACGCCCAGAATTTCGCGCAGAAGGGCCGGATCATCATGCGCCCCGTCCAGAACGTCGAGAGCGCTTTCCGAGAGGGAGGCGATCGGCGCCAGGCCGTTGAGCAGTTCGTGGCCCAGCACCTCGACCAGTTCGGCCGTCACACGCGCTTCAGCAGCGCGTTCTTCCTGCTCCACGTCGATCAAGGCCGCCAAAGACGACATGCCTACCCCGGACGTCAGCTCGACGCGATCCAGGCGCCAACGTCGACCGGATTGGCGGAAATGGGCGACCTCGCGATCGAACAGAGCCGGCGGCGGCGGAAGGATGCGGTCCTCGGCGCCGAAAAGGTCGCGCGCCGCACGGTTCAAGGCCCTGGCCGTCGCCCCCTCGACGCCGACCAGCGGCGTCGGCGCGGCGTCCAGCAACACCCGCAGCGCCATCGCCTCCGCCTCTTCGGGAGACGCCGCCGCAACGGGCGAAGGCGGGCGCCTGTCCCACATCCGCGCGTTCCACACGCTGAGCCAGACCGCCACCAGCGCCGCGCCGGTCAGCGCGCCCCACATGCCGGATCGCCCGGCCAGCACGCCCGCCGCGCCGCTGGCCGCCAGGCCGAACGCGCAAGCGACAGCTGACGCCGCCCGCCTAGAGACCATGACGCGCCATGCGCCGATAGAGCGCCCCCCGGCTCAGTCCCAGGGCCGCCGCGGCCTGCGAGATGTTGTGCCGATGCTCACGCAACGCCGCCGCGATGATCGCCTTCTCAGCGTCGCCGAGATCGAAGGCATTTTCCGCGGGCGCGTCCGGCGTATCCAGTGCGGGCGACGGCGGAGCAACGACGGCCGCCGCCTCGATCTTACCGTCCTCCGACAACAGCACCGCACGCTCGACCGCCAGGGCCAGACCTCGCGCCTCGTCCGGCCACGAGGCTGCGCGGATCGCCGCCTCCGCCCCAGGGGTCAGTTGCGCGGTCGGGCGGCCGAACCGTTCGGACGCCTCGCGCGCGAAGTGGCGGGCGAGGATGACGGCGTCGTCCTGGCGCTCGGCCAGTGGAGGAATGACCGCCTCGACCGTCGCCAGCCGCCGCCGCAAGGCCGCAGACAAACCAGCGGCTCCCCCCAGCAAGGTAAAGCAGCGCAGCGTCGCGGGCAGATGATCCAGCAACCGCGACTGCGCCACGTCATCCAGCGCCTCCACATGACGCAGGATGACCGCCCCCTCTTCAGGATCGAAGCGCCAAGCGGCCGGATCACGCAGGTCGATCTTTCGCAGCGGCTGATCGGCCAGAGGAGAGGCCGCGTGGATCGCGTTGGCCGTCAAGGTGCGGCCCGCCCCCGACGGCCCCACCACCGCGACGCTGGCCGATGTCGGACCGATGCGGCGGATCAGATCGCGTAATCGTTGAACGGCGGCGCTGTCGCCCAGAAGCCGAGCGGGAGCGGCCTCGCCCACGACGAACGACGCCGACGGCGCTTCAACAGGCGCGCGGCGGGCGATGGCGGCCTCGACCTTGGCGATCAGGTCGCGATTTCGCCAGGGCTTCATGACGAAATCGCGCGCCCCCGCCTGCATGGCCGCCACCGCGATGCCGACGCCGCTGTGGGCGGTGATCACCACGACGCAGGCCGCCGGGTCATCCGCCACGACCCGCCGCAGACAGGCCAAGCCCTCTTCGCCGCTGGTCTCCCCAGGACTGAAATTCATGTCCAGCAGCACGGCGTCGTATCGCGCGGACGCCAGACGCGACAGCGCCTCCTGCGGTCCCGACGCGAACTCCAGGCGATGCCCCGCCACCTGAAAAGCGATCTCCATCGCCCGAGCCACCACCGTATTGTCGTCCACCAGCAGGACAGCCGCGCCGCTTGACGCGCTCTGCGACTGTCCATTGCCGGACACTGTGGCCGGACGCGGACGCACGTCGCCCTGCTGATCCTCAAAAACATCTTTGATCATAAGAGCTTAGGCTTCTCCGCTGCGTCGGGCGAGACTGAAACCATAATGTCCGAACACGCAAAGCACGCAACCTCGTCAATCGGCCCCGCAGGCGGCGCCGCCATGGACCGCCGCCTGGAGCGACAACGCCCGCCGTGGTGGCGACGGCGCGCTGTGCTGGCCGTCCTGGCCCTGATCGTCGTCGGCGGCGCGGCCTGGCGCCTGGCGCCCTCGAGCGGCTCGACCAATATCGCCGCCGCCGATGTCGAGACGGGCGTGATCCAGCGCGCCGCCTTCGACGACTACATCCCCGTGCGGGCCGTCGCCGCGCCGCGCCTCAGCACCCTGGTCGGCGCCCTGACCGGCGGACAGGTCGAGCGCCTGCTGGTCGAAGACGGCGTGATGGTCGCCGAGGGCCAACCCCTCGCCGTCCTGTCCAATCCCGAGCTGAAGCTGGAGGTCCTGACCCGCGAGGCCCAGATCGTCGGTCAACTGGGTGACGCCTCGGCGCAGGATCTGGGCCTCCAGCGCAACCGTCTGGACCGCGAGGCCCAGATCGATCAGGCCAGCTATGACCTTCTGCGAGCGCGCCGCGAACACGACATCCGCCGCCAGTTGTACGAACGGGGCTTCCTGTCCGAGGCCGGCGTCCGCTCCTTCGCCGAAGAGGCGGGGTATCAGGAGAACCGGCTGAAACAGCTTCAGGCCGGACAGGCGACGGAATCCCGCATCACCGCCGCCCAGGCGAACCGCTTGGCGGAGGTGCGCCAACGACTGGCAGGCAATCTGGAAGCGGTGCGAGCCGGCCTCGACGCCCTGGTGATCCGCGCGCCGGTGGAAGGGCGGTTGACCAACTTCAGCCTTCAACCCGGCCAGGCCCTGAAGGCCGGCGATCCGGCCGGCCAGATCGACAGCGAAGGCGCCTGGAAACTGGAAGCCGACGTCGATGAATACTACCTGGGCCGCATCGCCGTAGGCCAGAAGGCCCGAACGTCAGAGGGAGCGACGTTGACGGTCTCTCGGGTTCTGCCCGCCGTGTCCGAAGGTCGTTTCAAGGTCGAGCTGACCTTTGACGGGCGCACGCCGAACGGGCTGCACCGCGGCCAGACGCTGGACCTGCGCATTACGCTCGGCGCCGCACGTTCGGCCCTCGTCGCCCCGGTCGGCGGCTGGCTGGAAGGCGCTGGCGACGCAGCCAACGTCTTCGTGGTGGACAAGGACGGCCGCCACGCCCGCCGCCGCCCGATCGAATTGGGCCGCCGCAACCCGACGCAGGTAGAGATCCTGTCCGGCCTGTCGCCCGGCGACCGTATCGTCACCTCCAACACCGCCTCCGTCAGGGGCGACAAGCTGAACATCCGTGGAAAGGGCCACCTGTGATCCGTCTCGAGAACATCCAGCGCCGCTACGTCTCCGACGATGTCGAAACCACCGCGCTTCACGACATCGATCTCGAGGTCGCCCAGGGCGAATTCCTCGCCATCATGGGGCCGTCGGGATGCGGCAAGTCCACCCTGCTGAACACCCTGGGCGCCGTCGATCGGCCCAGCGGCGGGCGCTACCTGTTCGGTGAGCGCGACCTGGCGACCTTGAGTGAATCGGCCCTGGCCCGCTTCCGCGGCGAGACCTTGGGTTTCGTCTTTCAGAGCTTCAACCTGATCGACGAACTGACCATCGCCGAGAACATCGAACTGGGCCTGATCTACCGCAAGGAGCGCCAGACCGATCGGCGCGCCCGCGTCGCCGCCGCCATGGACAAGGTCGGCATCGCCCACCGCGCCCAGCACTATCCGCATCAGCTGTCCGGCGGTCAGCAGCAGCGCGCGGCCATCGCCCGCGCCATCGTCGGCGCCCCCAGACTGATCCTGGCGGACGAACCCACCGGCAACCTCGACACCCAGAACGGCCAGCAGGTGATGGACATCCTGAGCGGGCTGAACGCCGAAGGGGCCACCATCGTCATGGTCACCCACTCGCCCAGCCATGCGGACATGGCCAAGCGCCGCATCGACATGCTGGACGGCCGGATCGTCGCCTCCGCCTCGCGCGCCATCTGAACTCGAGAGACACGCTGATGAACCGTTTCGCGCTTGTGTCGCTCTATCGCAGCCTGATCCGCCACCCGCTGTATACGGCGGTGAATGTCGGCGGACTCGCGATGGGCATCGCCGTCTTCATCCTGCTCGGCCTCTATGTGCGGTTCGAGACCAGCTTCGAGACCTGGCTGCCCGAGCACCAGAGCATCTATCAGGTCCAGAGCGAATGGAACCTGCCCGGCAGCCCATTCAACGGCGTCATGCAAAACACGCCCGGCGGATTGCTGGACATGATGCAGGAGGACTTCCCCGAACTGAAAGGGACGCGGATCCTGACCAGCGGGAAGATCATCCATAACGGCGTCGCCATGTCCGAGAACATCGCCCACGTCGATCCCGACTTCCTGGACATCTTCCGCCTGGAGATGGTGCGCGGCGATGCGCGCACGGCGATGCGCGATCCGGCCAACCTGGTGCTCAGCGAAACGGCCGCCTCGCGCTATTTCGGATCAGCGGACCCGATCGGCCGCACCCTGACGCTGTCCGACGGCGAGAACGCCGATCTGCGCAAGGTCGTCGGCGTGTTCCGTGACCTGCCCGCCAACACCGATTTCAACTTCACTGCCGTGACGCCGATGAAGCCGCCCGCGCCTGACGACATGAAGATGTGGCGCAACCTCGGCGCACTTAGCGTGTCGACCTATCTGCGTTTCGACACCCCCGGCCAGGCCCGCGCCTTCATCGACAAACTGCCCGCCTTCGTCGAGCGTCACGGCGCCGACCTGGGCGAGAAGCCGGCGGAAACGCTGCGCTATCCGCTGACGCCGATCGCCGACCTGCGCCTCGCCTCGGGCGACAAGGGCTCGGACAACCGTCGCCTGACCATCGCCATGCTCGGGCTGGTCGGTCTGCTGGCCCTGGTCATCGCCATCGTCAACTATGTGAACCTCGCTGTGGCCCGCGCCGGACTGCGAGCACGTGAAGTGGCGATGCGCAAGGTGGTCGGCGCCTCGCGCGGAGCCCTCATCCAACAGTTCCTGGGCGAGGCGATAGTGCTGGTCGCCCTGGCCGCCCTGGTCGGGCTGATCCTGGCGGAGCTGGGACTGCCGCTGATCAACGCCGCCGCGGACCTGTCCCTGACCCTGCCCTACGGCGTGGTTCTGCCCGTTCTGGCGCTTTTGATCGTCGTCATCGGCGCAGTGGCGGGCTTTTACCCGGCCGTCCTGCTGTCGCGCTATCCGGCCGCCCTGGTGCTGGCCTCAGCCCGTTCGCCCGGCGGCGGACGCGCAGGAGCCCGCGTCCGAGAAGCCCTGGTCGTCCTGCAGTTCACCCTGGCCACCGGCTTCATCATCGCCGCCGGCGTGCTGTTCGCCCAGATGCAGCACGTCCGCAGCGTCGACCTGGGCTTCCAGCGCGAGGGCCTGCTGATCGTGCCCGCCATGACGGATTCCAGTCTAACGGAGAGCCAGCGCCTGGCCCTTCTGGCCGCTCTGCGCGACGTGCGCGGCGTCACCCATGTGACCACGGCCACCCTCGCCGCCGGCGGCTCCAACAGCCATGCGGCCGAGAACATGCCCGTGCCCGGCACGCCTGGCGACGGCCCGACCCTGCGCAAGATCTCCGTCGGACCGGATTTCTTCGCGACCTACGGCATGACGCCGGTCGCCGGCCGGGTGTTCGACCCGAACTACCGGAGCGATGATTCCACCGAGACCGAACGGGCCGGCGGCTTCAACATCGTCATCAACCGCAAGGCAGCCGAAGCCCTCGGCTTCGCCTTACCCCAGGACGCGATCGGCAAGACGGTCGGCGGCCACCGCGCCCGCACCATCGTCGGCGTGGTCGAGGACGCTCGCTTCTTTTCGCCCCGCACGCCCATCGATCCGGCGGTCTACGTCTACAAGGCGCGCATTCCCGACTGGCCGATGGTGACCATGCGCTATCAGGGCGATCCCCGTCAGGTGATGGAGCAGACTCGCACCGTCTGGCGGCGCATCGCGCCCAGCGCGCCTTTCAACGGCGCCCACGCCGACCGACGCCTGACCGAGCTCTACGCCGCCGACGACCGCGCCGCGCGCCTGTTCGGCATGGGCGCCGGGCTGGCGATCCTGATCGGCTGCGTCGGCCTGTGGGGGCTCGCCTCCTTCAGCACCCAGCAGCGGGTGAAGGAGATCGGCATCCGCAAGACGCTGGGCGCTTCCTCTTCGGACATCGTCAAGCTGCTGGTGGCCCAGTTCCTGCGGCCGGTGCTGATCGCCAACCTGTTCGCCTGGCCGCTGGCCTTCTTCGCGGCGCGCACCTGGCTGGCGGGCTTTGACGACCGCATCGCCCTTTCGCCGCTCTACTTCATCGGCGCCAGCGTCGTGGCCGTCCTCATCGCCGTGCTGACCGTGCTCAGTCAGTCCATTCGGGCCAGCCGCGCGGCCCCAGCCTGGGCGCTGCGCCATGACTAGAGCGCGCCTCGCCACGTCACGCGGGTTGGCGGACGACCAGTCAATCGTCCGAGCATTACCCGATCTCCAAACTTGGAACGTATGACAAAGTCTCCTGATCGGCACAGCCCGCAGGCGCTCCATCACACTATTGCTTCCAGCCTGGCCTTTGCTGAACGCCGCGCGAGTTCGAACGGCGATGTCTTCGTCATGTCCTCAAATGTCGTCGCCGTTCAACCCGGCTCAACCTTCGCATAGGAACCTCATGCTACCGCGTCGCAGGCTTGCCTGGCCATCGCCCCGACGCCCGCTTACTCGACAACCGGAGAGCCGATTTTGACATACGCGGTGCTGGCGTCGATTTTCGATATCGGCTTCAGTCTCTTTCACTTGATGTTCTGGCGACTGTTCGGCTGGCCGTCGACGCTTGCGTCATCCGGAAAGATCAACACAGCCGTCACTCAAACGCTCAATGTGATGCTGACCTATTGCTTCTTCGCGTACGGCGCCGCTCTGTTCTGGTGGCGAGAAGATGAGAATTCGGGCGCCCTGGCCCTGGCCGGCGCGGGATTCTGGTTGCTCAGGGCCATCCTGCAACCGGTCCTGTTCTCCGCCCGGCACCGCCTCTCCGTCGTGCTGACCATAGCCTTCCTCGTCGGCGCCGCCTTGCACGCAGCCGCCGTCTTGGTTCATCCGTAGTCTCGCGAGAACGGCTAGGTTTCTGGCCCCGTAAGCAAAGCCAACGCTTGCCTCAACCCCGTTTCACCACGTCGATGATGACGCCGGTCAATGCGCCGCACGCCTCCTCGCGGGAGAGCCGATACTGAACCGCCGCGCTGGACAAGGCATCCGCAGCGCCTTGAAGGGCGAGCAGGCCAGCGGCGGACACGGGGGCGCTTGAGAAAGGCGCCAGGAGTTCGCGGCAACGCGCCTGCCAGGCCTCGTCGTACTGCTGCTTCTGCGTTTCAAGCTCGGGCGCGCCGGACAGGGCGGCGCCGACACCTGGGATTTCGACGCCCTGCCCCAGAACGCAATCGACATAGGTTTCCGCAATCGCAGAAGAGACGGCCTGGAGCGTCGCAGGCGCGGCGGCGAAGATCTGCTCCATCCTTAGCGCCTGCTGCTCATCATATTGGGCGTAGAGCGCCAACAGCAGGGCGTTCCGATCATCGAAATGGCTGTAGACGACCGGCTTCGTGACGCCCGCCTCCTCCGCCAGTCTCCCCAGCGTCAGGGCGTTCACGCCCGAGGCGCGGATCATGCGCCTGGCGGTCTCCAGCAACTGCCCGCCACGCGCGCCGCGCTCCATTCTCTGTCGAGACGCCTTCGCGGAAACGGAAGAGATTGACGACATCAAAGCTATATACCACTAGTAACTTACTATAAGTATATAGAGAAAGTCCTCCCCATGAAAGCGCTCGTCGTCGCGGTCCACCCGGACCCTTCATCCCTTACCCACGCAGCCGCCGCCGCCATTGCGCGCGGGATCGACAGATCCGGAGGAACCAGCGAGATCGCCGATCTCGTCAAGGAAGGCTTTGACCCGCGCTATCGCCTGGACGACAGGGCCGTTCACCACCGCCGATCGGCGCCGCCGCCGGACGTGGTGCGCGAGCAACAAAGGCTCGAGAACGCGAACGCCCTGGTGCTGGTCTACCCGGTCTTCTGGTGGAGCATGCCCGCCTATCTGAAGGGTTGGATCGAACGGGTCTTTTCGAACGGCTGGGCCTTTGAAGACGGCCCCGGCGGAAAGGGGCTGATCAAGAAGCTCGACTGGCTTCCGGTTCATCTCCTTGGTCTCGCCGGAGCAGATCAGGCCGTTTACGAACGGCGTGGATACCGTGACGCGATGATCACCCAGGCCGAACTGGGCGTCTTCAACTACTGCGGCGCGCCGGTTCGTTCTTCCGAGATCCTGTACGCCTCTGAGACGAGCAGCGCCTCGATTGCACTGGAGGCCGCAGAACGCTTCGGAGAGCGCATCTTCCAACCCTGACCGTAGGCGCTCTGTGTCGGCGCCCCAGCAGACCGGGAGACGTCAGCGGCCGAAGAGGCTTCCGTCTTCCGGCCGCTGCGCTTGATGTCAGGCTGAGGCTCTAAAACGGCGCGGCATCAGGGTGACGAGACCGAACAGCGCCAGCGCGACCCCGATCCACAAGGGGGACCGCAAGCCATAGCCGGCCATGATTCCTGCACCGCCGAACCAGGCGCCGGCCGCCAGGCCGACATTGATGACCGAGGTGTGCACCGTATTGACCAGGCGACCAGGATGGGAATGGCGTACCGATCGGCGAAGCGGCCGACCACCATGTTGCCGACTGTTTTTTGATCGGGCGCCGCTTGAGCGCGAACTGACTGAGATCGAGCGCAAACTGAAGATGATCAGCGCGCCGCTGGAGGCCCGCCGGAGCGAGATCCAGGCCCGACTTGTGGTCGCAGCCGCCCCGTCAGTGATCCAGTTGCACCAGGCGATCGAGGATCGAGAACGGCGAGGAGGCGCGCACGTAAACTACGCAAACTGATCGACCGCGTGGATTTCATCCCGATGGATGGGCTTGGGCAAGTTCCGGTTGGAAGTGCACGGCAGCCTGGCCGCGCTGCTGGCGGCGGGCTAGGTCCAGACAGCAGAAAGCCCCGCGGCGTAGGCCATCGGGGCTTTGTAAGCTTGGGTGCGGGAGCTGGATTTGGGCGATACCTCACACTTAACTTCCTCGCCTGAGCTTCGCCGACAGACTCTAAAACTGGGCCGATGCGGCCGCGAGGTCCGCCAGGAATCTGGCGCGTTCGCTATCCCTCCTAGCCGGATCAGGCAGGCGCAGCAGATATGCGGGATGCACCGTAAGAAGCACACGCGCGCCGTCTGCCGTCGTCATGACCCGACCGCGCTCGGCCTGCACGGCAGGCTTCCGGCCAAGCACCGCCAGACCCGCCGTCGCGCCCAGCGCCAGGATCAACCGGGGCTTCACCAGGCGCCGCTCGTGATCCAGCCACCAGCGGCAGGCCTGGACCTCGCCCGCATTGGGCGTCTTGTGCAAGCGGCGCTTGCCGCGCGGCTCGTGCTTGAAGTGCTTCACCGCATTGGTGAGGTAAAGATCGCGTCGGTTCAGTCCCACCTCTTCAAACGCCGCGCCCAGAAGACGGCCCGCTGGTCCAACGAACGGTCGCCCGACCAGATCCTCCTGATCCCCCGGCTGCTCGCCCACCACCATCAAAGCGGCGCGCTTCGGCCCCTCGCCGCAAACGCCCTGGGTGGCGTCACGCCATAGCGGACAGCGGCGGCACCCCTGAACGCCGCGCGCCAATTCATCCAGGCTTTCGGGAGCCAGATCGTCGGTCGCCGCGCGATCGACCACCGGCGCGCGGACGCGCCGGAACCTGTCGTTGGGTCGAGACGTGGGGCGGGTCACCATGGCTTCGGTGCGAACCGACGCGGCGGCCATCAGTTCCGGGATCAGCGCCGCCTCAGGCAGGTTCTTCCAATAGCGCTTAGGCATTTCCGACTGCATCGCCTGAGGCCGCAGCCGCGCCGGATTGAAGGTCGAGGCGTAGTAGGTGCGCCAGAGATCCTCCATGGCGTCCTCGGTCGGGGCCTGCGCCAGCTCGGCGGCGGGGCGGTAGGCCAACGCCTGGCCGTTCCAATGAGCTGAGCCGTCCGGCGTCAGGATCGTCCATCGCATGGCGCTGAATCGACGGACAAAGAAAGGAGCCGTCGCCTGCAACACGCGATGCGCCGGCTCGAACCAGGCGATCCAGTGTTCGCCTGCCTCATCCTCGGCCTGTCGGAAGCGGACGAAGGCCTTCATCTTGTGGGCGGCGCGGCGCACCGCCTTCACCCGATCAGCCGCCTCGGCCACGTCCCGATCAGACAGGACGTTCAGCAGGTCAGGCTGATCCTTCAAGCGCCACAGCAGGCGATACATCAGACCAAAACGATCCTCGGATCGATGCTGTATCAACTGCGCCGCCGTCTCCATGAAGGCGCGCGGGGCGTTGAATGCGCCCTCGACTTCGGGAAGAGCCGCCGCCTCGTCGAACAGGTCGCCGCGCGAATGGGCCACGACGAACCGCACCTGTGCCGGCTCAACGCCCGCCAACCGCAAACGCCGCGCCGCCTCGCGCCAGCCGTCGAAATCAAGCGGATCGGCCAGGACAAAACTCCGCATCAGAACAGACTCAACTGTTCGGCCTTGCGCCGGGGGGCCAGGCGCGCACGCAGGTCCGCCGCATCGGTCAGGCCGCCGGGCGTCCAATCCAGCGCCGTGATCCACGGCCGTACCGCCTCGATAGAGCGCGTCAGCCGCCCCACGTCCTCCAACCGCAAGGTCCGATGGCGTCGCACAGATAGGATGCGGTCAACCGCCTTCACGCCTAGGCCCGGCACCCGCAGCAGCGTCTCACGCGCTGCACGGTTCACGTCGACGGGAAAGCCCTCGCGCCGCCGCAGCGCCCAGGCCAGTTTGGGATCGACGGCCAGATCCAGCATTCCATCGTCCGCCCCCTCCCCGATCTCGGGCGCGGTGAAGCCGTAGAATCGCATCAGCCAATCGGCCTGATAAAGTCGGTGTTCGCGCATCAGCGGCGGCTTGGTGGGCGGCAACAGGCTGGAGCCGTCGGGAATGGGGCTGAAGGCGGAATAATAGACCCGACGCAGGCCGTAACCGCCATACAGGGCGGCGCTGCGCGCCATGATCTCCGTGTCCGGCGCCCCGTCGGCGCCGACGATCAATTGGGTTGACTGTCCCGCTGGGGCGAAGGCGGGCGGGCGTTTTCGGTCGTTCTTTTCGGGCCGGGCTGCTTCCAGCTTCAGCCGCACCTGCCCCATGGCCTTGCGGATTGTCCGCGCGTCCTTTTCGGGCGCCAGTCGGCCCAGGGCCTCGTCGCGTGGCAGTTCGATGTTGGCGGACAAGCGATCGGCATAGAGGCCCGCCAGCTCGACCAGCCGCGCGTCCGCCTCCGGGATCAGCTTCAGATGGATGTAACCGCGAAAGTGGTGGTCTTCGCGCAATCGCCGCGCGACCTCGACCAATTGCTCCATGGTGTAGTCGCCGTTGCGGATCACCCCCGACGACAGGAACAAGCCCTCGACATAGTTGCGCTTGTAGAAGGCCAGGGTCAGGTCCACGACCTCCTGCACCGTGAAACGCGCCCGCTCGACGTTCGATGACACCCGGTTGATGCAATAGGCGCAGTCGTAGATGCAGAAGTTGGTCAGCAGGATTTTCAGCAGGCTGACGCACCGGCCGTCCGGCGTATAGGCGTGACAGATGCCCATGCCCTCGGTCGAGCCGATCCCGCGACCTCCCAAGGAATCTCGTTTGGCCGAACCCGATGAGGCGCATGAAGCGTCATACTTCGCCGCATCCGCCAGCACCGCCAGCTTTCGTCTCAAATCAATCTGCGCCATTTGTTCATGATATGTTCCGGCCGTGGGATGATCCAGCTTGGCTGGAGCGATTTCTCAGAACGCCAGCGGTGCGGTCTGCCAGGTCACGCCGACGGCGGCGACCAGAGCGCCGGTCAGGGCGACACGCCGCTCCCAAAGAGCCGGCTCATCCGGCGCCGGACGCCGCGCCATGGCGAAGGACGCGACGGCGATCAGCGTCAGACACAGAAGGCTGAAACCCAATCCGATCCAGCGACCAGCGGCCGCCTCGGTCGAGGACGACACGTCTGCGGCGCTGGCCAACAGGTAAAGCCCCAGAAAATGCGCGGCCCAGATCAGCAGCCCCGCCGTCATCGCCAGCCAGCGCCTCATGCGCCGGAGCTCGGAAACAGTCGGATCAGCAGCACCACGATCACCGCCTGCGCCGCCGTATAGGTCATGAAGAGGCCGATCAGGTCTACCGTCGACGGCCGCTCGGCCGACAGCCGCCTGAACGCCCGTCGCAGCAAGATGTAGAGTCCCATTAACATCCCGATCCCGGCAAACGTCGCCGACCACCCGAGCAGGGCGAAGACCGCGGCGCCCTGGCTGGTAGCGTCAGGCTTGAGCCCAGCGGTCCACCAGGCCTGGAGCTCAAGCCCTATCGCCGTCGCGGCGGCGATGGCGCTGATGACCAGAAGAACCGTAGCGAGCGTCTCCGCTCCCTTCCCGGTCCGTCGCAAAACGTGCGGCGCCGCTGCGGCGCAAAGCCCCCCCAGGGCCAGAACGCCGAGGTGCAGCATCATCGACGCCGTCTCCGGCGGCGCCTGCCACAGATCCGGCCGCCGGCTCCACAGAAAGACATAGGAGAAGCCCGCCAGCAGGCAGACCATGCCGCCGACAATCAGCACGATCACAATGGCCCACCAGCCGTGGCTGGACGGACCCGAAACATAGTTGGGTACGCGGACACCCGCTCCGATGTCGGTCGTCCTGCGACTGTGCGGCGCATCCAGGAACCAGCACCAGCGCATGATGCAGTAGATCGCCAGCACGCCGCTGACCACGGCGGCGACATAGGCCTGGATGGTCAGGATCAGGAAGAAGCCTGCCGTGAAGAGGGCGCCGAACACGTGCCAGGGTGACGGACGCGGGAGGCGCAAGACATACTGCGGCTCAGCGTTCAGAGGGCCGGTGACCAGGGTCTGGCGCTCGCCTCCCGCCGCGCCGGGCAGGAACCAGCGCCCCTCCTCCACCTCCTTCGCCAAGCTCTTCTGTTCCCACAGCGGATAGAGGCTCTTCACCACGGGGACGGAGCGCAGAGAATAATAGCCGCTGGGCAGCCACTCTAGTCCTGGGCCGTCGTGGATGTTGCCCGCCTCGCGCGGGCCGAAGGGGCGGAAGTTGCGGATCATGTCGACGACCCACAGCAGGACCGCCAGGCCGAACAGGAAGGCCCCGACGGTGGAGATGAAGTTGGGTAGATCCCAGCCCCGCCCCGGCAGATAGGTGTAGACCCGACGCGGCATCCCCATCAGCCCCGTCAGATGCATCGGCATGAAAGCGATGTTGTGCCCAGCGAACATCAGCCAGAAGATCCATCTGCCCATGCGTTCGCTCAGCGGCCGGACGCTGGACATCGGCAGCCAATAGTAGATGGCCGCGAACATCGGAAAGACCATGCCGCCGATCAGGACATAGTGCAGGTGGGCGACGATGAAATAGCTGTCGTGGGCCTGCCAGTCGAAGGGCACCATGGCGACCATCACCCCGGTCAGCCCGCCCATGACGAAGATGACCAGGCCGCCCACGGCGAACAGGCCGGGCGTGGTGAAGCGCATCTTTCCGGCCGCTATGGTGGCGATCCAGGCGAAGACCTGCACGCCCGCAGGGACACTGACCGCCATGGAGGCGGCGCTGAAGTAGTTGATGCTGATCTGCGGCATGCCGGTGGTGAACATGTGGTGCGCCCACACGCCAAAGCTGATGAAGCCGGTCGCCAGCATGGCCATGACCACCAGGGGATGCCCGACCAGCTTGGTCCGCGCCATGGCGGGTATGATGGTCGACATGGCGCCCGCCGCCGGCAGGAAGATGATGTAGACCTCCGGGTGGCCGAAGAACCAGAACAGGTGCTGCCACAGCATGGGATCGCCGCCCTTCAGCGGATCGAAGAAGGGCCAGCCCAGCGCCCGTTCCAGCTCCAGCAGCAAGGTCGCCAGGATCACCGATGGAAAGGCGATGATGATCATGCAGGCGAAGATCAGCATCGCCCAGGCGAAAACCGGCAGCTTGTCCAGCGTCATGCCGGGCGCGCGCGTCTTCAGCACCCCGACGATGATCTCGATCGCTCCGGCGATGGCCGAGATCTCGATAAAGCCGATACCCAGCAGCCAGAAGTCGGCGTTGATCCCCGGCGAATAGGTCATGCCCGTCAGCGGTGGGTACATGAACCATCCCCCGTCCGGTGCCAGGCCGAAGAACAGAGAGCAGAAGAAGGCCAGGCCGCCGATCAGATAGGCCCAGAAGGCGTAGGCCCCGAGGCGCGGAAACGGCAGGTCGCGCGCCCCCAGCATCTGCGGCAGCAGCAGCACGCCCAGCGCCTCGACCGCTGGCACGGCGAACAGGAACATCATCACCGTACCGTGCATGGTGAAGATCTGGTTGTAGGTTTCCTGCGGCAGGAAGCCCGTCATCGGTAGGGCCAGCTGGGTGCGCATCAGCAGCGCCAGCACCCCCGCAAGCACGAAGAACAGCATGGCCGCGCCGACGTAATAGACGCCGATGATGTTGTTGTTGATCGCCGTGATCCACTCGCCGGGACGGCGCGGACCGCACCAGGCGGCTTCCAGCTGCTCCAGCTCGCCGTCCGGACGCGGCTCCTCGGTGGGAAAGCGATCGTATTTGCGGACGTCGAAGCCGGTTTCCGACGTCATTTCAGACTGTCCAGATAGGCGGCCAGATCCCGCAGCTCGCGCCCGGTCAGCACCGGATAGGACGGCATCCGATTGCCCGGCTTGATCCCCTGGCTGTCGGCGATCCATCCCGCCATCGTCCCCTGATTGTTGGGCAGGATGCCCGCGCCCAGCGTCTGGCGCGAACCGACATGGGTCAGGTCCGGCCCGGCCAGGCCGTTGGCCTCGGTTCCGCGTAGGGTATGGCAGGCGCCGCAGCCCGAGACGCTGAACACCCCCGCGCCGGGCAGGGCGGACGGCGCGGCGGGCGCGGCTTGCCTGGCCCGCCAGGCTTCGAAGTCGGCCTCCGCATGGGCGACGACGACGAAGCCCATCAGGGCGTGAGGGCCGCCGCAGTATTCGGCGCACTGTCCCGCATAAACGCCCGGCTTGTCAGCCTGCAGGCGCATGAAGTTGCGGCGGCCTGGGATCATGTCCGTCTTGCCGCCCAGGCGCGGCACCCACAAGCTATGGATGACGTCGGCGCTCTCCAGTTCGACCACCACCGGACGGCCGACGGGGATGTGAACCTCATTGGCGTCCTGGACCGTTTCGCGGCCCTGGTCGTCCAGATAGGCCACGCGCCACCACCACATCTCGCCGGTGACGCGCACGCGCATCTCGCCGTCACGCGGCGCATCCGACACGCGCGCGGTGACGTTGAGGCCGTAGATCAGCAGGCCCGTCAGCACGACCACCGGAAAGGCCAGGCCGCCGATCCAGACCAGGCGCTCGCCGCCAACGCGACGTTTCCACGTCCTCGGCCCGAACAAGGCCACGCCCAGGGCGATCAGGACAACGGCCAGCACGACCGCGCCCATGACAAACAGCACCCAGGCAACCACCGTCACCGGCCCGGCGAACGGTCCGGCCGGGTCCAGAACCGGCGGCGGCCAGCCGCCCAGCATGTCCGGCGTCTCAGTCGTCATCGAGCGTATAGAGATAGGCCGCTATGTCGCGGGCTTCGGCTTCGCTCAGGGGCATGGGCGGCATGCCGGCGTCGGGCAGCAACGACGGCGCGTCGCGCACGAAGGCTGCCATGACCACGGGCTGGTTCGGCAGCCTCCCGGCGATCATCGGCCGCGCCCCCACGCCCGCCAGCGATCCGCCGGTCCGCCCCTCGGGCCAGGCCACGCCGGGAATGACGTGGCAGGCGCCGCAGCCCTGGGTCCGGATCAGGCGCAGCCCCACGGCCGCGTCGGCGCCCGCCAGGTCGCGCGGCGCTCTGGCATTGTCCGCGCAGGCGGCCAGGCCCAGCAGGCCGGCGGCCGAAACCACAGCGCCTATCTTCCCCATCGTCGCGACATGACGGCATACGGCCCCTTTCCGCTTCGCCAGAACCAATCCGCCGGGCGGCCAGGGGTTCCGAGGCGGAACCGGCACCGCAAAGCCGGTGTTGGATCGGGGTGCGCGCCCTGCTCCTCGCTTTTCTGGGACTGACCCTCGCCGCCTGCGACGCGACGCCAGGCGCGACCGACCGCGCCTTTCAGGCGTCCGGCGAGGTGATCGCCATGAGCGGGGGCGCGGGCGGCGCGGCCAACGCCTGCTTCACCTGTCACGGCCTGAAGGGCGAAGGCGACGGCGTCTCGACGCCGCGCCTCGCCGGTCTGGACCAGGGCTATCTGCAGAAACAGATGGAGGATTACGCCAGCGGCCTGCGTCCCGACGACGTGATGACCCGCGTGGCCAAGGGCCTGAATCAGGACGCGCGCAGGGCCGTCGCGGCCTGGTACGCCGAACTGCCCCCGCCCGCCGTTCAGACTTCAACCGCCTCTCCGCCCCAGATCTGGTTGACCGGCGACACGGCGCGCGGAATCACGGCCTGCGCCGCCTGTCATGGCGTTGAAGGCCAAGGTGCGGGCGAAGGGCAGCCGATCGTCGCCGGGCAGCCCGCGGCCTATACGCTGGAACAGATTTACCGCTGGAAGTCCGGCGAGCGGCGAAACGACCCGCGTGGCGTCATGGCCGCCGCCGTACAACGGCTGACGGACGACGAAGCCCGCGCCATCGCCGCCTGGCTATCGACCCAGCCGCCCTCCCCGGTCCGCGCCGAAGCGTCGGTCGCCAGCGCCGCCTCGGTCGCCGCTGCGGCGCGCCCGGCCGCGTCGCGCGAAATCCGCCGCCCCGCTCGTTCCGACGGCGACTGAACTCCTCGGGAACAGGCCACGCGCACAGCGATTGGTTGTCTCACGACTAGAACAACCCGGTGGAGGCCGTTGATGCACGCCCACAGCTATCGCAATCTCGCAATCGAACTGCTGATCGACTTCGTCATCATGTATCTGGTGATGTTCACCATGATCGCGACGCTCGATCATTTCCGCTTCAACCTGAACAACGTCTATATGACGCTGATGATGGTCGCGCCCATGGCCGTGGTGATGCTGCTGTCGATGCGTTCGATGTTCCAGAACAGGCGCAACAACTGGATCATCATCGGAATCGCCGCCGTCGTATTCGCCACTAGCTTCTACGCCATGCGCACCCAGGCGGCCATTAACGACCAGGAGCTGATCCGCGGCATGATCCCCCATCATTCCGGGGCGATCCTGATGTGCGGAAAGGCCAAGCTGACCGACCCTGAGCTCATCGCCCTGTGCGACGAAATCATCGTCGCTCAAGAGCGGGAGATCGCCCAGATGCAGGCGATCCTGGACCGACTCTAGACCTGGAAGCGGGTGCGGCCGCGCCGCAGCCTCCGAACAGTCGTCACGACCCTTTTCTCCAACGCCCGCCATCGCCGCTGCCATCGCGTGCGTCGGGGCCGTAGCTGGGGAACAACCGGCAGCATGGCGTGGAAGACGTCGTCGCGGTCAATCAGATGGTGCTTCAGCGCGGCCCCCGCATGGATCGGGATCATCAGCAGAAGGGCGATGACGAGGCCCCAGTGCATCCACTCGGCCGCCGCCTCGACCGCCCAGAGCTGACGATTCGACAGATCCTGCATCGGCAGCATCGGCCAGGGAATGAAGCCCGCCGCCGCCAGTTGGGCGTCTCGCGCTGTGGCCGATATCATCGCCCAACCCGACAACGGCAGGCCGAACAGGCAGAGATAGAAGACATAGTGGGTGACGTGGGCGGCCGTGCTTTCCCATCCCGGCTTGTCCGCGTCATTGATCAGATCCGGCGCGACCAGCCGCCAGGTCAGACGGCCGATCACCAGCAACAACATCAGCACGCCGACGGCGAAATGGACCTCATAGGCCGCGACCTTCTCGCCGCCGACCGGCAGCCGACCCATCCACCAGCCCCACCCCAACTGGAACACGACCAGACCTGCCATGATCCAGTGAAACCAGATGGCCACGGGGGAATAGCGCCCCTCGTCATGATGACCGGCGGCCCACTCCAGCGCCTGGGCGATCAGCCGGTCGATCATGCCGCCGCCTCGCCCGCCGGCTTCAGCAGACCGTGAATCCGCCATAGAGCGGCCAGGAGGTAGGCCGCCGCCGCCGGCGCCCACATGATGAGCCCGGCCGCCTGCTGGTCCTCCAGCGGCGTCATGTTCCAGGCCATGGTGCTGGCGAAATGCGGCGCATAGAGCGGCTGGCCCGCGAACACGATCAAAGCGCCCAGAAGCCCCATCAACAGCATGGCCGCCAGCAGGGCCGCGACGGCCGCATGCCCCCTTGCGCTGCGAACCGCCGCCCAGAACCAGACGGCGCTTCCCAGGATGCTGATCTGCATCAGCCAATAGATTCCGTCATGCGACAGAGCCTGAGCGTAGGGCTCCGGCGCATGCCAGGCCCAAAAGACCACCGCCTGCACCGCCGTCGCCGCCGCCAGACGCGGCGATTTCAGCCGAGGCAGGCACAAGGCCAGCAGGGGCGCCGCCGCCAAAACCAACAGCAGGTGATGCAGGGTCCGCGCCATGAACAGGGCGGAGCTCAAGGCGCACAGCGGCGAGATGAAGCCGACCGCCAGCACCGCCATCGCCGCGCTGAAGCGTCCCCTCTGCTGTTCACGCAGCAGGATCAATCCGGCCGTCGTCGCCACCGCCATCACAGACAACAGGATTAGATCGCCGTTCCACCGCCCGAGCGCCTCGGCGGGATCGGGCGCAGGCCCGCAATAGGGTGTCCAGGCGACGTCGACCATCCTAGGCCAACGCCTCCACGCCGCGACGGTTCACCGGCATTCGGTCGCGCACAGAAACGGAACCGCGTTTCTCCGCACGCCGTTTCTCTGCCCTGTTCAGGAACTTGATCCCATGTCCGACACGGTCGCCTATCCCTCCTTTGAACCACCGCCCGAGGCCCGCGCCTTCTATGAGGAGGCCCTGCGCCTGCTCAAGGAGTCCGGCGTGCCCTTCCTGCTATCGGGCACCTACGCCGTCACGGCCTATACAGGCATCCGGCGCCCCACCAAGGATCTGGACGTCTTCTGCAAGCCCGGCGACTATCCCCGGATTCTGGCCTTCTTCCAGGCGCGCGGCTATCGCACCGACGTCGAGGACGAGCGCTGGATCGCCAAGGTCTGGCAGGACGACAGGCACTTCTTCGACGTCATCTTCGCCATGTCGAACGGCACCATCGCCGTGTCCGACAGCTGGTTCGGGCCGGATCGCATCACCGTGTACGGGCATGAGGTGACGATCACGCCGCCGACCGCCCTGATCCTGTCCAAGGCCTTCATCCAGGACCGCTATCGCTACGACGGCGCCGATGTGAACCACGTCATCCTGAAGCAGGCCGAGGCCATCGACTGGAAGTCGCTGCTGGATCAGATGGATCTCTATTGGGAGGTGCTGATGGCGCATCTGCTCAACTTCCGCTTCGCCTATCCGACCGAGCGCGGCCTGGTGCCGGCGTGGCTGATGACGGAGTTGATCGGCCGCCTACAGGCCCAGGTCGATCTGCCGGCGCCGCGCGTGAAGGTCTGCCGGGGCCGCCTGTTCAGCCCGCGCGACTACATCGCCGACATCTCCGAATGGGGTTTCGGCGACGTGGTGGGCAAGGGCCTGGAGGAACGCCATGACCCCGTCGCCTGAAACCGCCGCCTCCGCCGCTGAAGGCCAGACGCCTCAACCGGGCATGGAAGCCGGACCGAAGAAGAAGCTGCGCGTCGCCGCCGTCGGCGACCTGCATGTCGGCGAGACCTCGCATCGCGCCTATCGCGACCTGTTCGACCGGGTGCATGAAGACGCGGACGTGCTGTGCCTGTGCGGCGACCTGGTCAATTTCGGGAAGACGGTCGAGGTGGAGAACCTGCTGGAGGATCTGCGCGCCTGCCGCATCCCCATGGTCGGCGTGCTCGGCAATCACGAGCATGAGTGCGGCCAACCGCAGGAAGTCATCCGCATGCTGAGCGAGGCCGGGGTCAAGATGCTGACCGGCGAGGCCTATGAGATCGACGGCGTCGGCTTCGCCGGAGGCAAGGGCTTCGTCGGCGGCTTCGGCCGCTACATGCTCAGCTCCTTCGGCGAGGCCTCTATCAAGACCTTCGTCAACGAGGCGGTTGAGGACGCCAATCTCATCGAAAATTCGATCCGAACGCTGCGGACCGAGAGGAGCGTGGTTCTGCTCCACTACGCCCCGGTGGTGGATACGGTGATCGGCGAGCCGCCGGAGATCCACGCCTTCCTCGGCTCGTCGCGCCTGGCCGAGGTCGTCGATCGCTATGAGAACGTCAAGCTGGTGCTGCACGGCCATGCGCATCGCGGCGCGCCGGAAGGCCGCACGGCGCGCGGCGTCCCGGTCTACAATGTCGCCCTGCCCGTGCTGCGGACGATGGGCGATACGCCCTATCGCGTGTTCGAGGTCTGAAAGCTCAGGCGATCCCGGCGCCGCCGGTGACGCCCCAGACCTCGCCCGTGACGAAGCTCGCCTCCTGCGAGGCCAGCAACACGTAGACCGGCGCGATCTCGACCGGCTGACCCGGACGTCCGAAGGCGCTGTGAGCTCCGAATTTCTCGACCTTCTCCTGCGGCTGGCCGCCGCTGGGCTGCAGAACCGTCCAGAAGGGGCCCGGCGCCACGACGTTCACCCGCACGCCCTTCTCGATCAGCTGCTTCGCCAGGGCCTTGGTGTAGGTGACGATCCCGCCCTTGGTGGTGGCGTAGTCCAACAGGATGTCCGACGGCTCATAGCCCTGGATCGAGGCGGTGGTGATGACCGCCGCGCCCGGCGGCAGATGGGGCGCCGCCGCCTGACACAGCCAGTGCAGGGCGTAGAGGTTGGTCTTCAGCGTAGCGTCGAAATCCTCGGTCCAGACTTCGCCCACGTCCTCGCGAAACTGCTGTCGGCCCGCGTTGACGACCAGGATGTCCAGACCGCCGAAGGCCTCGAGCGTGCGCGCCACCATGGTCGCATTCCACGCCTCGTCACGCACGTCGCCGGGCAAGGCCAGCGCCTTGACGCCTTCGGCCTCGACCAGGGCGATCACCTCGCGCGCGTCGGCCTCCTCTGAGGGAAGATAGGAAATCGCGACATCGGCGCCTTCGCGGGCGTAGGCGACAGCGATCGCGCGACCGATGCCGGAATCGGCCCCGGTTATCAGGGCGCGGCGCCCCTTCAACCGCCCATGGCCTCGATAACTTTCCTCGCCATGATCGGGCTTGGGCTCCATCTTCGCGACCAGACCCGGCGCCGGCTGCGGCTGCCGTGGAAACGGCGGACGCGGATACTGATGGCGAGGATCCTGCATTGTCAGGCGGTCGGACATGACGGCTCCTGTAGACGTGTGAAGGGCATGCCTTCCTAAGTCGCCCCCTGTCCGCGCGTTCCCCTCCTGCGGCGGAACGTCGTGTTCAGCCGCGACGTTTCCGACGCACCCGAGCCGGAAAGAAGCCGCATGCCAGATCCCGCTCCCCAAGCTCTAGCCGTTCCTGAGCCGCGCAAGGGCATGCCCAGCCCAGAACTGGACCGCACAACCTTTGAAACCCGCTTCCGCAGCCGGTTCGCGGACCCCGCCTTCGATCCTCTGCGCGACGAGATCGACCGCTTGGCCGCCGCAGCCTGGGACGGCTACATCGGGGGTCGAAAATCGCCGCTGACGCGCCCCGCCGGTCCGAGCTTCGCCGAGCCGGACTATGAGCTGGCGCTGGACTGGCTGGACGCGCACGCGGCCCTCCGCGCCGCCGAGGCGCAACATGACGACGCCGCCGGGCCCGCGCGCATCCTGATCATCAACGCCTCCAGCCGTTCCGAGCACACCTGTCCCGGTGAAATGTCCAAGAGTTGGCGCCTCGTCCAGATCGCCCGCGAGGTGGTGGAGAGGCGCGCGGGCATGGCGGCAGAAATCCTCGACCTGTCGCGGTTGGCGTCGGAATACGGCCGGGAAATTCATCCCTGCAAGGCCTGCTTCTCCACCGCAGCGGCCCTCTGCCATTGGCCGTGCAGCTGCTATCCCAACTACAGCCTGGGCCAGGTCCACGACTGGATGAACGACATCTATCCGATGTGGGTCCGCGCGCATGGCGTCCTGATCGTCACCCCGGTCAACTGGTATCACGCCTCCAGCCCTTTCAAGCTGATGATGGACCGGCTGGTCTGCGCCGACGGCGGCAATCCAGATCCCACGACGACGCATGGCAAGACCGTCGCCCTGGCCAAGGCGCTTGAACTGGCCGACTGGCCCTATCCCCGTCACCTGGCGGGCCGGCGTTTCGCCCTGGTCGTCCATGGCGATGTAGAAGGCGCGGAAAACGTGCGCCGCTCCCTGTCCGACTGGCTGGTCTCGATGAAGCTGTCGCCCGCCGGCGCCGACGCGGAGATCGACCGCTACATCGGCTATTGGGAGCCCTACGCCACCAGCCACGACGCCCTCGACCGCGACCGGGCCGTTCAGGATGAGGTGCGGCTGGCGGCGGAAGAGCTGGCGAAGGCTGTTCTGGCCCAGCGCAACGACGCCTCAAAGCCTCCTGAGCCAGCCCACGAGCCCCCGCGCCAGAAATAAAGAGCCGACCGGAGCCGTATGGAACAGGCCCCGCTCCCTTTCCTTCTGCTTCGAGTACGAAAGGAGTTCGCTCTTGCCCCTCGCGAACAAGGAAAAGCCCCCGATCCTGCGACGCCCCAGACGGCTGCTGATCCTTGTCGGCGTCCTCCTGGTCCTGTTGTTCATCGTCTATCTAGCCGCGGCGGCGACCGGTTTTCTCCGCACCGAAACCAAGGTTCCCGATCCACGAATGACGGGAGCCGAGGCGCCGCTGGAGCGTGTCATGTAACGGCGTGTTCAGGCTTGAGCGTTTGGAACACCGCCTCGCCCCGCCGCTTAACTTCCTGTCACAGGGAGGAAAAGACATGACCGATTGCCCTCGCCGCCCACCGCACGTCCCTACCCTGGGAGGCCGCCATGCGTTTCTATGAAGTCGTGGTCGGCAGCGACAGCGGCCCTCAGCGACGTCTGCGAGTCGCTTCGCCCACCGATGTCCAGGCCGCCGACGCCGCCGCCCCCTGATGCGCACGCAGGAGGCCATTCTATCAATCCGCGAAACGCCGGATGACGGCCTGCAACAGGTCGATGCGCCTCCGCCTCAGACCCAGGCGCAAGAATTGGCGCCCGTCACCCCCGGCGTGGCCGCCAAGCCCTGATCATACCCAAGGAGTTCAAGTGATGATGAAGCAAACCGTCGCCGTCCTGGCCGTATCAGCCGCCGCCCTCACCCTCGCCGCCTGCAACCAGCAGCAAGGTTCCAAAGCCGTCGATAAGGCGCAGGACGCCGTTTCCGAACCGGTCGGTCAGACCTCGGCCGCGACCATGGGCGCCAATATGGTCAGCGCCTATGTGCCCAACGCCGCCATGGGCGACATGTACGAGATCCAGGCCGCCGACATCGCCATGGAGAGATCGAAAAACGCCCAGGTCAAAGAACTGGCCCAGATGATCAAGACCGACCACACGGCCGCCTCCACCGGCCTGAGGGCCGCCGCCGGACAGGCTGCGCCCGACACGACCTTGCCGACCGAGCTCGATCAACGCCGCAAGGGGCTGATCGACAACCTGCGCTCAGCCTCGACTGCGGACTTCGATAAGGTCTACGTCGATCAGCAGGTCGCCGCCCATGAGGAGGCCGTCACCCTTCACCGCGGCTTCTCCGACAAGGCGGACGTTCCCGCCTTGGCGGAACATGCGCGCAACGTCCTGCCCAAGATCGAAGCCCATCTTGAGCGGGCCAAGCAGTTGCAAGCCAGCTTGGGCGCCTGACGCCGGGCCTTGGTGCACGGCGCTATCAGGGGCGGACGACAGTCCGCCCCTTCTTCCTATTCGGCAGCGGGCTTCCGCACCGCATAAGGCGGGTCCAGATGAATGCTCGCGTGGCCGTGACGACGCAGATGGCTGGCGTCGATCTCCTCGATCAGGGCCGCGCCGCTTTCACGCCCCACCAATTCTAGCAAGGCGTCGATCTTGGCCTCCATCCGGTCGTCGTTCTCCTTGGACGACGGCGAGCCGACATAAAGAAAGTAGGCCAGCCCCACGACCTGCCAGATCAGTTGCAGGAACTCGGACTGCCAGTTCTCGAAGGTGTCCCTCCCCATCTCCATCAAATAGGGCGTCAGTTGCGCCGCCTGTCCGTGGTCGCGGGCCTCGTTCACATAGGCAGCCCAGCCGAAGCCCCAATGCAAGACGATGGAAATGGTGAAGAAGGCCAGAGTGATCCAGCCATAGGCGTACTCCTTCATGTCGCGCTCCAACACTCTGAAATCGGCAGAAGAGTTCGTGGGCCTGTGCGTTCCGTGGCGCCCAGCCCTGTCCATATCCGAACACTAGGAACGCGCTTGTGCGCCCGCCGCTTCGCAGGCTCCCCCATTCTTTTCAGGAGAGTCCCATGGCCGAGAAAACGCTGCAAACCCTCTTCCACGAGACCTTGCGCGACATCTATTACGCCGAGCGCAAGATCCTGAAGTCCCTGCCGAAGATGGCGCGCGCCGCCCAGTCGCCCGACCTCAAGGCGGCCTTCGAAAAGCACCGCGAGCAGACTGAAGGCCAGATCGAACGCCTGCAGCAGGTGTTCGAGATCATCGGTAAGCCCGCACGCGGCAAGACCTGCGACGCCATCGAAGGCATCCTGGCCGAAGGCGACGAAATCGCCGAGGAGTACAAGGACACGGCAGCGCTCGACGCCGGTCTGCTGGCCGCCGCCCAGGCGGTCGAGCACTATGAGATCACCCGCTATGGCACGCTCAAGCGCTGGGCCGAGGTGATGGGACTGAAGGACGCCGTCAAACTGCTGGACGAGACCCTTCAGGAAGAAAGCCAGACGGATGAGGATCTGACGGCCATCGCCGACGCCGTAATCAACGCCGAGGCGTTGCAGCCCGCCGCCTGAGCTCCATCCGGCCCTGCCGCCTGATCAGCGGCGGGGCCGTAACCCTGCGCTAAACCGGCAGTCGTTCCAGCCGCAGATAGGAGGGATTGAACTCGGCCGCGCTCGCCAGACGATCCCACGCGAGAATACGAACTTCCGATCCTGTCCACTCCAGCCAGCCCGCCTCGCGCATGACCTTCAGCGTACGGTTCACATGCACGGCGGACATGCCGAGCAGATCCGCAATCTCCGCCTGGATAATGGGAAAATGAAAGACGCCGTCGCGCGCCAGGCCCACGGCTTTCAAGCGCGCGTAGATTTCGCAGACCAACAAGGCGGTCCGCTCCAGCGCCTCCTGTCGACCTAGGGCCAGCAGCCATTCACGGTGCATGGCGGCGTCCACCACCGTCTCCAGCCATAACAAGCGCGTCAAATGCGGGTGCTCTTCCGTCAGTTTGCGCAGGCGTTCATGCGGCGCCTCGGCGATGAGACAGTCGGACAGCGCGCGCACGCCATGGTCGACGCGCTTCAGAACAAAGCCGTGCAGGTCGATGAAGTCTCCGGGAAGATTGATCTGGGTGTACTGCCGCCGTCCGTCGCTCAGATCGCGATAGCGCGCGCAGAAGCCGTCGATGACGAGGCTGGAATGATCGACCAACGCATCCTGAGTGACGATGTCGCTGCCGGCGGGCTTCAACACGACATGGGTCAGCACGCTCCTGAGCGCCTGCCTTTCGCCATCCGTAATGACGTCGCGTCGTTGCAGCTTGTTTTCCAGCAAACGGCTGTGGTCGTGCATTGTGGTTCCCTGAGGCTTGGCGCGACCACAACGCCGGATCTTCGCGAATGGTGCCATCGGCTCGAACAGCCAAGGTTCCACAGCGCCTCAAAGGCGACACAATGAACCCATCAGGGCGCAACCGCATTGCCTTCCCGTAACAGGGGATTTTGTACCATGAATAGAACACCAGTCATCGAGCGGGCCTTCGAACTCGCGCGCAGCGGCCGCTTCCGCATACCCAGCGAAGTCCGCAAGGCCTTGATCTCGGATCGTTATACCCAGGCCGAACTTTTCCAGCTCGAGGGCAAGGCCACGTGGCGCCAACTGCGCACCCTCTGCTCAGATTCCTATTACCGCGCCTGACGGCTTCCGCTCCCGGCGCCGCAAGCATCACCGTCAAGCCCTTGGACTAACCTATGTAAAGAACGAAACACCCTCGGCCGTGCTGTTGGTCAGAGGGATGAAGAATCAGTCTTATCAAGATGATGTAGACATAGCCGCGGCGTCGCTGGAGCGGATGCTGTTCAGCTTCGCCGTGCTGTCGCCTGGCGACATCGAATGCATCCGTAGCTGGTTTCACGGTCCTGCCATGGTTCACCCGCCCGGCGGCGCCGTTTCCCTTCATCCGGAACGCAAAGACGCCCGTGTGGTGGCGCGCGGCTGGATCGCCCGCGGCGCGATGTTGGAAGACGGCCGTCGCCAGATCGTCGGTCTCAGCCTGCCCGGCGACGTCATCCTGGCCGCCGACGTCGTGGACGCCGACATGGCGGTCTGGGCCCTGACCGACGCCTCTACCCTTGACGCCTCCCTGCTGTGGGCGGCGATTTCCGAAGGCGTAGACGTCAGCCCGCGTCTTCTGGAAGCCTGGCGGCATTTTCGCTCGGCAGAGCGCCTGCGGCTGGCGCGGCATGTCATTCGGCTGGGTCGGCTCAGCGCCTATGAGCGAACGGCGCACCTTCTGTTGGAGCTGTACGAGCGGCAAAGCCGTCTCGGCGCAGCCGAACCCGGCGTCCTTCACCTGCCTCTCACCCAGGACATGCTCGCAGACATCCTGGGCCTCAGCGCCGTGCACATGAACCGGACGCTACAGCAACTTCGGCGAGCAGGCCTGGTCGACTACCGGACGGGACGGGCCGTCCTGCCTGACCTGCAGGGCCTGGCCTTGGCCGCAGGCCTCAGCATCGCCGACGATCTCGCGGATGCGCCGCCCAGCCGCGACTAACCCATGTGAGTGGCGATCTGCGGCAGCCATGGCAGGGCTTCTGGTTAGGAGGCCCCATGTCTGCAGATTCCGCCGCCATTCTATCCCCGTCCGCCCCTCCTCACGGCCGCCCCCCGCCCAGCATCCGTGATCACCCGGTCTATCGCGTCCTGCCGCCGGATGCGCAGCAGCGCCTGACCGCCGAGGGAACAGAGGTTGATCTCCCAGGCGACGCGCAGGCTCCTCTGGACAGGGAGCATCTCTGGTTCGTCCTGTCCGGGGTTCTCGGCGCCTTTCCAACCGGAAGTGAAGTCTGTGTCGCACCTATCGTATCGGGCGCCGTCTACGGTTGGGATCACGCTCTGGGCTCTAGCGGCAGCCGCGCCGACGTGCGGCCGCTGCTGGATGTTCGGCTGTTCCGCGTTCCCGCCGCCGCCGCCCGCGAGGCGCTCGGTCATGATTGGCTATCGCGCTTCATCGCCCTTCAGGCGGTTCAACGCCTGACGCTTCTGGAACAGGAAGCCGCCTGCAACGCCTCCCATCGCGTGTCGGAGCGTCTGGCCAAGTGGCTGCTTCGTCTGCACCATGGCGGCAACGGCGCGCCGCTTCGCTTGAAGCAGGCCCAGCTAGCCGCCATGCTCGGCGTCCAGAGAACCAGCATCAACGCCGCCGCCAGCAACCTGCAAGCGATAGGCGCGGTGCGCTTCAGCCGCGGCAAGGCGTCGATTCTGGACGCGGGTAGTCTCTCCGACCTTTCATGCCGGTGCGGCGCGATGAACTGAGAGCACGGCCGCGCGCAGAAGGGAGCCGGAGGCAGGACCTGGTGTTGCCTAGACTTAGACCCAGCAAGGGCCGTGACGATGTCGACAAACGTGATCAATCCGCCGCCTTCCGGCGGACTCGTCTGGTCCAGCAACGAGAGCCCAGGCCTTACGCGCCGCCGGAGCGGGAGGGGCTTTTGCTATCTTGATCCAAAGGGGTGCCTGATCCGTGAGCGGAACATCCTGATGCGGATCGACGCCCTAGCCATTCCGCCGGCGTGGCAGGACGTCTGGATTTGTCCCGACCCAAACGGCCATATCCAGGCGACCGGGCGCGATGCGCGCGGTCGCAAGCAGTACCGCTATCATGCCGATTGGACGGCCCGCGCCGCCTCGCACAAATTTGCGCGTTTGCCAGATTTCGCCCGACGCCTGCCGCGACTGCACGACCGGGTGGAGAACGACCTTTCGCGACGTGGCCCGTGCAAGGAAAAGGTGCTGGCCTCGGCGGTTCGTTTGCTGGAAGTCACCCTCATCCGCGTCGGCAACGCCGCCTATGCCCGCCAGAACCGCAGTTTCGGCCTGACGACCCTGCGCAAGCGGCACTTGGAGGTCGACGGCTCGGCCCTAACCTTTGAGTTCAGGGGCAAGAGCGGCAAGGAACACCGGGTCAAGGTCAGCGACCGTCGACTGGCGCGCGTCATGCGCGGCCTTGAAGGCCTGCCGGGCCAGCATCTGTTCAAATACCGCGACGCAGAGGGCGAGCTGTGGGCGATCAGTTCAGACGACGTGAACGCCTATATCCGCGAGGCCATGGGCGATGAGTTCTCCGCCAAGGACTTCCGCACCTGGGCGGCCACCGTCGCCGCCGCCCGCGCCTTCTACGAAATGGCCCCGCCCACGTCCCAGACCGAGGCGCGGCGAAACATCTCGACCTGCATGAAGGCGGTCGCGAGCCTGCTGGGCAACACGCCGACGGTCTGTCGGGCGTCCTATGTCCATCCGCGCGTGATTGAGCTTTATGAATCCGGAACCATCACGACCTGTCTGCCGGATCCAAACGCCCAGAGTTTCGATTCAAGGCTGTCGCGACTGCTGAGCGAACCTTCCTAGGCCCACATCTCGAGCACCTCGTCGCACTCCGCCGTCTCGATCTGCTGGCCGAAGCGGTCATGATAGAGAGCCAACAAGGCGTCGTGCGACTGGTCCGAGGAACTGCACAGGGCGTCCGAAACCACCACCACGCGAAAGCCCATATCCACGGCGCCGAGGACAGTCGCCAGCACGCACATATCGGTCTCGGCGCCCGTCACCACCAGGGTGTCGACCCGGCTGGCCATCAGAGCCGACGCCAGACCCGTGTTGAGCCAGGGGGAATAGCGGGACTTGTCCAACACCCTGGCGGGCGGGGTGAAGACCTGCAGTTCGGGCAGAAGCTCCACACGTCCTTCACCCAGATTCTCAAGCGTCATCGACGCCCATCGCCGCCAGTACCGCCTCCACGTCCCCTCCCCCTCTCTCGGCGAACGGGCGGGGATGAACCGGGTGAAACAGGTGCGTTCGGCCTTGCGCTCGCACAGACGCACGACGACTGGCAGGACACGCGCCATCCACGGCGTGCGCCATGCCGTGTCCTCCGCGAATAGTCTTTGCATGTCCACGCACAGATGGACGGCGTTTGCGGCTATGGGGCCGAAATGGATACCGGAAACCATACCGCCCCAAAGCCCAGGCCTCTGGCAGGTTCCCAGTCTTAGGGCCAGACTTCCTGCCTATCTCCGCCATGCCCCCTGCCGCGACCGAGCAGGTTAGTCATGCATCAGCAAATGAATCGGCTCCACCTTCAAGATATCTGCGATCCGCTCGACAACCTCCAGCGTTGGGTTCCTTTGCCCACGCTCTAACTGCCCCATATAGCTGTAGGAGAGGCCCACATCATGAGCGAGCGTTTCCAGGGTCACTCCCCGCTCGCGCCGGATACGCCGTACATTTTCGCCGAGAACTTGGGCCATTCGCATCGCCCCAAGCGCAAGGAAATCTTCACCTTCATCCAGTCACTATAATAACCATTCAGGGAGAGCGTGATGGATGTCGTGTTGACGGTTGGTGTTGTCGTCATTGCAGGAGCATGCTGGCAGTTGTTCCAGCGACTGCTAGCCATTGAGAGAGAGACTGTCGATCTGCGCCAAGAGGTCTACCGCTTAGCCGAAATGCGCCTGGCGGATCCCGAAAAGCCATTCGGACGCAGGTCGCACCCGCCAAAATGAAAATACAATGGCCTCCAACCGGCGCACCTAGAATGCGACGAGGCTGAGACGAGGTTCCGTCCTCGTTTAGAAGGTGTGGCTTTCAGCGCAGCGTTGGTCTTGTGGCGTCGAATTCGGCTTCGCTAGACGGCGCATTCCCCTTGGCCGGTTCGGCTGCTGGAATGGAACGAGTTACGGGACAGCTAGGGAGGGGGGTGATGAGGATAATCGGCGGATGGAGTTTAGGCGTCCTGGCGCTTGTGCTGTGCGCTCCAACAGCGGCCAGGGCGGAAGGCCGGGAGTGCGGGGACGTGGCGGCGATCGTACGCCAAGCCTACCCCGACGCCGTCGTGCAGGGTGGGCGCGCGGTGCGGGTCCGCGACCGCACCCTTACCCTCCCATCCGAAACCTCCATCGATCCTCACGCCATGGTCTGTCGGCGCTGGCGAGGCCGACCAGGGCTCCTGCTGGTCGCGGTTCCCCTCATCGCCCAAGTCCGTTCGGACGGAACTTCAGGCGATCTGGATGTTCTCGTCGTCGATGAAACCACGGGGACCCCACGCCAACGCCTCCGCCTGCCCCACGCCATGGACGACGACGCCATAGGCGTGTCCGACGTTTCATTCGACACCGCCGCCTATCAGTTGGGGCCTGAACGGCTCGCGTTCGGAGTGCGGCAAACGCGGATGGGGAGCTCGCGTCCCAATCCCCTCCTGGAGACCACGCTGTCTCTCTACGAAGTGCGGGACGGCGCCCTGGCGCCCGTCCTGGAAAATCTGGTGGTCTCTCGAAGCCGGGGCGAATGGGATCTATCCTGCCCAGGCGAAACCCTCTCGACCGAACGTATCCTGCGGATGACCCCAGGCCGACGCGGTCAGGACATTTCGCTCCTGGAGCGTCGGACTCGACGCGTCTCCAAGACGGATAAGAGCGGGGAGTGCCTGACGACGGATCGCACCGAACCGCCAAGAACGGTCCTCATCCCCTTCGACGGCGAACGATACGCCCTTCCCCCATCTCTCAGGCGAGACTGATGTCGGCGGCGCCGGCAGCGAATGTTGGAGCGGCTCCATCATCGTGCTGAGATGCGCAAGGACATCAGAAACGCGGCCGTGAACCCCAGGTGGACGCCGAGGAAGAGCCTCGCCAATTCTCGCGCCTCACCGGTCGTGACGCCCCAGACGTCATTTAGCGCGACGACACCGAAACCGACGGCGTTGGCGACAAGGACGTTTCGTAGCGAGCCGCCGAGAGGCGCGCCGCGCGAAAGCCAGTTCAACACGGCTATACCTAGAAACGGCCCTCCCAAAAGCCTGAGCAGAGCGATGAGTTCTGTCGAAGCGTCAGCGGGAACGGCCCCCACGCCGAACTGAAGCGGCACGAACAGAAGCGCCAATCCCACGACCGCGAGATAGACGGACGAAAGCGTCAAGGTCAGGCGGATCATAGATTCCCTCCCTCCTCGAGAACGAAGCTGCCGTTGTGCGTGACAACGACGCATGAGGCCAATTCGCTCCTTTGGTGAGCCGCTCGATGATCGGAGATAGCCACCATTGCTTGGCAGCAGCTTTACCATCCCGCTTGACTCCCTCCCTGGGTCAGGGCGCATATAAGAACATATGCGGAACATTCATTCTCAGCCTGACGCTCTGGCGGCGCTGAAGACTCGCCTGGAGGCCCTGGATCGGGCCGGCGGTCGTCGCATCGGCGCGGGCGTGCGCGCGGGAAGCGACGACGCTTTTGCGCCGCTGGCCACGGGCGTTCTGCATGATCTCTACGCCGCCGCCCCCGCCGACGCGGTGGCGGTCAACGCCTTTGGCCTGGGGCTGGCGTTGCGGGCGACGGCGGGACGGCCCATCGTCTGGGGCCTGCATGAAATGATGGCCCAGGAGGCGGGACGGCCGCATGGGCCCGGCCTGCATGAAATGGGCTTGTCGCCGCGCGACCTGCTGCTGGTGCGGACGCGCGACGTGCAGACCCTGTTGGCCGTCGGCGAAGAAGCCCTGCGCAGTCCCGCCGTGGGCGCCGTGCTGTTGAGCGCCTGGGGCGAGGCCAAGGCCTTCAGCCTGACGGCCAGCCGGCGACTGGCTCTGGCGGCCGAGACGGACGGCGCGACCCTGTTCCTGGCGCGGGCGGGCGCCCTGCCCTGCCCCAGCGCGGCCGAGACCCGCTGGTCGGTGACGTCCTGGGCTTCGGAACCTCTGGAAGGCGGGGCGCCGGGGCGGCCGTCTTTTTCCGCGACCCTGCTGCGGCGGCGCGGCGGCGGGGCGCCCGGGACCTGGATCATGGAGTGGGATCGTGAACAGCGAACCTTCCGTCCGCCCGCGCCGCTATCTGGCGGTCTGGTTCCCCTGGCTGCCCAGCGACCGGCTGCGACGCCAGGAGCGGCGGGACGGCGCGCCGCCTGAGGATGCGCCGCCGGTCGTCCTGGCCGAGAAGATCAAGGGCGCGTTGCGGCTGGCGGCCGTCGATCCGGCGGCGACGCGGGCGGGGCTGACCCCCGGCCTGGCCCTGGCCGACGCGCGGGCGCGGACCCCCGCCCTGCGCGTCGTCGCCCATCGACCGGACCTCGACGACGCCTTGCTGGGACGGGTGCTGGAGGATTTCGGCCGATTCACCCCGATGATCGCGCTGGACCCGCCGCACGGCCTGATGCTGGACGTGACCGGCTGCGCCCACCTGTTCGGCGGAGAGACAGGCCTGATGCGGACGGTCCAGGCGCGGGCCGAACGCGCCGGACTCAAAATCCGGTGCGCCCTGGCCGGCACGCCCCAGGTCGCGCGCGCCCTGGCCCGCTTTGGCCCCAACGGCCGGTTCGAGCCCGGCCAGGAGCGCGCCGCCGCGCGTCGCCTGCCGGTCGCCGCCTTGGAGCTTTCGGACAGGGAGGACGAGGCCCTGCGTCGTCTGGGCCTGAAGCGGCTGGGCGACTTGGACGACCGGCCTCGCGCGCCCCTGGCTGCCCGTTTCGGCGCCGACTTCCCGACCCGACTGGCGAGGGTTCTGGGCGACGAGGACATGCGCATCACCCCGCATCGTCCGCCCGCGCCCGTAGTCGTCGACCGCGTCTTCTTCGAGCCCATCTCCGCGCCCGAGGACGTGGAGCGGGTTCTGTCCGACTTGCTGGTCGAAACCATGGACCGGCTGGATCAGACGGGCTTGGGCGGCCGCGCCTTCGAGGCCGGCTTCTATCGCGTGGACGGCGAGACGCGCCGCGTCGTCGTTCGCACCGGCCGCCCGACCCGCGACGCCCCCGCGACCCTGCGGCTGTTCCGCGAGCGGATGGCGGCCCTGGCCGCCCCGCTGGACCCCGGCTTCGGCTTCGACCAGATGCGGATGTCCGTGCCCTGGACCCAGGTTCTGGCGCCGACCCAGCAAGGCCTGGAGCGCGAGACGCCTGGCGAGGAGGCCTTCAGCCGTCTGGTTGATCGGCTGACCGCGCGTCTGGGGCCGGAGGCCGTGCTGCGCTTCGAGCCCTTCGCCTCGCACATTCCCGAACGCGCGACGCGACTGGTCCCGGCCGCCGCCCGTCATGGCGACGAGACCTGGCCCGACCTCGACCCCGACGATCCGCCCTTGCGGCCGCTGCAGATGTTCGACCCGCCCCAGCCGGTCGAAACCCTGGCGGAGGTGCCCGACGGCTATCCCCTGAAGTTCCGCTGGCGCCGCGTCCTGCACGAGGTGACGCGCGCCGAGGGGCCCGAGCGGATCAGCGGCGAATGGTGGCGCGCGCCGAACCAGCGCACCCGCGACTATTACCGGGTCGAGGACCGGGACGGCCGCCGCTTCTGGCTGTTCCGCCAGGGCCTCTATGGCGAGACGCTCGAGCCGCGCTGGTTCATCCACGGCCTGTTCGCATGAAGAGGCTCGACCCTTGCGGCGCCTACGCCGAACTGGCGACGGCCAGCAACTTCTCCTTCCTGCGCGGCGCCTCGCATCCCAAGGACCTGGTGCTGACGGCAATCCTGCGCGGCCACGCTGGACTGGGGCTGGCCGATCGCAACACCGTGGCGGGCGTGGTGCGGGCCTGGAGCGCGCTGAAGGAGATACGCATCGAGGGCTTGGCCCCGCCGGACAGGATGCGCGACGGCGGCAGTCCCGGCGAGGTCGCCTTCATCGAGAACCCGTTGAACGATCCGGCCCTGTCCGAAGAGGTGAAGCGCCGTGCGGCGAACTTCCGCCTGCTGACCGGGACGCGGCTGATCTTCAACGACGGGACGCCGGACGTCATCGCCTATCCGGAGACGCGGGCGGGTTGGGGTCGGCTGACGCGTCTGCTGACCCTGGGCAATCGCCGCGCGAAGAAGGGCGAATGCGAGATCGGCCTGCGCGACCTGCTGGCCGATCCGGAGGACCTGCTGCTGATCCTCGTCCCGCCGGACCGGCTGACAGGGCTGGAAGAGGTGCTGGCACGCATGAACGCGGCGGCGCCGGGCGCAGTCTGGCTGGGCGCCGCCCTGCACAAGCGCGGCGACGACCGGCGCCGGCTGGCCCGGCTCAAGGGCATGGCGGATCGGGTGAAGGTTCCTCTGCTGGCGCTCAACGACGTCCTCTACGCCGGCCCCGAAGACCGCGACCTGCAGGACCTCCTGACCTGCATCCGCGAAGGCGCGACCATCGAAACCGCCGGCCGCCGACTGGAGGCCAACGCCGAACGCTGGCTGAAGCCCGCAGACGAAATGGCGCGGCTGTTCAAGGACGCGCCCGAGGCGGTAACCGAGGCGACCGCCTTCCTGTCGCGGGCGACCTTCGATCTGAGCGACCTGAAGTATGAATACCCCGAGGAGCCCGTACCGCCGGGCGAAACACCTCAGGGCTGGCTGGAAGAACTAGTGCGTCGCCGCACCCTGGTCCGTTATCCGGACGGCGCGCCGCCCAAGGTCACGGCCCTGCTTGCGAAGGAGTTGGCCTTCATCGCCGAGCGCAGCCTGGCCCCCTATTTCCTGACCATCCACGACATCGTCCGCACGGCCGAGGACAAGGGCATCCTGTGCCAGGGGCGCGGATCGGCCGCCAACTCGGCCGTCTGCTACGTCCTGGGGATCACCAGCGTCGATCCGGCCCGCCACGACCTGTTGTTCGAGCGCTTCCTGTCCTCCAACCGCGACGAGCCGCCCGACATCGACGTGGACTTCGAGCATGAGCGGCGCGAGGAGATCATCCAGTACGTCTATGATCGCTATGGCCGCCATCGCGCCGGCATCGCCGCCACCCTCATCCGCTATCGTCCCCGCAGCGCCATCCGCGAGGTCGGCAAGGTCCTGGGTCTGACCGAGGACGTCACCGCGCGCCTGGCCTCGACCCAGTGGGGCAGTTGGGGATCGGAGATCAGCGGCCGCCAGATCGAGCAGGCCGGGCTGGACGCCGCCAATCCCATGGTCGATCGCGCCGTGCGCATGGCGACGCGCCTGCTCGGTTTTCCGCGCCACCTGTCCCAGCACGTCGGCGGCTTCGTCCTGACCCAGGGACGGCTGGACGAGACCGTCCCCATCGGCAACGCCGCCATGCCGGACCGCACCTTCATCGAATGGGACAAGGACGACATCGACGCCCTGGGCCTGATGAAGGTCGACGTCCTGGCCCTGGGCATGCTGACCTGCATCCGAAAGGCGCTCGACCTGATGAAGGCCCATTCGGGCGTCGAGCATGACCTCGCCTCCGTCCCGCCGGAGGAGGCGGAGGTCTACGACATGCTGTGCCGGGGCCAGTCCATCGGCGTCTTCCAGGTCGAGAGCCGCGCCCAGATCAACATGCTGCCCCGGCTGAAGCCGCGCGAGTTCTACGATCTGGTGATCCAGGTCGCCATCGTGCGTCCCGGCCCGATCCAGGGCGACATGGTCCATCCCTACCTGCGTCGTCGCAACGGCGTGGAGAAGGTTCACTATCCCCCGCCCGGCCGCCTCTATGGTCCGCCTGACGAACTGAAGCAGGTGCTGCACCGAACCCTGGGCGTGCCCCTGTTCCAGGAACAGGCCATGAAGGTCGCCATGGTCGCCGCCCGGTTCACGGACGCCGAGGCCAACGGCCTGCGCAAGGCCATGGGCACGTTCCGGGGCGACGGAACCCTGCACACCTATGAAGACCGCATGGTCGGGCGGATGATCGCGCGGGGCTATGATCCTGATTTCGCGCGGCGCTGCTTCGAACAGATCAAGGGCTTCGGCTCCTACGGCTTTCCCGAAAGCCACGCCGCCAGTTTCGCCCGGCTGGTCTACGTCTCTTCCTGGATCAAGCACCGCCACCCGGCGGCCTTCGCCTGCGCCCTGCTGAACAGCCAGCCGATGGGCTTTTACGCCCCCGCCCAGATCGTGCGCGAGGCGCAGGAGGTCGGCGGGGTCGAGGTGCGCCCCATCGACGTCTCGCACAGCGACTGGGACAACAGTCTGGAGGGGCCAACGGACGCCCCCGTCCTGCGGCTCGGTCTGCGTCAGATCGACGGCTTCAAGGAGGACTGGGCCAAGGCCCTGTCGACGGCGCGAGCCGAGGCGCCCTTCGCCGATGTCGAAACCCTGGCCCGGCGCGCCGAACTGCCCGCCGCCGCCATGCGCAAGCTGGCCGACGCCGACGCCTTCCGCTCCCTGGGCCAGGATCGTCGCGAGGCCCTGTGGGCGGTGCGCCGTCTGCCCGACGACGATCCCTTGCCCCTGTTCGCCGCCGCCGAAGCGCGCGAGCGCGGCGCCCGCGAACTGGGGGCGGAGCCCGACGCCCATCTGCCCCTGATGCCTTTGGGCGAGCACGTCGCCGCCGACTACCAGACCGCGCGCCTTTCGCTGAAGGCCCACCCCATGGCCATCCTGCGCCCCGTCTTCGCCGCGGAGCGGGTGCTGACCTGCGCCGCCACCGAGGCCAAGCGCGGCGGCTCCCTGGTGCAGGTCGCCGGCGTGGTCCTCGTGCGTCAGCGACCGGGCAAGGGCAACGCCGTCTTCGTCACCCTGGAGGACGAGACCGGCATCACCAACGTGGTCCTCTGGGCCCGGATGCTCGACCAGTACCGACGCGAGATCATGGGAGCCCGCCTGATGCAGATCGAAGGCCTGGTCGAGAAGAGTCCCGAAGGCGTCGTCCACGTCGTCGCCCGCCGCGTCATCGACCGCAGCGCCGAGCTGTCCCGCCTGTCAGAAGACCATGAGACCAATGTGCAGTTGGCCCGCGCCGACATCATCGCCCACCCGCAACCGCCGCGCCACCCGCCGCACCGGCACCCGCGCGACGTGCGCATCCTGCCGGGATCGCGAGATTTCCACTGAGCGCCAGGAGCCGTCGTTGGCTCCTTGCCTGAAATCGGACCTTGTGGGCGATCAAAATCATTCCGGTTCGGTTTCGGTGTTCGCCCGTCCTCCGCTCAATCCCGGCTCATACAGGCCTGTGGCGATGCCCGCGAGAACGCCCTCTACCCTGACGCGCGGACCAAAGCGCCGACAGGGATCAGGATCGGGTATGGACCTCACCGCCCGATCGCTAGCGGCCAGCGCATCGCCAATCATGTCGCCCAGAGGCTCGGCCAACTGGTGGGCGTCGCCAATGCGCGACAGCGACGGCTTGTCCGTTCCCACCACCATGGCGTCGCGGCGCCAGACTATGGCGGCGGCCTGACGACCGTCTGGCGTCAGGAGTTCCGCCTCCGCGCCAAGGCCGCCCGTGCCTCCCGGCGTCCTGATCTTGATCGGCCCGGGGATGAAGAAGTTGGCGACGGCTGCGGCCGCCGAACCGGCCTGATGCGTCGGCCGGATGTAGGTGACCCCCACCCTCACGGTCCCGGCCAGGGGCTCAGGCTGCTCGGCGATGTCGAAACGTTCGCTCAGTTCATAGCAGACTTGACGATCCACCTCGGCCAGGACCGCTTGCCGGTCGCTGTCGGACAGGATGGGTTCCGAAACGCCGAATACCTCGGCCGGCGCCACCCAGAGCCGGGTAATGGTCGAGGCCAGCGCCTGGTCGCGGCGCTGTGCAACCGCGGCGCGCACCACGTCCGTTCGCGGCGTAAGCCCCTCGTAGCTAGTCAGAAAACCGGCGTTGGACGGCGGGCCTCCGCTGGCGCAAGCCCCTGAAGCCAGCGCCAGGGTCACCGCCCCTAGCCCCCTAAACATCTTGCCCGCCATGGCGTCTCTCCCTCTTTTGACAGGAGATACGCACGACGGCAGCCAGCAGATTTACGGACGATGCCGAGTTTGATGCAACAGCGCGAGATCATAACCCAGCTCTGCCGCCCGGTTCAGGATGGTGGCGCGAACCTCTTGGGAAGGTTTCGCCGTCCGGCTCATCAGCCAGAGATATCGGCCGGAGGGTTCGCCGACGATGGACCAGGAATAGTCGTCGGCATGGTCCAGCACCCAGTAGTCGCCGAGGTAGAAGGGTCCGAAGAAGGAGACTTTCAGCCGTGCATCGCCGCTGTCGGGCACCACCCGGGCCCTGCCCTCGACCGTCTTCACCGGGCCGTCGACGCCGCCCTGACGACAGGTGTTGAGCACGCCGACAAGACCATCGTCGCGTCTTGTGTATTCCGCCGTCACCCCCTCGCATCCCCGCTCGAACCCGTTTTCGTAGCGGCCGATCTCGTACCAGAGCCCGGCATATCGGCTCAGGTCGACCGTCCTGGTCGGCAAGTGAACATTCGGATTGCCGATTGGGCCACGCTCAAACGTGGCGCAGGCCGACAGTCCAAGGACGCAGGTGGCTGCGGCGATAAAAATGACTGAAGGGCGCTTCAGGCTCATCGGCATATCCGTCATCAACAGGTCAGGGTCAGCAAGGCGCGTTCGTTAGTCGCGGCTTAGGCTCATCTGGATCACATCGGTCCGGCCCGACCGGAAGCCCGCCTCGCAGTAGGCGAGATAGAAGCGCCAGAGACGGCGGAAGCGCTCGTCGAAGCCTGCGTTCCTTCGAGCGATATCGGTCCAGGCGCTCTCGAAACCTCGCGCCCATTCAGCCAGGGTGTCGGCGTAATTGTCGCCGAAACGCTCGACACCCGTTTTTTTCAGGCCGGTCTGCGCCAGCACGGGCGCCAGCCTCGCCTCGGAAGGCAGGCTCCCACCGGGAAAAACATACTTCTGGATGAAGTCGGTACGCGCGTCATATTCGTCGAACAGGTCGTCCTGGATGGTGATGATCTGCAGGCCCGCACGTCCTCCCGCCTCCAGGACGTCGTGGACCTTCTGGAAGTATACGGGCCAGTATTCGCGCCCCACCGCCTCGAGCATCTCGATCGAGGCGACGCGGTCGAAGCGGCCCTCCACGTCTCGGTAGTCGACCAGCTGGATATCCGCTCGCTCCGCCAGCCCCGCCTCGAACAGGCGGCGACGCGCATAGTCGTGCTGTTCGCGAGAGATGGTGACACCCGTGACCACGGCCCCGACCTCTCGCGCCGCGAACTCGGCGAACCCGCCCCAGCCGCAGCCGATCTCCAGCACGCTATGTCCCGGCTGAAGGTCCATCATCCGCACCAGAGCGGCGTACTTGGCGCGCTGGGCGTCCTGCAGCAGCTGTCCCGGCGCCTCGAAACGCGCCGAGGAATAGGTCATCGAGGGGTCCAGCCAGGCGCAATAGAAGGCGTTGCCCAGGTCATAGTGGGCGTGGATATTGCGGCGCGATCCTCGGCGGCTGTTGCGGTTCAGCCGGTGCCCGATCCCGTTGACCAACTTCATCAGAGGGTTGCCGTCGAACAGGCGACGAATGTGGTCGTAGTTGTTGACCAGGGTCTCCAACAGGACCGCCAGGTCAGGCGTGTCCCACTCCCCCGCCATATAGCCTTCCGCAAAGCCGATATCCCCGTTCTTCAGCACACGGGCTGCGCAGCGAGGATCCCGGATGGTCAGGACGGCGGCGTGGCCGGATGTCCGGCCCGTCAGCTGATGACGGGCGCCGTCCGGTAGAACGAGGGTGAGCCGCCCCCAGGTCCAGTTGGCGGACAGCAGGTGCACAAGCAGGCCCAGAACCGGAGCCCCCATCCGCTGATCGTTTCGCTCGCCATAGAAGGTGGTGGTCATGTCGTCAGGCGGCCTTTTATTCGGGGACGGCGGATGTTCAACGCGCGACACGGCTCTCTCGAGCCCGCCGCTGGACTGTGACTGCCTCACGGGCCGGCAGCGGCTGGCGCGTCAGGCGAACGCCCTTGAGCCAGAGTTTCAGGGCCTCCCAGTGGATGGCGGCCACGACCTTGAGGGTCATCAGCGGCAGGGCCAGCGCCGCGGTCCACAAGGCCCTGTCGTCTAGCGGTCGGCGCTCGCCACACATGACGGCGGTGATCAAGAGCCCCTGGGCGTCCACGCCGTCGATGGTGATGTCCAGCCGGGCGCCCGGCGCGTGACCGCGAAAAATGTAGTCCATCTCCATCCCCATGAAGGGCGAGACATAGAGGGCCTTGGCCGCACTCTGATGGATCAGGCCCGCCGTCTGGTCCGTTTCCGGCACCGGAATGACATAGGCGTGGCGCACGCCGAAGGTGCTGGTCACCTCATAGACCATGGCCGCCAGCCGACCGTCACCGTGATGGCAGTAGTAGAGGCTGATCGGATTGAAGACGTAACCGAGCACACGCGGCATGGTCAGCAAGCGCACCGCCCCTTCGCCGATGTCGATCCCTGCACGACCGAGGAAGGCCTCGATCTGGGGGCGCAACGCCGCGCCGGAGCCGTCGCCGTGATCTCGATCGTGAAAGGACAGCAGGTTGAAACGGTTGCGCGAAAACCAGCTCAGGCTGCGGTCCAGTTCGTCGATCTCCGCCAGATCCAGCAGCAGCCAGAAGACGCGATAGTAAAACCGATGCGCCCTTGGCCGCAGCCGCCGATGCATGACGTCTCCGCGATAGAGGGCGGAGGCCTGGGTCACGCCGCCCTCTCCAGGACAGTGGCCGAAGACGGCGACACGTGGATGCGGCCGCTCTCGTTCTCTACCGACCAGGGGCGTCGCACGCCGCCCAATTGCTCGGCCACGGCCAGACCCGACTGAAGGCCGTCCTCGTGGAAACCCGCGCCGAAGTGAGCGCCGCAGAACCAGACTCCGCCCTGCCCCTGCAGGCTCCACAACTGTTTCTGGGCCTGAAGGGCGGCGGGGTTGAAGACCGGGTGCTCATAGAGCTCGCTGCGCAACAAGGTGTCGGGCTTTGGCGGACGCGGCGGGTTCAGGGTGACGAAAAGGTCCTGCCCTGGCAGGCCCTGAAGCTTGTTCATCCAGTAGGTGACGCACAGGTCGTCGTCAGCGCCGATATAGTTCCAACTGGCCCACGCGCGGCGGCGACGCGGCATCAGGCCAGCGTCGGTGTGCAGCACGGTCAGGTTGCGGCTGTAGCGGAAGGCGCCCAGCACCTCCTTTTCCTGCGCGGTCGGCTCGTCCAGCATGGCCAGGGCCTGATCGGCATGGGCGCCGATGACGACCTGGTCGAAGCGCTCGACGCCGCCCTGGCTGTCATGGATCATGACGCCCTGGCCTGTGCGCCGCACCGCCGTCACGCCGTGGTTCAGCCGTACGTCGCCTATGGCCCGGGCCAGCCGTTCGACATAGGTCCGGCTTCCACCCTCAACCGTCCGCCACAGCGGTCGGCCGATCAGCTTGAGCAGGCCATGGTTGCCGCAGAAGCGGATGAAGGCCTCTGCCGGATAGTCCAGCAGCGTGTGGGCTGGCGAGGACCAAATCGCCGCCGCCATCGGCAGCAGATGGTCGTCACGGAAGGCCTCGCTGAAGCCTTCGCGCTTCAGATAGTCGCCCAGCGTCAGGTTTGGGTCGCTCAACCCGCCCAGATCAATCGGCGCCTCACGATAGAAGCGCAGGATCTCGCCCAGCATTGACCAGAAGCGCGGGCGAAGGACATTGCGGCGCTGGGCGAACAGACCGGGCGCCGCGTATTCAAACCGGCCGTCGTCCAGCGACACGGCGAAGGACATGTCGGTCGCGCGGGCCGGCACGCCCAGGTGCTCGAACAGGGCGATCAGATTGGGATAGGTGGCGTCGTTGAAGCAGATGAAGCCGGTGTCGACCGCGACATCTCCGGTCGCCGCCCCTGCGGTCACGGTATGGGAATGCCCGCCCAGACGATCCGCTTTTTCATAGAGCGTCACCCTGTGGCGCTGCGACAGCAACCAGGCCGACGACAGGGCGGCCACACCCGATCCGACCACGGCGATCTTGAGCGGGCCATCGGAAGGACGAGCGGACGAATGCGACATGACGGCTCCGAAACGCGCCCGCGCAATCGCTGCAGGCCTGATCGGATTACGCAGCGGCGTCGCAATCGGATTACGAATGATCCAGACATTTTGCCGAAGCGTATTAGGCTGCATGCATGTCGAGGCCGCCTCTTTCAAATCGTCTGACAGGACCCTGCGGCGCATGAGCGCGGACGGGTCCTCGCCGGACGCCTTTGCGCATGACCGCCTGATCGAGGCGGTGGCGTTGCGGCGGGATCGCGAAGCCTTCGCTCAACTGTTCAGCCATTATGCGCCGCGCCTGAAGGCCTGGCTGATCAAGTCAGGCGCGCCCCCTGCCGCCGCAGAAGACTTCGCCCAGGACGCCATGCTGACGGTCTGGCGCAAGGCGGACCTGTTCGACGCGCGCAAGGCCCGGGCCGCGACCTGGATCTTCACCATCGCTCGCAACCGCCGGCTCGACATGCTGCGCCGCGACGCCCGCCCCCTGCCGACGCCCGAAATCGATCTGGCCGAGACCGAGGTGCAACAACCGGATGACATCCTGTCCGCTTCACAGGACGCCGAACGCATTCGCGACGCCTTGTCGCGCCTCAAGCCCGATCAGGTCGAGGTTCTGCGCCTCGCCTTCTTCCTGGACAGCCCTCATCCCGAAATCGCCCGGCGGCTCGACCTGCCTCTGGGCACCGTCAAATCCCGCATCCGCAACGCCATGATCAAACTTCGCCTCATCCTCGAACCGTCCGAGGAGGCGCCCCGATGAACCCCAACCGCAACCCGTCCGAAGAACGGCTGCTCGCCTATGCCGCCGGATCGCTCAGCCCGCCCGAGGCCGTGGTCGTCGCCGCCCATCTGGCCATGCGCCCCGCCAATGACGCCTGGGTTCGCCGCCTTCAGGCCGTGGGCGGTGAGTTTCTGGAGGAGGCCGCGCCGGTGGCCCTGTCCCACCACGCCCTGGCGCACGCCATGGCGCTCATCGAAACCGATGCCGGCGAAGCCAGGCCGCCGGCGCCGCTCAACGATATGCCCGAACTGCCCGAGCCGCTGCGGCGCTACGCCCTCGGGCCCTGGCGCTGGATCGGCCCCGGCATCCGCGCCCGCCACGTCCACGCCCCGCGCGACGGCGCCTGCCGGGTCATCCTGCTGAAGATCGATCCGGGTCGCGAGACGCCGCGTCACACCCATGGCGGGGTCGAACTGACCTGCGTCCTATCCGGCGCCTACGCCACCGAGACCGAACGCTTCGAGGTCGGCGATCTGGAGGAAGCCGACCACGACGTGCTGCATCAGCCGCGCGTGGTGTCGGACATTCCCTGCCTCTGCGTCGTCGCCCTGGATGGAGAAATCCAGCTCGACGGCTGGCTGGGGCGGCTGATGCAGCCCTTCGTACGGCTGTGATCGCCCTGCTGCCGCTCTGGTTTG
>NZ_FUIE01000049.1 GCF_900163625.1 Brevundimonas diminuta 3F5N
ATCTGGATCCCGGCCTTCGCCGGGATGAGCGAGGGGAGGGTCAGCGTCGCCCGAACAGCTTTTCGAGATCGTGCAGCTTCAACTCCACATAAGTCGGGCGGCCGTGGTTGCACTGGCCGGAGTGAGGTGTGGCCTCCATCTGGCGCAGCAGGGCGTTCATCTCAGGCGCCGACAGGACGCGGCCCGAGCGCACCGAGCCGTGGCAGGCCATGGTGCCGCAGACCTCGGCCATCCGTTCCTTCAACGACAGGGCGGCGCCGTGTTCGGACAGGTCGTCGGCGATGTCGCGGATCAGTCCCTGAACGTCGGTGTCGCCCAGAAGGGCCGGGGTTTCGCGCACCAGCACCGCGCCTGCGCCGAAGGCTTCGACGATCAGCCCCATTTCGGCCAGCTCCTCGGCCTTGGCGGCGACGCGCTCGGCTTCGGCGGGGTCCAGTTCGACCACTTCAGGCGTCAGCAGGGCCTGGCGGGTGACGGCGCCGTCGGCCATCTGGGCCTTCATCCGCTCATAGACGAGGCGTTCATGCGCTGCGTGCTGGTCGACGATGACGAGCCCGTCGCGGGTCTGGGCGACAATGTAGTTGGCGTGAAGCTGCGCCCGCGCAGCGCCCAGCGGATAGTCGATCAGGTCGATGGGGGCTGGAGCGCCGGGCGCGATCTGGCCGGCGTGTTCGGCCTGGATTTCGCCCAAGGTGCGGAAGCTGGCGGCGGCGGCTTCGCCGTTCCACGTATGTTCGACGCGCCCGGAGCGTTCGTTGAGGCCGGGCAGGTTCTGGGCGGCGGCGGCCGGTTGCGACCAGCCTTGCCAGCCGCTCCAGCCCGGCGCGGCGTTGCTGAACGATTGCGGGGCGGCGGGGTTGTAGAGGGCCTCGCCCGTATGAGGACGGAACCCCGACAAGGCGTCGGCGGCGACCGTGGTCGAGGCGCGGTGTCCCGCCGCGTGCAGGGCGTGACGCAGGGCGCCGACAATCAGGCCGCGCACCAGCGCCGGATCGCGGAAGCGCACCTCCGCCTTGGCCGGGTGGACGTTCACGTCGACATACAGCGGGTCGATGTCGATGAAGAGGGCCGCCGCCGGGTGCCGGTCGCGCGCCAGGAAGTCGGCGTAGGCGCCGCGCAGGGCCCCTTGCAGCAGGCGGTCCCGCACCGGGCGGCCGTTGACGAACAGGAACTGGTGCGCCGCATTGCCGCGCGAATAGGTCGGCAGGCCCGCATAGCCGGACAGGCGCACGCCGTCGCGTTCCTGATCGATCAGGAGGGCGTTGGCCTCGAAGTCGCGGCCCAGCAGGGCGCCGAGGCGTTTCAACCGTCCTTCGTCGCCGGGATGTTCGGCGGGGAGACGCAGGGTCGTCTTGCCGTCGAGGCTGAGGGTGAAAGCCACGGCCTCGTGCGCCATGGCCTGGCGCTTGATCTCTTCTGAGATGGCCATGGCCTCGGCCCGCTCGGACTTCATGAACTTCAGCCGGGCAGGGGTGGCGTAGAAGAGGTCGCGCACCTCGACCCGCGCGCCGTGCGGGCCGGGGAAGGCGGCGGGCGACAGGGGCCGCTGGGCGCCGCCCTCGACGGAGATGGCCCAGGCGTCGTTCTGGGGCTGGCCCGTCTCGACCCTGGCGCGGGTGGTGATGTTCAACCGGGCGACCGAACCGATGGAGGGCAGGGCCTCGCCCCGGAAGCCCAGGGTGAAGATGCGCAGCAGGTCCACGTCGCCCGCGTCGTCCGGCTCAAGCTTCGACGTCGCGTGGCGCTCGATGGCGACGGGCAGTTCATCGCGCGGGATGCCCTTGCCGTCGTCGGCGATCAGGATGCGGGTCAGGCCGCCGCCGTCCGCCTGAATCTCGATGCTGCGGGCGTCGGCGTCGATGGCGTTCTCGACCAGCTCCTTGATGGCGCTGGCCGGGCGTTCGACCACTTCGCCGGCGGCGATGCGGTTGACGGTTTCGGGGGGGAGACGGCGGATGGTCATGTGAGTCGCGAAGATAGGCGCCGTCGCCCAAGGACGCACCTCAATCCTTTTTTCGTGAGGCCTGAGGCGGATTTCGTGATCAGGGGGGTTGAAGCGCGTGAATGGCAACTTATACTGTTGCAGTCCGACGGCGAGGCCGGATGGACACTCGACCTGTTTCCGGACTGTCTGTCCAGTTTTCGTTTCAACCGTTTGATTGAGGTTTCCTCTCACATGAAGATCAAAGCCGCCCTGATCGCCGTATCGGCCGCCGCCCTGCTGGCCGCCTGCAGCCAGCCCGCTGACACCGCCGGCGCCCCGACGACCGACGCCGCCTCGACCGCCCCGGTGGCGCTGAAGGCCACCTCGGGCGTCTATGTGATGGACCCGACCCACGCTTCGCTGCAGTGGTCGCTGCCGCACAACTCGATCTCGAACTACACGGCGCGCTTCAACAAGTTCGACGCCAAGATCACCCTGGATACCGCCAACCTGGCCAACAGCACGGTTGAGGCGACCATCGATCCGACCTCGGTCGACGCCAACTATCAGGGCGACTACGTCGGCACCCACGCCGCCACCGGCTTCAAGAGCTGGAGCGAGGACATCGCCAAGAACAAGAACTTCCTGAACGCCGGCGCCTTCCCGCAGATCACCTTCAAGTCGACCAAGGTCGAGCTGACGGGCACGCGCACCGCCAAGGTGACGGGCGACCTGACCTTCCTGGGCGTGACCAAGCCGGTGACGCTGGACGCGACGTTCAACGGCGATCTGGAGAAGCACCCGTTCGTGCCGGCGCCGGCCATCGGCTTCTCGGCTGAAGGCAAGTTCAAGCGCACCGATTTCGGCATGGCGCTGGGCCCGGTCGGCGATGAGGTGACGATCCGCTTCGACGCCGAGTTTATCCAGGAAGTCGCCCCGGCGGCCCCGGCGGCTCCCGCCGCCTGATAGGCGAAAGCACGACGAAGGGGCGGGGCCGTTGGGTCCCGCCCTCTTCATGTTCAGACCGAACGCGAGACTTCCCATGACCCGCCGCCCGAGCCGATACAGCGCCGTCGCCATCGCCCTGCACTGGCTGATCGCGATCGCCATCCTGTCGATGATCCCGATGGGCTGGTGGATGAGCGACGCCATCGTTCAGCCCGACAGCCAGGCGCTGGCCTATCGCGTTTTCCAGATTCACAAGTCGATCGGCTTTCTGATCCTGGCGCTGACGGTGCTGCGGATCGTGTGGCGGCTGACGCACCCGGTTCCGGCTCTGCCGGGCGCCATGAAGGGGTGGGAGCAGTTCGCCGCGCGGGCGACGCACGCCGCATTCTACGCCCTGATGCTGGCCCTGCCGCTGACGGGGTGGGTCTATGTCTCGACCGGATGGGCTGTGGTCACGGACACGCCGCTGGCCGTGGCGACCAGCTGGTTCGGCCTGTTCACCATTCCGCACCTGCCCTTCATCGAGCACGCTTCCGAAGCCGCCCGCCGCGCGACGGCCTGGATGGCTATGGGCGCGCACAGCAAGCTGGCCTGGGGCGCGATCGTGCTGGTCGCCCTGCACGTCGGGGCGGCGCTGAAGCACCAGTTCTTCGACCGCGACGGGGTGCTGTCGCACATGATCCCGGTCCTGCCGCATGGCGACGACAGTCACGGCCTTGCGCCCGAGCCGACCCCGGCCCTGCGCGGGGCCGAGCGGCTGGCGGGCGTGGCCTTTGTGGTCGTGATTGGCGCCGCCTTCGGTCTGGCCGCCAGGCCGGCGCCCAAGGTGGAAGGGCAGGCGGTCGCCTCGGCCCCCGCCGCTGCGCCTGCGGCCGACGCCGCCGTGACGCCGGGCACAGCCGCCGCCTGGACCGTGGACAAGGCCGCCTCGACGATCCAGTTCACCGGAACCCATACCGGCAAGGCCTTCACCGGCCGGTTCGAGCAGTGGGATGCGCAAGTCTGGTTCGATCCGGCCGATCTGGCCGGCTCCAAGGCTGTGGTGACGGTCCAGACCGGCACGGCCAAGACCGGCGACGCCACCCAGGAAGGCAGCCTGCCGGGCGCCGAATGGTTCGATACTTCGACCTATCCGACCGCGCGCTTTGAGGCGACGGCGTTCAAGGCGCTGGACGGAAACCGCTATGAGGCGACGGGAATCCTGCGCATCAAGACGACGACGATCCCGGTCGTTCTGCCCTTCACCTTCGACGAGGCGAGCGGCGCGGCCACGGTCGCGGGCAAGCTGGAGCTGGACCGCACGGCGCTGAACATGGGCATGGCGTCCGACGCGGGCGGCGACTGGGTGTCCAAGGCCATCGGCGTCGAGATCAAGGTGAAGGCGACGCGTCAGGGTTAAGAAATCGGGCGCGGGGTTTGCCCGACTCCGCGTGGGGCGCTACAGCCTTCGGCTCTCCTTCCTTGAGCGCCGAAAGAGCGACGCCATGCACGATATCCGAGCCATTCGCGACAATCCCGAAGCCTTCGTTGCGGGCTGGTCGTCGCGCGGCGTGGATGACGCCGCCGATGTCGTCGCGCGCATACTGGCGCTGGACGTTGACCTGCGCGCCGCCCAGACGCGCGGCCAGGACGCCCTGGCCAAGCGCAACGCCGCCTCCAAGGCCATCGGCGCCGCCATGGGCCAGAAGGACATGGCCGAGGCCGACCGCCTGAAGGCCGAGGTCGAGGCCCTCAAGGGCGAAATCGCCGATGCGGGCGACGCCGAGACCGCTAAAGGCGCCGAACTGCGAGACCTGCTGGCCGGATTGAAGAACCTAGCCGCTGCCAATGTGCCGGACGGCGAGGACGAAAACGACAACGTCGAAGTCCTGAAGTGGGGCGTGCCGCGCACGACGGGGCCGGCCAAGGACCACGCCGATCTGGGCGAGGCGCTGGGCCTGCTGGACTTCGAGGCTGCCGCCAAGATGTCCGGTTCGCGCTTCGCCGTGCTGAAGGGCCATCTGGCGCGTCTGGAGCGCGCCATCGGCCAGTTCATGCTGGATATGCAGACGGACAAGCACGGCTATCAGGAGGTCGCACCGCCCTACATGGTCAAGGACGACGCCATGTTCGGCACTGGTCAACTGCCGAAGTTCGAAGAAGACCTGTTCCGCGCCGGTGAGCATCTGCTCATCCCGACCGCCGAAGTCTCGCTGACCAACCTCGTGCGCGAGCAGATCCTGTCCGAGGACGAGGTGGCGACGCCCTTGCGTTTGACGGCGCTGACCCCCTGCTTCCGGGCCGAGGCCGGCTCGGCGGGGCGTGATACGCGCGGCCTGATCCGTCAGCATCAGTTCTCCAAGGTCGAGATGGTCTCCATCTGTCGCCCTGAGGACTCCGAAGCCGAGCATGAGCGCATGACCGGCTGCGCTGAGGCGGTGCTTCAGGCGCTGGAACTGCCCTATCGCAAGGTGCTGCTGTGTAAGGGCGACATGGGCTTCGCGGCACAGAAGACCTATGACCTCGAGGTCTGGCTGCCTTCGCAGAGCACCTATCGCGAGATCAGCTCCTGCTCGAACTGCGGCGACTTCCAGGCCCGGCGCATGGATACCCGATTCAAGCGTGCGGGTGAGAAGAAGACCGAGTTCCTGCATACCCTGAACGGCTCGGGTCTGGCGGTCGGCCGCACCCTGGTCGCGGTGATGGAGAACTATCAGCAGGAGGACGGGACCATCGCGGTTCCGGCTGCCCTGCAGCCCTATATGGGCGGACTCAAGACTGTAGGCGTGGCGTCCAACTGATGCGTATCCTTCTGACCAACGACGACGGCATCGAGGCCGAGGGCCTGGCGTGCCTGGAGAAGATCGCCCGCACCCTGTCGGACGACGTCTGGATCGTCGCGCCCCAGACCGAGCAGTCGGCCAAGGGGCGGGGCATCACCCTGACCGAGCCTCTCCGCGTCAATCAACTGGGCGACAAGCGGTTCGCGGTGACCGGCACCCCGACGGATTGCGTCATCCTGGCCGTCAACGACATCATGCCCGAGAAGCCCGATCTGGTGCTGTCGGGCGTCAATCGCGGCCACAACGTGGGCGAGGACGTCAGCTATTCCGGCACGGTGGCGGGCGCGCTTCAGGGCATGGCCTTCGGCATCCGCTCCATCGCCCTGTCGCAGTCGCTGGAGCGTTTCCATGACGAGGCGATCGCCCATTGGGAGACGGCCGAAGCCTTTGGTCCTGGCATCGTCGCTCGCCTGCTGGAGCAGAAATGGGGGGAGGGCGTGGTCATGAACGTCAACTTCCCGCGCCTGCCGCCCGAACTGGTCAAGACGGTCGAGGTGACGCGCCAGGGCTTCCGCGACATCGGCGAGATGCACGCTATCCGCCGCACGGACCTGCGCGGTCGCGACTACTACTGGATGGCCTTCCGCGGCGCGCCGCAGGAACACGCCGACGGCACCGATCTGCGCGCCATGGACGAGGGCCGCATCTCGGTCACGCCGCTGCACATCGACCTGACGCATATGCAGTCGGTCAACGATCTGAAGAAGGTGCTGGGCGGCGCTCCGCCCAAGGGGCCGCAGGAAAAATGAGTCTCAAGGACGACCGCGCGGGCCGATTGATCCTGTCGCTGCGGCGTCAGGGGGTGACGGACGCGCGGGTGCTGAAGGCGATGGAATCCATCGACCGCGCCGTCTTCGTCCATGAGAAGTTCCTCGATCAGGCGTGGGAGGATCAGGCCCTGCCGATCGACTGCGCCCAGACGATCAGCCAGCCTTTCATCGTCGGCCTGATGACCCAGGCGCTGGACGTCCAGCCGCGCCACCGCGTGCTCGAGATCGGCACCGGCAGCGGCTATCAGTGCGCGGTGCTCAGTCGTATGGCGCGCTTCGTCTATTCGGTCGAACGCTACAAAAGTCTCTTAAATGAGGCTGAAAACCGATTGAAAATACTCGGCATCGACAATGTCTTCACCCGCCATGGCGACGGCGGACAGGGCTGGATGGAACAGGCGCCGTTTGACCGGATCATGGTCACGGCCGCTTCGCCGCACGAGCCGACCGAGCTGCTGAAGCAGTTGAAGCCGGGCGGCGTCCTGGTCGCGCCGGTCGGGCGCACCTCGGTGCAGATGCTGAACCGCTACACCGGCCAGCCGGACGGCAGTTTCCAGCGCGAGAGTCTGTGCGAAGTCCGTTTCGTGCCGCTGGTCGAGGGCACGGCGAAAGAGGGTTGAGGGGCGAAATCTCACCGCTCCATTAACCTTTCCGCCCCACTTTCGCGCGGGTTACCGGGTTGGATTCGGCTACGGGTCGGGGCAAACCGGGCCTTCAAGGTTGAACCAAGGTTAATACGGAGAGACGCATGAGCGGCTTCACAGGCTGGATCAGGGCGGCGGTCGTCGTCGGCGGGGCGCTGGCGGTTACGGCGTGTTCGACCTATCCGAGCGAGCCGCGCTATTCGACCCGGCCGACCACGCCGGGCGCCTATCCGCAGCAGCCGGGTCAACCTCAGGGTCAGCAGCCCGGCGCCTATCCGAACAATCCGTATTACCAAGGGCCGGCGACGCAGCCGCAGCCGCCAGTGCAGCCGCCGATCCAGGAAGGGCCGCGCGCCCCGGCCGGCGATATCGAAGGCGGCGGCCTGCCGCCGGCGGGCGGTCCCGCCTATCCGTCGACGGGCGCGCCGATTTCGGTGACGCCGCCCCCCGCTGCGGGCAATCCTTCGATGCCGGGCGCGACCTATGTGATCCAGCCGGGCGACACCATTTCGGGCGTGGGGCGTCGTTTCCGTACGCCTGTGCAGATTCTGATCGACTTGAACGGCCTGGGGCCGCGCGGCGCGATCTCTGCGGGGCAACGCATCATCCTGCCGGACAGCGCGGTGGATGCAGGTACGGATCCCTACGCCATGGGCCCGTCGCCGGTCGGCGTGCGTACGCCGAACAGCGGGGTGATCCCGCCGCCTCCGCCGCCGCCAAGCGGTAATGCGCCGCTGCCGCCGACCCGTACGCCCGCTGCGGCGGCGCCGGCGCGCACGCCCTCGACGGCGGTTGGTCAACCGCTGGCCCTGCAATGGCCGGTGCGGGGCGATATCCTGCGCCGCTTCGGCCCGGTGGGCATGGGCGAGCGCAACAACGGCATCAACATCGGCGCTTCGGCCGGAACCGAGGTCAAGGCCTCGGCCGACGGCACGGTGGCCTATGTCGGCGACGACATCGTGGGGCAGGGGCTGACGGTCCTGGTCGTTCACCGCGACGGTTGGCGCACGGTTTACGGCCATCTGGGTTCGGCCACGGTGCGCGACGGGGCGCAGGTTCGCGCCGGTCAAGCCATCGGCACGGTCGGTCTGACGGCGGGCGATGGACGCCCGTCGATCCACTATGAAGTGCGTCAGATGCGCGGCGACGACCCGGTCGCCCTGGATCCGCTGACGGTCCTTCCGCGCTGATCGAATGAAAAGTGGTGTCCGGACGGCAGCGTCCGGACAACCTTGTCACTGCGTCGCGTTGCAAATCGGCCCGGCGCGCCCTAGGTTCCGCGCCTTGTTTTTGATGGGCCCCCGATGAAGGCGCGGCCCGCGTCGGGGAGTTTCCAATGACTGCAACCCAAGACGGCGGCCTGATGGCCCTTGTCATTCAGATCGCACCGATCGTCGCGATCTTCATCCTGTTCTATTTCCTGATGATCCGTCCGCAGCAAAAGCGGATGAAGGCTCACCAGGCCCTGATCGCCGGCGTCAAGCGCGGCGACGAGGTCGTTCTGTCGAACGGCATGGTCGGCAAGGTCACGCGCGTCGAGGACGCCGAGGCCATGGTCGAGATCTCGCAGGGCGTGAACGTCCGCGTGGTCAAGTCGATGATCGCCGAAGTGCGCAATCGCACCGCCATCGCTGCGAACGATAAGGGCTGATAGCCTCGCCTCGGCGCGGCGCGCGCCGGCCCTGAAGAGAACCGAGACATGATTCAGCTTTCACGCTGGAAGATCACCCTGGTCGCGCTATCGCTCGTCATCGGGTTGTTCCTGGCCTATCCGAGCGTGCTGTCGCCGGCGCAGCGCGAAGCTCTGCCGAGCTGGCTGCCCAGTAACGGCCTGAACCTGGGCCTGGACCTTCAGGGGGGCTCCTACCTCCTGCTCGAGGTCGATGTGCCCGAGATGCGCGCCAAGCGCATTTCCAACCTGATGGAAGACGTCCGGGTTTCCCTGCGGGAAGACCAGGTCAACATCATGGGCATGCAGCGCGAGGCAGGCGGCGTCGTCGTGACCGTCGCGGAAGGCGCCGCCTATGACACGGCCTTCAACACCCTGCGCACTATGGCTCAACAGGGCGTCGGCCCCACCGGGCAGCCGGACCGCGTGGCGACCAAGCTGGGTGGCGGTCGTATCCGCTACGCCTTCACCGACGCCGCCTTGGCCAGCATGGGCGCGACCGCCGTTGATCAGTCGATCGAGGTCGTACGCCGTCGTCTGGACAGCTCGGGCACCAAGGAAATCGCCATCACCCGTCAGGGTGCGGACCGTATCGTCATCCAGGCGCCGGGCCAGAGCGATCCGGCGGAGCTGGAACGTCTGGTGGGTCGTACGGCTCAACTGACCTTCCAGATGGTCGACACCTCGCCGACGGGGCTGAACGACGCCCTGGCCGGTCGCGTGCCGCCGGACGCCGAACTGCTGGTGGATGACCTGGGCACCCCCTACCTGGTCAAGCGCCGTATCCTGGTCTCGGGCGAGAACCTGACCCGCGCCGGCGTCGGCGCCGATCAGAACAACCGCCCGGCCATCGACTTCCAGTTCGACAGCCAGGGCTCGCGTCGTTTCGGCGAGGCGACGGCCCAGAACCTAGGCAAGCCCTTCGCTATCATCCTGGACGGCAAGGTTATTTCGGCTCCGACCATCCAGTCGCCGATCACCGGCGGGCGCGGTCAGATCACCGGCAGCTTCACCATCGCTTCGGCGTCTGAACTGGTGAACCTGCTGAACGGCGGCGCTCTTCCGGCTCCGCTGAAGGTCGAGGAACGCCGCGTCGTCACCGCCGAGCTGGGCGCAGACGCCGTGGCCGCTGGCGCGCTGTCGACGGCCCTGGGCTTCGTCGTCATCGTGGTGTTCATGATCCTGGCCTACGGTTTCCTCTTCGGCGGCATTTCGGTGATCGGCCTGGTGCTGAACGGCATCCTGATCGTCGCGGCCATGTCGCTGACCCAGGCCACGCTGACGTTACCGGGCATCGCGGGTCTGATCCTGACCTTCGCGGTGGCCGTTGACGCCAACGTGTTGATCTATGAGCGGATGCGTGACGAGGCGCGTCAGGGACGTTCCGTGGTGGCGTCGATGGATGCGGGCTTCAACCGCGCCATGGGCACCATCATCGACGCCAACCTGACCACCCTGGTGGCGGCCATCATCATGTTCATGTTCGGCGCCGGCCCCGTGCGCGGCTTCGCCTGGACCCTGACCATCGGCGTCTTCACCTCCGTCTTCTCTTCGGTGCTGACGGCCCAAGTCCTGCTCGGCTACTGGCTCAAGATCGCCAAGCCGAAGAAACTGCCGATCGCGGAGTGATGTCGATGAACGGTTGGCCTCTTATCAAACTGCTGCCGCACAAGACGAACTTCCAGTTCGTCAAATACGCCAAGGGTTTCGCCGTCCTGTCGGCGATCCTGACGGTGGCGGCGATCATCGGCTGCTTCTACCCCGGCCTGAACCTGGGCATCGACTTCCGGGGCGGCGCCTCGATGGAAGTCGCCAAGCCTGCTGGTCAGGCGCTGGAGCTGGACAAGCTGCGCGGCGCCGTCAGCGGCTTGGACCTGGGCGATGTCCAGGTGCAGGGCATCGCGCGGCGCGACACCAACCTGGATGACGGCTCGACGGCTATCGTTCGCTTCCAGGTGCCGGAAAACGAAGACCAGACGGCCGTTGTCCAGAAGGTCGAGGGCGCGATCAGCGAGGCCGTCGGCGATGTCGCCTATTCGGGCGTCAGCGTCGTGGGCTCGAAGGTTTCGGGCGAGTTGCTGAGCAATGGGGTGATGGCCCTGCTGGTGGCTGTGGTGCTGATGTTCCTCTACATCGCCTTCCGCTTCCCCTGGCAGTTCGGCATCGGCGCCGTGGCGGGCCTGCTGCATGACGTGGCGCTGACGTTCGGCTTGATCGTCGCCCTGCGGATGGAGTTCAGCCTGAACTTGGTCGCTGCCTTGCTGACGGTCATCGGCTATTCGATGAACGACACCGTCGTGGTGTTCGACCGCCTGCGTGAGAATCTGCGCAAGTACAAGGTCATGCCTCTGCGCGAGGTGATCGACCTGTCGATCAACGAGACTCTGTCGCGGACCATCATCACCGGGGTGACCACGGTCATGGTGTTGATCGTTTTGGCTGTGTTCGGCGGCGAGGCCCTGCGCGGCTTCTCGATCACCCTGGCCTTCGGCGTCGTGATCGGCACCTTCTCGTCGATCTATGTGGGCGCGCCGATCATCCTGCTGTGGGGCGTGGACCGTAGCGGCGGGAACAAGGCCGACACGACTCCGGTCAAACTGGGCATGGCCAGCCGCCCGTAAGGACGTCGTCTGCCCTGAACCACGGCCCGTCTTCCGAAAGGGAGGCGGGCCGTGTGCGTTCGGGGGCTTGATGCGGGCGCTTCAATGGTCGAAGGGCCTGTCGTCATGACTGTTGATCTTGATGCTCAGGTTCGCGCCGCCGACCTCGACCGCTGGCTGGCCAGCCGCTTTGTGGCGGACGAACAGGCGCGGGCCGACCTGATCGCCCTCTACGCCTTCGAGACGGAGCTGATGGCCATTCCGACGCGCGTGACCCAGCCGCTTCTGGCCGAGATGCGTTACGCCTGGTGGGGCGAGCAGATGGAGGGCGTCTTCACCGATACGCCGCGCGTCGGCCATCCCGTTCTGGAGGCCCTGACGACGGCGGTGACGCGGCATGGCCTGGAACGCGCGTCGTTCGACGCTCTGATCGAGGCCCATATCGGTCGCGTGCATGGCGAGCCGCACGATCTGGACGCCTTCTATGTCGGCCCCATGCAGGCGGCGGTGCGCGTTCTGGCAGGCGAGGGGCATGAAGCGTCTGCTACCGCCGCCGGACGATTGCGAGGACTGGCTCAGACCGGACGACTGGATGAAGCGCAGGTTGCGCGTGCTGAGACCAATAGAGCGCTTAGGACTTTGCCTGCAGCGGCTTTTCCTGCTGTGGCGGCTGCGGCGCTCACCCGTGCAGATGAGCCGGAGCCTTTCAAAAGGCTGCGCCTGTTCTGGGCCGTCCTGCGTGGACGGGTCTGATTTTATATATTAGGCATTGCTAATTTAGTGCCATAGCATATATCGATGCCATGGTTGACTTCGAACGTATGGGGCTGGAGCGCTTTCAAGCCAACGCGGGCGACGCGTCCCGGCTGCTGAAAGCGTTGTCAAACGAACATCGCCTGATGATCCTGTGTCAGATCGGCGAGGGCGAGCGTCAGGTGTCCGATCTTCAGGTCGGTTTGTCGCAATCGGCGCTGTCGCAGCATCTGGCTCGCCTGCGTGAAGACGGTCTGGTCAGCGCGCGTAAGAGCGGCACCGCCGTCTTTTACCGCATAGCTGATCCCGCCGCCCTGAAGGTGATCGGGGTGCTGGCCGAGATTTTTTGTCCGCCCGAGGCGCGTTGAGCTGCGCCGCCTCCTTGAAGGAATCGTCGATGAATTCGCTGATCTCTCTTTCGCCCGCTGACGTAGCCGCTCGCTTGAAGGCGGGGCGAGCCGTGTTGATCGACGTGCGCGAGCCGGATGAGCACGCGCGCGAACATATCGCGGGCGCCGTCACCGCGCCCCTGTCGGCTTTTGAGGGCGCCGATCTGGGCCTCAAGCCCGGCGGCGACGTGATCTTCATGTGCCGCAGCGGCAACCGCACGGCTGGGAACGGCGACCGATTAGCCGCGCGCATCGACGGCCCGGCGCACGTTCTGGCGGGCGGTCTGGACGCCTGGAAGAAGGCGGGCCTGCCGGTCGTCGCCGATCGCAAGCAGCCGCTGGAGCTGATGCGCCAGGTGCAGATGGCGGCGGGCGGGTTGATCCTGTTGGGCGGGGCGCTAGGCGTTATGGTTCACCCCGGCTTCTGGGGGATCAGCGCCTTCGTCGGCGCGGGCCTGTTCGTGGCGGGCGCCACCGGATTCTGCGGCATGGCGCGGTTGCTGGCGGTCATGCCTTGGAACCGCCGGATGAAGCGCGCCTAGGACTGCAACGCGCCGATCAAACGGGCGAGCAGGGCGCCCAGCGTGGCCTGCTCTTCGCGCGACAGGTCGGCCAGCATGGCCTGGCTTTCGGCCATGTGCAGCGGCATCAGGCCGTCGATGAGGTCGAAGCCCTTGGGCGTCAGCCTGACCAGTGAGGCGCGGCGGTCGCTGGGGTGGGGCGTGCGCTCGATCAGGTCGGATTTCTGCAGCCGGTCCAACCGCGCCGTCATGCCGCCGGACGACATCATCGTCGCCTCATAGAGGGCCGTCGGCGTCAACCCGTCGGGCGAGGGCGCGCGGCGCAGGGTGGCCAGGACGTCGAACTCGCCATGCTGCAAGCCATGGCGGGCGTAGAGCGGCGCTTGCCGCTCGCGCGTCACCAGGATGGAGGCCTCATGCAGACGACCGAGCGTCTCCATGGCCAGAAGGTCGAGGTCGGGGCGCGCGACCGCCCATTGGGCGGCGGCGCGGGAAGCGCGATCGGTCATTGTCTTGACATCAAGATATTTGATATCGAGATACTATCGCCTTCTGCCGCCGGAGTCACTTCGTATGGATCAGTCGAACGCCTCGCCGTCGTCACGCGGCGCGGGTCTGCTGCTGATCGCAGCCATCTTCGCCCTGGCGCTGAACCTTCGCCCGGCGATGGCGGCGGTCGGGCCGCTGCTGGACCTGATCGAAGCGGCGACCGGCATGGATTCGACCACGGCCAGCCTGCTGACCACCCTGCCGGTGGCGATGATCGGCGTCGGCGCTCTGTCGATCCGGCCGTTGAGACGGCGTCTGGGCGAGCGCAAGGGTATCCTGCTGGGCGCGGTGCTCATCGGCCTGGCCTGTCTGGCGCGGGCGGTTTGCGACGGCGCGGCGGGTCTGATCGCCAGCGCGGTCGTGGTGGGTGTCGGGGTAGCCCTGATCCAGGCCCTGGCGCCCGTGGTCATCAAGCGGGCCTTCCCGTCGCGCTTCGGCACGATCATGGGCGTCTATACGACCGGCATCATGGGCGGCGCGGCCGTGGCGGCGGCGACGGCGGCCGGTTTGGCGGAAGCGGTCGGCTGGGCCGGGGCGCTGGCGCTATGGGCGGTCCCGGCTTTCCTGGCGGCGGGTGTCTGGATCATCGCCGCCCGCGACCCAACGGCTGAAGAGGCGAACCGCGCCGCCGTAGCCGAAGGAACCCACCCCGAGGTTCCGTTCTGGAAGCAGCCTAGGGCATGGGCGCTGGTGCCGATCCTGGGACTGGGCACCTCGGCCTATACGCTCGTGCTGGCCTGGCTGCCGCCCTATTACGTCGACATGGGCCAGGCGCGGTCAACGGCGGGCTTTCTGCTCAGCGGCATGACCGGGGCTGAGGTCGCGGCGGGCGTGCTGGTGTCCCTGTTCATCGCGCGCTTCCCCGACCGGCGCGGGCCGATGCTTTTGGCTGTCGCCCTGGCTCTGGTCGGTCTGGCGGGGCTGGTTCTGACGCCGGTCAGCCTGGCGGTTCCGGTCATGCTGCTGCTGGGCCTGGGGATCGGTGCGGTGTTTCCGCTGACCCTGATCCTGGCCATGGACCAGATCGACGATCCGGTGCGATCAGGCGACCTGCTCGCCTTCGTCCAGGGCGGCGGCTACATCATCGCCAGCCTGTCGCCGCTGGCGGCCGGGCTGCTGCGCGACCGCCTGTCGGACCTCAGCCAGGCCTGGATGCTGATGGGACTGGGGCTTGTCGCCATGGCCGTGATGACCCTGGCCTTCAAGCCCGGCGGCGCGAAGTTGCGTTAGGCCGCAGCGTCCCGCCAGGCTTTCAGGGCGTCCATGGCGCGGATGCTCTGCAGGCGCTTCTTGGCGCGACCGCGCTCCTTGGGATGAATGCGCTTGCCGTCTTCATCGACCTTGGGCGCTTCCAGCGGCGGCAGCAGGCCGTAGTTGATGTTCATCGGCTGGAACTTCGACCCTTCCAGGTGGCCGCCGGTGATGTGCTCGACCAGGGCCCCCATGGCGGTTTCTGGCGGCGGCGGGGTCAGGTCGCGACCCAGCGCCTGGGCGGCGGCTAGACGGCCGGTTAGCAGGCCCATGGCCGCGCTCTCGACATAGCCCTCGACCCCTGTCACCTGACCGGCGAAACGCAGGCGCGGAAGGGCCTTCAGCCGCATCTGCTTGTCCAGCAGCTTCGGGCTGTTCAGGAAGGTGTTGCGGTGCAGGCCGCCCAGACGGGCGAACTGGGCGTTCTCCAGGCCGGGGATCATGCGGAACACATCAGTCTGGGCGCCGTACTTCAGCTTGGTCTGGAAGCCGACCATGTTGAACAGGGTGCCGAGCGCGTTGTCCTGACGCAGTTGGACGATGGCGTAGGGCTTGACCGTCGGGTTGTGCTGATTGGTCAGGCCGACGGGCTTCATCGGGCCGTGGCGCAGGGTCTCGCGGCCGCGCTCGGCCATGACCTCGATCGGCAGGCAGCCGTCGAAATAGGGGACGTTCTCCCATTCCTTGAACTCGGCTTTCGGGCCGTCCAATAGGGCGTCGATGAAGGCTTCGTACTGGGCCTTGTCCATCGGGCAGTTGACGTAGGCGGCCGCGTCGCCGCCGGGGCCTTCCTTGTCATAGCGCGACTGGCGCCAGGCCACGTCGAAGTCGATGCTGTCGGCGTGCAGGATCGGCGCGATGGCGTCGAAGAAGCTGAGGCTTTCTTCGCCGGTCGCCTTCAGGATGGCGTCAGCCAGGGCGGGCGAAGTCAACGGGCCGGTGGCGACGATGACGTTGTCCCAGTCTTCCGGCGGGATGCCCGCGATCTCCTCGCGCACGATGGTCACCAGGGGGTGAGCCTCAAGATTGGCCGTCACGGCGTCCGAGAAGCCGATGCGGTCGACCGCCAGGGCGCCGCCCGCCGGCACCTGATTGGCGTCGCCCGAGGCCATGATCAGGCTGCCCAGCGCCCGCATCTCGGCGTGCAGCAGGCCAACGGCGTTGTATTCCCAATCGTCCGATCGGAAGGAGTTGGAGCAGACCAGCTCGGCCAGGCCCGCGGTGTGGTGGGCGTCGGTGCGGACCTGTTCCGGCTCGTCCCGCCGCATCTCGTGCAGGATCACGGGCACGCCCGCCTGGGCGATCTGCCAGGCGGCTTCGGATCCGGCGAGACCGCCACCGATGACGTGCACAGGAGCGGGGGCGGGGCGGGGAGCAGGAGACGCGTTCGACATGGCGGCCTAATAGCCGTCTGGCGTGGTCCTGTCATGCAAACCTGTGTGGCGTGATGCGGGCGGGGTGTCCCGGCCGCGGCTTCCCCCCTATAGAAAACGGCGGAGGCTGTTCATGACCCAAGGATTCTCGATCGGCGATGCGCTGACGGACGGATTTCGTCTGATCGGGCGCAAACCCCTCAACGTGCTAGCTTGGGGCATATTGCTGACCCTGCCGATCCTACTTTCGGTGTTTCTGGTGGTGGACATGATCGCCGCAATTGGCGTCGATGCGATGGCCGCCCAGGAGCCGGGGCCAGAGGCGTTCGCGGTCATGATGCGGATGCAGGCGCTGTCTGGGCTGGTGAATCTGCTGCAGCTGTGCGGCTATGTCCTGATCATCGCGGCGATCTGTCGAGCGGTGCTTTGGCCTGAACGGACGCCGGGGCGCATCTTCGATCTCCGCATCGGCATGGACGAGGCTCGGGTGGCCGTCGCCTGCGTGGCCCTCATGATCGGCTGCTACGGGGTTCTGTTCGTCATCCTGCTGTTGGCCTTCGCGTTTGGCGCTGCCTTGTGGATGGTGTCCGAAGCGGCGGCGGTGAGCCTGGGCGTGATTGTCGGCCTGGCGGGGCTAGTCGGCGTGGCCTGGGCGGCGCTGAGGGCGTCGATGATCATCCCGGCCAGCGTGGGGCTGAAAGACTTCGCCTTTGTCGACGGCTGGCGTTTGACGAAGGGACGGGTCGCGCCGTTGCTGGGGCTGGCCGTGACGACGCTTCTGCTGGCCCTGCTGGTTCAGATCCTGATCATGACGATCATCGCTGTCGTAGCGTTCGCGATCAGCATTCCCTTCTGGCCGCAATTGCTCGCCTGGGCTGAGGGGATGGAGGTCGGCGCGGCGCCGCAGTTCAACGTCGGCGTCGTCATGGCTATGAGCCTAGCCCTGTTTCCCGTGATTGCGGCCTATTACGGCGCGATCACCGTGATCACGACCGCGCCCTGGGTTTCGGCCTGTCGTCAGATGCTGGATGCGAAGGCGGGGGACGAAACTTCCGCCGCTGCGTTAAGCTGAACGGGAATCATGAGGAGCAGCATGAGCTTCAACGCCACCGAATCCGCCTTTGAGGGCTTCCGTCTGGCGCGCCGCGCGCCGTTGGCCATTCTGGCCTGGGCTGCAGCCTATGTGATCTTTTTCGCCGTCTTCTTCGCCGTGGCGGGGGGCAGCTTGATCAATGTCGTCTCCCTGGCCGAACAGCTTGAGCAAAGCGCCGAGCCGTCGATGGAGCAGGTGACGACCATACTGCGGGCCTATGGGACGCTGATGTTCCTGGTCCTGCCTTTGTCGATGCTGTTCAGCGCCGTGCTGAGTACAGGTGTCGCCCGCGCCGTCATTCGCCCGCAGGAAGGGCGTTTCGGCTATCTGCGACTGGGCAGGAACGAACTGCGGATTCTGCTGGCGATGCTGGCGGTCGGTCTGCTCATGCTGGGCGTGACGGTCGGCGGCATGGGCGTGGCGAGCGTGCTGGGCGGATTGGCGGCGGAGACGAATACGCCGCTCCTGATCTTGCCGGCTGTGCTGGTCGGGCTGGCGACGGTCGGCGTGTCCATCTGGTTGGCCGTTCGCCTTAGCCTGGTCGTACCGATCAGCTTCGCCGAAGAGAAGATCGCTCTCAAGGAAAGCTGGGTCATGAGCAAGGGGCGCTTCTGGCCGCTGCTGGGCATGGCGGTGCTGGCCGGCGTGATGTCCATGCTGGTGGGGCTGCTGGGCTCCATCGTCATCGCGCCGCTGAACCTGATCTTCGGCGGTCTGGAGAGCCTGGCGGGAGCGGAGACGACAAATATCGCTACGCTTTTCGTGAAGTTCTGGCCGGCTCTGCTGGTGTGGGGCGTCGTCAACGCCCTGCTGTCGGCGGCGCAGGCGGCCATCATCTATGCGCCGTTCTCTGCGGCCTATCTGGGCATCAAGGGCGTGTCGCGCGTCTGACCCGACGACCGCCGCTGGAATGAAAACGCCGCGCTCCGAGAGGGGCGCGGCGTTCTTTTTAGGTCAGGCGCTCTTGCGGGCCTTGGCGCGTTTGGCGGGCGCGGGTTCGGCGGTCAGGGCGGCGATGCGGCCCTTGCGGCGCTCCTCATGCCGGTCCAGCACTTCCTTCAGATAGCGGCCGGTCCAACTGGCGGGGTTCTCGGCGACCTGTTCCGGGGTGCCGACGGCGACGATCTCACCCCCGCCGTCGCCGCCCTCGGGACCGAAGTCCAGCAGGTGGTCGGCCACCTTGATGACGTCGAGGTTGTGCTCGATCACCACGATGGTGTTGCCGTTCTCGACCAGTTCCTGAAGCACCTCCAGCAGCTTGCGCGTGTCCTCGAAGTGCAGGCCGGTCGTCGGCTCATCGAGGATGTAGAGGGTCTTGCCGGTGGCCCGTTTCGAGAGCTCTTTCGACAGTTTGACCCGCTGGGCCTCGCCGCCGGACAGGGTGGTGGCGGGCTGGCCGACCTTCACGTAGCCCAGACCCACGCGCTCCAGCGTCAGCATCTTGTCGCGGATCGAGGGCACGGCGGTGAAGAAGCGCGCGGCCTCTTCAACCGTCATGTCCAGAACATCGGATATGCTCTTACCCTTGAAGACGATTTCCAGTGTTTCGCGGTTGTAGCGCTTGCCCTTGCAGACGTCGCAGGTGACGTAGACGTCGGGCAGGAAGTGCATCTCGATCTTGATGACGCCGTCGCCCTGACAGGCCTCGCAACGGCCGCCCTTGACGTTGAAGCTGAAGCGGCCGGGGCCATAACCGCGCGCCTTGGCCTCGGGCAGGCCCGCATACCAGTCGCGGATCGGGCCGAAGGCGCCGGTGTAGGTCGCCGGATTCGAACGCGGGGTGCGGCCAATCGGCGACTGGTCGATGTCGATGACCTTGTCGAAATGCTCCAGCCCCTCGATCCGGTCGAAGGGCGCGGGGGCGTCGGACGCATTGTTCAGGCGACGCGCGGCGGCCTTGTACAGGGTCTCGATGGTGAAGGTCGACTTACCGCCGCCCGACACGCCGGTGATGCAGGTGAAGACGCCGACCGGGATCTCGCCCGTGACGTTCTTCAGGTTGTTGCCCGTGGCACCCGAGACCTTGAGCATCCGCTTGCGGTCGACCGGGCGGCGGCCTTCGGGCGGCAGTTCGATCTCTCGCGCGCCGGTCAGATATTGGCCGGTCAGGGAGTTGGGGTTGGCCATGACCTGCGCGGGCGTGCCCTCGGCGCAGACCTGGCCGCCGTGGACGCCAGCGGCCGGGCCCATGTCGATGACGTAGTCGGCCGTCAGGATGGCTTCCTCGTCATGCTCGACGACCAGGACCGAGTTGCCGAGGTCGCGCAGCCCCTTCAGGCTGTCCAGCAGGCGGGTGTTGTCGCGCTGGTGCAGGCCGATCGACGGCTCGTCCAGCACATAGAGGACGCCGGTCAGCCCCGAGCCGATCTGCGACGCCAGACGGATGCGCTGGCTCTCGCCGCCCGACAGGGTGCCGGACGAACGCGACAGGTTCAGATAGTCGAGGCCGACATTGTTCAGGAAGCGCAGCCGGTCGGTGATTTCCTTCAGGATGCGCCGGGCGATCTCGATCTGCTTTTCGGTCAGATCGTCTTCCAGCGTCGAGAACCACAGGAAGGCCTTGGAGATCGACAGGTTGGAGATGTCGGCGATGTCCACGCCGCCGACCTTGACCGCCAGGGCCTCGGGCTTCAGGCGCTTGCCGCCGCAAACCTCGCACGGGGTTTCCGACTGATAACGGCCCAGTTCCTCGCGCACCCAGGCGCTGTCGGTCTCGCGCCAGCGACGCTCAAGGTTCGGCAGCACGCCCTCGAACGGTTTCGAGACCTCGTATTTGCGGGCGTTGTCGTCATAGACGAACTTGATCTTGTCGCCGCCCGAGCCGCGCAGGATGACGCTTTGCGCCTTCTCCGGCAGGTCGCGCCACGCCTTGTCCATCGAGAAGCCGTAGTGCAGGGCTAGCGACTGCAGCGTCTGCGTATAGAGGGGCGAAGGGCCGCGCGCCCACGGCGCCACCGCGCCCTTGTGCAGGGTCTTGTCGCGGTCCGGGATCACCAGATCGGCGTCGAAGGCCAGCTTGACGCCCAGACCGTCACAGGCCGGGCAGGCGCCGAACGGGTTGTTGAACGAGAACAGCCGCGGCTCGATCTCGCTGATGGTGAAGCCCGAGACGGGGCAGGCGAACTTTTCAGAAAAGACGATGCGGCGGGGCTCTTCCCCTTCGGGCGCGCTCGCCCATTCCGCTGTGGCGATGCCCTCAGCCAGACCGAGTGCAGTCTGGATGCTGTCGGCGTATCTCGGTTCAAGACCTGCTTTGGTTACAATGCGGTCCACGACAATATCGATGTCGTGCTTGAACTTCTTGTCGAGCGCGGGGGCGTCCTCGATGGCGTAAAATTCGCCGTCGATCTTCAGCCGCTGGAAGCCCTGCCGCTGCCACTCGGCCATTTCCTTCTTGTATTCGCCCTTTCGGCCGCGAACGACGGGCGCCAGCAGCAGAATGCGCTCGCCGTCGGGCAGGGCGGTCAGCTTGTCGACCATCTGGCTGATGGTCTGGCTCTCGATTGGCAGGCCGGTGGCGGGCGAATAGGGAACACCCACGCGCGCCCACAACAGACGCATGTAGTCGTGGATTTCCGTGACGGTTCCGACGGTCGAGCGCGGGTTCTTCGACGTCGTTTTCTGTTCGATGGAGATGGCCGGGGACAGGCCCTCGATCAGGTCCACGTCTGGCTTGCCCATCAGTTCCAGGAACTGCCGCGCATAGGCGCTGAGCGACTCGACATAGCGGCGCTGGCCCTCGGCGTAGATGGTGTCGAACGCCAGCGAGGATTTGCCCGACCCCGACAGGCCGGTCATGACCACCAGCTGCTCACGCGGAATGTCGAGATCGACGCCCTTGAGGTTATGCTCGCGGGCGCCGCGAACGCGGATGAAGTTGTGCTTTTCGATCATGTGATCCGAGGAACGCGGGAGACCCCGAAAACGGTCCGGGGCGACGACACTATATGGGGATCAATTCGCCCGAAACAGCAAGAACAATATGAGAACTTTTAGCCGGCTTCGGGCGTCCAGGGCGTTTCGGGTCGGCGATAGCGCTCACCGGGACCGACCAGGACGCCGTTGGCGTTGGCGACGCCCAGCTCAAGGCTTTCGGCGATGCGGTGCGCGCGGACGATGAAGTGTTCGGCGGCGACGGGCGGGCATAGTTTGCGGGCGGTCGCCTCGAACAGGTCAAGCCAATGATCGAAGTGGCGCGAGTCGATGGGCAAGGGCAGATGTTTCGGCATCGGCCGTCCCTGATAGGCGCCGGTGGACAGGGCCACAGACGACCAGAACAGTTTCATCTGCTCCAGATGCGGGCCCCAGTCGTCGATGTGGGCGGCGAAGATAGGGCCGATGACGTCGTCTTCGCGCACCTTGGCGTAGAAGCCCTCGACCAGGGCGTCGATCATGGCCTCGTCGATGCCCGTTTCGGCGCGGATGCGGGCGACAGCGGCTTCACGACGGGCGGCGGCCTCGACGCGATCCGGCGCAGGACGGTCGATGCGGAAGGCGACGGGGCGATCGGGCGTGCTCATGATGGCAAGATAGGAAGCGACGGTACAGAAGACCATGACGCCGATTGTCCAAGGCGGGCGCCGTTGCTGCATTGCGAAAGCTGTGCTGCAAATTGGGGGTTGCGTTACGAAACGTCCGTCCCCATCCTTCAATCAGCCAACGCATCAGTGAGGAGGCGCGACGATCATGATCAGCACCCTGGAAATCGGTTTCGCCCTTTCCGTTCCGCTGCTCGTGTTCGCCTATGTCCTCGCACAACCCAAGCCCAAGCCGGTCCGCATCCGCGCTCGTGACGCTCAACAGCGTCGCGGCCCGCACGCCTGACGGCAGAGGCCTCTTCGACAATCTGACGCTCGCCTTCGGGCGCGAACGCACGGCCGTCGTGGGCCGCAACGGCGTGGGCAAGACCACGCTGCTGCGCCTTGTCGCCGGTCTGGCTGAACCCGCCGAGGGCGCCATCTCGCGTGCTGGAACGGTCGGCTGGCTGGCGCAGGCCCAGATGCCGGGGGATGACGAAACAGTGGCGGATACACTGGGCGTTGCAGCGCCGCTAGCGATCCTGCATCGCGTGCTGGCGGGCGAAGGCTCGCTGGACGACATGGCCGAGGCGGACTGGACGCTGGAAGAGCGTCTGCAGGCGGCTCTGGCCGAGGTCGGGTTGGCCGATCTGGCGCTGGATCGCCGCACGGCCGACCTCAGCGGCGGCGAGCAGACGCGGCTGCGGCTGGCGGGCTTGAAGCTGGCCGCGCCGGACCTTCTGGTGCTGGACGAGCCGACCAACCATCTGGACGCCGAGGCCCGCGCCATGATCGCCGATGTGGTGGCCGACTGGCCGGGCGGCGTGGTGCTGGTCAGCCACGACCGCGCCCTTCTGCGCCGCGTGGATCGCATCGTGGAGTTGTCCAGTCTGGGCGCGCGTGTGCATGGCGGCGGCTGGGATCTGTATGTCGAGCGGCGCGACGCTGAACGGGCCGCCGCCGAACGCGATCTGGAACAGGCCGAGCGCGCCATCGGCCGTGTCCAGCGCGAGACCCAGATCGCACAGGAGCGTCAGGCAAGGCGTGATCGGGCGGGCAAGGCGGCGCGCGCCAACAGCTCCGATCCCAAGATTCTGCTCGATGCACAGGCTCAGCGGGCCGAGGAGAGCGGCGCGCGCGGCCAGCGTCTGGCCGAACGCAAACGTCAGACGGTCGAGGCCGATCTGGCCGAGGCGCGCGAACGGGTCGAGCGGGTGCGCCAGATGGCGCTGGCCATGCCGCCGACGGGCCTGCCTGCGGGCCGCATGGTGCTGAACCTGAATGAGGCGGTCGTGAGGGCCGACGAAGGCCGCTGTTTATTGGGGCCGATCTCCCTGCGCCTGACCGGACCGGAGAGGGTGGCTGTGGTCGGTCCCAACGGTGCGGGCAAGACGACCCTGTTGAAGCTGATCGCGGGGTTGACCGAACCATCGGCGGGAACGGTCGAGCGGCCGGTTCGCGCGGCCCTGCTGGATCAGCAGGCGGCCATGCTGAAGCCTGACGAAACACTCGTCGAAGGCTGGCTGCGGTTGAACACGCAGGGGACGCCCAATGCGGCGCGGGCGGCTCTGGCGCGGTTTCTGTTCCGTAATGTGCAGGCGGACCGCAAAACCGGAGACCTGTCCGGCGGCGAGCGGCTGCGCGCGGCCCTGGCCTGCGTCATGACCGGAACCCAGCCGCCGCAACTGCTTGTGCTGGATGAGCCGACCAACCACCTGGACATCGATTCCGTCGAGGCGGTGGAGGCGGCGTTATCAGGCTATGACGGCGCTCTGGTGGTGGTCAGCCACGACACTGATTTTCTGGATAATCTGGGCGTCGAACGGACGATCATGCTGAAGGACGGTCAGCTCCAGCCTTCGACCACGCCCTGACGGCGCCCCCGGATCGCGGAGCTGTTCAGGATGGTGCGGGGCTCGGCCTCGGCCCGACCGAACAACCACCCCTGACCGTGGGTGACGCCCAGATCGCGCAGGGCGTCGGCGACCTGATCCGTCTCGATCATCTCGGCGATGGTCTCAAGGTCTAGCGACCCGCACAGTTCGACCAGATGGGCGAGCAGGGTGCGCGTGCGGGTGTCGATGTCGATATCGCGCACCAGAGCGCCGTCGATCTTCACCGCATCGACGGACAGGCCGCGTAGATAGTCGAACGAGGCCGAACCTGCGCCGAAGTCGTCGATGCAGACCTTGATGCCTGCATTACGCAGAGCGCCCAGACGCCGGTCGGCGGCGGCCAGATCGGCCAGGGCGGCGGTCTCGGTCACTTCGACCATCAGACGCCGGCGATCATCGGGCGCCGAGGCGGTCATTTTCAGCAGGGCGGCGACATAGGCGTCGTTGGCCAGAGATGCGCCCGAGACGTTGACGGCGATCTTCAGCAGGCCGCCGCCCGGCTCGCGTAGGCGCCGCACCGCCTTTTCCGCCACGGCCAGATCGAAGCCGTCGATCAGCGCCAGTTCCTCAGCCATGCGGATGGCGGCGGCGGGACCTGATCCCTTGCCGAAGCGGGCCAGCGCTTCGAAATGGTGCACGGCTCGCGTCTTCAGGTCGACGATGGGCTGGTAGTAGAGGGCGAACTCACGGTCGCGCACGATGCTGCGGAAACGTTCGGCGTCTTTCAGCGTGCGTTGCAGGGAATCGGCGAAGGACATTTCGGGCTGATCCAGTCCGCCGTCCTTCAGGCAGCCCTCGATGGCGAAGCGCATGGCGCGCAGGGCCGAGGCGGCGTCGCCGCCTAGGGCGCTTTGCGTGGCGACGGCGGACAGGGCCAGGCCCTCGGCTTGACCGACTTTCTGCATTTCCGCGGCCAGCTCGCGCGTATCGTCCAGATCGCGGATCAGGGCGTAGCGGTCGGGCGTCAACTGACCCGCGCTGGCGCCGTCATGCGAGGCGGCGTTCAGGGTGGCGCCGATGCGGTTGTGGACCCGCCCCAGCGTGGCGGGATCGACGCCCTGCAGGCCGTTCACGTCGATGAAGGCCAGGGCCAGCCGCTGAAGGGCGCCGGCCTCGCCGCCTGCCAGGCTGACGCGGGCATGGTTGAGGAAGCCTTCGGCGTCTCTGGTCGGGGCGCCGACGGGGAGGGGCGTGTCCTCGACGACGAAGGGCTCGCCTTCATAGGACAGGGCGCAGGACTGCGCCGGCGCGATGTCGGGCAAGGCGAAGGCGCGCAAGGTGGCGCGGCGCATCCGGCCGTCGCCGCAGTCGACCAGCACTTCGGCGGCCGGACTGCGCTGGCCGGGGCGAAGCCCGCCCAGCAGGTTCTGAAGGGCGGCGGCGCTGTTGATCGACAGGCGGTCGCTGAGGGGGTGGCCGACCCAGGCGGCCGTCTGCTGGCCCGCAACGGCGCCGGAGCCCAGGGCGAAGCGCACCACGCCATGCTGATCGACTTCGATCAGGGCGTCGGCGGCGGCGAAAGCCAGGCCCAAGAGGCGCGGGGTCAGGGTCATGCCAAAGCCATAGGACGCGGGCTGTTAAAGAATAGCGACGGTTGGCTTCAGGCTGTGCGGTTCAACGCTACCGCCCGTCCGTCGCCCTGCATGGCCTGACCCGAGGCGCCATAACCCACACCCTGTGCGCGTGCGCCCGCCACTTCGGCGGCGATGGTGCGGACCAGGCCTTCGGAGACCTGGCGCGCCGCTTCCACGGTCACGGCGTGCTCGCCCAGCACCTCTTCAAAGGCCTCGGTGGCCTTGATCAGGGCGCGGCGATCGGCCTCTGGCGCGGCGACGATGGCGGCTGGATTGGCTTTCACCTGGGCGGATTCTCGACGGTAAAGATTGGCCATCTCCTGCGTCTGCGCCATGCCCTCGTTCAGATCCTGAGGGCGGTGGGCGCGCAGGGCTTCCATTTCCAACGACAATCGCTCGGTCAGGTCGTAGGTCAGGCGCGTCAGGTGTTGCACGCGCAGGGTGGCGGTTTCGACATCGGCGGTCATGCGCCTTGCTCCTGCATCTTGATCATCTGGGCCAGAACGCTGTCGGCCAGGCCGACGCCGCCCGCTTTCACGGTCTGCTGGGCCATGGCGTCGACCAGGAAGCCGCGCCAGGCGGCCTCGCCCGCGCCGCCGCCGAAGGGGGCCTCTGTGCTCAGGCCTTCGAACATGGGTTTCATCATCTGCGACAGGAAGCTGGCTTCGAAGGCTTCGGCCGTGCGGCGCATGGCTTTCTGGTTCTCAGACTGGTCCGGGCTGGCGGGGACATTGGCGCGCAGCAGGTCGGGAGAGACGGCGAGGGGGCTCATCAGATCACCTCGATTTCGGCCTGCAGGGCGCCGGCGGCCTTGATGGCCTGAAGAATGCTGATCATGTCGCGCGGGCTGACGCCGAGGGCGTTCAGGCCATTGACCAGGGTGGACAGAGAGGTCGAGCCGCCGACGATCCGCATCTGGCGTCCGGTTTCCTCGGAGATGCTGATGTCCGACTGGGGCACGACGACCGTTTGGCCGCCGCGGCTGAACGGCTCGGGCTGGCTGACCAGCGGAGTCTCCTGGACAGAGACGGTCAGATTGCCCTGCGCAACGGCGACGGTGGAGATGCGGACGGCTTCGCCCATGACGATGACGCCGTTGACCTCGTCGATGATGACCTTGGCCGGGGAATCGATCTGGACCGGCAGGTTCTCGACCCGGCTGAGGAAGCCCGCCATGCCGAAGTTCTGGGGCGCGCGGATGGCGACGACGGTGCCGTTCTCGGCGAAGGCGGTCTGGGGGTAGGTCTGGTTAATGGCGGCGGCGATACGTTGGGCTGTGGTGAAGTCCGGATTGCGCAGGTTCAGGCGCACCACCGGCATGGAGCCGAGGTCGAAACCAGTCTCGCGCTCGACCACGCCGCCGGAAGCGATGCGGCCCGCCGTGGGAACGCCGCGGGTGATCGAGGAGCCGGAGCCGCCCGAGGCAGAGACGGCGCCGGTCTGAACCGAGCCTTGCGACACGGCGTAGATTTCGCCGTCAGCGCCTTGCAGGGCGGTGACCAGCAGCGTGCCGCCCAGCAGGCTCTTCGCGTCGCCCATGGCCGAGACGCTGACGTCCAGCCGCGAACCCGGCGTGGCGAAGGGCGGCAGCTCGGCCGTGACCATGACGGCGGCCACATTCTTGGTGTTCAGGTTGGCGCCGCGGATGTTGACGCCCTGACGCTCCATCATCCCTTCCAGCGACTGGCGGGTGAAGGGCGAGTTGCGGACGCTGTCGCCGGTGCCGTTCAGGCCGACCACCAGGCCGTATCCGACCAGTTGGTTCGAGCGGACGCCTTCGATGGAAACGATGTCCTTGATGCGCGACTGGGCCTCGGCCGCATCCGGCTGGGCGGCGAGAACCAGGGCCGCGATGGCCGGGCCGATAAGGGCGGTAAGCAACTTCTGCATACGACAGACGTCCCTGCGTGAGCGTTCGTGATTAACCATGCGAGGATCATGCCGGACAAAAACACTATTGAATTCAATATCGATCGATCTTTGGCCCTGCGCTCCGCGGCAGGTTTTGCCGGGTCGTTAACCAAGACTTCAGCCCCTGAGGGCATGATGCGAAGCATAGAAGGAGACGTCTTGCATGAAGGTCACCGGACCGTTGGGCGCCGCTTCGACGCCGACCACGCGCCCCGCTGCACGCGCGGCGGGCGGTTTCGCCTTGCCGACGACCGGAGGCGCGGCCTCTGCGGCTCAGGCCGGCGCGACCTCATCCGCATCGGGCGTCGCGAGCGCTGCGGCGCTGATGGCTTTGCAAGGCGTGGAAGACCCGACGGAGCGCCGCCGCCGGGCCATTAGGCGGGGCTCTGGTCTGCTGGATCGACTGGACGAGCTGAAGCTGGCGCTGCTGGGCGGTCAGGACGGGGCGACGGCTCTGGGACGTCTGGCTCGTGATTTGCGCGAAGAGCGCGATGAGGATTCTGAGCCGGGCCTGAAAGCTGTGCTGGACCAGATCGACCTGCGCGCTTCGGTAGAATTGGCAAAAGCGGAAATGAGCCGATCACGCGCCTAAAGACGTTGAAACTTCGGCTGAACCCTGCGTTTCCGGGGCTTTGTGAGGATAATTCGCCACACTAACCCCGCGTAAGCGCAGCTTAGCCATATCACGGACTCGCGAACGCCATTGCCGCGACTCTTGCGCTTGCCTATACGGCCCATGCGCCGCAGGGGGGCGCGATTAGGGAATGAGTGTGAGTGCGATGACCGCATTGGCCTCTGTAGTGTCCGGGGACATGGCTGTGTATCGGCCGACCGACGACGAGCCGTTCATGAACGAACGGCAGGTCGCCTATTTCAAGACCAAGCTTCTGTCCTGGAAAGACGACATTCTTCGCGAGTCGAAGGGCACCGTCACCAATCTGAAAGCCGAGACCGAGAACCACCCCGACCTGGTGGACCGGGCATCGTCGGAATCCGATCGCGCGCTGGAGCTTCGAACTCGTGACCGGCAACGTAAGCTGATCTCCAAGATCGACGACGCGCTGCGCCGGATCGAGGACGGCTCCTACGGTTATTGCGAGGATACCGGCGAGCCGATCGGCCTGGGTCGCCTGGAAGCTCGGCCGACAGCCACCTTGTCGGTGGAGGCTCAGGAGCGGCATGAACGTCGTGAGCGAGTTCACCGCGACGACTGATTGGCGATGCAAACTTTCGTCAAATGACGAAAAGTTCGGGTTTGCTCCAAGTTTGAGCCATGTTGCGCCTGCAATAGGCGGGCGACGGCGGTTGATCTGCCGCTGTCGTCCATAACTTGCGCAAGGATATTTCATGACCCGTACGTTTGCTTCTCTTTCGGCTGTCGCTTTGTTGGCGCTCGGCGCCTGCGCCCAGACCCCTGCTGTCGAACCCGCGCCGCTGGTTCCCGCAGGCCAGGGCGACGTCGTGGAGAAGGTTGTGTACGTGGCCTCTGAGGTGCGCCCATGCACGGCGGGCGTGGCGCGGACCACTTGCCTGCAGGTGCGGGAGACCGAGAGCCAGCCTTGGGAACTGCACTATTTCGGCTATGAAGGCTTTGAGCATAAGCCGGGTGTTGAATACCGCCTGCGCGTTCGTGGCACGCCGGTCGCCAATCCGCCGGCCGACGCCTCGTCTGTGCGCTGGTCGCTGATCGAAATCCTCGACCAGAAGCCTGCTCAGCGCTGATCAGGTTTCCACACGCGCCTCTCTTGACTTCGAGGGGGCCGTGATCGACCTAGACCCCTATCGGAACGGCGTCACGCCCGCGCGGGTGCGACGCCTTTTCGACGTTTTCAGAGACTGGACGCTCTGCCCGGATCATCATGGTTCGCGGCGGGCCGCCCGGCCGCCTTCGCTTTCAGGCTCGCAGGATCCTCATGTCCGTCAAGGTTCGTTTCGCTCCGTCTCCCACGGGTAAGCTGCACGTCGGCAATGTCCGCACGGCTCTGGTGAACTGGCTGTTCGCCAAGGGGCAGGGCGGCTCCTTCGTGCTGCGGATCGACGACACCGACCTGGTCCGTTCGACGCAGGAGTCGGAAGACAACATCGAGATCGACCTGAAGTGGCTCGGCCTGACCTGGGACGAACGCTACAACCAGTCCAAGCGGTTCGACCGCTATGAAGAGGCTGCCGCCAAGCTGAAGGCTGAAGGTCGCCTCTACCCCTGCTATGAGACCGCCGACGAATTGGACCGCCGCCGCAAGGTGCAGCTGTCGCGCGGCCTGCCGCCCATCTACGACCGCGCCGCCCTGTCGCTGACTGAGGCCGAAAAGGCCGCCCTGGAGGCCGAAGGCCGCCGCCCGCACTGGCGCTTCAAGCTGGAAGGCAAGCGCGTCGCCTGGGAAGACCTGGCGCGCGGCCATGCCGAGGTGGACACCGCCTCCATGTCCGACCCGGTGCTGATCCGCGAGGACGGCCTGTTCCTCTATACGCTGCCGTCGGTCGTCGACGACATCGACATGGAGATCACTCACATCATCCGGGGCGAGGACCACGTCACCAACACCGGCGCACAGATCGAGATTTTCGAAGCGTTGGGGGCCAAGGTTCCGGGCTTCGCCCACATGCCGCTGCTGGTCGACGCCGACGGCACGGCCCTGTCCAAGCGTCTCGGCTCGCTGGCCATCATGGACATGCGCGCCGATGGTTATGAGCCGATCGCCATCACCAGCCACCTGGGCAAGATCGGCACTTCGGACAATCTGGAGGTCGCCGCCTCGCTGCAGGACCTGGGCGAGGCCTTCGCCTTCTCCAAGATGGGCCGCTCGCCCGCCCGTTACGACACGGCCGATCTGGATCGTCTGAACGCGCAGGCGGTTCACGCTATCGACTACGCCGCCGCCAAGCCGCGCCTTGAGGCTCTGGGCGTCGACCTGGGCGAGACCTTCTGGAACACCGTGAAGGGCAACCTCAGCAAGTTTGGCGATGTCGTTGAAATGGCGAAGATCGTCATGGGGCCAGTGGCGCCGGTGATCGAAGACGCCGCCTTCGCCGCCGCGGCTCTGGACCTGTTGCCTGAGACCATCGACGCCGAGGCGTGGTCGGCCTGGACGGCGGCGGTGAAGGACAAGACCGGCGCCAAGGGCAAGGGCCTGTTCATGCCGCTGCGCCTGATCCTGACGGGGCAGGCGCATGGGCCGGATATGGCCGCGATGATCCCGCTCATCGGCCGCGAACGCATGGTTCAGCGACTGAAGGGCGAAACCGCCTGACGGCTCGCCCAGCGCAAACAAGCCAGCGCAAACAAGAAAGGCCGCCTTCATCGTGAAGGCGGCCTTTTTCGTTCAGGACTGAATCTGGATCAGCTTGCGTTGCAGGCGGCGACCTCTTCAGCGCTCAGGGCCTGGCCCTTGTAGGAGAAGCTGGTCACCGGACCCAGCTTGGCCACCACGCGGCGGCAGGCGCGCGTCGCGGGTTGGTTGGAGCCGCCGGTGGCGGTGCAGGCGTCGCCCTCGCAGCGCCAGGTGGCGCCGTCGACGATCACACGGCCGGTCGGGGCCTTGGCGGCGTCAGCCAGGGTGGCGCTGGTGGCCGGGGCCTGGGCGAAGGCAGGAGCGGCCGCGAACAAGGCGACGGCGGCGAGAAGAGCACGCATGAACAGTCTCCGATAAGGGTGGGGCGCACGCCCAGCATCGCCATAGGCCGTTTTTTAAGAAAACTGTCAATCCAGCTTCTCGCCTGACGGACCGGCGTTACTGACGCACGTTTACTTACCGACGATCATGTTGCAAGTGCGGCGTGTCCTGAGCTGATTTCATGGCCTCGATCGCACCCTCGACCGAATCGACGCTGACATAGGCCTCCAGGAAGCTGGCCGGCGTCATGCCCTTTTCGACCGTGTGTTCGATCAAGGTGAAGAATCCGTCCCAGAAGCCGTCCAGATTCAAGAAGATGACGGGCTTGGCGTGCAGATCCAGCCGCTTCCATGACAGCAGCTCCACGACCTCTTCCAGCGTGCCGACACCGCCGGGTGCGACAACGAAGACGTCGGATTCGTCGTACATGAGCTGTTTACGCTCGTGCATGGAGGTGACGACGATCGTCTCCACGTCATCGAACAGGCGCTCGCGGCTGCGCAGGAAGGCGGGCATGATGCCGACGACGCGGCCGCCTGCTTCATGTGCCGCGCGAGCCGAGGCGCCCATCAGGCCTACGCCGCCGCCGCCATAGACGAAGCGCCACCCCGCTTCGGCCGTCGCCTTGCCGAACTCCGAAGCCGCCTGGATGTAGCGCGGATCGGTCCCATCGGAAGAACCGCAGAATAGGCAGACGGATTGGCCCTCGAACGGGGCGATATTGACGGAGGGCAGGGACATGGGACCTTTGGTGACCTCAGGCGGGCAAGTGAAGACAGGCGGGGAGCGCCAAGCGGGTTGCGCCGAAGGGGCTGGGCCAAGCGAACGGAGCCGTCTATCTGGACACACAGCCTTATAGCGATGCGGGACAGGATGGAACGAAGGATCGGCCTGCGATTGAGTTTGAGCCTGGCGCTGGGATTGGCGACGGCGCTTTCGGCATGCGGCGCCCCCAAGAGCGATGCGGAAGCTGATGCGGCCGAAGTGCAGGACGGCGACTGGATGGCGACGCCGCGCATCACCAGCGTTCTTTCTCAGGCGTCTGGCGGCGTCTTGGTGCGGGGAGAAGCCGCGCCAGGCGCGCGCGTGATCCTCGGCGGGACGGACGGCTCGGTTGTGGCCGCTGCTGCGGATGCGCGAGGACGGTTTGAACTGCATGTCAGTCCGGCGGCGGTCGGGCAAATTCTGACGCCTGAGATCCAGATCGGCCAGGCGACGACGCCGGGCCCAGAGCGCCTGCTGGTGGTTGGAGGGACCGGAGGCCTGGCCGCTCTTCTGACGGACGGCGGCGCCAGCCTGCGTCTGACGCCGGGGCCGACCTTGGACGCCCTGGACGGTGACGGGCGCGGTCTGATTGCCTCCGGCCGCGCCGACCCTGGCAAAAAAGTCGCCGTGCGGGCCGGTGGAGGGACGGCTCATGGCGTGGCGGATTCCCATGGTCGTTGGGGCGTTGTCGTCCCTGTTGTAGGAGATCGGGCGAGCGACATCGAGGTAGAGGGACGCGTCTTCCACTATCCCGGCCCTGGCGTGTCCGCTGACCGAGCCGAGCGGGCAGGAGAGGGGTGGCGGGTCACGCGTCAGTTGTCGAGCGCGGCGCGTCAGACGACTTGGTTTCCCGATCCAGATGCCTGAATTTCGGAGCGGATCGTCGTTAATGCGGCATTAACCAAACCAGTTGATCAAGAGAGGGTCTTCCTTCTTCGAGGACACCCACCATCACCAAACGACTTTCAGCCCGATGCTCAGTGCGTCGGGCTTTTTTCTTATGCCGGGCCCGATACGTGACGCACGATCGTGAGCGGCGCTGTCACCGAGTTGCAGTAAATTTGGTCTAGACCAATATCTCGTACGAGAAGGTTGGTCCGGACGTGAAATCTCTAACGCAAAAATTGAAGGATGCGGGTCCGATCGGTTTCTCGATCTTCGCGGGCCTGGCGGGGTTTTGCGCCTACTTCTCCATGTACGCCTTCCGCAAGCCGTTCTCAGCGGCGACGTTCGAAGGGGTAGAGGGCTGGGCCTTCGTGCTGGACTACAAGGTCGCCCTCGTGATCGCCCAGGTCATCGGTTACGCCCTGTCCAAGTGGATCGGCGTCAAGGTGATCGCCGAGGCGGACGGTCAGGGACGCGGCCGCGCCATCCTTATGCTGATCGGCGCCTCATGGCTGGCGCTAGTGGCGTTCGCCCTGATCCCGGCACCGTGGAATGTGGCGGCCCTGTTCTTCAACGGCCTGCCGCTGGGCCTGATCTGGGGGCTGGTGTTCGCCTATATGGAAGGGAGGCGGGTCTCCGACGTGTTGGGCGCCGTGCTGTGCGCCAGCTTCATCCTGTCGTCGGGCGTGGTGAAGGCGGTCGGCAAGCTGCTGCTTCAGGCGGCCGTCAGCGATCTGTGGATGCCGGCGGCGGCGGGCATGGTCTTCATGCCCCTGTTGCTGGTTTCGGTCTGGGGACTGGCGCAACTGCCCGGCCCTAACGCAGATGACGAACGCGAGCGCATTCGCCGCGCACCGATGAACAAGGATGATCGGCGCCACTTTCTGGCCGACTACGGGCTGGGACTGGCCGCGCTGATCGCCGCCTATGTCCTGTTCACCGCCTTCCGGGATTTCCGCGACAACTTCTCGGCAGAGGTTTGGGAGGCGGTCGGATATGGCGATGCGGCGGGCGTCTTCGCCGCCAGCGAACTGCCGGTGGCGGTCATCGTGCTGATCGTGCTGGGCAGTCTGATCCTGATCCGCGACAACCGGCGTGCGCTGATGGTGATGCATGGCGTGGTGATCGCGGGCGCCGCCCTGATCGGCCTGTCGACCCTGGCCTTTCAGGCAGAGTTGGTGTCGGCGCTGACATGGATGATCCTGAGCGGCGCGGGCCTCTACATGGCCTACACCCCCTTCAACGCCATGCTGTTCGACCGGATGCTGGCGGCGACGCGCAGAGTCGGGACGGCAGGCTTCCTGATCTATGTGGCCGATGCGTCAGGCTATATCGGCAGCGTCATCCTGTTGCTCTATCGTAGCTTCGCGGCGCCACAACTGGATTGGCTGCAGTTCTTCATCGGCGCAGCATATGCCTCAGCAGCGGCCAGCCTGGTTCTGACCCTGGCGTCGGCGGTCTATTTCGGGCGGAAGCTGGGACGAAAGCATCAGGTCCAGATGGCGCAGGCCGCACCAGACGCGGCGGCCTCCTGACCACCTGGCGTCAGGGCGTGACGTCCAGATCGACCTTCACGCGCAGGGCGTCGTGGCGCCAGTATTCGTGGTCGTATTCGACGATACGGCCGGCCGCGTCGAAGCTGGCGCGGATGACCAGAAGGCCCGGCGTGCCTGATTTGACGCCCAGAGCCTCGGCCTCTTCCTGGATCAGGGCGCAAGGCTGCATCTCGACCCGGTTGCGCGTCACCGCCAGCCGATAACGGCTCTTGAGGATCTGCGTCAGCGAGCCGTCCAGATCGTGCGCCAGCAGATCCGGCGCCCGCTCCGCCTCGACATAGATGCGCTCGACCAGCACAGGCCGCCCGTCGATCAGACGCCGCCGCCGGATCAGATGCACCGGCGCGCCCAGCGGCAGGCCCATGGCCTTGGCGACCCCGTCCTGCGCCTCGACCGAGGCGGTCGACAGGGTCTCGGTCGCGGGCTGGCGGCCCTGTTCGGCGACATAGGTCATGAAGCCCGCCCATCGGGTCGGATCATAGGTCACGGGCTCGGGCGAGACATACCAGCCGCTGCGGTCGCGGCGGAAGATCATCCCCTCAGACTCCAACTGGAACAGGGCTTCGCGGATCGTGCCGCGTGCGACGCCCAGCCCATCCTGAAGCTGGCGTTCCGACGGCAGCTTGGCGCCCGGCTTCAGTGCGCCGCTGTGGATCTGGCGGGCGATATGGTCGCGGGCCACCAGATAGCGGCCCCGATCGCCCGCAGGCGTTTCGGTCGGTGCGTTCCACCAGGCAGGCGCAGGGGCGGCGGACATAAAGGCTCGTCGGCTGAGAAGTCGTTGACGCCTTATCGCGTCTTCGCGCCCCGGCGTCGATCCTTTGCGCCGCCCGTAACGAAAACGGCGGCGACCCTTTCGGATCGCCGCCGCCAGAACATCGGACTGCCGATAACCTCAGTAGCTGTAGCTCATGCGGAACAGGAAGGTCCGGCCCGGCTCCATGTAGTCCTTCATGTAGCTGGGGCTTTCGCCCTTGGTCGTATAGTAGCGGTGGCCGTCCAGAATGTTCTGCACGTCGAAATCGACCGCCAGTTGTTCGTTGACGTGATAGCGCGAGTGGAAGTCCAGCGTCTTGGTCGGCTGCACCCATTTGTCGACGGCGTTGTCGCGCAGATCCTCAATATACTCGCCCTGATAGTTGTAGGACAGGCGCGCCTCGAAACCATATTTCTGATAGGTCAGAGAGGCGTTGTACATCAGGTCCGGCGCGCCGACGAAGGAGATCGGACGGCCCTTGCGGTAGTCTAGGCCCGTCTCGCCCTCGCTGGTCTGCAAGGTCAGATTGCCCTCGAAACCGAAGCCGTCCAGCGGCGCGGCCAGGCCGTCGAAGCTCTTGATGAAGTTGAACTCGACCCCGGCGATCTCGGCGGTGTCGCCGTTCTTGGGCTGGGTGATTTCGATGAAGCCCTCGGTCGTGGTGGCGTCGACCTGGCTGCCGTTGGTGAAGATGAAGTTGTCAATCTTCTTGTAGAAGACGCCCGCCGACAAGACGCTGCTGCGGTCGGGATAGAACTCGGCCGACAGGTCCAGGTTCAGCGCTTCCGCCGGTTTCAGGTCCGGATTGCCGCGGCTGATGGCCAGGATCTCGTTGGTCACCGGATCGCGCGTTACCGATTGCCCACCCGAGATGTAGCCGTACTCGGGCCGCGAGAAGCTGGTCCACAGGGCGGCGCGATAGACCCACTGCTCGTTCGGACGATAGGTCGCCGTCACGCTGGGCAGGAAGACGCCGTAGTCTGCGTCGCTGGTGTCAAACCCGCTGGCGTCGCCGTCGTCCGACCAGAAGGTGTTCTTGATGTCAGTCTGTTCGTACCGGCCGCCCGCGATGACCTGCAGGTCGCCCCAGCGCAACTGCGCCAGGGCATAGGCGGCGTAGATGCTTTCCTGGCCCTGCTTATCGTCCTGGCTCAGGCGCTCATAGGACATGGTCGCCGGATTGGCGGCCTCGGCCGCGTGGATGGCGGCGATCACGCGGTCGCGGTTGAAGACGGCGCCATAGTAGTAGCGGCCGCCCAGGATGCGATCCACCTCGCGTTCGATCAGGCCAGACGCCGCCATGGACAGACCGTCCAGCGCCGTGCCGGCGAAGTCGCCGTCCCAGATCGGGGTGCTGTCGTATTCACGCTCGGATTTCAGGTATTTGGCGCCGAAGCGGACCTGTTCCAGCGGGCCGCGATCGACCTGGTAGCGAGCGTCGATCTTGAAGGCGAGGCGGTCGTCCTTCTGGCGCGAACGGCTGTGGCCCAGACCGTCCAGCGGCAGCAGCGACGGGTCGCGTTCAACATGGGCGGCGAAGGCCGGCAGTTGCGGCATGGGGAATCGGCCGTCGTAGGACGACCACAGAAGGCCGGTCCCGTTCAGCGGCCAGGCGCAGGCGTCGCAGTTATAGCCGATGGAGTAGTTGTCGGGGTTTTCGCGTTCGCCGAAGCTGTAGCTCAGGTCATAGCTCAGCTCGAGCGCGTTCAGGCGACTGACGCCGCCCAGGTTGACGGTGGCCAGGGTCTGGTTCTCGTCGGAAATGTCCATGTTGCGCGAGAACTGGAAGGCCTGAGGATCCCACACGCCCGAGCGGCCGTGCAGGGACCAGTAGGATTTACGCGTCCGGTCCGCATCGGTGATGCGGCCGTCGCCGTCGGCGTCGACGATCTGACCGGTCGTGTAGCCGTAGATGGCGCCCAGGGTCGCGTCCTGGCCGATGATCATCTTTTCCGGCGCCGACAGGCTGCGGTCTTCGTCGTTCACCTGCACCAGGCGCGTGGTCGGGCGGCTGCGATAGTCGGTCCAGTCATTGGTCGAGGCGCGCTCGAAGCGGTTGTACTGGCCGCGCAGATAGAGGTCATGATCGCCGCCGCGATAGTCGAAGGAGACGTTACCGCCATAACGCTCCTGCTCGTTGCGGCGGTAGTCCAGGTCAATGCCCGGCAGATACATGGAGCGTTCGTCGATCGCCTCTTCGGCGTTCTTGCGCCAGATGTAGGGCTCCCATTCGCCGTCGTTCTCGGTCTCTTCGGTGACGCCGTTCGAGCGGCCGTAGTTGACCGAGGCGAAGACGCCGAAGCGTTCGTCCTTCAGTCGACGGCCGAAGTCGGCCTGCAGCAGATAGTTATCCGAGGCCTCGCCCTGATCCTTGGCGCGGTCGTTGAAACCGTAGCTGGCGAACAGGCGCGCGACCGGGGCGTTGAAGTCGAAGGCGTTGGGCGTGCGGAAGTCGATCGAGCCGCCGATGGCGTCGCCGTCCATGTCGGGCGTCAGCGTCTTGGACACCGAGATCGCCTGCAGGCCGTTGGGCGGCAGGACGGTCATCGACATCTTGCGGCTGTCGGTGTCGGTCAGGGCCACGCGCACGCCGTTGATCGAATAGGCGTTGAAGGTGCCGGCGAAGCCCCGGACGGTGACGTATTCGCCCTCGCCTGTCGTCTGGTTGACGATTACGTTGACCCCCGGCAGGCGGGCCAGGGCGTCGGCGACGTTGGCGTCGGGCAGCTTGCCCATGTCATCGGCCGACAGGACGTTGACCACGCCGTCGGCGCGGCGCTGGGCCGAGATGGCGTTGGCGGTGCCCAGACGCTGACCGGTCACCACGACTTCACCGACGACGGTCGGCTGGGCTTGATCTTCTTCAGAAGAGGCGGCGACGGCTGCGCCCGAAACGGCCCAGGCCAGGGCCAGGGCGCTGACGCCCGCGATGCGGTTCGCCGTGCGTGGTGCAACGGCGGCGGAATATAATGACATTGGTGATCCCCACCCAGAGTCCAGAAATCTTGGCTGGGGGAGGGCGCTGCTCGGGCCGTCCCCCGTCCGCATCGGCGGACGAGGGCGGGGTAGCCTCAAGCCAAACTGGTGTAAACCAGTTGCTTTGATCTACACAAAACATTCACGCTCTGAATGTTTGCATATATGAGTATTGTTATCCGACTTCGGATATATGCGTGTTTCTATTTCATCGCCGCCTGGATGATGTCGATATAATGCGAGACATCAGGCGTAATAACGCCGGGCTGCTTGCCCAGGTCGTCGTAGCGGCGCAAGCGAAGGGCCTCCTTGAAAAACGGGTGCGCCTCAAAGGCCGTGCATTCCGCCTCGTCGAACGGGCCGCCTTGAAGGTTCAGGCTTAGCGCCGATGCGCCGCTCAGGCCCTCAAGATAGCCTGGTTCAACGGCGCACAGATAGCGTTTGGCGGCGACATGCAAGGCGATCGGGGCCGTCACCGCTTCAGGAAACCATTGAGATAGAAAGACTTCACCCAGCTTTTCATGAGCGGCGTCATAGCCGTGATCCTCGGCCGCATCGCCCGCGCCTTCAAGGAACTGCCCCACGTCATGCAGCAGGGCCGCTGCGATCATAGCCGGGGTGTCTCCGGCGTCTTCCGCCAGCTTGGCGCATTGCAACATATGCTCGCGCTGATTGACGTGCTCGCCATATCGGCTCTCGCCATGGCGGTCGAAGAGGTCGGTAATCTGCTTCACAGGCGTAGCCCTCGCCGTCGACCAGAGGTCGCAAACGGCTGTTCAGTTGTTGTGGGGTGTTTCTGCGCTCGCCTAGTCATCAAACAGTCATGGCGAACCCTTATTGGTCTAGACCACAAAATCGTCTCCAGCAAGACCACGGACAGATTGTCATGAACCGCACGCTCCTCGCCGCCCTGCTGGCTTCAGCCTGCCTGATCCCGACTGGCGTTCAGGCGATGCAAAGCCAGGCCTGGGATTTCACGCCGCGCTACGAACTGCCGCGTGGCGCCGGGTCGCAGCGTGCAGACACGCCGCCGCCGATAGCGAGTCTGACCCCGTCCGCGACCTCCATGCGGTTCAACGGCATGACGCCGACGGAAAGCCGAATCCTGGAAACGACTTTTGATTCTAGACGCGATTTCACCGTCGAGATGTGGATTCTGGATCATGTGAATCACCCGGTCGCCGCTGTCCTGACGCCGGGCGACGCGAACGGCGCGACGCCCTGGCTGCTGTCCTATCGCGACGGCCGGGCCTCGTTCGGCCCGGCGGGCGCGGCCATGGTCGACGCCCCCGACTACAAAGACGTCTGGCGTCACGTCGTGGGGGTGCGTCAGGGCGACGCCTGGCGCCTTTACGTCAACGGCGCCCTCGCTGGATCGACGTCGGCGCGCATGACCGGCGCCTCGGAGAGCTCATTGGCGCTGACGGCCTATCTGGAAGCCGAGCCTTATATGTCGCTGCCGGACCTGGTGCGCGGCGCAGCCGTGCATGACCGCGCCCTCAGCGCCGCAGAGGTTGAGGCCGCCTTCGCCGCCCGCGCCGCCCTGGTCGATCAGGGCCGCCTGAACGCGGAGAGCTTCCACTTCACCCAGCCGCCTTATCTGAACGCCCCGACGACGCAGGACATCCAGCTGTCGTGGGAGACGGATCGTCCAGCCCGCTTCACGGTCGCCTGGGGCGAGGCGGAGGCTCAGATGCGTCGCATCGAGGTTCCCGCCGCCGAAGAGGGCCGCCTGGGCGGCGCGACGCTGGACGGTTTGAAGGCCGACACGCCCTATTTCTACCGCGTCACGGCCTCGACCGAGGATGGGCGGACGCTGGACTCCGGTCTGTTGTCGTTCCGCTCGGCGCCGCTGCCCGGCGCGCCCTTCGTCATCGCCGTTTCGGCCGACACAGAGGCGCGCCCCCATATCAACAACCGCATGAGCCAGCTGATCTGGGAGGAGCGGCCGAATCTGCTGCTGCTGGCCGGCGACCTGACCGACGGCGGCGACATCGAGCGCCGCTATCAGTGGACGCACGAGTACTTCCTGGGCATGGGCGGTCTGTTCGGGCGCGTGCCGATCATCACCGCCCCCGGCAACGGCGAGGGCGAGCAGCACTGGTTCCGCCGCTATCATCGTCAGCCAGGCGACGAGGCCTATTTCAGCCACCGCTACGGGGATGTCGAGTTCTTCGTCCTCGACAGCAATCTGGAGGATAGCGAGGAACGGAAGCCTGGCTTCCGGGCGCGACAGGCCGCCTGGCTGGATCAGGCCCTGGCCCGTTCCACTGCCCGTTGGAAGATCGCCATGCACCACCATGACGTCTTCACCAGTGATGAAGACGATCACGGCGATAGCTGGGCCGCTCGCTCAACCTACGGCAGCGAGACGATGCAGCGCGAGTTCACCTCGATCTTCGAGCGTCATGGAGTCGATCTGGTCATCTACGGCCACTTGCACGCCTATGAGCGCACCTGGCCGATGACGCAGGGCTCGGTCGATCTCGAAAACGGCGTCACCTATGTTCAGGTCGGCGGCATGGGCGGCAATCTGGAAGACTTTGCGCCGAACAAGCCGGCCTTCAGCGCCAAGACCGCCCGGACGCACCACTATGTCATGTTGCGCGGGGCAGGCGATCGGATCGAGGTCGAGATGATCGATATCGAAGGCCGGTCGCGCGACCGCTTCAGCTTGACGAAGTAGTCTGCGTTTCAGTCTGGTCGGGTGAGGCGTCGATCCGGGGCGGCGTTAGCGAGGGAGGGCTATCAAGGCTCTCACCTTGGGCTGACGAACTGGCCGAACTCGATCTGAGCTATCTGCACGTCGCCCACGGGGGAGATGACGACCTGTTGAGGCGTATCCGCGAGATCTGCCCTAAGGCCCTGCTGGTCAACCGGATCAATCGGCTGCTCGAAGCCGCCGTGTCGGATATGGAAGCGGCCTGGCGCCGGTCGAGCGCTGCGCGTCGTGGTGGCTGCCTTGACCACGGCAAGGACTCTCAAACGCATAACGGCTTGAGATGCGGTGCAAAAAGCCATGCAAGCGAACGTGAGTTCGTGAACGTCCGTCGTGGCTGCTAGGTGGGAGGCCTGACGAGCTAAAAACAGCTTATCGATCTTTTGGGCTAAATGCCCCCGAGTGGCTCCGCGGGTAGGATTCGAACCTACGACCAGCCGATTAACAGTCGGCTGCTCTACCACTGAGCTACCGCGGAACATCCCCTCGGGGGAGGCCGGCGTATAGCAGCGCCTTTTCGATTCATGCAACGGGTAAAAGGCAGAAATCGCCAAATTTTTTCGCAAAGCCCTGCGCTACAAGGCTCCGCATGACTCCAATCCATGTGAACGACCCCGAGGACCCACGCATCGCTGCCTTTCGCGATGTGAGGGAGCGCGATCTGACCGGTCGGCAGGGGCTTTTCATCGCTGAGGGCGAGGTGGTGTTGCGCGTGCTGGCGTCCGAGGCCTCGCGCTGCACGCCGGCGTCCGTTCTGATCGCTGAGAAGCGCCTGGAGAACCTGCGAGAACTGCTGGAGCGTCTGCCGGGCGACGTGCCGGTTCATGTGGCGTCGCAGGCCGTCTTGAACGCTGTGGCGGGCTTTGACCTGCATCGCGGCATTCTCGCCCTGGGGTGCAAGCCTGAGCCCCTCGAACCGGAAGCCCTGCTGGACAGCTTGCCGGAGCGGGCCGTGGCGGTCGTGGCGAGCGGAATCGGCAATCACGACAACATGGGCGGGTTGTTCCGCAACGCCGCCGCCTTTGGAGCTGGAGCGGTGCTGCTGGATCAGACCTGCTGCGATCCCTTTTACCGCAAGGCGATCAGGGTCTCGGTCGGCGCCGTGCTGCGGACGCCCATGGCGACGGGCCTGGACGTTGAAGCCATGATCGAGCTGTTGCGGGGCAGGGGCTTTGAGGTGCTGGCGCTGACGCCGGCGGCGGAACAGACGTTGGCGGAGCTGAAGCCGGGGAAGCGCACGGCGCTCCTGTTGGGCAGCGAAGGGCCAGGGCTGCCGCGAGAGATCATCGCGCGCTGTCGTCCGGTCGGCATCCGGATGGCGGGCGGATTCGATTCGCTGAACGTCGCCACGACCAGCGCTGTCGCCCTGCATCATCTGACGACGGCGGGAGCGGGGTAGATCAGAAACAAGAAAGCCGCCCCGGAGGGCGGCTTTCTCGATGTTCATCGCGATGGAGGCCTGACCGGGAATCGAACCCGGGTGCAAGGATTTGCAGTCCTCTGCGTCACCACTCCGCCATCAGGCCGTGACCTCGTATTTCAGAGGCCCCGCCATCGCGAGGGCCGTCAGCTATCAGATCGGATTGTCCGCTGCAACGCACGGACCTATAAGCGCGTCACATTTCTTCGCCTAAGCCGACCTGAAGGACTTCGGATTATGGATTTCGCCGCCGCCCGCAAGGTGATGCTGGACTCGCAGGTCCGCGTGAACGACGTCACCGACCGCCAACTGCACGCCGCCATCGGCGCTGTGGAGCGCGAGCGATTCTGCGCTGCCGACCGCGCCTTCTCGGCCTACGCCGATGTCGAGCCGGAAATCACAGGCGACCGCCGTCTGATGCTGCCGCGCGACGTGGCCAAGCTGCTGCAGGGGCTGGACGCCCGCGCTGGCGAAAAGGCGCTGGCTATCGCGGGGCCGTACGCCGCCGCCGTCCTGGCGCACATGGGCCTGTCGGTGACGGCCCAGGAATCGGACGCGGCCGTATTTGACGTGGTCGGCGCCGCCCTGGCTGACGCTGGGGTCGAGACCGTTGTGGCGCCGCTGAGCCAGCCGCAGGGCGAAGGCTACGATCTGATCATCAGCGAAGGCGCGGTCATCGCGCGCCCCGAATCGTGGATTGCAGCTCTGCGTCAGGGCGGCCGTCTTGCCGTGGTGGAGCGCGACGGCGCCAGCGGCGCGGCGGTCCTTTATGTGCGCGGTCGTGAAGGCGTCTCGCGACGCGAGCTGTTCGACGCTGCGCCGGAGTTACTGGCGGAAATGGTCCCGGCGCCTGCGTTTGCGCTTTAAGGTCATTCGCGGCGACGGAAGGGGCGTCGCTCTGCGTGAAAAAAACTTAACTGGCGTCGGGCGGGCCTAGCCTCCAACTACGCGGATACAAGGCACTACAGGCGCGCCGGATGGGGGCGTCAGGCAGGGACAGGTTCATGTTGAAACGCTCGCGCGCGCTCGCTTCGGTCGCACTGGTCGCATTGACGATGGGGGCGACGCCGGTCTTCGCCGAGTCGTTGCAGGAAGCCATCGGTCTGGCCTACCGCACCAACCCGACCCTGTTGGCGCAGCGGGCGAATCAACGGGCTCTGGATGAGAGCATCGTCCAGGCGCGCGCTGGACTGCGTCCGACCGTCAACGCTTCGGCGGGTGTCGATTACAGCCGGACGCGCACTGATCGTGTGACGACGACGATCCCTGGCCAGACCTTCTCGATCGACACCAATGGCGATGGCGTGCCTGACGCCACCGGCACGTTGCCGGGCAACAGCAGCACCAGCGGCGGCACGATCGAAAGCGACGGCGCCAGCGCCAGCGTCAGCCTGACGCAGAACATCTGGACGGCCGGACGCGTGTCGCACGGCATTTCTGCGGCCGAGGCCAATGTCCTGGCCGGTCGCGAGAACCTGCGTCAGGTTGAACAGCAGGTCATGGTGACGGTCATTCAGGCCTACGCCGATGTCACCCGCGATCTGGAAGTCCTGCGCATCCGCCAGGAGAACCTGAAGGTGTTGCGTCGCCAGTTGGACGAATCGAACGCTCGATTCGAGGTCGGCGAGATCACCCGCACTGACGTCGCCCAGTCCGAAGCCCGTCTGGCGCAGTCCGAATCCGATCTGGCCGGCGCTCAGGCGCAACTGTCGGTGTCGCGCGCGGCTTACGCCGCCGTGGTGGGGCAGGCGCCGTCCAACCTGCAGACTCTGCCGACGCTGCCGGGCCTGCCGACTGATTTCGACAGCGCCATGGACGTCGGCCTTGCCGAGAATCCCGGCGTGCTGTCGGCCGTTCACGCACAGCGCGCGGCCGAGGCCAATGTGGCGGCCGCGCGGGCGGAATATCTGCCTTCGGCGCGTCTGAACGCCTCCTACGGCGGGACGGCCAACGACTTGTCGGGCTTTGACCTCGGGGATCGCACCAGCTTTACGGCCGGCGCCACCGTCTCGGTGCCCTTGTTCACGGGCGGCTTGAACCGTTCGCGCGTAGCCCAGGCTCTGGAGCGCGCCAACGCCGCCCAGATCAACGTCGAGGGTGAACGTCGCACGGTTCTGCAATCGGTCAGTTCGGCCTATGCCCAGAGCACTTCGGCGCGTTCCAGCGTTCAGGCGGGCGAACAGGCGGTGCGCGCCGCTTCGGTCGCCGCCGAGGGCGTGCGCCAGGAAGCGCAAGTCGGCCTGCGCACCACCCTGGACGTGCTGAACCAGGAGCTCGAACTGCGAAGCGCAGAAGTCGCCCTGACCAGCGCTCGTCGCAATGAGTATGTGGCTCAGGCCCAGCTTCTGGCGGCTATGGGCCGACTGGGCGGTCCCAACCTGGATCCGACGATCGAGGCCTATGATCCGTCCGACAACTATCGTGCGGTGCGTAATCGCGGCGCCCTGCCGTGGGATGGCGTGATCGAGGCCATCGACCGTGTGGCCGCCCCGGCGACGACGCCTGCCGTCGACGTCGAAGACGCCCCGGTCGACCGCCAGTTGAAGGGCGAAGTCGTTCGCACTGCTCCCCAGGGCTGAAGACTGAACGACAAAACGTCCGTTGATTCCGACGGGCGTTGATGCGACGACAGGATTCAAGGGGGAGGCGAGTCTGACAACTCGGTCCCCATCGTCGCCTGCCTAGTCCGCATCGGTTGGCGAATGTCCCCGTTCGAGCGCCCAGGTTGAGGTTCCGACATGACCGAACAAGCCGCCCAGGAACCGACGATGGAAGAGATTCTGGCGTCGATCCGCCGGATTATCTCTGAAGACGACGCTCCGGCCGAAACCGCTCCCGCAGCGGAAACGGATCCCGAGCCCGCGCCGGAGCCAGAACCCGTCGTTGCTGCACCTGAGCCCGTGCCGGCGGAAGACGAAGTGCTGGAACTGACCGAGCCGTATGAGGCGCCGGCCGCTGAAGCCATCGGCGATCTGGACGTTGCGGACGCCGCGCCGTTCCCGATCGAGCCCACGCCGACAGCGCCGCAGCCTGTAGTCGATGCGGCAAAGGTCGAGACCCTGGTCGGTGAAACGGCCGCCGCCAGCGCCGCCTCGGCCTTTGCCGGACTGGCCGCCAGCTTCCAGAAGCCTGAACCTGCGCCTGTGGCGTCGGCTGCCGACATGAACTTCATGAGCGGCAATACGGTCGAGGCCATGGTCCGTGAGATGCTGCGCCCGATGTTGAAGGACTGGCTGGACGCCAATCTGCCGACCATCGTCGAGGCGCAGGTCCGCAAGGAAGTCGAACGCATCGCCCGCAACGCAGGCTGATCGCTTCAAAATCTCGCTGAGTTTACGACGCCCCTCAGTCCGCTGTGGGGCGTTCGTTTTTCCAGTCGAACAAGGCTTCCAGCAGGCGCACGGCCTGACCGCGCTCGCTGGCCAGTTCTGGATCTCGCCCCAACAGCAGGCGTGCATCGTCCGCCGCCGCCAGCAGCAGCGAGCGATGGCGGATCGGGTCTGCGAAGCGATAGGCCGGGAAGCCGCTTTGTTTCAGACCCAGCGGATCGCCGCCGCCCCGCAGGCGGAAGTCCTCTTCGGCGATGACGAAGCCGTCCTCGGTGCGGCGCAGGGTCTCCAGCCGCTCCTTCGCCGTTTCGCCCAGCGCGCCGTCCTCGCCGCCGTACAGCAGGATGCAGGAACTGGCCTTGGCGCCGCGTCCCACGCGCCCGCGCAACTGGTGAAGCTGGGCCAGACCGAAGCAATCGGCGTGTTCGATCACCATGATGGAGGCGTTGGGCACGTCGACGCCGACCTCGACCACGGTCGTGGCGACCAGAACGGGCAGGCGGCCCTGCGCGAACTCGGCCATCACGGCTTCGCGCTCGGCGCCCGGCATCTGGCCGTGGGCCAGGCCGACCTCGGTTCCCAGGTACTTGCGCAGGTCATTCGCCCGATCCTCGGCGGCGGCCAGGTCGATGGCTTCGGATTCGGCCACCAGAGGGCAGATCCAATAGGCTTGCGCGCCGGCCTCGACCGCCGCCTTCAGCCGCTTCGCCACCTCGCCGATACGCGCCAGCGGCAGGACAGCCGTGGTCACGGGCGTGCGGCCGGACGGCTTCTCCATCAGACGGCTGACCTCCAGTTCGCCGTATTGCGTCAGTTCCAACGTGCGCGGGATCGGCGTCGCCGACATGGTCAGCAGATGGACGCCGCCCAGAGCGGGATCGCCCTTGGCCTGTAGTCGTTGGCGCTCACGCACGCCGAAGCGATGCTGCTCATCGATGACGGCCAGGGCCAGACGGTCGAATTGCACCGCATCCTGGAACAGGGCGTGCGTGCCGATGGCGACCTGGGCGTCGCCCGAGGCCAAGGCAGCCAGTTTGCCACGCCGCTCAGCCGCCGTGTCGCGTCCGGTCAACAGCAGGCTGGACACGCCCGCCTGATCCAGCAGGGGCGACAGCTTGTCGTAGTGCTGTCGCGCCAGAATCTCGGTCGGCGCCATCAGGGCGGCCTGGAAGCCGCTGGAGGCCGCATCGGCCAGCGCCAGCGCCGCGACGGCGGTCTTGCCCGAGCCGACATCGCCTTGAAGCAGCCGGCCCATCTGTTCGCCGGACGCCAGATCGGCGCGGATTTCCGCGACTGCCTGTTCCTGCGCGCCGGTCAGGGTGAAGGGCAGGGCGCCCAGCAGCCGGGCAGAGGCCTCGCCGGGCGTGATGCGGGCGGCGGGCGTGATCTGGCGCGCGCGGCGACGGCGCGCCAGGGCCAGTTGGTGGGCGAACAGTTCGTCATAGGCCAGGCGCTGGCGCACCGGCGTGTCGGGCGTGAGGTCCGATTCGTTCGCGGGGGCGTGCAAGGCCTCCAGAGCCACGCGCCAACCGACCCAGCGCCGCGCCGCCAGCCAGTTCGGCTCCTGCCATTCCGGCAGTTCGGGCGCGAGGGCCAGCGCGCCCTGCGCCAGCTTGCGGATCTGGCGCGAGGTCAGCCCCTGCGTCGCCGGATAGACAGGCTCGGACAACGGAATTTCATCCGCCTTTTCGACGGGCAGGATGTAGTCCGGATGGGCGATCTGGACTTCGCTGTTGAAGCGCTCGACCTTGCCGGTCACCAGTCGTCGCGATCCGCGCGGGGCCAGGCTCTCGATATGGCGCGGCGAACCGGCGAACCAGATCAGGTGAATGAAGCCCGTGTCATCGATGGCGCGCACCTTGATGGGGGCGCCGTGTTTGTGCGGGGGGATCAGACGGTCGATCGTCACCTCGAAGACGCCGATCTCGCCGTCGACGGCCTCCATCGCCGTGGTGCGCCGACGTTGGATCACGCCGCTGGGCGACAGGAACAGCACGTCGCGCACCAGCGGACCCGCCACCTTCTGCACCAGAGGGGCGCTGCGCGGCCCCACGCCTTTCAGCGTGGTGACGTCCGCGAACAGGGGAAAGAGAATCTCGGGCCTCATCATTGGACAGCATAGCTGGCGAAGCGGCGTCTGGAACGCTATCTGATCGGCCTCTTACCGAAGTGAACGGACAGGCAAGGAAACCGCGTGGCCGATATCGACGCACGTCCCGAGGACGCCCTGAATTCTGACGACCGCAAGACGCGCCTGGGCCGCATCGTCTTTCGCGCCTGGCGCCGGGGCTTCCGCGAGGCGGACATGGTGCTGGGCCCGTTCGCCGATCAGGTTGCGCCGACGCTGAACGACAATGAACTGACCGAGTTCGAGCGTTTGCTGGATGAAGAGGACCAGTACCTCTACGCTTGGATCATCGAGCGTGAACCAACCCCGCCCGAGTTCGAAGGGCCCATGCTGGCCCGTATCCGCGCCTTCATGCGCGAACATGTTGCGGCCGAAGTGGCCAAGGGCATCGGTTGATGGACGCGGCGCTGGCGCGGATCGACGCGGAACTGGGCGGCGCGCCGGAGGGGCTGGACGCCCTGATCGTCGCCGAGCGGATCAAGACCCAGGGCGGCGTCGCCCTGTTCGTCGCGCGTGACTATCAGCGCACAGGAAACTTTATCCAGGCATTCCGTTTCTTCGCCAAGGATGTTGAAGTTCTTGAGTATCCGTCATGGGACTGTCTGCCCTATGACCGGTTGAGCCCGACGGCCTCGGTCGCGGCGCAGCGTATGGCGACGCTGACGCGGCTGGCCGCGCGTGATCCGTCGGACCGGACGCCGCTGCTGGTGATCGCCACCGTGGCCGCCGCCGCTCAACGCACGCCGCCGCGCAGCGCTGTAACCGGCGCCGGCTTCGCGGCCAGGGTCGGCGCCGATCTCGATACGGCGGCTCTGGAGCGTTACGTAACGGCCAATGGCTATGTGCGCGCGTCGACCGTGTCCGAACGCGGCGAGTACGCCATTCGCGGCGGGGTGATCGACGTCTTTCCGCCGGGATTCGAGGAGCCGGTGCGCCTCGACATGTTCGGCTCCGAGCTGGAATCGATCCGCGCCTTCGATCCTGAGACCCAGCGCTCGACGCGTCAGTTGAAGGCTGTCTCTCTATCGCCGGTGTCCGAAGTGCTGATGGATGCAGATTCCATCTCGCGTTTCCGTAGCGGCTATCTGAACCTGTTCGGCGCGCCGGGTGATGAACCCATGTACGCCGCCGTCAGCGAGGGCGCACGCCGTCAGGGCGTCGAACACTGGCTGCCGTTGTTCTACGACCGACTGGATACGCTGTTCGACTACCTGCCGGACACGGCGCCGGTCTTTCTGGACAGTCAGGCGGAGCAAGCGCGCGGCGAGCGCTGGAACCTGACCGTCGACGCCTATGAGGCGCGTAAGGAGGCGGCGCGCGGCAAGGGCGGGGCGGCCTATCGCGCCCTGCCGCCCGCGCGGCTCTATCTGGACGACGGCGACTGGAACAGCGCGCTGGTCGGGCGCGCCGTGCGCCGCCTGTCGCCGCTGGCCGCCGGTTCGGGCGAGGATGCAGGCGGCCGCCTGGGCCGCAGCTTCGCTGCTGAGCGATCGCAGGACAGCGTCAACCTATTCGCCGCCGTGGCCCAACACGCCGAGGCGCTGAAGGCGCAGGGCAAGCGCGTCCTGTTCGCCTCATGGTCCGAAGGCTCGGCCGAGCGTCTGGCCGCCATGCTGGGCGATCACGGCCTGACGCACGTCGTGGCGGTGCGCGACTGGGATGATGTGCGGGGGGCGCCCGACGGCATCTACCTGCGCGCGGTGCTGCCGGTCGAGCATGGCTTCGCCACCGACGATCTGGCCGTCATTTCCGAGACCGACATTCTGGGCGACCGGTTGGCGCGACCCAAGCGCAAGCGGCGGGCGTCCAACTTCCTGGCCGAGGCATCGGCCCTGACGGCGGGCGATCTGGTCGTTCACCTGGATCACGGCATCGGGCGCTATGAGGGGCTGCGGACGCTGGAGATTCAGGAGGCGCCGCACGACTGCCTCGAACTCCTCTATGCCGGTGAGAGCAAGCTCTACCTGCCGGTTGAAAACATTGACCTTCTGACCCGCTACGGTACGGACGCCGAAGGGGTTCAACTGGACCGACTGGGCGGTGCCGGCTGGCAGGCGCGCAAGGCCAAGGCCAAGGAGCGCCTGCGCGCCATGGCCGAGGGGTTGATCGCGCTGGCGGCCAAGCGGGCGTTGCGCGTGTCCGACGCCATCGTGCCGCCCGCGGGCCTGTTCGACGAGTTCTGCGCCCGCTTCCCCTATGAGGAGACGGACGATCAGCTGAACGCCATCGGCGACGTGCTGGAAGACCTGGGCAAGGGCACGCCGATGGATCGCCTGATCTGCGGCGATGTCGGTTTCGGCAAGACGGAGGTCGCCCTGCGCGCCGCCTTCGTCGTGGCCATGACAGGCCAACAGGTCGCCATCGTCTGCCCGACGACCCTGTTGGCGCGCCAGCACTTCAAGACCTTCAGCGAACGCTTTGCAGGCTGGCCGATCAAGGTGCGTCACCTGTCGCGCATGGTCACGGCCAAGGACGCGAACGAGACGCGCGCGGGCCTGAAGGACGGCAGTTTCGAGATCGTCGTCGGCACCCATGCCGTGCTGGCCGATCAGGTCGGCTTCAAGGATTTGGGCCTCGTCATCGTGGACGAGGAGCAGCACTTCGGCGTCAAGCACAAGGAGAAGCTGAAGTCCCTGCGGGCCGATGTTCACCTGCTGACGCTGACCGCCACGCCGATCCCGCGTACGCTGCAGATGGCGCTGTCGGGCATCCGCGAGATGTCCATCATCGCCACGCCGCCGGTCGATCGTCTGGCGGTGCGGACCTATGTCACGCCGTGGGATCCGGTGCTGGTGCGCGAGGCCCTGCTGCGCGAGAAGTATCGCGGCGGTCAGGCCTATTACGTCGCGCCGCGCCTAAAGGATCTACCCGACATCGAGCGGTTCCTGCGCGAGCAGGTGCCCGAAGTGAAGTTCGTCGTCGGCCACGGCCAGATGAGTCCGACCCAACTGGAAGCCGTCATGAGCGCCTTCTACGATGGCGAATATGACGTCCTGGTCTCGACCACCATCGTCGAGAGCGGCATCGACATTCCAACGGCCAACACGCTTGTCGTGCATCGCGCCGACATGTTCGGTCTGGCTCAGCTGCACCAGATCAGAGGCCGGATCGGCCGGTCCAAGGCGCGGGCCTTCGCCTATCTGACGACCGATCCGACCAAGCCGCTGAGCCTGTCGGCGGAGCGGCGTCTGCAGGTGTTGCAGTCGCTGGACAATCTGGGCGCAGGCTTCCAACTGGCCAGCCACGATCTGGACCAGCGCGGCGGCGGCAACCTGCTGGGCGACGAACAGTCGGGGCATATCCGCGAGGTGGGCGTCGAACTGTATCAGCAGATGTTGGAGGACGCCGTCGCCGAACTACGCGAGCAGGGCGAGGCGGCCCCGGATCGCGGCTGGTCGCCCTCGATCAACGTTGGCGCAGCTGTCCTGATTCCGGAGGAATACGTCCCGGACCTGAACGTGCGTCTGAGCCTGTATCGTCGCCTGTCCGACGCCGAGAAGATGGAGGATCGCGAGGCCATGGCCGCCGAGCTGATCGATCGCTTCGGCCCTCTGCCGGACGAAGCGCAGCAGCTTCTGCGGATCGTGGGCGTCAAGGCCAACTGCCGCACGGCCATGATCGAAAAGATCGACATCGGGCCCAAGGGCGCGGTGCTGACCCTGCGCAACAACACCTTCCCCAATCCGATGGGGCTGGTCGGCCTGATCCAGAAGAATCATGGCTTCTGGAAGATCCGCCCGGATCAGAAGATCGTCGTGAAGGGCGACTGGCCGACGCCGGAGGACCGCCTGAAGGTGGCCGAGCGCATCACCGCCGATCTGGCGCGGGTGGCGGGGGCGGCCTAGCCCCCGCACCTCAGTCGACGCGAGCCTTCATGCTGCGTATCAGGGCGTCGAACAGGTTGACGTAGTCATCGGTCCACGGCCGCACCTCGGTCGGCTCCAGCTTGCGCCAGCGGCCGTCGGCCTTGAAGTCGGCCAGTCCCTCGGCGGTCGGCGAGATGACCAGAGCTTCGGTCGAAGCCTCGGCCATCAGCGCGGCCTCGGGGTTCTCGACGTAGACCTGATGCAGTTCGGCCGCGCCCAATTCGCGTGCGGCGGCGACGGCGGGCAGGGTGATCTCCAGGTTACGGTTGGACAAGTGCAGCACCACGACGCCTGTCGGCTTCAACAGCTTCAGATAGCCTTCGATCGCTTCGCGGGTCAGCAGATGGGTCGGCACAGCGTCGGACGAGAAGGCGTCGATGACCAGCAGGTCATACGTGCCGCGAGGCTCCTTGTTCAGCGTCAGCCGCGCATCGCCCAGCACCGTGCGGATAGGCCCGTCGGCGCAATCCGAGATGAAGGTGAACCAGTTCGGATCGCGTGAAATGCGGTCGACCATGGGGTCGATCTCGAAGAAGGTCATTTGGTCAGAGGCGCGCTTGTAGGCCGCCATGGCGCCCGAACCCTGACCCACGACGCCGATGACGGCGGCTGGGCTGCGAGCCTGGATCAGCTCCGCCGCCTGGCCCAAGGGCGTGGTGCGGGCGTAGTACATGGTCGGGGCGCAGGCGAAGTTCGGATGGCGCGCCTGGGCGCCGTGCAGGGTGGTGCCGTGCATCAACACATGGATGTCGCCGCCCATCTTGGGATCGGGCGTGACCGCCACGCGCATGACGCCGAAGAAGCTGCGCTCGGACAGGCTCCAGTCATAGCCGCGGCCGATGTAATGGGCGGACAGGGTCATGGCTGCGACCACAGCCGTGAACATCAGCACTCGATCCCGAACCACGAAGGCGAGGATGGCGGCGACGCCCAGGATGATCTGAGCCGTCGCGGTCAGGCCGAACTCGCTGAAGGCCGTTCTCAGAGACGGGTTGTAGCGCAGCATCTCGAACAGCAGGGGGACGAAGAGGGCGATCACCAAACCGGCGGCCATCAGCCAGAATTCATGCTTGGCTGGACGATCGCCCAGCCAGGGACGGGCCAGGCAGACCAGCACCATGACGAGCGGATACTCCAGCACCGTCTCGAACACGACCGGCGCGATCAGGGCGGTGAAGGCGCCGCCCAACACGCCGCCCAGCGACAGCAACAGGTAGAATTCGGTCAATCGGTCCGGCGCCGGACGCCGCGCCGCCATCTGTTGGTGGCACATCAGGGCGGTGACGAAGAAGCCCAGAAGGTGCAGGCCCAGCAACGCCAGCCACTGACCCGTCGTCATTCCGACCAGGGCGGCGATCAGCACCGTGAGGAAGGCCTGCAGCATCAGGGTGATGTGCAGCGGAATCCACGGCTTCGCCTGGAAGGCGATGACGAAGGTCAGCAGATAGAGGGCTAGGGGCGCGACCCAGAGGAAGGGAGCGGAGGCCACGTCCGTCGAAAGGTGAGCGGTGACGCCCAGCATCAGGCTGGATGGAGCCGCCGCGAGCAGAACCAGTACGATCTTCCGACGCCAGGGAATGGGCGGGCTGCGGTCAGCGGCTTTCTTGGGCTGGGCGATGCTCGCAGCGCGCGGCATGAGGATCGTGAGGCCCACCAGCATGACCGCGAAGACGCCGTAACCCACCGTCCAGCCCCATCTTTGTCCCGACAGGGAGGCCAGCGGTTCGATCAGGGCGGGATAGGCCAACAGGGCCAGGAAGCTTCCCAGGTTGGAGGCGGCGTAGAGGACATAGGGGTTCGCGCCGTCGGGTCGCCCTGCACGAACACGCGCATACCAGGCCTGCAACAGGGGGGCCGTGGCCGACAGGACCGCGAACGGGGCGCCGACCGACAGCGCCAGGGCGCCGAGCAGCCAGCCGATCGGCGCGGCCGGATCAGGATCGCCAAGCGCCTGGGTGATGCTGAGCGGCAGGAAGACGGCCGCCGCCGCCAGCAACACCAGATGGATCGTCGCCTGCACCCGTATCGACGGAATGCGTTGGAGCAGGTGGGCGTAGAGATAGCCCGCCAGCAGCGCCGCCTGGAAGAAGACCATGGCGGTGTTCCACACCGACGGCGATCCGCCCAGCAGCGGCAACACCAGCTTGGTCGTCATCGGCTGAACGACGAACACCAGGCTGGCCGAGGTGAAGACCGCGACGGCGAAGGCCGCAGGTGTTATCGCATCGACGCTGCGATGCGCCGGCGTCAGAGTTTGATCGGTCATTCGCTGCTTTCGACGTCGGGCGGCTGATTCCGTCCGGTGAGGCTATGACGACTCGTGGACGGAGCGAATTCCTATGTTGCCGCAGGACATCGAGGCGATCGCCGAGGCCGTGATTCGTCGAGCGGAAGCTGCTGGCCTGATGATCTCCACGGCTGAAAGCTGTACCGGCGGTCTGGTGTCGGGCGCGTTGACGGCGATTGCAGGATCGTCCGCCGTGCTGGATCGCGGGTTCGTCACCTACAGCAATGAGGCCAAGGTCGAGATGCTGGGCGTGGACAGCGACCTGTTGGCGAGCTTCGGCGCCGTGTCCGAACCGACGGCCCGCGCCATGGCGGAAGGCGCCGTGACACGCTCGCGGGCCTCAATCGCCGTGTCTGTGACGGGCATCGCCGGGCCTGGAGGAGGCTCGCCGCAGAAACCTGTGGGACTGGTGCATTTCGCCGCGCATGGCCCGAATGGCCGGACCGTGCATCTGGAGAAACGCTTCGGCGACATCGGACGCGATGCGATCCGGTTGGAAAGCGTGCGGATGGCCCTGGGGCTGCTGATGGACGCCGTGTCGGAATGAGCGAGGCTATGATGACAGTGGATGCGCGCGGGCACAAATGCCCGGTCCCCAGTCTGCGTCTTCGCAAGGCGCTGGAAGGGCGGGCGCCGGGCGTCCAACTGACCCTGCTGGCCACGGACGCCATGGCGCGGATTGATGTGCCGTTCCTGATGCAGGAACTGGGCGGCCGCGTGGTTCAGATCGACGAGACGGACGGCGTCCTGAGCATCACTGTCGAGACTGGCGCCGCTCCGACAGGTTGACGACCGTGTCGGGCAGGGCGGTCGGTTCGGGCGGAACCGCGCGTGTCTCCCACTCAATTTCCAGCTCTGTGGCGAAGGCGCCGCCGTAGAAGACGGCGTTGACGTTCCACGACAGCCAGATCAGCAGCACCACCACGGCGCCGACTGAGCCATAGGTCGCGCCCAGGTGAACAATCTGCTCGACATAGATGGTGCACAGCCAGGAGAAGAAGGTGGACATGACGGTGGCCACCAGTCCGCCGATGATGGCGGCCTTCCAGGCTACGCGTTTGGCGTGGGCCATGGCGTAGCGATAGAGCATGGTCAGCCCCAGCCACAGGCCCAGCGCAGGCCACAGGCCGTCCAGCGGCAGGGCCAGCCAGCCGACGGGCTGATCGGCATAGGCGTGCTCCATCAGGCGTGAAGTCACCACGGCGCCCGAGACGATAGTGAACAGCACGAAGGCCGCCAGGGCGACCAGGAAGGCCAGCATGTTGAACTTGAAGAAGCCGAGCGGGTTGGTCTCGTCGTGGATCAGGTTCAATCCGGCCAGCAGGGCCTTGAATCCACGGTGCGCCGCATAGGCGCCGATCACCAGGGCGATGGCGCTCTGAGCCGAGACCGTGCGGGCCGAGGCGTTCGCCAGACGGTCGATTTCATTCAGGAACAGAGTGCGCGCGGCCGAAGGGATGACATCCGCCAGGGCGGCGGCCTGCTCGCTGACCTGTCCGATAGTCAGAACGGCCTTGTAGAAGCCGATCAGGATGGCGATGGCCGGGAACAATGCCAGCAGGGCGAAGAAGGACACGCCGCCCGTATAGAGCATGACGTCGCGACCCCAGCTACGGCTGAAAGCCCGCGTCATCAGGCGTAGCCAGAGCCGGGGTTGGGCCGTGATCGGCTTGGAAAAGGTCAAACGGCAGTCTCGATCGTCAACGAAGGGGGCGGATTAACCCCATTCGCAGCAAGGTGAGAAGTCCCAATGTCGTCATCGGATGATCTGCCTTGCCCATTGCGGGCCTCGTCGGCGCCGGTATCATGGCGGCTCTGGAGCGGTCGCGGGGGCGAGCCGTCCAGGCCAAGGAGACAGTGTTTGGAATCGGATCCGCGCGTTCTGGTCGTCTCCGACGCCGACGATCAGCTTGGCTCGCTTTGCGAAGGATTGGACCGACTGGGGTGGCGCACCGTCACCGCGCGCTCGCTTGAAGCCGCGCTTCTGGCGGTGTCGGACCTGCCGGTGGATGCGGCCGTGGTTGAGTTGAAGAGCCTTGCTGAAGGCGGGCTGGAGCGCCTGCGCCGTGCCGCCGCTCCGCGCTATCTGTCGATACTGGGCCTGGGCGCCGCATCAGAGCGCGGAGGCGAGGAATGCGACCTGGTTGTGTCGACGCATCCCCATCCGCTGCAGACGGCCTTCCGATTGGAGCAGCTGACGCGCGCTGCGGTGGCAGAGGAAGAATTCAGGCTGCGTCAGGCGACGTTTGCGGCTCATGGCGTTGACCTGCCCGAGCCGACGATGGGCGACACGCCTTTACAGGTGCTGACGGCGGGCGCGGCGGATCGCCGTTTCCTGGCCCTGTCCAACGCCCTGGCGGCGGCGGGCGCAGAGGCTGTGGCGGCGCCGACCCCCTATACGGCTTTCGATTATCTGCATGAGCGCGCCTTCGACGCCGCCGTGCTGTGGGGGGATCGGGACCATGCGCCGGCCTTGTCGATCGCGGCGGGCATGCGTCGCAACACGCGCCTCTATCATATCCCCCTGACCCTCTATCTGCGCGAGAAGGTCGAGCCTGACCTGGCGGCCCTGTTCGAACGAGGCTTCGCTGACGTCGCCGCCGCAGAGACTTCAGAGGAGGAAGCTGCTGAACGGGTGTTGGCCCTGGCGCGTAATCATCGCCGTCGGCAGGGCTTGAGGCGGGCTCTGGACGCCGTGCGTGGTTGCGACCTGATGGATCCCGAGACCGGACTGTTCAGTCGCGACCTGTTCGCGGCGCATCTGGCGCGCCTCGCCAAGGGCGCGCGTGAACGGAGCCGACGCCTGTCCGTGTGCGTCCTGCGCGTGCCGGATAGTGAAACCATGGCGGCGGTTCGCACGGGCGGGTGGCTGGAGCGGGCCATGCCTCAGATCGGCGCCATGGTGTCGCGTCTGGTGCGGGTGGAGGACACGGCCGCACGTCTGTCGTCGGAAACCTTCGCCCTGGCCTTGCCCGCGACGGATCACGCTGCAGCGCGCCTGACGGCGGAACGGATCGCGGCGGTGATCGCCTGCACCGCCTTTGACGCGGGGCCGAACCGCTCGCCTTTCGTGGTTGAGCTCGATGTCGGCGTCGCCGAGATGCAGCCGGATGAAACTCCGACCGCCTTGCTGGAGCGCGCTTCGGCCCAGGTATCATGACGTTCTAGGCGTCGGTGTCGTCGTCCAGCTTGTGGCCGTCCAGGCGCATGGCGTCACGCTCGCGTTCGACCTTGGCCGCGTCACGTTCGGCGCGGGTGCGGCCGAAGGTCAGGCGGTTGGCTTCGGCCGTGCGCTTGGCGGCGGTTTTGTCACGGGCCTTTCGCGCCTTGTTCAGGTTGACGATCTCACCCATCAGACATGACCGTCCGGGCTGTCCTTGGCCCAGGCGCGCTTCAGCGCTGGGCGCGCGCCGATGCGCTGGACATAGGCGTCATACGGTTCGCCCGCGGGCATGGCCGCGCGGAACCATTGCAGCAAACTGCCGAACAGGATGTCGAGGGCGGAGAAGTCGCCCAGGATGAAGCCGCCGTCTTGGATCGCCGCGCGCCAGCGCCGGTCCAACTCGGTATAGGCGGCCTTCTGCGTCTCGTTCCAACTGGCGGGCGGACCGGAGGTCAGCACCGTCTCCAGCACATTGTTGTAGAGGCCCAGCCACGACAGATATTCCGCCCGGCGCGGGTCGGCCGGTCCCGGCGCCAGGCCCGCATCAGGGTGGCGGTCGGTCAGGAACAGGAAGATCAGCACTGATTCGATCAGCACCTGCCCGTCGACTTCGAGCGCCGGGGCCTGTTTCAACGGATGAGGGTTGGCCGGATCGGTTCGGCCCTGGCCCTCACGCCGCAGAATATCGACGTAGTGGACGCGATAGTCCGCGCCCAGCTCCTCCAGCAACCACAGAAGGCGGGTCGAGCGTGACTGCGGCGCGTGATGAACGATCATCGACATTGTGAACTTCCTCGCCTGGCTTTGCGGTGAACCCTCTAACGGCCGGGCCGTTCCGAGGCGGTCCCCATAGTAACGGAGAGCGTCAATGATAAACGCCTCGATGATCAAGGAACATCAGGAAGTCGTCGGTTCGGACGGCGGTCATGTCGGTCGCGTGGACCATGTGATGGGCGACCAGATCGAACTGGCCAAGCTGGATCTGGGTTCAGGCCTCAAGCACCACATGATCCCCGTCACCTGGGTCACGCGCGTGGATGAGCACGTGCATCTGAACATGACGAAGGACGAGGCCAAGGCGCGCTGGACCGAGAAACACTAAAGCGCCGCCTTACCGCGATTTCACCGGAGGCCCTGCTGCAATCAGCGGGGCCTTTCGCCATATAGAGGGTGTGATTGACGCGAAGGGGCGACAGACTTGATCCGACTGATCCTGAACTTGCTGTGGTTCTTCCTGGGCGGTTTCGCTTCGGGCCTGGCCTGGCTGTTTGGCGGGCTGCTGCTGGCGCTGACGGTCGTGGGCCTGCCGTGGGCGTTTTCGGCATGGCGCATCGCCAGCTATTCCTTCTGGCCGTTCGGGCGCGAGATCGTCTGGCGCGATCCGAACCCGGCTGACCTGGGCGCGGGTTGCCTGGGCGTCGGGCTGAACGTGATCTGGCTGGTGCTGGCGGGATGGTACATCGCCCTGGCGCATCTTCTGATCGCCGTCCCGCAGTTCGTCAGCCTGATTGGCATTCCGTTCGCGCTGAAGAACGTCGAACTGGCCAAGCTGTCGCTGGCCCCAGTGGGGCGGACGATCCGGGACCGGGGCTGACGGCGGCGTCCGTCAGACTCGCGCAAAAGCAGGCATGAAAAACGCCGGCTGGGGCGAACCCGGCCGGCGTCTTCATGTCTGGCGCTAAGCGCGGCTTACTGCGGCGAGATCATCTTCTCGGGGCGGACCCACTCGTCGAACTCTTCGTTCGTCAGATAGCCGCCGCCGACGGCTTCCTCGCGCAGGGTGGTGCCGTTCTTGTGCGCCGTCTTGGCGATCTTGGCGCAGGTGTCGTAGCCCAGCTTGGCGTTCAGGGCCGTGACCAGCATCAGGCTGTTTTCCAGGCCGTGCTTGATGTTGTCCTCGCGCGGCTCGATGCCGACGACGCAGTTGTCGGTGAAGCTGATGGCCGCATCGGCGACCAGACGGACCGATTGCAGGAAGTTGTAGGCCATCACCGGGTTATAGACGTTCAACTCGAAATGGCCTTGCGAGCCGGCGAACGACAAGGCGGCGTTGTTGCCGAACACCTGGACGCAGACCTGTGTCAGGGCTTCGCTCTGGGTCGGGTTGACCTTGCCCGGCATGATGGACGAGCCCGGCTCGTTTTCCGGCAGCGACAGCTCGCCTAGTCCAGCGCGCGGGCCCGAACCCAGGAAGCGGATGTCGTTGGCGATCTTGAACAGCGAGGCGGCGACCGTATTGATCGCGCCGTGGGTGAAGACCATGGCGTCGTGAGCGGCCAGGGCCTCGAACTTGTTCGGCGCCGTGGTGAAGGGCAGGCCGGTGATGCCTGCGATCTGGGCCGCGACCTTTTCAGCAAAGCCGATCGGGGCGTTAAGGCCGGTGCCGACGGCGGTGCCGCCCTGGGCCAGCTCCATCAGGCGCGGCAGGGTCTGCTCGATGCGCTCGATGCCCATGGCGACCTGGTGGGCGTAGCCGCCGAATTCCTGGCCCAGCGTCAGGGGCGTGGCGTCCTGGGTGTGGGTGCGGCCGATCTTGATGATGTGCGCCCAGGCCTTGGCCTTGGCGTCCAGCGCAGCGTGCAGGTGCTTCAAGGCGGGGATCAGGTCGTTGACCACCTGCTCGGCGCAGGCGACGTGCATGGCCGTCGGATAGGTGTCGTTCGACGACTGGCTCATGTTGACGTGGTCGTTGGGGTGGACCGGCTTCTTGGAGCCCATCTCGCCGCCCAGCATCTCGATGGCGCGGTTCGAGATCACCTCATTGGCGTTCATGTTCGACTGGGTGCCCGAACCCGTCTGCCAGACGACCAGCGGGAAGTGGTCGTTCAGCTTGCCTTCGATCACTTCATTGGCGGCGGCGATGATGGCGTCGGCCAGCTTGGCGTCCAGCTTGCCCAGATCGCGGTTGGTCTCGGCGGCGGCGCGCTTGACGATGCCCAGAGCACGCACGACCGGCAGGGGCTGTTTCTCCCAACCGATCTTGAAGTTCCCGAGCGAGCGCTGGGCTTGCGCGCCCCAGTAGCGATCAGCGGCGACCTCGATGGGGCCGAAGGTGTCGGTTTCGATACGAACGTTGCTCATGTGCGCGGGACTCGTCTCTCAGGCGTGGCGGGAAGATGCCGGGCGGTGTAGCACGCAGACGCGGCGGGGCAAGGCGAGCCGCACATCACGAAAGGCGGACGGCGCGTGGACGGCTGGATCGGAACCGGAAAGGTCAGGGCGCGCGAGCAGGGCGATGCGGTCGAGATCGCCATCGACGGCCTGACCACCCAGGCCAAATACTACAAGCCGCTGGTCTATGAGTTCATGCGCAAGGAATGGGCGTCGCGACCATCGTGGGGCGACTACGTCGTCGAGATCGTGATGGAGCATGTCGGCGACCCGCCTTGGATGGACCTGGATAATCTGGCCAAGGCTCTCCTGGACGCCATCAAGGGCTATCTGTTCCACGACGACAGTCAGGTCGCCCGCCTGCTGGTCGAACGCCGCGAAGGCGAACGGGAGCGGATTACTATTCGCGTGTTTCCTAGAAAGTAGGGCCACGAAAATAGGGGCCGCGCTGGGCGCGATCCCTATCCTTTGACCGATCAGACGAGGCGGATCAGCCTGCCGCGTTCGAGATCAACGTCTGCACGTCCTTCGGCTTGGCGATGTTCGAGCCGGCGGTCTTGTAGGTGGTCAGCTTGCCGCCTTCCCACAGGCCGACTTCCAGCGCCTTGCCGGCCGGATCGATCAGCAGATAGGCCGCGTTGACGCCGCCCTCATGCTGCTTGTTGCCCGAAGTGAACAGGACGGCGCCGTCTTTCTGCAGCGGCGCTTGAGTCTGCATGTTGGTCGCCAGAACGTCGAACTTGTCGCCCATCAGCGTCTTCAGATCAGCCGTGATCGCGCTGTCTTCCAGTAGCTTGGTCTCGTTCGGATATTTGCCGATCTGAGCGTTCAGCGCGCTCCAGTCCGCAGCGGCGGTTTCGGTTGCGGCAGGCGCGGCTTCAGTCGAGGCGGCCGGGGTTTCCGCCGGCGGCGTCGCTTCAGGCTGGCTGCAGGCGGCCAGCGTCAGGGAAACGGCGGCGACGGACATCAGGGACAGGCGCATGAAAACAACCTCGCTTAGGTAAGGAAGGGGAGGTTACGGCAACGCTTGTCTGCACCCAAAGGTTGCGTGACCTTTGGTGTGAGGGCGTTATTTCTTGCGGAACTGGTCCAGCGAAACGACCTTCGGCCCGTCGTCGTCCGAGGGCGGAGGCGGGGCGGCGTCCGGGTCGCGCGCAGGCGGCGACAGGGGCGCGATCTCTGCCTCGACGATTTCAGGCTCGTCGAACTGCAGCAGGAACTGCACGCTGGGGTCGTAGAAGCGGACTACGGCGCTGTAGGGCACGGTCAGCACCTTGGGCGCGCCGCCGAACTTCAGCATGACCGAGAACAGGTCCGGCTCGACCGCCAGATCCCAATACTGATGCTGCAGCACGACCGTCATTTCGTCCGGGTATTTGGCCAGGACGTCCGGCGGGACGCTGACGCCGGCGCCGCGGGTCTTGAAGGTGATGTAGAAGTGGTGGGCGCCAGGAATGCCCTCGGGCTCGGCCGCGCGCTCAAGCGCCAGGCGGATCACGCCGCGCAGGGCGTCCTGGGCGAGTTGCTCATAATGCATCTCGTCAACAGGGGGAGTTTGATCCGTCATCGGCGCCTCAAAAAAGGGGAACGCGCGACTGTTACCCGCCCAAGGCGAGCGACGGAAGACGCAGAGTCGCCTGCGGCAAAGGAATTTCGATGTCGGGAGAAGCGCCGGGATTCTGTTGCCAGGCTCCCGACAGGCCCCGCCTAAGGATCTGAACCCCTAGGACTTAAGTGTTCGAAATCAACCGAACCGCATTACGCGGCGAGGCGGACTTCTCCAGCGAAGTTATCGTTCGCAGTTAGATAAAGGCCCGATACGGTGGGCCAGGACGAGCGAAAGCAATCCTCTTTACACGTCCGTCGATGCTAGTCGGCCCCATGCTGCCTCCGCCGATAACGCGGGGAAGAAGTTGGTGGAGCCGCCGGGAATCGCACCCGGGTCCGGTCCGCTTATTACAGGCGCGTTTATCGCCATAGCTCGGGCGAACCCGAGCAGGATCAATATAGTATGGGCGGCGCGGCCTTCCAAGGGGCTGGCGAAGAAGTTCAGGCGAAACCGGGGTGACGGGGCCAGTCCCGCTGCTGGTTGCGGAACCAGGTCAGCTGGCGCTTGGCGTAGTTGCGGGTGGACTGCTTCACGGCCGCGACGGCGTCGGGCAAGGGCAGTTCACCGGCCAGATGCGCCGCCAGTTCGCGCACGCCGACAGCCTTCATCGCGGGCAGGTCCGGGTCGAGATCGCGGGCGACGAGGGCGCGCGCCTCGTCCAGCGCGCCGTGCGCCATCATCATGTCCACACGCGCATCGCATGAGGCGTAGAGGCGCTCGCGCGGCGGCTCCACGACCAGGGCGTCATAGCTGCCGGGCGCCAGCAGGGGCTGGGTGTCGGCCTTCCAGTCGCTGATCGCGCGGCCGCTGGCGCGATGCACGCTGAGGGCGCGGACCAGACGCTGGCGATCACCGGGGAAGACGGCGGCCTCGGCGGCGCGGTCGACCTCAGCCAGATGGCGGCGGAATGCGGCTTCGCCGCCGGTGTCATATTCCGCCTGTACTGCATCGCGCATTTCGACCGATACGGGAGGAATCTCGGCCAACCCCTTGGTCAAGGCGTTAAAATAGAGACCGGTGCCGCCGACCAGCAAGGCAGGTCGCCTCTCGGCGGCCAGTTCAGCCAGAAGGTCCATGACGGCTCGGCTCCAGCGGCCGACAGACCAGGCGTCGGCGGCGTCGGCCACGCCATAGAGACGGTGCGGGATTTCAGCCTCATCCTCGACCGAGGGGCGGGCGCTCAGCACGCGCAGGTCGGCGTAGAGCTGCTGGCTGTCGGCGTTGATGACGACGGCGCCCGTCGCGTGCGCGGTTTCCATCGCCAGGCGCGACTTGCCCGAGGCGGTTGGGCCGGCGATCAAGGTGATGATGGGCTGGGACAAAGGATCAACTCGCGAACGGGAGCTTAGGGCGATAGAACGCCCATCATCGGCCCGGCAAGTCCGTCGGGCCATGAAGGAGTCTCAATCGTGACCGACCGCGCCGCCGTTCTCGCCGCCCTCGACGCCGTGACCGACCCGAAGTCGGGCCAGGGCCTGGCGGCGGCCGGGCTGGTGCAGGGGCTGGTCGTGGCCGATGGTCGCGCGGGCTTCGTCATGGAAGTCCCGCACAATGAAACCGCGCGCTACGCCCCCGTGCGCGACGCGGCGGAAGCAGTGCTGAAAGCGATGCCGGGTATGGAGCGGGTGTCGGTCGTCCTGACCGCCGAAGCCGTGACCGCCGCGCCGCGCCGTACGGCGGGCCTGTCGAAGGCCGCGACAGATCAGGGACGGCCCAAGGCGCCTGTTCCGACGGATCGCCCCGCCCATGTGAAGCGCGTCCTGGCGGTCGCCAGCGGCAAGGGCGGCGTCGGAAAGTCGACGGTCTCGGTTAACCTGGCGGCGGCTCTGGCGGCGCGCGGTCTGTCGATCGGGGTGCTGGACGCCGATGTTTACGGCCCGTCGCTGCCGACCATGCTGGGGATTTCGGGCCAGCCCGCCTATGAGGACGGCGCCATGGTCCCGCACCTCGCGCATGGGCTGAAGGCCATGTCGGTGGGCCTGCTGACCAAGGCCGAGGACGCCATGATCTGGCGTGGGCCAATGGCGTCACAGGCCATCACCCAGATGCTGACCCAGACGCGCTGGGGGACGGAGGAGCAACCGCTGGACGTTCTGGTCATCGACCTGCCGCCCGGCACCGGCGACGTGCAACTGACCCTGATTCAGAAAACGCCGCTGGACGGGGCGGTGATCGTTTCGACGCCGCAGGAAGTGGCCCTGGCCGACGCCCGCCGGGCGCACACCCTGTTCGCCAAGGTCGGCGTGCCGACCCTGGGCCTGATCGAGAACATGAGCGGCGAGGTGTTCGGGACTGGCGGCGCCGAGGCCGAGGCCGCGCGCCTGGACGCGCCCTATCTGGGCGACCTGCCGCTGGACGGGGCGCTGCGCCGCGCGGGCGATGCGGGGCGGCCATTGGTCGCCGTTGACCCGCAGCACCCGGCGTCTGACCGTTTCCATCAGATCGCCGCGCAGGTCGCTGCGGCGCTGGGCCTCTGAGGGCGGGGACTATGGCTGAACAGGAAACGCCCGTGGTCGTCTGCGGCATTGATGGCAGCGCTCATGCCGAAACGGCCGTGCGTCTGGCGGCGCACCTGGCCAAGGCGAAGGGCGGCAAGCTGGCGCTGGTGGCGGTCAATCCGCTCAGTTCGGCCAGCGGCCACCCCGACATTCGCGCCTGGAAGGTCGAGGAGCAGGAGGCCATCCTGACCCGCTCGATGGCCGAGGCCCGCCGTCACTGCAAATCGGTCGAGGCCGTGACGACCGAGGGGCACGACGTCGCCGACGCCCTGATCGCCGCCGCCGCGCAACTGGGAGCGGACCACATCGTCGTGGGCACAGGCGACCGCAAGGGGGTGGTGAACTGGCTGATGGGCTCGACAGCCAAGGCCGTGGCCGCCCGCGCGCCGGTCAGCGTGACGATCGCGCGTCAGGCTTAAGCCGGCTCGACCACCACGGCGGTGCCGTAGGCCAGCACCTCGGTCACGCCGGGCATGATCTCATTGGCGTCGTAGCGCATGGCCAGGATGGCGTTGGCGCCGATCTCCTGCGCATGGGCGATCAGGTCGTCATAGGCTTCCTGCCGCGCGGCTTCGGCGAGTTTGACATAGGCGCCGACCTTGCCGCCGATCATCGACTGCACCCCGCCGATGGCGTCGGAGATGACGTTGCGCGAACGCACGGTGATTCCGCGCACCACGCCCAGTTGGCGCACGATGCGATGACCGGCCAGGTCATTGGTGGTGGCGACGATCATACGGCTCTTCCTTAGATTCAACGACGGTCCAGAACGGTGAAGGCGAAGGCGTGGTCGTCCTTCTCGCCCGCCTCATGCGGCTCGAACGCGGTGCGGACGAAGGCGGTTTCGTCAAAGGGCGGGAAGACCGCATCGCCTGTAGGCTCGGCCTCGACCTCGGTGATGTAAAGACGCCTGGCGCGGGGCAGGGCGGCGGCGAAAACCGCTGTGCCGCCGATGACGCAGACTTCGTCCACGCCGTCCTCCGCCGCCTGTTCGCGCGCGATGGACAGCGCTTCGTCCAGAGTGGTGCAGACCACAGCGCCTCTGGCCAGGCCCGCCTCAGCGTAGGATTCATCCTTGGTCAGGACGATGTTCAGGCGGCCGGGCAGGGGTTTCAACGGCAGGCTCTCCCAGGTCTTCCGACCCATGATGCAGGGCTTGCCCACGGTCACGGCCTTGAAACGTTGCAGATCTGACCGCAGCCGCCATGGTAGGTCGCCGTCCCGACCGATGACCCCGTTGCGGGCGCGGGCGACGACGAGGGCGATGGAGGGAACAGCCAAGCTGGTTTTCCGTTGTTGCTGGAACTTCACCAAACAAATGCCCTCGGAGCCTCTTGTGAACAAGTACGCCAAGCCCCTGATCGTCGGTTTCATCGTTCTGTTGGTCGTCTCCTTCTGTATTGGCTTCCTGGGGGGAGCGGTCGGGGCGGATTTGGGGATGCTGCCGATGATGGCGGGTCTCTTCGCTGGCGCCTTCACGGCTTACATCATGGCCAATCTGGCGGGTAACCGGGCCGGTGTAGCGGCATCCGAAGCTGATCGCGCCGCGGCAGCCAGCCTGACGCCGCCTCCCGGCAAGGCTCTTGTCATCATCTATCGCGAGGGATTCGTGGCGATGGCGGCGGGCATGAACTTGGCGCTGGACAATCGTGAGTTCGCTCAGATCAAGGGCGGCAAGTTCACCGCCTTGGCGGTCGATCCGGGCGAGCATGAGCTATCGGCCGGCTTCGGTGGTCTGGCCGGGCCGCAGAACAACGCTGCGACCGTCAGCTTCGTGGCGCGCGAGGGTCAGGCCTTCGCCTATCGGGCCACGGTGTCGATGGGCGCGGTCAAGAACAGCGTCGTGCTCGTGCCCGCGCCCGAAGACAAGGATGCGCTCAGCGCAAGACTGGCGCGCATGCCGATGACGGCGCCGGACAGCGCCGCCTCGACCTGATCAGGCGTCCGGCTCTAGCAGCTTCGAGCGGAACAGAAGGCCGCCGATCACCGCTCCGATCGCCGGGGCGAGGAAGAAGACCCAGACCTGGCTCAGCGCCTGGCCTCCGGCCAGCAGCGCTGGGCCGAAGCTGCGGGCCGGGTTGACCGACACCCCCGTCACCTGGATGCCGACGATGTGGATGACGGCCAGGGTGATGCCTATGGCGATCCCGGCGAAGGCGCCATGCCCCTTGGCCCCCGTCACGCCCAGGATGGCGATCAGGAAGATGGCGGTGGCGACGATCTCGAAGATCAGGGCGGCGTGCAGGCCGTACCCGCCTGGCGAGCCGGCGTCGAAGCCGTTCTGGCCCAGACTGGCGAAGCCCGTCTTGGCGATCATGCCCAGGATGGCCGCGCCGATGATCGCGCCGATGAACTGGGCGATCCAGTAGACGATCATGTCCTTGGCGCTCATGCGTCCGGCGACAAAGGCGCCCAGGCTGACGGCCGGATTGACGTGGCAGCCCGACACCGGCCCGATGCCATAGGCCATGGCGACGATGGCGAAGCCGAAGGCCAGGGCGATGCCCAACTGCCCGACGTGATCAAACCCGCCCAACACGGCGGCCCCACACCCGAAAAGCACCAGAACCAACGTGCCGACCAGTTCGGCGGCGAACTTCTTGACCATGAAACCCTCCCGTTTCCAGTCACCGCCTCATGGCGGATCACGGGGAGGGTGCGCTTAAACAGTCGATTTCGCCAGTCGTTGTTACGTGGGTTTACGCATCGGTCTTCAGCCAGCTCAGCCATTTGCGTTGCATCGCGGCGTTCAGATCCACGTCGGCGCGGTCGCAGTAGATCAGCAGCATGCCCAATACGTCCGCAGCCTCGTCGGCCAGGGCCTGCGGGTCGGCGGCGCCGCGGGCGCGGCTGGTCAGACGTAGATGCTCGGCGGTCAGCTCGCCTAGTTCTTCCTGCAGCTTCAACAGGGCCCAGTCGCGGTCGCGGTCGATAGAATGTTCGCGCGCATAGATGTCGGAGATGCGGAGGACATCCGCCTGAAGATCGGTGAGTTTCATCGGGGTGATGTCAGCCTTAGACGGCGACGGCGGCCTTGATATGCGGCCAGGACTGGTAGTCGTTCAGCACGAAGTCCGACAGCTCGAAGCCAAACAGGTTGTCCTTGTCCGCGACCGTCAGGGTCGGCAGGGGCAGGGGGGCGCGGCTTAGTTGAAGCTCGGCCTGCTCAATATGGTTCAGATACAGGTGGGCGTCGCCGAAGGTGTGGACGAAGTCGCCCGGCTCCAGCCCAACGACCTTGGCCAGCATGTGCGTCAACAGGGCGTAGGAGGCGATGTTGAACGGCACGCCCAGGAAGACGTCGGCTGAGCGTTGATACAGCTGGCAGCTCAGCTTTCCGTCGGCGACGAAGAACTGGAACAGGCAGTGACAGGGCGGTAGAGCCATGTCGTCCACGTCGGCCGGGTTCCAGGCGCTGACGATGTGGCGGCGGCTGTTGGGGTTAGTCTTAAGGCCGTGCACCAGCTTCTGGATCTGGTCGATGCTCGAGCCGTTCGGGGCGGCCCACGAGCGCCACTGCTTGCCATAGACGGGGCCGAGGTCGCCGTTCGCGTCGGCCCATTCGTCCCAGATACTGACGCCGTTGTCCTTCAACCAGGCGATGTTGGTCTCGCCGCGCAGGAACCAGAGCAGCTCGATGAAGATCGACCGCGTGTGCAGCTTCTTCGTCGTCAGCAGGGGGAAGCCCTTGGACAGATCAAAGCGCATCTGGCGGCCGAACACGCCCAGGGTGCCTGTGCCGGTTCTATCGTCACGCCGAACGCCGTTGTCGAGGATGTCCCGCAGCAGGTTCAGATACTGCCATTCAGGATGGTCGGCGGGCGCGGCCGCCGTGCGGGCTTCGAGATCGGCGATGGCGACGGCGGCGTTCATGGGAAGTGAACATGAGGCTGATTCAACCGTGTCGTCACCTGCAACGAATCATTGTGCACAGAAAAGAGAAACGCCCGCCGATCAGATCGGCGGGCGCCCCCTTATTCAAGCGCCGTGATGGCGATCAGTACGTCGGCGCCAGGCGCTCGTTCTGCACCCAGCCGATGTTGTCGTCGGCGTCCAGAACCTCGACCCAGTCGCCGCGCGCCTTGCCGGTGGGGAACACCACGTCGCGGGCGGCCAAGGGACGGATGGTGTCGCCGTCAGGCGCAGTGCGGAGGATCGTCGGCAGCGCCAGGCTGCGGCTCGACATCGACGGGCGCTCAGCATAGCGACGGCGGTCGTCTTCCTCGCGGCGGATTTCATCGCGAATACGGCGGCGCTCGGCTTCGCGTTCGCGCTCGGCCCGTTCCAGTTCGCGGCGCTCATCTGCGGCCTGACGGCGCGCGTCAGCTTCACGGCCGGCGGTTTCGGCGGCGATCGCCTCGCGGTTGGCGCGGGTGACGTCCGGAAGCTGGGAGCCGGTGCCGCCCAGGCTGGTCACCAGATCGGCATAGCCGCGCACCATCGCCAGGGCGATGACCTTGCCTTCGTCTTGGCTTTCATAGCCCGCGCCGACGCGGCCGCCGAAATGATTGTCGCGGATGCGCAGGCCGCGCAGATCGTCCTTGTTCGCCACGGCGCGCGTGTTGCCGACCGTTTCGGCCAGAGGCACGCTGGCAAGCGAGAAGACGACCTGGGCGTCTTCCTTACCGCGACCGATGTCCTTCTTGAGATCGCGAATCCGTTCGACCGTATTGGCGTTCAGGGCAGGGGCCGGTCCTTGAGCGGGTTGCCCGCCCTGGCCGCCGAGGACGTTGCCAGCCATGTTCGCGGCGGCGTTCAGAGCCTGCATCTGCAAGGGGTTTAGCCCCGCCTCGGCGCCAAGCCCGCCCAGACCGCTCAGACCGCCCAGACCGCCGAAACCTCCGAGGCCGCCGCCGCCGAGACCGCCGCCCATATCTCCGCCCGTCGCCGCAGCGATGCCTGCGGTGAGCAGGGCGCGTCCGCCGACGGCGGCCAAGGAGCCGAGCAGGCCGGACCCGCGGTCGTTGTCGGTCGGCTCTATCGGGTTGGCCAGTTCAGCGACCAGGACAAAATCGGCCGTGCGGACGCGGGCGGCGCCGCCGAGGCTGCGCTCACGCTCCACCAGATCCATGCCGCGTCCACGTTCGATCAGGGTGAAGCAGCCGGATTCGCGGATCACGGTGCGCAGCAGTTCGGTCGGCGCGCCCAGGCCCATCTGGTCGAAGAGAACGCCTTGCGTTTCGGCGATCGCCACAGTGCCCAGGTTCTGGGTGCAACGCGGCGTCTCATTGATGACTTGAGCCGCTTCCGCATTGTTGCGGCGGCCGAAAATTTGCGCGTCCGCCGGCGTAGCGGAGGCTGCGATGAGAGCGGACGTTGCCGTCAGGGCGAGGGCGAAGCGATTCATGATGTCTGCGGCTGACTGTTGAGGTTCAACCGGCCTTAGCTTTGCTGTGGCGGCAAAGCAATCAAAGGTATTTGAAGATTATCCTGAAAAACCGCCGGAATTTAAAAACTCGACCTCATGAGGCGTGGTGCTGCGATACAGGCAGGCGTTTCTGTGCGGAAAGCGACCGAAGCGGGCGATGATGTCGCGGTGGATAACGGCGAACTTATAGGTTTCCGGTTCGCTCTCCGCATTGAGGAGAGTCAGAAGCTGTTCCTGATCCGTCAGCGCTTCAGAGTGCATCAGGGGCATTAAGATGAAGGCGCGCAGTTCCAGAGCGACGTTTTGGTGGTGACCTCGCCGGATCGCTTCCTTCGCAAAGCCGAGCGCCAGGGGATCGGTTGCGAACATATGGGCCGTGTCGCGAAAGGCGTTTCGCGGCAACTGATCCAGCAGGATGATCAGGGCCAGGGCGGCATCAGGCGTTTCGATCCAGTGATCCAGTTCTCGGCGTGCGGCGGCGTAATGAGTGTCGCAGCAGCGGTCGGAGAATGTGCGGTCGAAGGCGACGTCCTTGGCGAACCATTTGTCCGGCCCGGCGTCAGACCAGAAATCCAGCACTTCAGTAGGGGAGAGGAGTGGCGTCATGCCGCAAGCCTAGCAGCGGCGCGCGAAAAAACACGGCCTGAGCCGCGTCGCTTGCATTCACAATCAAGGGAAAGATGGTCGGAGTGATAGGATTCGAACCTACGACCCCCGCGTCCCGAACGCGGTGCTCTACCAGACTGAGCCACACTCCGACTTTCGCAAATCAAACGTCCCGTGGGCCGCCATCTGCGTCGAGGAGGGGGCTTATAGCCATGCCGACCGACCCTCGCAAGCGGGTAAATGAGGCTCCCGAAAAAAGTCTCGGGTCGATGAAAATTCTTTCGTTTTCAGGTGTTGCATCACCCGAAACCTTGGCGTAGATGACCGCCCTCGCCGCGACGCACAGCGCTCGGCGGGGAACACCGGACCGCTGGGGAATGGTGTAATGGTAACACTACGGTTTTTGGTACCGTCATTCTAGGTTCGAGTCCTAGTTCCCCAGCCATCGGTTTTTGCTGAAGAAATCGCCCTTCGGGGCGTCTCCCTGAACATCACGACTGCAAGCTCCGTGGCGAAGAACAAACGTCTTCACCAGCGACTTGCCGCGATCGATGAAATCCCCCGATCATTTCCGGAATCAAAATAGCGTAGCCGTTCTTATCGCGTTGGCATGCGGCCATGGCCGCTCGATTGGTGAGGATGCGCTCTTGAAGACCTGGTTCGGCGGAATCGCACAGCAGCGGCCCTTGCCGCATGACGCGACCTGCGCCTGTCACTCGCCCCAAGCGCGGAATCTGCTGGCCCGAATGGAAGCGGGCATGTCGCGACGCTCGATCCTGGCCGGTGCGGCCGCGGGCTTCGCCGCAGCTGGGCTTGGCGTCGCTTCGCCGGCGTTCGCACAAGAGTCGGCCAAGCCGCGCCTGCTCGCCAATGTGCGTATCTTCGACGGAACGAGCGCGCGTCTGATCGAGGGCCGAAACCTCCTCATCGTCGGCGACATGATCCAGGCGCTGGTGCCGGCGGGCGAGATTGTCACGGACGCCGATGTGGTGGATTGCGGCGGGCGTGTCCTGATGCCGGGCATGATCGACGCTCACTGGCACGCCATGCTGGCCGGCATTTCCCAGATGGCGGCGATGACCGCAGATATTCCCTATCTGCACCTCGTGGCGGCCCAGGAGGCCGAGCGCACGGTGATGCGGGGCTTCACGACCGTTCGCGACATGGGCGGCCCCAGCTTTGCGTTGAAGCGCGCGATTGATGAAGGGCGTTTCGCCGGGCCGCGCATCTATCCGTCGGGCTCAATGATCTCCCAGACCTCGGGGCATGGCGATTTCCGGATGCGGGCCGACTTGCCCCGAACGTCCCAAAGCACGCTTAGCGTCGCCGAACAGGCGGGAATCGCCGCCATCGCCGACGGCGAGGCCGAGGTTCTGCGCCGCGTGCGCGAACAACTGATGCTCGGCGCCAGCCAGATCAAGATTCACGCGGGCGGCGGCGTCGCTTCGACCTATGATCCAGTCGACGCCCTGCAATATACGGAAGCCGAGATGAAGGCGGCGGTGGCCGCCGCTACGGACTGGGGCGTCTATGTCTGCGCCCACACCTATACGCCCGCAGGCATCCAGCGGGCGTTCGCCTGCGGGGTGAAGTCCATCGAGCATGGACAGATGGCGGACGAGGAGACCGTGCGACGCATGGCGGATGCGGGCGCATGGTGGAGCATCCAGCCCTTCCTGGCGGACGAGGACGCGAATGTTTACCCCTCGCCTGAGCAGCGCGCCCAACAGCAGATCATCGCTGAAGGCACGGCTCGCGCGGTCGAATGGGGCCGCAAGCACAAGGTCAACATGGCTCTGGGCACCGATATCCTGTTCAGCCCCAAGGGGACGACGACGCAGGGCAAGCAGTTGGCCAAATTCGCGCGCTGGTATGGCGCGGCCGAAGTGCTGCGGATGCTGACGGGCGGCAACGCAGAGATCCTGAAGCTATCCGGGCCGCGCAATCCCTATCCGGCGAAGCTGGGGCGCATCGAGGCCGGCGCCTACGCCGATCTTCTGGTGGTCGAGGGCGATCCGCTGGCGGACATCTCGGTAATCGCCGACCCGGAGCGCACGATGAAGCTGATCATGAAAGCCGGGCGCATTCACAAGAACACGCTCTAGGAAGCCCGCCCGTCAGCGCCGTCAGGCGGAAAGCAGCGCCAGCAAGGCGAAGCTGGCCAGCCAGTGCTCGCCCATATAGTCGCCGGTGACGTGGGGCAGGGCGGCGTCCAGATGGATGGCCGCCGCCTTTTCTCCGACGGTGCGGCGCGGATCATCGGCGGGCAGACCCGCCACGACTTCGCGCCAGCACCAGCCGCGGCTCAGATTCAGGCCGTCCAGATGGGCGATCTTGCCGTCGGTGCGGTCGCTGACGCGAGCGGGCGCCATCAGGGTCGCAGGCCGCCCCTCGGCCAGGGCGGGCAGGAAGGCGTCGAACCAGGCGCGGAAGGCTTCAGGCGACAGCACGCGCCGCATCAGGGCGGCTTCCATGAGGGCGGGCGACAGGAACTCGTCCTGCGACGGCTCCCACGCCTGGCAGTCGCGATCCTCGGCATGCCAGCGCAAGGCGGCGTCGCGGCAAAGGGAGGCCAGGTCGGCGTCGTGGGCGTCGGCGTAATCCAGCGTCAGCCGAAGGGCGAAGGCGGTGTTGTAGTGCGTGCCCGTGCGCACCGGATAGTCGGCCAGCGGCAGGAAGGCTTTGAACCGTTCGACGAAGACGTGGGCCAGAGGACGCAGGGTCGCGGCCCAGCGGCGGCCTTCATCGGTGTCGTGGCGTGCCAGTTCAGCGGCCAGCATCAACAGCCAGGCCCAACCGTAGGGGCGCTCGAAACCGCGCGCCTCTGGACGCTCCAGATAGGCGACCTCTCCGGCGATGTTTTTCGGCGTGAACAACTCGTCGGCGAGGGCGCGAATGCGGGGCGCCTCAACCATGTCGGAGTGCAAGCGATAGAGGGTGAACAGGGTCCACCAGCCATGCACGCAGGAATGCCAGTCAAAGCTGCCGAAGAAGATCGGATGCATGTCGCGCGGCGTGCGGGCGTCCTGCGGTCCCGTCAGCACATGCATGATGTGGTTGGGATATTCCCGCGTCACATGGCCCAGCGCCGTTGCGGCGAAACGAGAGGCGAGGGCGGGGTCGAAGCTTTGCGTCATGATCCGAACCGGAAAGCGAGGAAGTACATCAGCAGCATATTGGCGAACAGCATGACGACCGCCGTCGGCAACTGGGCGCGGATGACGCCATTCAGCGGCGAGTTGCGGTCGGGCAGCTCCAGCAGATTGGCGGGCACCACGTTGAAGTTGGCGGCCATGGGCGTCATCAGCGTCCCGCAGAATCCGGCCAGCATGCCGATGGCGCAGACGATGGCCGGATCGCCGCCGAACTGATGCACCACGATAGGCAAGCCGATGGCGGCGGTCATGACGGGGAAGGCGGCGAAGGCGTTGCCCATGATGACGGTGAACAGGGCCATCCCCGCGCAATAGGCGAACACCGCCATGAAGGCCGAGGTCATGGGAATGACCTGCGCGATCAGATCGCCGACCACCTGTCCCACATCAGCGGCCAGGAAGACCGCGCCCAGCGAGGCCAGCATCTGCGGCAGCAGCGCCGCCCATCCGATGGAGTCCATCAGCCGACGGCCTTCCTGAACCGGCGCCATGACGGGCGGGCGGAACCAGGCCATGGCGGCGAACAGGGCGATGACGCAGCCCAACCCCAGTGAGATCAGCGTGGTCTGGACCGGCGAGATCAGCCATGCGCCTGCTGCTGTGTGCTTGGCCAGCAGGGTGCCGCCCACTGCGACCAGCGGAACCATCAGCGCGGGGACGAACAAGGCGTTCTTCCAGCGGGCCGCGCTGGCCTGGCGTTGCTCGGGCGAGGTGGTGGCGGGCTTGCCGACGCCCAGCTTGCCGGAAGCTCCGATAATCACCAGGGCGATAACCAGCATCCCGTTGCCGAACCCGCCCAACCAACTGCCGAACAGCATGGACAGGGCGATCAGCCCCCAGAACAGGGCGCTGCGGAACCGCGTCGGGTTCTGCGGATCACGCAGGCTGAGAATGGAGAAGGCCGCGAACATCAGCCCGGTCGCGATATAGGCGTGCTCAAGCGTGATCATTGGCCGGCCTCGACGTCGGTCGAGGCGTTCGGAACCGCCATATCCTTCTGCACCTGACGGTCGAACATCAACAGGCGCGCGCCGTGGACCAGGAAGGCGACGATGGCTGTGGGGATGGCCCACAGGGAAACATGCAGCGCTTCGACCCGGATACCTGCCTGCTCCAGAAAGCCGACGATCAGGACGATGGAGCCGATGGCGATGAAGATGTCTTCGCCGAAGAACAGGCCGATGTTGTCCGTGCCAGCCGCCATGCCGCGAATGCGGAAACGGGCCTTGTCGGTCAGGGGGCCGTGCTCGCTCTCGGCGGCGCCTTCGGCCATGGGCGCGATCAGGGGGCGCACCATCTGTGGGTGACCGCCCAGAGAGGTCAGGCCGAGCGCCGACGTCGCCTGCCGCACCAGCAGATAGATCAGCATCAGCCGCCCGGCAGTCGCCGCCTTGACCTTGGTCACCAGGTCGCGCGCCCGCTCCTGCAGGCCTGCGCGCTCCAACAGGCCGATTACTGGCAGGACCAGCCAGGTGATGTGGAAATAGCGGTTGTCGTTGAAGGCCTGACCGAAGCGCGAGATCGTGTCGATTCCAGCTTGGAACAGGCTGTGAGCATCAGCGCCGGGGCCGACCGCCGCCAGCACGCCGGTGGCGATGGCGGCGATCAGGATGACCACCAGCGGATTGATCCGCGCAACAAAGCCCGCGACCACGATCGCAATGCCGATCAACACAAGCATGGGCTCAGATCCTCCCCAGAATCTGTCTTGAAATTCGTCCCCGCCGAATGGTCGCGCGGATCATCCGTCTGCGGAAGCGTCTTTCGCGCCGAAGCCGCCGCCGCCGGGCGTTTCGATGACGAAGACGTCGCCCGGCTCCATGGCAGCTTCGGCTGTGGGGCCCAGGGGCTCGATCCGCCCGTCGGCGCGCTCGACCCGGTTGACGCCGACCGCGCCCGGTCCGCCGCCGCCGGCGCCGAAGGGCGGCACGCGGCGATGGTTGGACAAGATGGCCGCCGTCATCGGCTCCAGAAAGCGCATCCGCCGTACGGCGCCGTCGCCGCCGCGATGCAGGCCTTCGCCACCCGAACCGCGCCGGATGGAAAACTCTTCCAAAAGCACGGGAAAGCGTGTTTCCAGCACCTCGGGATCGGTCAGGCGGCTGTTGGTCATGTGGGTCTGGACGGCGGCGGTTCCGTCGAAATCCGGCCCCGCGCCTGAACCGCCGGCGATCGTCTCGTAATACTGCCGTGCGTCGTCGCCGAAGGTGAAGTTGTTCATGGTCCCCTGGCTAGAGGCCAGAACGCCCAGCGCGCCGTATAGCGTATCGACCACGGCTTGGCTGGTCTCGACATTGCCCGCCACCACGGCTGCGGGGTAGCGCGGGTTCAGCATCGAGCCTTCCGGCACGACCAGTTCGATCGGCTTGAGACAGCCCTCGTTCAGCGGAATCGCGTCGTCCACCAGGGTGCGGAAGACATAAAGGGTCGCCGCCCGCGCGATCGATAGCGGGGCGTTGAAGTTGCTAGGCAGCTGGTCGCTGGTTCCGGTGAAATCGACAACGGCGCTGCGGGCCTCGGCGTCTACGTCGATGCGGACACGGATGACGGCGCCGTCGTCCATCTCATAGGCGAAGGCGCCGGGCTTCAGGGCGGCGACGGCGCGACGCACGGCCTCTTCGGCATTGTCCTGAACGTGGCCCATGTAGGCCGTGACGACGTCGCGACCGAACTCGACGGTCATGCGGATCAGTTCCTGGGCGCCGCGCGTGCAGGCGGCGACCTGGGCCTTCAGGTCCGACAGGTTCTGATCGACGTTGCGCGAGGGCCAGGGACCGGAAGCGAACAGGGCGCGTGCCTCGGCTTCACAGAGCCTTCCGGCGTCCACCAACAGGAAGTCGTCGATCAGCACCCCTTCATCGTCCACGCTGCGCGAGTTGGCGGGCATGGAGCCGGGCGTGATGCCGCCCACGTCGGCGTGGTGGCCGCGCGCTGCGACGAAGAAGGCGGGCGTATCGTCGCCATCCAGAAACACCGGCAGGATGACGGTGATGTCGGGCAGGTGGGTGCCCCCGTTATAGGGCGCGTTCAGCATGTAGACGTCGCCCGCCTTCATGCCCCGGCCATCGCGTCCCTCGCCGCGTGAAGCGATCACGGTGCGTATGCTCTCGCCCATCGAGCCCAGATGCACCGGGATATGCGGCGCATTGGCGATCAGCGATCCGCCCGCGTCGAAGACGGCGCAGGAGAAGTCCAGCCGCTCCTTGATGTTCACCGAATAGGCGGTGGCGCGCAGGGCCTCGCCCATCTGTTCGGCGCAGGCCATGAAGCGGCTGTTGAACACCTCCAGCATGATCGGATCGACGTCCGTGCCGATGGCGGTGCGGGCGGGCAGGGCGACAACCCGCTTCAGCAGCAGGTTGGCCGCCGCATCGACCGAGGCGCGCCAGCCAGGTTCGACGACCGTGGTGCCTGTATCCTCCAGCAGGACCGCCGGGCCGTCGACATGGGCGCCGGGCTTCAGCGCCCCGCGCCGATAGACGGGCGTCTGGCGATCCTCACCCGCCATGCGGACGGTCAGGGCGGCGACAGGCTCGGGCGCCGAGGCATCGCCATCGGCGGCCTGCGTCGTCTCCGGCGTCTGGTCCGAGCGGCCGACGGCTTCGACTTCCAGCGTTTCGACCACCAGGGCCTTGTCCTCGGCGAAAAAGCCGAAGCGGCGACGGTGCGTCTTCTCAAAGGCGGCGGCCATGTCGACGGCCGGGCCGAACGGCACAGTCAGGGGGGTGTCGGACCCTGCGAACTTGATCTCGGCGCGGGCGATGGTCGAGACGACAGCGGCGTCGAAGCCTTGCGCCGACAGGTCAGCGCGAGCCGCGCCGGTCAGTTCTGCGATCCGTTCATCGAGTACGTTGCCTGTTGCCGGTGCGAGGGGCATGGCGACAGTCGTCTGGCGAATGGCCCGCACCTCGGCCAGGCCCATGCCATAGGCCGACAGGACGCCTGCGAACGGATGCAGCAGCACCTGGGTCATGCCCAGCGCATCGGCCACCAGGCAGGCGTGCTGCCCGCCCGCGCCGCCGAAGCAGTTCAGCACATATTTGGTGACATCATAGCCGCGCTGGATGGAGATGGAGCGGATCGCCTCGGCCATGTTCTGCACGGCGATGGTGACGAAGCCTTCGGCCAGTTCGCCGGGGGTGACAGGGCGGCCGGTGGCGGCCTCGACCTCGGCGGCCATGTCCTCGAACTTCGCGCGCACCGCCTGCGCGTCCAGCGGCAGATCAGCGGCAGGGCCGAAGACGGCGGGGAAGAAGTCGGGGCTCAGCTTGCCCATCATGACGTTGCAGTCCGTCACCGTCAGCGGCCCGCCGCGCCGATAGGCGGCCGGCCCCGGAGAGGCGCCGGCTGATTCCGGCCCGACTCTTAGTCGTCCGCCATCGAAACGGCAGACAGAGCCGCCGCCCGCCGCCACGGTGTGGATGCTCAACATCGGCGCGCGTAGCCGCACCCCGGCCACCACGGCGTCGGATGTCCGTTCATAGTCTCCGGCGAAGTGGGACACGTCAGTTGAAGTGCCGCCCATGTCGAAGCCGATGACGCGGTCGAAGCCTGCAGCCTTTGCGGTCTCGGCCATGGCCACCACGCCGCCCGCCGGACCTGACAGGATAGCGTCCTTGCCGCGGAAGGCGTCGGCGGCGGTCAGTCCGCCCGAAGACTGCATGAACTGCAACGGCGTCGCAGCGCCCAGATCGCCGCCGACCCGGTCCACATAGGCGCGCAAAATCGGGGACAGATAGGCGTCCGCGACCGTCGTGTCTCCGCGCCCGATCAGCTTGATCAGGGCGCCGACTTCATGACTGACAGAGACCTGGTCAAAGCCGATCTCGCGTGCGATTTCCGCCAGCCGCCGCTCATGTTCGGTGAAGCGCCAGCCGTGGACCAGAACGATGGCCAAGGCGCGGAAGCCCGCCGCATGGGCCGCATTCAGATCGGTGCGCGCCTTCGCCTCGTCCAGCGGCCGGTCAACGGCCCCGTCGGCGGTCAGTCGCTCGTCGATCTCGACCACGCGGTCATAGAGTTGATCGTTCAGGCGGATGTGACGGGTGAACAGTTCGGGTCGGGCCTGCCAGCCGATCCTCAAGGCGTCGCCGAATCCTGCCGTGATCGCCAGCGCTGTGGGCTCGCCCTTGCGTTCCAATAGGGCATTGGTGGCGACTGTCGTGCCCATGCGAACTTCGCCGACCAATCCCTCCGCCAGCGGGCCGGGGGCGGCCTGTAGTATCCGGCGAATGCTTTCGACGGCGGCGTCGGCATACTGCTCAGGGTTCACCGACAGCAGTTTGCCTGTGCGGAGCGAACCATCGGGCGCACGCGCGACCACATCGGTGAAGGTGCCGCCGCGGTCGATCCAGAATCGCCAGCTCAGGTTCGTGTTTGTCATAAACCCGTGTTTATGGCCGATATCCGTGTCGGCGCCAGCACTCACATCAGTCAATGCAAGGGCAGATTGACAGGAATGGTTGAATGAGGCGTATATGAATATGGCCTCATATTTAATTCCAAAAACACAAGGGGCATAAGGGGAAGAAGCGTGAGGAAGAGCAATCTATTCGGAGCCGTATGCACTGTGGCGCTCGCCGTAGCGGCGAACGCTCAAGCCCAGTCGGAACCCGCCCCGGACGTCGCAACCGTCGAGGATATCGTGGTGACGGCGCGTCACCGCGCCCAGAACCTACAGGATGTGCCGATCTCCATCACCGCCTATTCGGGCGATAATCTGGATCGGATGAACGTCAACAACGTGCTGGAGTTGAGCGGCCTGGCGCCAGGCCTTCAGGTGCACGGCGGGGACTCCTCTGTGGCGCCCAAGGTCTATATCCGCGGCGTCGGTTCGAACGACTTCAACCCGACCAATCCCAGCCCGACCGCCGTCTATGTGGATGGCGTGATCCGCGGCTCGTCGATCATGCAGCTGGATTCCTTCTTCGACCTGTCGCAGGTCGAGGTGCTGCGCGGGCCGCAGGGCACGCTGTTCGGCCGCAACACCACGGGCGGCGCCCTGAACATCACCAGCCGTCGCCCGACCGATTACTACACCGCTGACCTGACAGCCCGTTACGGCTCACGCGAACGGATGGAGCTGGAAGGCGGCGTCGGCGGGCCGGTGATCGAGGACGTCCTGGCCTTCCGCGCGGCGGCCAACTACGTCCGCGACGACGGCTATACGAAGAACCGCCTGACCGGCCGCAATGTCAACGACAGCGACCGCTGGGCAGCACGGATGTCGTTGCTCTATACGCCCAACGATCGTGTCGAGGTGCTGGCGCACGTCGGCGGCGGCAACAGCCGCAACGGCGCCCTGCAGGGGCAGGCGAGGGGGCTGATCCCCAACACCGCCGAGGCCACGGGGGCAGACGGTTGGTGCCTGCCCAGCTTCTACGGCACCTCGGCCTGCACCGACGCCCTGGGCTATGTCGACACCGACGGCGATCCCTACGCCGGCGACTATTCGATGGAAGGTCGCGACCGGCTGAAGCTGTTCAACGCCGATGTCACCACCACGGTTGATCTGGGCGACCTCTCGCTGGTGTCGGTCACCGGCTTCGTCAACGCCCGCCACCGCGACGATGAGAACACGGACTCCGGCCCGAACAACCTGATCAAGGGCTTCTACCGCGTCGATCAGGACCAGTTCACCCAGGAGTTCCGCCTGCAATCCAACAGCGGCGGCCGCTTCGACTGGGTCGCGGGCGTCTTCTATATGAACGACAGTCTGAAGTCGGACAGCGCCTTCGAGATCGGCCTGGACCTGCTGAATATGCTGCCGGACCCGATGGCCGGCGTCGCCATGGGCGTGGGCACCGTCTCTTACCCTCACAGCCTGAAGACCGAGAGCTACGCCGTCTTCGGCGAGGTCGACTACAAGCTGACCGAGCGCCTGTCGCTGGTCGCGGGCCTGCGCTGGTCGCGCGACGACAAGACCATGGACTATCACAGCCGCTTCACCGAGGCGGGCGTGACCCTGGTCGACTTCCACGGCTCCAAGTCGTTCGAGAGCATCTCGGGCAGAGCCGTGCTGAACTATGACATCAGCGACAACTCGCGCGCCTATGTCAGCTACAACCGCGGCTACAAGAGCGGCGGCTTTGCGGGCGGCATGATCACTGACGTTCAGGACCTGGGTCCGTATGACGACGAAGTGCTGAACGCCTATGAGGTCGGCTTCAAGAGCGAGCTGTTCGGACGTCGTGCGCGCCTGAACGCGGCGGCCTTCTACTACGACTATCAAGACCTGCAGGTTTACAGCTACGTCGTGCGCGGCCCGACCAGCGTGCCGATCCTCGACAACGCCTCGGACGCCGTCATCAAGGGCGCCGAAATCGAACTGACCGTTGCGCCGATGAAGGGGCTGGACATCTCGCTGGGCGCCGCCGTGCTGGACAGCGAATACAAGAACTACATCTCGGTCGGGGAAGACTTCTCGGGCAACCGCCTGCCGACCGCGCCTGAGTTCACCTTCAACGGGGCTGTGTCCTATCAGCACAGCCTGGGCGACCAGGGGGATCTGCTGATGACCCTGTCGGGCTCCTATCGCTCGAAGTTCTACTTCAGCTCGGGCAATGTCGAGCGTCTCAGCCAGGACGGCTACTGGACCGTCAATGGCGAACTGGGCTGGGCTCTGCCGGACGGCAAGACCGAGATCGGCCTGTGGGCGCGCAACCTGACGGACGAAGTCTATCAGCGCGGCATCGTCAACCTTGAGGCGCTGGGCATGGACCGAGTGTCGATGGGCGAGCCTCGCTCGGCTGGCGTCTATCTGCGTTTGCGTTACTAAGGGACGCTTGGCGGCGTTCGGCCTGATCGGACGCCGCCGGTTCTTGATCGAAACGACGGGCTGGGGCGTGATCCGACCTCGTCGCAGACGAGGCGTTGATGCAACTGCAGAGCTATTCCACCTATCTGGCCGCTGAGCTGCGGGACAACCCTCCGCGTCTGAAGGGGCAACGCACGCGCGCGCGCCTTCTGCTTGCCGCAGCTCAGGTGCTCGAGGAGCGCGGCTATCACGCCATGCGCGTGGGCGACATCACGACGCAGGCCGAAGTCGCCGAAGGCTCCTTCTACGTCTACTTCAAGGACAAGACCGAGATTTCCGTCGAGGCGCTGACGCGCTTCTTCGATGACTATGTCGCCAAGGCGATGACGCCCGCGACGGGCGATACGCCATTCGCCAGAATCCGTTCGACCAATCGCCTGTGGTTCCGCGTCTGCCGGGCGAATCCCGGCCTGATGAAGTGCGTCTTCCAGGTCGGCGACTATGTTCCCGAGTTCCTGCAGATCAGCCAGAAGATCAACCGCCGCTGGGCCGAAGTCGTGGCCGAGAGCATCCAGCGTCGTCGCGCCGAGGACGACCCGGACGCCGTGCGCCTGGCCGGCTACATGCTGGTCGCCATGGCGGATGAAATCGCCCGCAAGATGATCGTCTTACCGGATGAATCCTTCATCGAGGTCTTGGCGCGCATGGGCGCCGCCGCTGACGACACCCTGTCGGACGCCGTCAGCGTGGTCTGGCACCAACTGGCTTACGGCGACGCTCCAACAAGCGACGACCTGCCGGAAGCGGCCTTGAGGTTGGCCGGCTTCCTGTCGCGGTCGCGGCCCGCCGCCTAGAGCGGTTGGCCCTGGCGGCGACGTAGTCGATCCAGCTTGAACAGCAGCGGCGCGCTGCACGCCAGCATGAGCGCCGGGCCTGTCGCGAACAGCAGGGGAATGGCGGCCAGAGCCGAATCCGGCTGCGCCTGCCCCCCAGAGACATAGCCTGCAAGGCCCAACAGCACCCCGGCGGCCGCGCCGCCCAGAGCAAGGCCCAGTTTTTCGCCTGAAACCCAGACGGCCGTCAGAAGACCGAGGTTGGCTTCGGCCTCTTTCTGGTCGCGGGCCGCAACCACGCTGGGCATCAAGGCGAAGGGCAAGACATAGCACCCCGCCTGGCCCAGCCCCGCCAGTGCGGCCACGGCGGTGGCGAGGGCCACATCGCCCGGACCGCACCACACATAACCAAGAGTGGCCAGGGCATAGGCGGCGGCGGCGGCGATGGCGGCGCGCGTCGCCCCCCAACGGTCGGCGAACTTGACCCACAGAGGCATGGCCGCGACCTGAACGATCGCGCCCGCCAGGAAAAGCTGCGCCAGTACGCCCGATGACGCCTGGATCTGATAGGTGACGGCATAAGGCATCATCGCCGACTGAGCGCCCATGGCGACCGTCTGGAAGGCGTAGCCGATCCACAGGAAACGATAGGCCGGATTGCCCAGAGTGGCGCGCACCCCGGCCGCCAGCGCCTTGGCCGGTTTCAGCGGCGCGCCGAAATCGCGGCTGCGGTCCTGCAGCTTCCAGACCGCGCGCAACGACCCCAGCAAGGCGCCGCCCGCCATCAGCGCCAGCAACATCCCCATGACGGCATAGCCTGGACGACCGCCGCCCGCCATTTCGACCAGCAGGGGCGACATGCCGCCTGCCACCATGAGGCCGAACGCCAGGAAGCCGACACGCCACGCCACGACGCGGGTCCGGTCCTGCTGGCGCCGTGAAATTTCTCCCGGCATGGCGGCGTAGGGAATGGAGAACAGGGCGTAGGCCGTCGTCGCCGCCATATAGGCCGCCATAACCCAGACCACGGCGCCGAAGCCGGTCAGGTGCGTCGGCGGGGCGAACATGGCCGCGAACCCTAGTGGAAACAGGGCCGCGCCTGCCGCCATCAAGGGCCAGCGTCGCCCCATCCGCCCACGCAGCCGATCCGACCACAGGCCCACGACAGGGTCGAACACCACTTCCCATATCTTCGGTAACAGAAGGACAATGCCCGCCGTCGCCGCCGGCACCGCCAGGGTGTCCGTCAGGAAGTAGAGCAGCAAAAGCTGCGGCGTGATCAGGAAACAGGCCAGGCCGATATTGGCCAGGCCATATCCGGCCAGCAGGCGAGGGCGCAGAGGCGTCGCCGGGTCCACGGTGTTCGGCGTCTTGACGGCGGCGTCCATTAGTCCTCCACGGCCAGACGGCGCAGCGCCATCTTGTCCACCTTGCCGACCGGCAGACGCGGAAGGTCCGGCTCGATCACGAAACGCTTGGGAATCTTGTAGTTGGCCAGCCGCTCGCGGCAATGGGCCTGAAGCTGAGCGGCGTCGACATCGGCGCGGGCGATGACGAAGGCGACGCCTACCTCGCCCCATACAGGATCGGGAATCCCCACGACAGCGGCTTCGGTAATGGCGGGATGGGCTTCCAGCGCGATCTCGATCTCGCGCGGATAGACGTTGTAGCCGCCGGATTTGTACATTTCTTTCAACCGTCCGGTGATGCGCAGGCGGCCGTCGTCCAGCCAGGCGCCGACATCGCCGGTGCGGAACCAGCCATCCTTGGTGAAGGCGTTGGCCGTGGCGTCAGGCCGGTTCCAATAGCCGAGGAACAGGGGCGCGCCCTTGGCCTCGATCTCGCCGTCGGCGCCTGCTTGTTCGACCAGCGATCCGTCTTCGGCGCGCAGGCGGACTTCATAGTGACGGGTCGGCCGACCGACCGAGGCCGTGGCGAAGACGACATCGGCGTCCCCCTGAACGGTCATGTCGCCGGTGGCGGCGATGGGGCCGCAGGATTCCGTGAGGCCGTAGTTGGTGCCCATGCAAGTCGCGACGGGGATCAGGGCCTTGATCGTCGGCGCGGGCATGGCCGCGCCGCCCCAGAAGACGCGCCGCACAGCCGACAGGTCCGTCTGGGCGAAGGCGGAGTGCGCCACCGTCATCTCGAAGACGGACGGAACCGTACCCCACAGGGTGACGCCTTCCGACGCCATCGTACTCAGCCCCGTTTCGACGTCGAACTGTTCCAGGAAGGCCAGCTTGCCGCCATTGACCAGAACCATGGCGGCGATGTCGCCGACGCAGCCGATGTGGTTGATCGGCAGGTAATTCAACATGCACAGCGGCTCGCCGCGCAAGGGTTCGCCCTGTTCCAGAGCCGGCAGGATCAGCCCTTCATGATGCAGGACAGCACCCTTCGGCTTGCCCGTGCTGCCCGAGGTGTAGACAATCAGGCACGGATCACGCGTCGCGACAGACCGCTTACGCTCCGCCAGGGCTTCGTCGGACACGGTCTCGCCCTGGGCGACATAGACGCTCAACGGCAGATGAGCGCGCGCGTCCAATTCGTCTTCGCCGATCAGGACGAGGTCAGCCGAAACTTCCGCCGCCAGGGCTTCCAGATCCTCGACGTAATCTCGTCCAGCCACACGGCGACGCCCGATGATCAGGCGCGGCGTGCAGTCGCTGACGACATAGGCCAGTTCTTCATAGCGGTAGCGGGGGTTCAATCCGACCCAGATGGCCCCAACCGCGGCCGTAGCCAGGAAGACGGTCAGAAAGTCAGGCGAGGGTGGGGCCAGCATGGCGACGCGATCGCCCTTGCCGACGCCGGCGGCGATCATGGCGCGGGCCAGCGCGTCCACATCGTGCGCCAGATCCCCATAGGTCTGGACTCGGCCGTCCAGCGTCGTCGCCGGCGCATCAGGCGTCTGCTCGCCATACCAGGCGGCGTAGTCAGAAATCAGCGTCAGCAGCGGCGAATCTCCTACCGCCGACATCGTCCTGGAAGGCATCAACCGCTGCTGAACGCTGGACATCAGGCCCTCGCTTCGACGCTGTCAGGCACCCAGACGCTGAGCCAGGTCGCCACCAGGGCAGGGCGCTCGCCGCCCTCGATTTCGATCACGGCGTCCATGGAGCGGCGCACTCGTCCAGCCTCATCCGTATGCTCCGGCCCCTTGACGAAGCGCCCCCGTACGCGGCTGCCCGTCGGCACCGGCGCGACCAGACGCATACGGTCGAATCCATAGTTCAGGAAGTAGCCGCCTTCAGGCTTGAAATTGCCGCCCGCGCCTTCAATCGCTTTCGCCGCCAAATGGGTCAGCAGGGACACTGTCAGAAAGCCAAAAGCAATCGTGCCGCCATAAGGGGTGTTGTCCTTGGCCCATTCGGGATCGTTGTGAAAGGGATCGCTGTCCAGGGTCGCGCGACCGAAGTCGTCAATCATGGCCTGCGTGACCTCGACCCACCCCGAGACCATCTCTGAAGCGTGTTCAACCGCCTGAACCATCACCGAACCCTAAAATTGAAGATGACCTCATATTCACAGTTTCGCGCAGGGGGGCAAGAGGGTTAGCCGCATTCCTGAGCGAGGCGGCAGACGAAGCTTATGTGCGTGAGAACGAAAATCGTAACTGTGGCGCTTATCATCTACCGAACCTATCTTGGTCGGTGGATCGAAGCCGATCGATAGCATCTTTGGCTTTCAAGCCGTCTCGCTTGGGATCGAAAGCAAACGATTCCAGTTTCGTGTCACAGGGTGACGCATCAATCTCCATGCGAAGAGATCAACCGGATGAATGAAAAGAAGAAAGTCTGCGCCGTCATCGGCGTTGGGCCCGGCAACGGCGCCGCTCTGGCGCGACGCTTCGCGGCTGACGGCTATGCCTTGGCCTTGATGGCGCGATCGACGAAAAACACTGAAGCCCTGGCGGAAGAACTGGCCGACGCTCGTTCCTTCGCCTGCGACGTGGGCGATGCGGCATCGGTCGCCGGCGCCTTCGCGGCGGTTCGGGCTGAGATGGGTGAAGTCGATGTGGTGGTCTTCAACGCAGGCTCCGGCGTCTTTGGCGCGCTCGACGATGTGAGCGCCGCCGACTTCGAGGCGTCCTGGCGCGTGAACAGCCTCGGCCTTTTCCTGGTCGCGAAGGAGGTCACGCCGGCCATGAAGGCGGCGGGCGAGGGCGCCATCATCGTTATCGGCGCCACGGCGTCGCGACGCGGCACGGCGCGAACCACGGCCTTCGCTCCAGCCAAGGCGGCGCAGCGCAGCCTGTGCGAAGCCCTGGCGCGACAGCTCGGTCCGGACGGCATCCACGTGGCGCTGATCATCCTCGACGGCGTCGTCGATTTGCCGCGCACTCGTGAAGTCATGAAGGACAAGTCAGACGACTTCTTCATCAAGCCCTCGGGCGTGGCTGACCTTGCGTCGATGCTTGTCCGCCAAGACAGGTCGGCCTGGACCTTCGAGGCGGAAGCCCGCCCCTTCGGCGAAACCTGGTGACACTTTGAATCGGAGACCAGACCTGGTGCGCTCAGGTCTGGTCAACCCGCCTGATCGCCACTCAATGGCGGTGGCCCGATGAAGACGGTTTCGCTATGCGCCCAGTACTGAACAACCCTTCGGCCTTGATTGCTTTATGCGCGCCTTATGCGGCGGGCGGCTTTCCGAATGGCCCGCTTACGCCCTGAAAGCGTCTCTTCCGGCTCTAACTGAGCTGGAGATGTCGGCATGACCGATGTGATTTATGTGGCGATAGGCGTCGGGGCCTTCGTGGCCTTCGCGGCGCTGGCCATTGCGCTGAAGAGGTTGTGACCATGTGGCTGAACGTCCTTTGGGGCGCCGGCGCACTCGTCATCGCCGGCTATATGGTCGCAGCCCTGCTGCGCCCGGAACGGTTCTGAGCGGAGCCGTCATTTCATGAACATTCAAGGATGGGCGGAAATCGCCCTGACCCTGGGGTTGGCCGTCGTGCTCGGCTGGCCGATCGGGGTCTATATGTCGCGTGTCTGGAACGGCGAGCGTACCTGGCTGGACCCGGTGCTGAAGCCGGTGGAGGGCCTCTTCTATCGCGCCGCCGGGGTGGACCCGACGCGCAAGCAGGGCTGGCTGGCCTACGCCGGCGCCCTGTTGGCCTTCAACCTGGCGGGCTTCCTGCTGCTGTACGGCATGCTGCGCCTGCAGGGTTTCCTGCCGATGAACCCGCAGGGGTTCGGCGGCCTCAGCCCGCACCTGGCCTTCAACACCGCCGTCAGCTTCGTCACCAACACCAACTGGCAGAGCTATGGTGGTGAAACCACCGTCTCGACCTTCAGTCAGATGGTCGGCCTCACGGTGCAGAACTTCGTCTCGGCCGCCACCGGCGCGACCATCGCCGCCGCCCTGGCGCGCGCCTTCATCGCCAATCGTGGCGAAGGGCTAGGCAACTTCTGGGCCGATCTGACGCGCACCAGCCTCTATGTCCTGCTGCCCATCGCCTTCATCGTGGCCGTGGTTCTGGCCGGTCTGGGCGTGGTCCAGTCGCTGGCGGCCTCGGCCCAGGCGACGACGCTGGAAGGTGGTCAGCAGACCATCAGCCTGTTCCCGACCGCCAGCCAGCTGGCCATCAAGCAACTGGGCATCAACGGCGGCGGCGTGTTCAACGTCAACTCGTCCCACCCGCTGGAGAACCCGACGCCGCTAACCAATCTGATCACGGCGATCAGCATCAACGTCTTGGGCTGGGCGGCCTTCTTCGCCTTCGGCCGCAGCGTCATGGCCAAGAAGGACGTGCGCGCCCTGGTGGTCGCGGCGGTCCTGCTGCTGGGCGCGGCGGGTTCGGCCCTTTACGTCATCGAAAGCCAGCCGGCGCCCGCCCTGGTCGCGGCCAGCGTGGATACGTCCGTCGGCAATATGGAAGGCAAGGAGGTCCGCTTCGGCGTGCCGTCGTCCGTCGCCTGGGCGACCCAGACGACCGGTGCCTCGAACGGCTCGGTCAACTCCATGCACGCCAGCTACATGCCGCTGGGCGGGGCTGTGACCATGTTCCTGATGCAACTGGGCGAGATCCTGCCCGGCGGGATCGGGTCGGGCATCGCGGTCATGGTCCTGATGGCCATGCTGGCGGTCTTCGTCGCGGGCCTCATGGTCGGCCGCACGCCCGAATACCTGGGCAAGAAGATCGAGGCGCGCGAAATCCAGTTCGCCATGCTGGTGGTGCTTGTCGTGCCCCTGTCCGTGCTGGGCTTCTCCGCCGTCGCGTTGGTCCTGCCCGAAGCCCTGGCCGGTCTGCTGAACAAGGGACCGCATGGTCTGTCCGAGATTCTCTACGCCTATACTTCGGCGACAGGGAACAACGGCTCGGCCTTCGCGGGCCTGACCGCCAACGCCCCGTGGTGGAACACCACCCTGGGCCTGGCCATGCTGCTGGGCCGGTTCGTGCCCGCCGTCGCGGTTCTGGCCGTGGCCGGCGCACTGGTCGTCAAGCCCCGGCTGGCGCCCTCGGTCGGCACCCTGCCCACGCACGGCCCGCTGTTCATCGGCCTGCTGGTCGGGGTGATCCTGATCCTCGGCGGCCTGCAGTTCTTCCCCGCACTCTCCCTGGGTCCGATCGTGGAGCATTTCGACATGCTCCAGGTCACGGCCCGGTTCTGATCGGATATCCGTCATGACCCAAGTCACGCTCGATCCGTCGAGCTCCCGATCTGTTGCGCCCATCGCGGGCGGGCTGACCGGGGCCATGCTCGGCCGGGCGCTCGGCGACGCTGTCGTCAAGCTGAACCCGACCAAGCTTCTCAACAACCCGGTGATCTTCGCCACCTGGATCGTCGCGGCCCTGGCCACCGTTTCGGCGGTCGCCGCCGTGGCGACGGGGCAGGCGGCGGGCTTCGCCATCCAACTGGCCCTGTGGCTGTGGGCCACAGTGTTGTTCGCCAACGTGGCGGAAAGCATCGCCGAGGGGCGCGGCAAGGCGGCGGCGGACAGCCTGCGCGCCTCACGCGTCACCACCAAGGCCAAGCTGATCGTCGACCCCGCGACGGGCACGGTCGTCCCGACCCCGGCGCATGAGCTGGAGATCGGCGCGATCGTCCTGGTCGAGGCCGGGGACGTCATCCCTTCGGACGGCGAGATCATCGAGGGTGTCGCCTCGGTCAACGAGGCCGCCATCACCGGCGAGAGCGCGCCCGTCATCCGCGAAAGCGGCGGCGACCGTTCGGCCGTCACCGGCGGCACCACGGTCGTCTCCGACTGGATCAAGGTGCGCATCACCTCGGCCCCCGGCGCGACCTTCCTCGACCGCATGATCGCCATGGTCGAGGGCGCGGACCGTCGCAAGACGCCGAACGAACTGGCTCTGTCGGTCTTGCTGGCCGGTCTGAGCCTGATCTTCCTGATCGCCGTCGCGGCCCTGCTGGGCCTGGGCGCCTATTCAGGGATCAAGCTGGATCCCATCGTACTGGGCGCTCTGTTCATCACCCTGATCCCCACCACGATCGGGGGCCTGCTGTCCGCCGTCGGCATCGCCGGCATGGACCGGTTGCTGAAGGTGAATGTTCTGGCCACATCGGGCCGCGCGGTGGAGGCGGCAGGCGACGTCGACACCCTGTTGCTCGACAAGACCGGCACCATCACCTTCGGCAACCGCATGGCGACCGAGGTCATCCCCGTGCCGGGCGTCCGTCCCGAAGCGGCGATGCGCGCGGCGGTCATGGCCTCTCTGGCCGATGAGACGCCGGAAGGCCGATCCATCGTCGAACTGGGCCGCAACGCCGGGGTGACGGGCGACATGCCCGCCGGAGCCAAGACCATTCCCTTCACCGCCGTGACCCGCCAGTCGGGCCTCGAAGCCGACGGCCGCTCGTGGCGCAAGGGGGCGGTGGACGCCGTGCTGCATGCGCTGGGCGTGGCCGAAAGCGCCGCCCCGGCCGAGTTCCGCGCCGCCGTGGATCGCATCGCCCGTTCGGGCGGCACGCCCCTGGCCGTGGTCGAGAACGAAGCTCTGGTCGGCGTCATCCACCTGAAGGACGTGGTCAAGCCAGGCGTGAAGGCGCGTTTCGCCGACCTGCGCCGCATGGGCCTGCGCACCGTCATGATCACCGGCGACAACCCTGTGACGGCGGCGGCGATCGCGTCCGAGGCCGGGGTCGACGACTTCCTGTCCGAGGCCACGCCGGAGGACAAGATGCGCCTGATCAAGGCGGAACAGGCCAAGGGTCGTCTGGTCGCCATGTGCGGCGACGGCGCCAACGACGCGCCCGCTCTGGCTCAGGCTGACGTCGGCGTGGCGATGCAGACCGGCGCCCAGGCCGCGCGCGAGGCGGGCAACATGGTCGATCTGGACTCAGACCCGACCAAGGTCATCGAGATTGTCGAGGTCGGCAAGCAACTGCTGATCACGCGCGGCGCCCTGACCACCTTCTCCATCGCCAATGACGTGGCCAAGTATTTCGCCATCATCCCGGCGATGTTCGTGGTCGGCCTGCCGTCGCTGGCGGCTCTGAACGTCATGCAACTATCCAGCCCGGAAAGCGCCATCCTGTCGGCGGTCATCTTCAACGCCCTGGTCATCGTCGCCCTGATCCCGCTGGCGCTGCGCGGGGTGAAATACCGCGCCGTGGGGGCGGGTAAGCTCCTGGGCCGCAACCTGCTGATCTACGGCCTGGGCGGCCTGATCGCGCCCTTCGTCGGCATCAAGCTCATCGACATCGTCATCTCCGCCCTCGGCCTGGCCTGAAGCCGGCCCTGAGGCGCAAGGAAAACTATCATGCGTAAACGTAAGAAACTCGACGGTTCGGACCTCAACAACGCCCTGGTGGGCGGGGCCTGCCTGGTCGCCGTCATCACCCTGGGCCTGTGCACGGCGCCCACGGACGCCAAGGCCCAGGATGCTGCGAATGACGCCCGCCCCGAGGTCGCCTTCAACGCCGCCATTGGATCTGACTACGTCTTCCGGGGCGTCAGCCAGAACGAAGGCGACCCGGCGATCTCGGCCGGGGTCGATGTGACGCAAGGCCTGTTCTACGCCGGGGCTTGGGCCGGGAATGTCTCCTTCGCCGGCGACGCGGACACCGACGCCGAGATCGACCTCTACGCGGGCGTTCGCCCTGCGTTCGGCGGCTTCGACTGGGACTTTGGCGTGGTCAGCTACTTCTACGCCGGTCAGCCCGACGGCGCCGACTATGGCTATGTGGAGCTGAAGGCCGCCGCCTCGCGTGCGGTCGGCCCGGCCACGCTGGGCGCGGTGATCTATTATTCGCCAGACTTCTTCGGCGCGTCCGAGGACGAAGCGACCTATGCCGAGGTTAATGCGGCGATCAGCCCGGCTGACAAGTGGACGCTCTCTGCGGCCGTGGGGCGTCAGTGGGTGTCGTCGGACTTCGACTACACGACCTGGAACCTGGGCGCGGCCTATCAGCTGACGGAGCGGCTGGGCCTGGACGTCCGCTATTTCGACACCGACGAGCACGACTTCGGCTCCGCCTATGACAGCCGCGTCGTCGCTAGCCTGAAGGCGAACTTCTGATGCTGAATCATATCCGCCCGGCGGTCGTCATGATCGCCCTGTTCACCGGCGTTCTGGGCGTCGGCTATCCGTTGGCCGTGACCGGCGTGGCCCAGGCGGCCTTCTCGGATCAGGCGAACGGCAGCCTGGTCCACGATAAGGAGGGGCGGGTGGTCGGCTCAGCCCTGGTCGGCCAGACGTTCGCTGCGCCGGGGTATCTGCATCCCCGGCCGTCGGCGGCGGGCGAAGGCTACGACGCCTCCGCCTCGTCCGGCTCCAATTTCGGCCCGCTGAACCCCGATCTGATCGCGCGGGTGAAGACGGACGCCGACGCCTTGCGAAGTGAGACGGGGACGAAAATCATCCCCGCCGACGCCGTGACGGCCTCCGCTTCGGGCCTCGACCCGCATATCTCTCCGGCCTACGCTGAGCTTCAGGCCGTCCGCATCGCCAAGGCGCGCGGCGTAGGGGAGACGCAGGTGCGCGAAGTGATCCGTCAGCATGTCGAAGGCCGCACGTTCGGCGTTCTGGGACAGCCGCGCGTCAATGTCCTGCTGACCAACCGGGCGCTGGACGCCCACTTCGGCCGCCTGACGACCGAGGGCGGATGACGCCGCTCGTTCTCTCGACGGACCAGACCCCGGCCGCCCCGCGAAAGCGTGGGCGGCTGAAGGTTTTTCTCGGCATGTCGCCGGGCGTGGGCAAGACCTATGAGATGCTGCGCGCCGCGCGCAGACGAAAGGCTGAGGGCGAGGACATCGTCGTCGGCGTGGTCGAGACCCACGGCCGCAAGGAGACGATGAGCCTGCTGCGCGGGCTTGAAGTCATGGCCCGCAGGCCTATCGCCTATCGCGAACGGACCTTGCTGGAGTTCGACATCGACGCGGCCATCGCGCGCCGCCCCGCCCTGCTTCTGGTTGATGAATACGCCCACTCCAACGCGCCTGGTTCGCGCCACCCGAAGCGGTGGCAAGACGTGGAGGAGATCCTGGAGACCGGGATCGACGTCTGGACCACGCTAAACGTCCAGCATCTGGAAAGCCTGTCGGACGTGGTTCTGCGCATCACGGGTGTTCGGCAACGCGAGAGCGTGCCCGACAGCGCCCTGTCGCGCGCCGACGACATCGAGCTGGTGGACATCACGCCCGAGGAACTGCGCAAGCGCCTGGCCGAGGGCAAGGTTTATGTGCCGGAGACGGCGCGACTGGCCTCGGACAACTTCTTCAAGGTCGAGAATCTGACGGCCCTGCGCGAACTGGCCCTGCGCCGAGCGGCTCAGACGGTGGACGACCAACTGACCGCCCGTCTGCGCGAACAGGGGGCTGCCGGCCCCTGGGCGGCGGGGGAGCGCATCCTGGTGCTGGTGGCGGGCGACGCCATGGCCGGCCCCCTGGTTCGGACGGGGCGGCGCATGTCCGACATGATGATGGACGCGCCCTGGACTGTGGCCCACGTCGATCGGCCGTCTGGCGCGCGGCACGGCGTCGGCTCTGCGGGCAAGCTGTCCGATGCGCTGAAACTGGCCGAGCAGCTGGGCGGACGCACCGTTGTCCTCAGCGGCGACGACGTGGTGCGCGCCATCATGGATCACGCCCACAACAACCATGTCACCCAGATCGTGCTGGCCAAGGGGCGCGACAGCCGCCTGTCGGAATGGCTGGGCCGGTCTCTGGCCGCTGAACTGCTGCGTCAGGCGCGCGGCGTCGCCGTCCACGTCGTCACCGACGAGGTCGAGCCGCAACCGAAGGCGCCGAAAGAGGGGCGTCTGAACCTGACCGGAGGGTGGCGTGGCTACGCCGTCGGCGCGGCCTGCGTCATTGCGGCGACGGGGTTGGCCCTCCTGCTGGACCGGACGTTCGAGCGGGTGGACCTGGGCGTCATCTATCTGACGGCGGTGCTGGCGGCGGGCGCCCTTTACGGGCTGCGACCCGCCCTGGCGGCGGCGACGGTCGCCTTCCTGACCTACAACTTCCTGTTCCTGCAACCGAAGTTCAGCTTCGCCATCGGCTCGCCGACGGACGTGCTGACCTTGATCGTGTTCTGGGGCGTGGCCCTGACGACCGGCGCTCTGGCGGGCCGTGTGCGCGAGCAGGCCAGGGCGGCCCAGCGCCGCGCCTCGGCCGTGTCCGCCCTGCTGGCCGCCAGCCAGCGCCTGACCGGCATCGGCGACCGGGGCGAGGCGGCGCGCATCCTGGCCGAGCAGACGGCGGCGGCCGCCGGCGCCGGCGCCGTGGTGCTGCTGCCTGTCGAAGGCGAGCTGACCCTGACGGCCGGTGCGCCAGGCAAGCCTGAACTGGACGCCGAGGCCATGGCCGCCGCGCGCTGGGCCTGGGAGAAGGGCGAGCCCGCCGGTCACGGCACCGGCACCCTGCCTCAGGCGCGCTGGACCTTCCGGCCTCTTCAGGGCGTACGCGACCGCGCAGGCGTGGCGGGGATCGAGGCGGCGGCGCTATCGCCAGGGTCAGACGAGGAAAAGCTGGCTCTGGCCCTGTTGGACCAGGGCGCGGTGGCGGTCGAGCGAGCAGAACTGGCCGGGCAGGCGGTCGAGACCGAGACCCTGCGCCGCACCGACCGCTTCCGCGGCGCGCTGATGAACTCGGTCAGCCATGATCTGAGGACGCCGCTGTCGACGGTGCTGGGCGCCTCGACCACCCTGATCGACCTGGGCGACAAGCTGAAGCCCGCTGTGCGCGCCGACCTTCTGCTTTCGATCCGCGAGGAGGCCGAGCGTCTCAGCCGCTACGTCGGCGACCTGCTGGACATGACCCGGCTGGAGGGCGGCGGCCTGAACATCCGTTCCGACTGGGTCGACGTGCGCGACGTGCTGAACGCGGCGGGCAAGCGGGTGGCGCGGCGTCTGGGCGAACGCAAGCTGGCCCGCGACTTCCCGGCCCAACTCAGCCTGGTCATGGTCGATCAAGGGCTGCTGGAGCAGGCGCTGGTCAACATTCTGGAGAACGCCATCGCCTACAGCCCCGATGGATCGACGGTCGAATTGGCCGCCTATGAAGATCGGGGCGCGGTCGTCATCTCCATCGAGGACGAGGGCAAGGGCATCCCGACCCCCGAACTGGAGCGCGTCTTCGACAAGTTCCGCCGCATGGAGGAGCCGTCGGACCGCACCAAGGGCGCAGGGCTCGGCCTGGCCATCGCCAAGGGCTTCGTCGAGGCCATGAACGGGCGTATCGCCGCCGCCAGCCCCATTCAGGATGGAAAGGGCACGCGTATCCTGATCAGCCTGCCCAAGGCCGTCGTCACCCACCCGAGCCTGCTTTAGAGTCCGCTACATGGCCGCCGTCCGACCTCAGATTCTCGTCATCGACGACGAGCCCCAGATCCACCGCTTCCTGTCCCCGGCGCTGGACGCCGCCGGCTATGAGCCGCGCCGCGCCGACAGCGGTCAGGAGGGCCTGCGCGGCATCGCCCTGTGGAGCCCCGACGCCGTGGTGCTGGATCTCGGCCTGCCCGACATGGACGGCAAGGACGTGCTGGCCCGCGCCCGCGAATTCTACGCCGGTCCCATCATCATCCTGTCAGCGCGCGACAAGGAGGCCGAGAAGATCGCGGCCCTCGACCTGGGCGCCAACGACTATGTCGAAAAGCCCTTCGGCGTCGGCGAACTGCTGGCCCGATTGCGCGCCAACCTGCGTCAGGCGCCGCGCGCCGAGGCGGCGGGGCCTCTGACGGCGGGTGAGGTGGTTATCGACCTGGAGCGGCGCCACATCACTCGTGCAGGCGAGGCTGTCCGCGTGACGCCCAAGGAATACGATGTGCTGGCCCATCTGGTGCGCAACGCCGGCAAGGTCGTCGGCCACCGCGACCTGTTGACCGCCGTCTGGGGCAAGGCCCACGCCGAAGACACCCAATATCTGCGCGTCGTCATCGGCCAACTGCGTCAGAAACTGGAGGTTGATCCGGCTCAGCCGCGCTTGATCCTGACGGAGCCCGGCGTGGGGTATCGCCTGGCGGACTAACCCCGCGTCTGTGGCGGGTATGGCCCCTACAGTTTCACTCGGTTCAGGCGGCGATGCGCACCGCCGCCTGAACCGCTTGTGTCGAAGCCTCCTAGTGGACCATGAAGCGGGCGGAGCCGCTCATCCGGTGGCCGTCCGGTCCTTCAGCAGTCCAGGCGGCCGCATAGCTTCCCGGCGCCAGACGCGGCAGGGGCGCGCTGACGGTTCGTGCAGCGGGAGCGGACGGCGCCGTGACGGTAATCGGCGCTCGTCCCTGGGCCGTCAGGGTGACGGTTTTGAGCGTCATCGGGTGCGGAAAAGTCACGCTGAAGCGCTCGGGCGAGCCGTGCGTCATGGCGCCGTCGGCTGGGCTGGTGACGATGCCCGAAGCCTTCGCCTGCGAGCCGCCATGTCGGGCATGACCGGCGTGCGGGTCTTGAGCAGCGACTACGCCGGCCACGGAGGCCAGCACAGCGGTGAGAACCAGAGTTTTCAGCATGACCAATCTTCCTTTCAGATCTTAAAACCAGGCCTTGATGCCGACGACGAAGCGCGTGTCTTCGGGATCCTGGCCTCTGGCCTTGGCGTAGTCGGCGGTGTCGCCCAGCGAACGGGTCCACTCGACGCCGACGTAGGGGGCGAACTCCTTGCGGATTTCATAGCGCAGACGAAGACCGGCGGTGACCGAGGTCAGGCCCGAGCCGATCTCAAGCTCCGGGATGTCGCTGGCCGACAGAGCCACTTCGATCGCCGGTTGCAGGATCCATTTCTGGGTGATGCGCTGATCGTACTCGGCCTCGGCGCGGGCGGTCAGATCGCCCTCGGTCGAGAGGAAGGCGGCGGCGCTCATCTCGAACCAGTAGGGCGCCACGCCCTGAATGCCGACCGTCAGGTGAGTGGTGTCGTCGCCGTCAGGACGGAAGTCCTGGCGCACGCCCGCCTGCACGTCCCAGAAAGGGGCGATGGCGCGGCTGTAGAGGGCCTGAACCTCGACCTCGTGCAGCTTGCCGTCGATCTCGCCTTCGCCCTCGGTCTTCCACCAGAAGCGGTTGATGTCGCCGCCGGTCCAGCCTTGGGCGCCCCAGCTGTAGCCGTCTGCGCCGTCGCCGAAGCTGGCCTCGATGGAGTCGATCAGTACGGCCGTCGAGCGGATGTCGCCGTTCTCAGCCAGAAGCTGTTTGCGCGAGGCGGCCATGACGGCCGGATCGAACAACAGGTCGGCGGCGTGAGCCGGAGCCGAGCGAGCGGCGGCGGGAGGCGGGGTTTCGACCATGCGGCCGCCGACGGCGTCCACGCTGGTCGGAATGTTCGGCCCGCCGCGCGCGGCGCTCATGTCATGACCGGCGTGCGGGTCGGCCTGAGCCGGAGCCATGGCGTGGCCCGCGTGGGGATCTGCCGCAGCAGCGTCGTGTCCAGCGTGGCCGCTCATATCGTGCCCAGCGTGTGGGTCGGCCTGAGTCGCCTGAGCCGGAGCCATATCGTGGCCTGCATGGGGATCGGCCGGAGCGGCGGCGTGGCCGGCATGGCTGCTCATGTGGTGTCCAGCATGCGAGCCGGCGGGGGCCGCCTGGGCTGGAGCCATATTGTGACCCGCATGGGGATCGGCCGGAGCAGCGCCGTGTCCAGCGTGGCCGCTCATATCATGACCGGCGTGCGGGTCAGCCTGAGCGCCGGCAGCGGCGCCATGCATCGGGCAGGTCTTACCGTCGCGCATCATGGGGCAGTCATGCGCGGGCTTGGCGGTCGGCGTCGTCGCCTGGGCGGCGGGAGCATGTCCCGCATGACCCGCATGGCTCTGGGCCAAGGCGGGGCCGCCTGCGGCCAACATCAGGGGGGCGAGCGCCAGGGAGAGGGAAAGGGACTTCACGAGGCGGCTCCAGCCAGCGGGCGAACGGTGACGACGTTGAACATGCCCGCGTGCATGTGCATCAGAAGGTGGCAGTGGAAGGCCCAGTCGCCGGGCGCGTCGGCGGTCAGGTCGAAGGTGACCTTGCCGCCGGGGGCGACGTTGACCGTGTGCTTCAGCGGCTGGTTGCCGTCGTGGCCGTTGACCAGCTCGAAGAAGTGGCCGTGCAGGTGGATGGGGTGGGCCATCATGGTGTCGTTGACCAGGGTCACGCGCACTCGCTCATTCAGTTCGAAGCGGATCGGCTCGACCACTTCCGAGAATTTGCGACCGTCGAAGCCCCACATGAACCGCTCCATATTGCCGGTCAGGTGGATCTCCATGGTGCGTGAGGGCGTGCGAGTGTCCTTGTTCGGCGTCAGCGAGCGCAGGTCGGCATAGACCAGGACGCGGTGATCGACGTCATCCAGGCCCTGAGGCCGATCGGCCAGACGGTTGGACGGGGCGGGGGCGATGGCGTCCACGCCAACGCCGACAGCCATGTCGGCAGGAGCGTTGTTCGGATCGCGCATGCTCATGCCCGAATGGTCCATCGGCGCAGCCGCGGCAGCGCCCGCAGCGGCGCCGTGACCCATGGCCGCGTGGTCGGCGCCCGCAACGCTGTGCGCGCTGTGATCCATGCCGCCCATGCCCATGTCCTTCATGGTCAGGTTGGGAACCTTGCGCAGCGGCGGAACCTCGGCCGTCATGCCCATGCGCGGCGCCAGGGTGGCGCGTCCCATGCCTGAGCGATCAATGGCTTCGGAGACGATGGTGTAGGCGCGGTCCTCAAGCGGGCGGACGATGACGTCATAGGTCTCGGCGACCGAAATCTGGAACTCATCGACCTCGACCGGGCGAACGTTCTCGCCGTCGGCCTGAACTACGGTCATCGGCAGGCCGGGGATGCGGACGTTGAAGATCGACATGGCCGAAGCGTTGATGATGCGCAGACGCACGCGCTCGCCGGGCCGGAACAGGCCGGTCCAGTTCTCTTCCGGGCCATGGCCGTTGACCAGATAGGTGTAGGTCGTGCCGTTGACGTCCAGGATGTCGCGCGGGTCCATGCGCATCCCGCCCCACATCCGGCGCTCTTCCAGGTTCAGGCGATCCGAACCGTCCAGCAGGCCGGCCAGGGTCGTCTTCTGCATGTTGAAGTAGCCGGGGCTCTTCTTCAGCTTGTACAGGATTTCATGCGGATGCAGGAAGCTCCAGTCCGACAGGACCAGGACGTGTTCACGGTCATAGGCGACCGGATCAGCGCCCGCCGGGTCGATGACGATGGGGCCGTAGTGGCCCATGGCCTCCTGAAGGCCCGAGTGGCTGTGATACCAATAGGTGCCCGACTGCTTGATCGGGAACTCATAGACAAAGGTCTCGCGCGGCTTGATGCCGGGGAAGCTGACGCCCGGCACGCCGTCCATCTGGAACGGCAGCAGCAGACCGTGCCAGTGGATCGAGGTATCCTCGTCCAGATTGTTGGTCACCGACAGACGCACGTTCTGACCCTCGCGCATCCGCAGCAGCGGCGCGGGCAGCAGGCCGTTGACCATGAAGGCGTGGCCGGTGCGGCCGCCGACGGTGAAGCTGGCGTCGCCCACGCTCAGGTCGATGTTCGGCCCGGTCAGGGTCGGCAGGTCGGCGCGTAGGCCCGGCGATCCGGTCTGCGCCCATGCGGGCAGCAGGCCTTGGAGGCCCAGAATGCCGCCGCCCAGGGCGGCGCCTCGCAACAGGGTTCGACGGTCAAGTGATGTTGTCGCCATGAAGTCCAAGTCTCAAGAAGCCGTTTGCCTTAGAAAGGCGTGCGGGGAGGGGTCTGTTCAGGATACGCAGGCGACGCGGTCGCCCCTTGCATCACCGTTGCGGCAGGGCGCCGCAGCTTCGGACAGGGCGCGGCGACGGCGTCTTAGCGCCCCAGGGCCTGATTCAGTTTCTGTCGAGCACGCGCGATACGGGTCTCGACCGCCTTGGGCGTGACGCCCAGAACTTCAGCGATCTCGGCATGGGAGCGGCCTTCAAGCGACGCCAGCAGGAGCGGCGCCTTGAGCGTGTCGGGCAGATTGGCCAGGGCCTGGTTCATTTCGGCCATGCGGCGGCGGTCGTCCAGTTGAGTTTCGGCTTCGGGCGCGTCTTCGCCTACGGCCATGGCTTCGGGCGTGTCCAGCCCCATGACGCCGCGCACGATGCGACGCACGGTGCGCTTGCGGCCCCAGTCGCGGCATTTGTTGATGGCGATCGAGCGCAACCAGGTTTCAAAGGACCGCGCCGGATCATAGCGTCGGATCGCCAGCCAGGCCGAAACATAAGTCTCCTGCAGCAGGTCGTAAGCCTCATCCGTGTCGCCGACATAGCGGCGGATAAAGCGATAGAGGTCGCCGCTGGTCGCCGCCATCAGGGCGGTGAAGGCTGTGCGGTCGCCGCGCGAGGCGCGCACCTCGTCTGTGTCCCCCCCGGCCGCCACCTCAGCTTTACCGGGGCTCTTGCGTAAGGGCGCCGGCGATTTCCTTGTCGAAGATGCGAGCCTGTTCTGGCGTCAGAACCGCGCGCATCTCGAACACATGGGCGATGGTGGCCTTTTGCAAGGCGCCCATGGCGTCATGGAAGTGATCGACGGCGGCGCGAACCTCGGGGCTGTCGCCCTGACTGGCGGCGATGGCGTTGGCCAGTTCACGGTTGGCGGCACGCACGTCGGCTTCCAGCGTTTCACGTCGCAGGGTGAAATGTTCTTCGATTCCATCCAGGCGGGCGTCCTGATCTGCGGTCAGGTCCAACTTCTGATGCACGATATCGTGCACGCTGGGGGTCTCGTGCTGCTTCATCATCCAGCCTGCGGCCAGCCAGGCGGCGGCGCCGCTGGCCAGGGCGGCCAGCACCACGGTCAGGGCGATGGACTTCCAGTTGGCGATCATCCGCCGACCTCGAAGCGGGTCATCGGCGACAGACCAGCAGAGACGCTGAAGACCTGGATGTCGGAGTGGTTGGGCTTGAACGCCTGGCCCAGCATGCCGCCGTTCGTCACGCCGACCAGCAGGGCCACAGCCATGACCGCCAGGCGCACCTGCCCCGAACGGCGTTGCTCCTGACGCTCTTCGATCCGGCGCCAGACCTGGTTCTCCAGCCCCGCCAACCGCAAGGTTTCATCAGCTGGAAACGGTGTCGCCAGGATGCGGTCGATGTCTTTTGTCATTCTGCACCTTTCGCGGGCCCTGTCCTTCATACGCGAGACGACGCGCCTTCCCTTGGAAAGGCGTCTGAAAGGCGTACGCATCCAGGGCGTATGGTTCCAATCGTTGTAATCCCTACGCCATGTCGGGGCTGTGACGAAAGCGGTTGAGCATCACGGCCCCGACTTGACGTCAGAGCGAGGCGGGCGGCGGCTGAACGCCCATGACCGCCACGATGGCCAGGATCGTTAGCGCCAGGGCGAACTCGACCACCAGACTCTTCTTCAGGTGCAGCATGGCCTGGCCGGCATCATGAGCCATCAACGGCGCCAGACGGAAGCGGTTGGTCGCCGCCAGACAAACCATCAGCCCGAACAACGCCAGTTTGATCGTCAGCAGCACGCCGTAGGGGCTGTCGCCCAGGCTCAGCGCCTTCGACAGGCCGACCAGATAGGCGCTGTTGATCAGGCCCGTTACAATCAGGGCGCCGACCGCCGCCGTACCGACCCCGGCGAAGCCGGTCAGACTGCGCGCCATCCCGGCGTCCCAGGCGGGATCGCCCGACGGTCGGCGAACGATCAGGACAGCAAAGGCCGCAAGGGCGCCGACCCAGACGGAGGCCGCCACGGCATGCACGATGTCCGAGGCCAGATGGAGCATATGCCCCGGCCCTTGCGTCGCCGCGCCGTGGCCGGTCCAGGAGAAACTGGCCGAGACGGCCACGCCCAGCAGCGTCAGCAGACTCCACATCAGGCGCTCTGGCCGCAGCAGCAAGGCCGCGCCCAGAGCCAGGGCGGCCGCCAGAGTCCGCACGACCAGCGCCTTGCCCAATCCCATGCCTGTGACCATGAAGGCCAGGGCTTCAGGCTTGAACGCTTCGCTCAGCGAGCCCGCCATCACGGCGGTCTGAGCCACCAGGGCGACGGGCGCGGCCAGTATCAGGACCGCCGCCGCCCAGGCCGTCGCCGGACGCGGCCAGCTCAGGCCCAGCGGCTCGACGGCGCGCGCGCTGTAGAGCATGAAGGCAGGCATGCCGAGCAGCACCGCCCCGGCAGCGTATTGCACGCCGCGCAGGACGATGATCCAGACCTCGACCATCTCAGCGAACTGTGAAGTCGTAGCTGCCGGTCATGCGGTGTCCGTCAGTGGAGGCGATGCGCCAGTTGACGATATAGGAGCCGGCGGCCAGCGGGCGCGCCAGGGTTCCGGTGATGGTCTTGCCGTCCTGGCTGACCTGGGTCCGGACCGTCGCCTTGGCGCCGGCGGCGTTGACCACGTCGAAACTGGAAAAAGCCGGGGCTACGCGATCGCTGAAGGTCAGGGTCACCACACGCGGCGACGCCACGGACGACTTGGCCGCCGGCGTGGCGCTGACCAGGCGAGCGTGCGCCGCCGCCGGGGCAGCTGACAACAGGACAGCGGCAGAGACGGCGATGAAGGGAAGGGGGGACAAGGTGGACATGATCGTCTCCAGATGGAGGCCGTTGAGGCCCTGAAGACAGTTACGGACGAAACCCACGACACCCTCAGGCATCGCATCAATGCCGAGCAAAATTCGACGAGGCGGAGACGACGCCTTGTTTGAGGGCGACTGGCACCATCATCCGTCGTCAGCAGACGAGGCCCCCTGGCATACCTGGGGCAAGCGGGAGGCGTGTGGCGGTGCTGTCAGTCTAACGATAAAGGTGCTCCACTTCGAAGGCTGCAAGCCATTGGTGGTGTGGGCGATTTTATGAAGCCTCTATCTTTTAAGCGACATCGTTTTCCAGCTGAGGTGATACGTCATGCCGTGTGGCTGTACTTTCGTTTCAGCTTGAGCTTCCGCGACGTCGAGGAACTGATGGCGCAACGCGGAATTGACGTCAGCTACGAAACGATCCGGTGCTGGACGATCAAGTTCGGGCCTCTGATTGCACGGCGGCTCAAGAAGAGGAGAGTGCCTCCGACAGGCCGTTGGCATCTCGATGAAATGGTCTGCAAGATCGGAGGACGGCGCATGTATCTGTGGCGCGCAGTCGACGACGAAGGCGAGGTTTTAGACGTCGTTGTCCAGCGCCGGCGGGACACAGAGGCGGCCTTGAAGCTGATCAAACGTCTTTTACGTAACCAACCTGTCGAGCCGGAAACCATCACAACGGATGGGTTGGCCTCGTACGGCGCGGCACTCGATCAGTTGGAACTGCGCCATCTGCATCGCCCTGGCAGGCTTCGTGACAACAACCGCGTTGAGAACTCGCATCTGCCGATCCGACGACGGGAACGACAGCAGCAGAGGTTCAAATCCCAAGCCTCAGCCCAGAGATTTCTCACAACCCACGCAGCGATCTACAATACCTTCAACATCCAACGCCATTTTATCAGCAGATCCATACTTCGTCGTTTTCGCGTCGATGCAGATACCGCTTGGGTGGCGGCTGTCGCTTGAAAATGACCAGGGTAGGGTGGTTCTCAACCGGGTTCAGTTAACCTGACAGCACCGGCGAGGGCGAGGATAGCGGATTTTGATTCCATATTTCTAATAATATGGAACTAAATACTTGACCGCAAGTCCGCGTCAGTGACGGCTCGTTGTTGGCGGGGCGTCGGAAAATTCGTCCCATCAGCTTGAGCAAGTTGAAGCGTAGCCGAAGCGCAAAAGTAGCCTTGGACGGTCGTTTATGGTAAGGGTTGCGCACGGGTCAGCACAACGCATTTGGCACCCCGTCACTTAGTGGCATGTGGGGTGGAACTGAATTGTCGTCTAGCTGCAGGCACCGGCAAAAGGTGCGATTTTGCACTGTTTATATTGAGAGTTTCAGCACGGCGATGCTCCTTCCCACCCTTTATATGGAAAGCGGCGCATTGCGGATGCTACGGCGTCATCGCGCCATGGTAGCAAGAGCAGACTCCGCAGCGCGGCGAGGCGCTCGGTCCTTGATGCCGTTGAACTTACGCCACCGATAAAACTCCGTTCGGACGTTGCCTTCGTTGAGGCCCTGCGCCCGGGCTTCTTCCAGAGCTTCCGCAAAGGCGGCGGGTTCTCCCTGAGACTCGCTGATTTGATCAAAGATCGCCCAAGCTTGTCCGCACAGACTTTGCGACTTTGGTCGACGTACTCCGTTTTGTTCGTCGGGGGCTTGCGGCGAGGAGAGCGGGAGCGTTGCATTTGGATCGCCTAGTCGATCCCATGCATCGCGGTATTCATCGCGGTCGTAGGCGCGCGGATCCAGCCAACGACCGCCCGCACCATTCTTGTCGACGACGGCGAGCGCCTTTACCTCTTCTTTTCTGATGATGAAGCACGTGGGCGAAGCGGTGCAGGCGTTGATGGTGATGACCCACCAATCGGAGCGAAGGGCGTCACCATCCTTGCCGAGCGGGACGGCGGAGCGCCGGCTTAAGGCCTTGGATTGTAATCCAAAGAAGACAGTTTCGTCGCCGTTGGTGACGTAGAGGTCAGAGCCTCTAGCGTTGCGGATGGTTGGCAGAACGTGCCACCCGCGCCGAGACAACTGCCAAGCGGCGAAGTTCAGACCGGCGTTGCCGACCATGGCGTTTTGATATTGAGAGCGTTTACGAACCACCACCACACCGTCTCCAGCTTGGGTGAGGGGCGGTCCCGGCGGTCAGCCGGGCGTTCGTAACCCTGAGCGTAGCACAAGGCGCTGCCGCCTTTGGGCAGAGCCTTGGACATGCGCGACAGCCGCCCGGCCAAGTGAAACTTGACCGGCCTACGCTTTTTCGGGGTTACGACGCCCCACGGTCGGAAGTGGCCGAACCGCTCTTTGTCAGTGCCATACTGTCCCGGCGCAATGCAATCGGATTACGGGACTATTGCGCTGCTTACCGCTCCGCTTGCGAAAAGAGCCGGGCGGACGTATCCAAAGGTCATCCGCACACCTCCCGTGACCGTTGTTCGGCCATGAAACCTCTCCGGATCTCGGCGGGGTTCGACGTGTGGTTCTCCTCCGTGATCGATCAATTTTTTGATCAACGCCTCTCGCACGTCGAGGCACGGAGACAGGGCCATGCACCCCCTGCAGGTCACCTATCTTAATATCGAACTGTTGCGCCCCAACGTCAGCAATCCCCGGACGCATAGCCGTCGGCAAAAGGAACAACTGGCTCGGGCTATCCAACGCTTCGGGTTCACCGTTCCCATCGTGGTGGACGAGGAGGGCGTCATCCTGGCGGGCCACGCCCGCGTCGAGGCCGCCCGCATGCTCGGTATGAGCGAAGTGCCGACCATCCAACTCGCCGACATGAGCGAAGCGGATAAGCGGGCCTACGTCATCGCTGACAATAAGCTGGCGCAAAACGCCGGCTGGGATCCGGCGCTGCTGAAGGCCGAGTTCGAGTTCCTAACCACGCTCGACTTTGATTTCGACATCGCCGTCACCGGTTTTGAACTGCCCGAAATCGAAGGCCTCCTTTTCGGCGGTGGCGACAAGGAGCCAAAACCTGCGCCTGATGATGCGCCGACGCCCGCGTCGGGAGAGCCGCCCTGCACCCGGCTGGGCGATGTCTGGGACATCGGACCTCATCGCCTCATCTGCGGCGACGCTCTCGCCGCGGATACCTATGTCAGCCTGCTCGGCGAGGAAAAGGCGGGCATGGTGTTCGCAGATGCCCCCTACAACGTCCCCATCGCCGGCCATGTGTCTGGCTTGGGCAAGGCGCAGCATCGCGAGTTCGCCATGGCGTCGGGCGAGATGTCGCCGGAGGCGTTCGCGCAGTTCCTCTTTGGCGTTTTCACCCATCTCACAAAGGTGACCAGGGATGGCTCCATCCACTTCCATTGCATGGACTGGCGGCACATGAGCGAGATGCTCAGGGCCGGAGGGGCCGCTTACACGGAACTCAAAAACCTTTGCGTCTGGGCGAAGACGAACGGCGGAATGGGCTCGCTCTACCGCTCGGCTCATGAACTCGTCTTCGTTTACAAGGCGGGTCGGGCTCCGCACGTCAATAATGTCGAACTGGGGAAGAACGGCCGCTACCGCACCAATATCTGGACCTATGCTGGGGCCAATAGTTTCCGCTCTGGTCGAGACGAGGACCTAGCCGACCACCCCACGGTCAAGCCCATCGCCCTGGTGATGGACGCCATCCTCGACTGTTCCCGCCGCGGCGACATCGTCCTGGACCCCTTCGCGGGCTCGGGCACCACCCTCTTGGCCGCCCACCGGACCGGGCGCAGGGGCTATGGCGTCGAGATCGACCCGATCTACTGCGACGTCGTCATCCGGCGTCTGCGCGAACGTACCGGCTTGGTGGCCACGCTCGCTGGCCGATCTTTCGATCAGGTTGCGGTCGAGCGCGCCGCCGCCTCTTTGGAGGATGCGGCATGAGCGTTCATGACGAGGATGACGATCGGGTCGGCTATCGCCGGCCGCCCAAGCACACCCGGTTCAAAAAGGGCCAGTCCGGCAACCCTCGTGGGCGGCCTCTGAAGAGGCCGAGCGCCGACACTCCCGGCGAGATCGGCCGGGTTATTCGCGAAGTGAGCCGCATGGAAGTGAGAGGGCCTCAGGGCGAGGAGGTGCCCGTGCTGATGGCGATCGCCATGGCTTTGGCCAGGAGTGCTTTGAAGGGCAGTGCCGCCGCCGCCAAAGTCTTTTTGGAGGCGCTGGCTCCAGCCCTTGAAGAGAACGTCGCCCGTCATCCGGAGCTTAAGCTGATCGATGAGGCGGACCTGGTCACGATCAACCGCCGGCGTCGCTCTAAGGCCAAGCTGGGACGGACCCTGAAAGACCTGGCCAAGCAATCCCGGAAGAGCTGACGCCGACAAGGGCTTATTCCAGAGGGCGCGGAGGGTCTCCGCGCCCTTTTTCTTGGCCGCTTTCGACTGGACTGTCCGCTCGGGCGGAGCGTTGGTGCTTCCAGCCTGCTCCTCTCAGGCTGCGGCCGGGGGCGGACGGATTCTAATCTGAGAGGACGCCATGACCGACCCCCACGTGCCCCTGGACCGCTTGGCGGAGCTGGGACTGGACCAGCTTCGGAGCCGATGGCGATCGCGATATGGAGCGCCGCCGTCGATCCGCTCACGTGAACTCCTGGCTCTGATGTTGGCCTGGCGGCTTCAGGCCGAGCGCGACGGGGGCATGGAGACCAGCGTCCGGCGCGCCATGCGACGACCAGGCGCATCGCGCGGGCTAGCCGCCTTGCCGCCGGGCGCGCGGCTATCCCGAGAATGGAAAGGGATGCGGCACGACGTCATTGTCGAGGGAGACGGCCGCCTGCGCTGGGAGGGCGGCCTTTTCAACAGCCTGTCGGAAGTCGCCCGCGCCATCACTGGCACGCGCTGGAACGGACCCCGCTTCTTCGGCCTGCGGGAGGAGGGACGATGAGCCCGCCTCGCATCCGCTGCGCCATCTACACGCGCAAAAGCACCGAAGAGGGGCTGGACCAGGCCTTCAACAGCCTAGACGCCCAGCGCGAGGCCTGCGAAGCCTACATCAAGAGCCAGGCGGCTGAGGGCTGGGTGTTGGTCCCGACGGCCTACGACGACGGCGGCTTCTCAGGCGGCAATATGGACCGGCCTGCCCTGCAGCGCCTGCTGGCTCAGGTGGAGGCGGGCCTCATCGACACCATCGTCGTCTACAAGATCGACCGTCTCACCCGGGCTCTGTCCGACTTCGCCCGGATCGTCGAGCGCCTCGACCGCCGAGGCGCATCCTTCGTCTCCGTGACCCAGGCGTTCAACACCACTACCTCCATGGGGCGGCTGACCCTCAACGTCCTCCTGTCCTTCGCCCAGTTCGAACGAGAGGTCACCGGGGAACGCATCCGCGACAAGATCGCCGCCTCCAAGAAGAAGGGCATGTGGATGGGGGGCGTGCCGCCCCTGGGGTACGATCTTCCGACCGATCCGATGAGCAGGGCCCTGGTGGTCAACGAAGCGGAGGCCGAACAGGTACGCCTCCTTTTTCGCCTCTACCTGGAACTGGGCTCGGTGGCGGCTTTGGCGCAACAGCTCCAAGCCGAGGGCTGGCTGACCCGAGTGCGGATCAGCCGCAAGGGCAACCACTCCGGCGGCGTCCCCTACAGCCGCGGGGCCCTATTCCACCTGCTTAAGAACCGCATCTACCTCGGTGAGATCGTCCACGGCGACGCCGCCATGCCGGGGCGTCATCCGGCCATCATCGACCTGGGCCTGTTCGAGGCGGTCCAGCAAAGGCTGAAGGCCAACGCCGTGAGCCACCGGGACCGGCCGCTGCGGTCTGCGGATCTGCCGCTCAAGGGGCTTGTCCACGATGCGGACGGCCATCGCATGAGCCCATCTTTCGGCTACGGACGAGGCGGCAAGGTCTATCGATATTACGTCTCGGCGCCGCTGCAGCAGGGCGGCAGGCTCTCTTGCCGATACGGCGCCCTGCGCCGGGTGAGGGCGGAGGCTCTGCACGAGGTCGTGGAGGCGGCGTTGGTCTCTCGCTATGGTCATGGGAGCGGTCTGCCGCTGGCGGCGCTGCTGGCGCCAGTGACGCGTGTCGACCTATTGGACGAAGAGGTCCGGATTACATTTCGTGCCGATCGCCTTCTCACTGCCGCCCGCAGGGGGTTGGAGCCGGTGACCGGCGACGCCGCCGCTCTGGCGCTCTCTATACCGGTGCGGTGCCAGGCGCGGGGCGGGCGGGTCGATCAAGTCGGGCCCGATGGTCGTCCGCTGGCGCATCGCCGTCGGCGGGATCCGGTTCTCATCAAGGGACTACGTCGGGCGCACCAGTTGGCCTCTGGCCTAGGCTGGAACGCGAGCGATGGCGCCCTGCGCCAGGTCAACGTCGCCGCACCAGCAAGCGCCTATGACCGCAAGCTGGTCCGGCTAGCCTTTCTGGCTCCCGATCTGCAGCGCGCCATTCTGGAGGGGCGTCAGGCCCCAGGGCTGACCCTCAGCCGCCTCTTGGACGAGCCCATATCGCCGGATTGGGATCGCCAGCGGCGGGTGTTCGGAACATCTGCTTAGTCGCGCCAATTAATCATTGGCTACGGGAAGATTACTATCCGTTATTACAAAATTATCATCCCGCTGCGGGACTTTTATCGCCTCGTAAGCGGCCGAAATCGTTTTTAAGGCCCTGTTCTGCGCGTTTTAGCGTCCTGTTGTGTGGGATTTAATTCCCTGTTCCTGGCAAATGAAATCCCTGTTCCGAGTTGCAGGGAGTTGGGCCGTCCCCCGTGGAACACTCTGAAACGCCAGAGGAAATAGGGCAAACTGGCCCCCTAGTGACGCTCTTTCGAAAAAGACGGAACAGGGACATCGCCAAACTCCACCAACTCCAGACCTCGCAGAGACTGAGGGCCCAATAGCCGTCGGGACCGGGCGCAGAAGGCCGGAAACCAAGGCGAACCAGGGCGGCTTGGCGAGGATTAAAGCGGCGATTACGGAGGGTTGGCCCTCGGCCCCGCAGCTAGAGACAAGCTATGCGGGGTGTGTGGCGGACAGGGTGGGATTCGAACCCACGGTAGGCTTCCACCTACGGCGGTTTTCAAGACCGCTGCCTTAAACCACTCGGCCACCTGTCCCACGCGAGTCGGGTCGCGTTCGCCTGTGCATAGCGGCAAGGCGGGCGTGACCCAAGCGGAAAGCGTCAGGCGCGGCCAGCCTTCGACAAGTTGCCCGATCGCGTGACCAGCCAGATGCCGGCGCAGACCAGAATCAGTGCGATCAAATAGCTCCAGCGCAACATGGACTCGCCCAGGAAAAGCGCCGACAGCGACACGCCAAAGACCGGGATCAGGAAGTTGAAGGCCGCGATCATCCCCACGGGGTTGTGCTTCAGCAGCAGGCTCCACACCGCAAAGGCGACCGAGGATAGCAGCGCCAGGTAGAGCAACAGCGCGCTCGACGTGAGGTCGAAACCTTGCAGTTCTCCGCCCATCCCCATGCCAGCGACCGTCAGCATCACGCCGCCGATAAAAAGTTGCCAGCCAGTCATCACCATGGGGTCGAGGCTGCGCGATAGCCGCTTGCCATAGATGGAGGCCGCCGCCAGGACGAAAGCCGCGATCACGATGAAACCTTCGCCCAGCAGGGTGAAATCAAAGCCGAGCGCGCCGCCGCCCAGGTTGACTACGACCACGCCCATGAAGCCGATCAGGCAGCCCAGCGCCTTGCGGCCGCTCAGCCGGTCGTCCGCATAGATAAAATGGGCCAACACAACGCTGAAGAAGACGCTGGTCGCGTTCATGATCGAGGATTTGACGCCCGATGCATGCGCCAGGCCGATATAGAAGAAGACGTATTGGATGGCCGTCTGGGTCAGCCCCAACAGGGCGACCTGTCCCGCCTGACGACGGCTCATCGCCAGAACAGGCTTCTTCATCGCCATGGCGACGATCAGCAGGATCGCCCCGGCCAAGGCGAAACGCCATCCCGCAAACAGCAGCTGGCTGGCGATATCGGTCGGCGCGACCTTGAGCATGGCATAGCCGTTCTTGACGGCGGGAAAAGCGCTGCCCCACAGCGCACAGCACAGGGTGGCGAGAAGGAAGACCCCTGTGCGGGTCTTGTACAGGGAGGGGGTCAAGGCGCTCGGTTCTGACGTTCAGCCGGGGAGGGGCTTTGTCGCAAGGCCATACGCGCAAACGGGACGTTAACCAAACCGGAAACCTCCGCCGTTAATTTCGCCAAAATCCATAATCGGCCGGAGTAAAAGCATCATGTGGGCGAGACTGCTGAAGGGCGCGATGATCGCCGCCGCCTTCTCGACCCTGGCGGCGTGCGCCAGCTTGGGCGGCAAGGGCGATGCGCCTGTCGGCGCACCCGTCGTGACCGATCCGGCTCCGATCGTTTCGGGCACCATGCGTCCCTATCAGATCCGCGGCCGCTGGTATCATCCGAAGGAACAGCCCAACTATGACGAAGTAGGGCAGGCGTCCTGGTACGGCAGCTACCATCACGGTCGTTCAACCTCGACCGGCGAGCGGTTCGACATGAACGGCCTGACCGCCGCCCATAAGACCTTGCCCCTGCCTAGCCTGGTCGAGGTGACGAACCGCGCCAATGGGCGCCGCGTCATACTGCGCGTCAATGATCGCGGACCCTTTGTCGATAACCGCATCATCGATCTGTCGCGTGGCGCCGCCGATGAGCTAGGCCTCCTGCAGCAAGGCGTGGGGGACGTACGCGTTCGCTATGTCGGCCCCGCGCCGCGTCAGGGCGGAGGAACGGTCCTTCGCCGAGCAGACGCCGACAGCGCGCGCCAGCCTCGACCAACTCAGCCTCCGGTTCAGACGCAGTCGCAAGGACCGCGCCCCTATTACGAGAACGCAGCGGCTCCGCCCCAACCTGCCCCGCAGCCCGCCTACGCGACAGCGCAGCCGCCGGCATCGAACGCCTATTGGGTCCAGGCCGGCGCCTATTCTAACCGGCGAGGGGCGGACCAGGTCGCACGGCGCCTCGGGGACAAGGCTGTGGTTCAAAATATCGACAAGGACGGTCGACCGTTGTTCCGCGTGGTGGTCGGTCCGTGGCCTGATGCAGGGGCCGCCGAAAGAGCCCGTCAGGCCGTTGTGGCGCGCGGCTTTGTCGATGCCTTGTTGATAGGCGACTGAACGGGCTTGCTTCCCGCGCCTCGCTCGCCATTGTGCGCGGGTGCAGCGAGGCAGATTCATCACTTTCGAAGGCGGCGAGGGCGCCGGCAAAACGACCCAGGCGCGCCTGCTGGTCGAACGCTTGCGCGCGCGCGGCCTCGACGTGCTCCAGACGCGCGAACCTGGCGGATCGCCGGGAGCCGAGGAGATCCGCAACATCGCAGTGTCGGGAGAGGCGGATCGCTGGTCCGCGCGCACCGAGACCCTGTTGATGTATGCGGCGCGCTCGGACCATCTGGAGCGGACGATCTTGCCCGCGCTCGAGGCTGGGCGCTGGGTGGTCTGCGATCGCTTCGCCGATTCCAGCCGCGTCTATCAAGGCGCGGGCGGCGGAACGCCGGAAAGCCTGATCGAGGCGCTGGACGACGCCGTGGTCAACGGCGACCAGCCGGACCTGACCCTGGTGTTCGACCTGCCGGTCGAGGTTGGTCTTGATCGAGCTTTCGGTCGCGGTCTGTTCGAGACCCGCTTCGAATCCAAAGGCCTCGCCTTCCATCAGAAACTGCGCGACGTCTTCCTTCAGGTGGCCGAGCGTCATCCCGAGCGCTGCGTCGTTCTTGACGCAACGGGCGAGGTCGACGACGTCTCGGCTCGGCTGTGGGCCGTGGTGGAGGAGCGGCTGCTTTGAGCGAGCATCCGCGCGACCGTTTCGACCTGATCGCCGATATACAGGCAGAAGAAGCCTTTCTGGACGCGCTGAATCGGGGGCGGTTGCACCACGCCTGGCTGCTGTGCGGGGTCGAGGGATCAGGCAAGGCCAGCTTCGCCTATCGCGCCGCCCGACGGCTGCTGGGAGCTGCGCCGGACCCGTCGCGCGGACCGCTGGGCGCCGCGCCGCATGATCCCGTCAGCCGTCTGGTGTCCGCCCAGGCCCACCCGGATCTGCTGGTGCTGGAGCGCGCAGTCGAGGGCGGCAAGCTGAAGCGCGCCATCTCGGTCGACCAGGCCCGCGACCTGCCGGAGTTCTTCGCAAAGAGCCCGTCCCAGGCTCGGCACCGCGTCGCCATCATTGATGCGGCGGACGATCTGAATATCAACGCCGCCAACGCCTTGCTGAAAATTCTTGAGGAACCGCCTGAAAGCGGCGTGCTCTTCCTGGTCACCCATGCGCCCGGCCGGTTGTTAGCCACCATCCGCTCTCGCTGTCGGCGGCTGACCTTCCCGGTTTGGTCCGAGGCGCGTCTGACCGACCTGGTGCGTCAGCGCACGGGCGTGTCCGACGATGAAGCCTTAGCCGCGGCGGCCATGGCTGGGGGCTCGCCTGGCGCGGCTCTGGATCTGGCGTCGGGCGCCATGACCGAGGTCGACCGTCTCGCCCGCGCCTGGGTTGATGGACCAGAGATTGATCGCGCGGAACAACTGGCTGTCGCCGACGGCTTCCGTGGCGCCGAGGGGCAGGCGCGGTTCGAGGCCCTGATGGATCGCCTGATCGCAGCGGTGAAACGCCGAGCCGTCGACTCTGGCGGCCGTGAAGGCGCCCGCTGGGCCGAGCTGTGGGGGCGGCTGTCCGACCTGCCCGATCGCGCCATCGGGCTGAATCTTGATAAGGGAGACGTCCTGGCCGGAGCCTTGGCCGACATCGCCCGCACGAAAGCCGCCGCCTGATATGCTCATTGACAGTCACGTCAACCTGCACGCCCCCCAGTTCGACGAGGATCGCGAGGCGGTGATCGACCGTGCGCGCCAGGCGGGCGTGCGGCTGATGGTCGAGATTTCCGACAAGCTGTCGACCTTCGAGGCGACGCACGCGCTGGCGATGAACAATGCCGACATCTGGTGCACGGTCGGTGTCCATCCGCACGAGGCCAAGGACTACGCCGACCTGACGGCTGATCGCCTGGTGGAGCTGACGGATCGTCCGCGCGTCATCGGCATCGGCGAATGCGGCCTGGACTTCCACTATGACCTCAGCCCGCGCGACGTGCAGGCGGCGGTCTTCCGCCAACATATCGAGGCGGCGCGCCGCACCAATCTGCCTCTGGTGATCCATACGCGCGAAGCTGATGAGACCATGGCCGACATCCTGCGCGAGGAACACAGCCGCGCGCCGTTCAAGCTCCTGATGCACTGCTATACCAGCGGGCTGGAACTAGCTGAAACAGCGATGGAACTCGGCGCCTGGTTCTCGGTTTCAGGCATCGCCACCTTCAAGGCGGCCGAGGAGGTGAGGGAGGTCATCCGTCGGATGCCTGAAGACCGCATCATCGTTGAGACCGACTGCCCCTACCTGGCCCCCATCCCACATCGTGGCCGTCGGAATGAACCCGCCTATGTCGGCCTGGTGCTGGAAAAGCTGGCTGAGATACGCGGCTGGACGCCCGAACAAGCCGATGAGCTGACGACCGAGGCCTTCTTCAACCTGTTCGACCGCATTCCCAGGCCCGCCGAATGAGCCGGCAAGGCGAGTTGGAAGTCGTCATTCTCGGCTGCGGCTCGTCCGGCGGCGTGCCGCGCGGCGACGGCGACTGGGGCGACTGCGACCCGTCAGAACCACGCAACCGGCGCACGCGCTGCTCCATGCTGGCGCGCCGCCATGGCCCGGACGGCGTGACCAGCGTGGTGATCGACACCTCGCCCGACTTCCGCCAGCAGATGCTGGCCGCCGAGGTCCGCCATATCGATGCGGTTCTCTACACCCACGATCATGCGGATCAGACACACGGCATCGACGACCTTCGCGTTTTCGCCGCCCACGCACGTCGACGCATCCCGGCCTGGATGGATGCGGCCACCCACCATGCCCTGACGCGACGCTTCGACTACATCTTTGAAAGCCACCACGGCTATCCGGCCATCGTCGAGGGCCATCGCCTTCCCCCGCACGGCCAGGCGTGGAAAGTAGAGGGGGAGGGTGGTCCCATCCCCGTCATGACCTTCGACCAGATCCATGGTCCGATCCGTTCGGTCGGCTATCGCCTGGGGCCGATCGCCTACTCCAGCGACGTTTCGAGTTTGGATGACGCCGCTCTGGAGGCTGTGCGCGGTGCCCAACTCTGGATCATCGACGCGTTACGCTACACGCCGCACCCGACGCATGCGCATGTTGATCTGGCCTTGGAGTGGATCGCCCGCGCTGAAGTAGAGACGGCAGTGCTGACGAACCTTCATATTGACTTAGATTACAATATATTATCACGCAATCTTCCACCAAGTGTCGAGGTTGCCTACGACGGTTGGCGAGGGCGCTTCGCTCTCTAGCCGGTTCGGCTGGCTTGAGGTGCCGGAAGGAAGACTGGGCGCCACGCTTCACTGGCGCGTGACACCCTTAGTTCATGATCAGTGCGTAGCCGGCCTGTTGGTGATGAATGACCGTCATCAGCGCAGCCAGATCGACCTGCACCCCAGGCGCCAGATCGGCTTCCGTCAAACCATGCGCGACCATGGATTGGCCGCAAAGACGGACCTGAACCCCGGCTGCCGTCAGGGCGCGAATAAGGGCGCTGTTGGGATTTGTCGCGCCCTTGTTCCGCGCAGACCAGGCTGCATCGGACAGAGAGGCCAAGGAAGCGCCGCCGTGCATCACAACGACGATGCTCCGTTTCTCTGCGGTGACGCCGTTTGCCGCCAACATATTCGTTAGCCGAGCCACGCGTTCCAGGCCCTTTAGCGGCTTGTCGTCAGGGCCGCCCTGGGTCAGATCCACAATGACGCGGTACTCGCGTTGCGGGTCCGGCTGCTCACCGGCCTGCGGCAGAGGCGTGAAAGCCCCATAGCCCACGACAGTCTCAGCCTGCGCTGGAACCCCGAGCACGAGAACGAACAGTGCGGCCAAAGGCGCAATGAAGATGTTGCTCATGACGTATCCCAGCGTGAAACTCCTCACGGACATTAGGAGATGATCTTCGCGCCGTCGACCAAGGACAGCTCAGCGATACGTATATTTCGCAGACTGCACATGTTCGGAAACTGTTGCAGCCATAAATGGCTGAATTAACACCGAAAATAATGCAGTTTGAGAGAAGCGGCCGTTGCGCTCGGCGACAGCGCTTGTGTTGCAAACCTCAACGCGCTCAGGGCGGCTGCAGAGGCGCGATGGGCACGAAACACTAGACGTAGATAGGTTGTGGATAAACGCTAGAAGCGAAGACGGAGGTCCGCTTCTGACTCAAAGCGGCCCTCCAGAACAGCCGCTTTTGGTCAGGGTGACTGCCCCAAACTGTGGGCTGCTCGCTAGCTAGGCGCTGGCGAACAAGTCCGGCTGGGCCTGCAGGGAGCCTGCAGGCATGGTTCGTACAGGCGGCGCGAGCCGCCACTTCGGTGGAAAGAAGAGTTCAAGCGATGTCGATGAGGGACGGTAGCGAGCCTTTATCCGCGACCGATTGCTTGCAAGCTCGGGCGCGGCCTCTCTGCAGTATTTATCGGTCTCGCAGAAGAGACCCTGACAGTCGATTGCATGCAATGGCCGCCCGAACAGGCCAAGAAATGGCAGATCTAGCCGCTCGAACTCAGCCTCCTGCTGGTCGACCATCAATTTGATCGCTTCGGAGGGCGTGTAATCGCCTAAGTCCTCGAATACTTTGGCTAGGCCGCGCACAGCTCCCGGCCCGGCCTGCGTATAGTCATTCTCACTGAAATCCGTGAGTTCGGAATAGTTGAGATCAACTGCTGTCTGATAGGCCATAAACGGACCCATGAGAGGGTAGCCCTCAAGCGTTCGGACGATGCTCTCGAAGGCGTTCGCGCCGATCAGCCGATCCGCGACGGCGTCCTGCACGAACATCTTCTCAAACAGGGCGGCATGGTTGTGATGTTTCTCGTCGTGCCCAAACGCCTTGTTCGCGCACAAAATGAAGGCTCCTGTGTACAGGCCACCGTCCTCGCGCTTGATCTGATTGAGCGCGGCAACAAATCTGCCGTCCGCCAAGTCTTGGATACGCGGTGGCCCGTCCAAAAGCGTTGTCAATTTCTCCCAAGTACGGATCTTGCTGAAGGTCCTAAAGGCGACGATCTGAAAGGCGCGGTCAGCGGGACTGCCGGCGTCCTCGGCGTAGCAGACGTTCCGGATCATATACTGCGAGACTCGATCAGCCGCACGGTACACGTTGCAGAATTTAAACTCCTGCAGGATGGGATCGTCGGACCAAGGCGCGCATTTGCCCGCGAGACGACGTTCGAACGCAGCCTGCCGTCTAGAGGCGAACCGCCAATACAGCTCGTAAACGCCGCGCCGAGGCTTCGGCTTCTTGCGTGTCTTGATGACTATCATCACGAGGACTGCCGAAGAAATACGCCGGTGCCGTGCAGGTTGAAGAATCGGGGGTCGCCGAGAAGGCGCTTGGCGGCCACGCGTTCGCCCAAGGTGTACAGAAAACGGTCCACACCGGTGAAGTGGTCAAACACTATGGCGCCGCCAGGGACGATCTGATTTTGAACGGCATCGAGCGCTGCGGTCGCCGAAGTATAGTTGTCGGTATCGATGAACGCCAGCACGATATCCCGGTCCGCCAATCGGGATGCAGTTTTGACGATATCGCCGGAGATGATCTCGACGTTTCGTCCCGCGAGATACCGGCGCGCTGCGGCTTCGTCCAGAAAGACGCAGTCTGGGTGGGAATACATGTCCAGAGGACTGCGGGGCGAGGGAAAGCCGTCGAAGGTGTCAAACCCGACGACCGGCCAGTCCTTGCCCAGGCGCTCGGCGAAACGAGAGAGCAGCATGGTTGTCCCACCCCGGAACATTCCGAACTCCACGATCGTCCCGTCGAGGCCCAAGCGCGCGGCGTTCTGAAGGACCTGCCATAGATGGATTAGGCAGTTCGGATATCCGTTCGCGAAGGAGGGCACGAGCGCGTTGGCGGTTTCTTGCTCAAAAGTCGGATCACGGTATCGGAAGTGATCGAACCCTCCAATGAGCAGCCGAACGCTCGCCTCGATGTAGGGTAAAGCCGCCTCGATCAGCGCCTCCTTGCGCTTGTCCGAAGCTACGATCAGGACCTCGGGGCGATCGCGCACCAGCGCCTCCATCGGTCGGCAGCGGAGCCCGGCTTCGTGAGGCGTGTCGTAGACCCCTGTCAAACGGGCGCCCAATCCCCCAGCGTTCAGCCAGGCCTCGATATCATAGGCGGCGGGGCCGACGCCCAGGATGCCGAGAGTGTCGGTCTCGGGGCGAGCTGACAGCTCCTGCTTGAGAGTTTCGAGCAGCGTCGACAAGTCGTCGGGGCTCATATCAATGCTACGCGGCGGTGGGGGTTTCATCTCGCGTACTCCATTGACGAATGAACGCCGAAAGGACTTGAGGCTGAGACTGCGCGATCGCCCCGACCAGCCGCGCCGCATGAACGCGCAACCGCCCTGCCGCGGCGATGCGCGCCTCGAGGTCCGCTTCCGCTTCGACTTTGGGCCATAGGTCTTCGAAGCTGTCGACCGCCGCTGCCAACTCTCGGTCGACCTCGTGGTCGGGCGAAGGCGTCACCCCCGCATGGCGGAGCGCCACGGTGAAATCGTCGTCGAGATCACTATAGGCCCTCGCCGCACCTTGCAGGCCGATGCGCTCAGCCAGCGACGGAACCTGTTCCGCTAGAAACAGCTCATATTTGAGCGCGTACACCACCAGGTCGATTGCCGTGTCGAAGAGCGTCTCACCGGCGAGATCCACTCCAGAGCTGCGGAAGTGTCCGAGCCGATCGACCTTGCGCGCAATGTTGGGGAGAATGCTGATACGCTCGCCGCGCCGCTTCCAAGCCGCGCCGTAACCCGCGTTTTTCTCTCGATGTAAACAATCCATAGCCTGAATTAGACCATTAGTGAGGGAGGGCCGGTGCGTCGCCCGAGCGAAGTAAGCGCGCGCGCAGGGCTGTGGGATGTCGTCCAGCAAGCTCGGCAGACGCCGCGCCAGGCGTTCATAAGTCGCCGCGGTAAAATCGTCGTCCGGGCACGCATGAAGTTCGTTCTTCAGCCTGTCTTCCGTCCAGATTTCGGCTCCCCATTTGAGGCGAACTATCCGAAGCGAGGCGAGGAGGAATGGATCCGACGGCGCACTGTCGATCGGCCAGATGTCGGGGTCTTGGCGAACGCGCGCTTCGGCCGCGAACCATTCTGCAAGGGCGGCATCCATACGGTCGTGGGCGACACCCAGCCGCGGTGTCGCGACGTTGAAGTCGTACGGCGTCACGCCGGGAAACGCGTCCACGACTGCGGCCGCGCGTTCGAGATGCCGGTCACGTTCGTAAATGTGGAACGAGGAGGCCAGGAAATAGGTCGGGCCGGGTTCAACGCCTAGCCAGTTCGCCAACAGTTCCTGGAGGACGCTCCACTCGAACGCATTGATGCCCGAGAACCCCCACATCGCGTCGTTGCTGCGTACGGCGACATTGAGCAGGAGACGGCCGTCTCTGATCAACCAGCTCAGCCAGTTGTTGCATGGGATATCCTGGGAGGTACCGAAGTCGGACCCGGGATCGAACAGGCTCATGACTGCGCGTCGGGTAGCGTGGTCGGTGCTTAGAAGCCGAAAGACTTCGGCCAGCTGGTCGACCCCCTGCCAATCCCTGAGCCGCGGTCCATATCCCGCACGCCACACCATGCCGTCGTCGGAGAACTGGGCGGCGCGAGGAAGGTAATGGATCAGCCAGTCGAGGTCGTTTCGCCCCGCAAGGACCCAGAGACACTCGGCTACCAAGGCGAACGGATCACCCAGTCGCCCCGGTAGAAACGGAAACCGTTCCTGCGGGTGTTCGATGAGCGTGCCTCGCCCCAGCACTTCCCGCGTGGCTTCTCCGCGGACCGAAACGGTCTTGCCGTCTGTCAGTACCGCCTCGAAACCACCTACGGTCGCGTAGCTGATGTTGCGGTACCGCTCCGACTTCATCGAGATTGCCCCGTCTGCCCCACGCAATCTCTACCAGAGGTTTGATTCTATGCAGCCGTAAAGTAAGCCAGAAGTTGAGCCCACCCGATATCGATGGGCGATCATCACCTCCACCGGCGGGTAGCCCATGATCGATCATCTTCGCATACATGTTGTCTGGCCTGACGGCTCGTCGGAAGGCGCGCGCGTCGCTGAAATGATCTCCCGACATTTCGACGGGATCGGAATGGAACGGGACGGCGTGGCTTATCGGGTGCCTGTGCGCTTCGCGAGCGCGCCATGGCGTCCGGGCTTGCCCTTGCCGAGGCCCGTCGACCTATCGCGCGCGGATCACAACGCCGTAGTGCTCCTGCATGACGACTTCATGGATGAACAGGCGTCGGAGTGGGACCAGTTCTTGCAGTCGACACGTGCGGCCATGGAGGCGCGCGGCAACGCTGACGTCTACATTCCGTTCTGTGACTATAGCGGCAGCGCGATCCCCGCTTCAGACAGCGGGCGGAACACCCAGTATGTCTACAGAAAGGGCTGGACTGGGCTGAATGAGATCGCGCGGGACAAGCGTCTCTTACTCCATATCCTGGTCCAGATCCGCCGGCACCTGCGGAAGCTCAGCGCCGATGATCGCGACGAGCCGCTGTTCGTAAGCCACGCCAAAGCGGACGGGGACACCGCGGCCAGGGAAATCGTGGACTATGTTCAGTCACCGGGCCACGACGTGCCGCTTCACACCTTCTACGACGCCATGGAGCTGAATCCGGGCGAGGATTTTAAAGCCCGCTTTGACGCCGAAATCAGCCGGGGAACTCTGATCGCCATCGTTTCGGACGTTTACGATTCCCGGCCCTGGTGCGTGTTTGAGCTGACGACCGCCAAGCGGCACAGGCGGCCCATCGTCTTGGCAGATATCGGGGGGGTGCGGGTCAGTCGAACCTTCCCGTACGGCGCGAATCTCCCCCGGGTTCGTCTTGACGCTGGCGGGCCGGTCGGATCGTGGATCGACCCCCTGCTAGTAGAAGCCATGTCCGAAGGTTTGCGCTGCGACGTCTTCCTCGCTCAGGCTGCGAAGGTTGCGGCGGCCGCATCGGAGGTCTTGGTGATGCCGCGTCCGCCTGAGCTTTTTGATGTGATCGACGCCGAAGTATGCCCAAGAGTGATCCTGTATCCTGATCCCCCGCTGGGAGACATCGAGGCCCGGCTCGTAGTTCGGGCGATGGCCGCGATGCGAAGTGACAGCGAACTGAAAACCTTGGGCGAGTATCGGGCATGAAACTGACCGGATGGAAGGTCGCCCTGTCGATCAGCGATGCGCCCGACCGTGCGCGTCTGGGCTTCCCTGAGCGGGAGGTCGAACGGGCGCTCCTAGCGGTCTGCACCGCGATCATCCGCGAAGGGGGCGAGATCCTCTATGCCGGCGACCTGCAGCCCGAGCACTTCACCTTCAAGATATTCAGGCATCTCGCGGGCGCCTATGCCGGAAGCCGGGAGACAGCGCCCTTCCTGTACGTCATCGCTGAGCCGATCGCCCGGCGGACCCGGTTCGGCGACCTTATCGCAGCACTGAAACTCGCTCGCAGCGTAGCGAGCGTCCGGCTTTCGATCGCAGGCAAGCTGACGTCTGTGCGGTCATCAGGTGATCAGTTGATCGTCGGCGCGGTCGGAGAGGTCCGGCAGACCATATCCAATGAGGCGGAATGGGGCGGCTGGCTGAGGAGCCAGGCTGGGCGGTCTGACACCGAGGCCTACACCGCAGTCCGGCAGGCGATCGCGGCGGAAGCGGATGCCCGGTTGGCGATGGGCGGGAAGATGGGCGTGGTCGGGCTGGCGCAAGACCATTTCGAAGGTCGAATGCCAGGCGTCATTGAAGAGGCGATAATGACTTTGGAGGCGGAAAAGCCGCTGGTTCTGCTCGGAGCTTACGGCGGTGCGACGCGGGACTGTGCCATCGCGCTCAACCTGATGGAGCTTGCTGCCCGTGTCCCGCGTGGGGCGCAGCAGTCGGGGTATGATGACGGGATCGCGCGGATTGCGGCGCTAGGTGATCGGATACCAGCGCCGCTCAGGCCTGATCTTCGAGACATCGCCAACGACGATCGGAGCGAGCCAATGGGGTTCGCGGTCTGCGACCTGTTGACCCGCTGGCGCGCCGCGCTTGCCTAGCCCGCCAACCGGATACGCAGCCGGATTGGCGGGTCTAAACCATGCGCTGACGCGTCGCCGAGAAGCGTTTTGACGACGAATCAAAATTGATTGGGTCATCAAGCGGGATGTTGTCGTGGGCGTCGACCTGAGGCTTGAGCCAGTCAATCAAGCTCTCCGCTTCCGCCAGAGCGTACTTGCGCATGTCACGCGGATTTCGCGCATAATTCAGATTGGCTAGGATATCGGCCGGCACCGCCGGGGCTGCGGCTCCGAAATAGATGAATCGCTCGGACAGCAGCACCCGGTTGACCCGAGTGTCATGCGCCGTGTTCAGCGGGCATTGGGATCCATCTTCAAGGCTGTGAACAGAATCCTCTTGCACCCACGGAGCTGCCGGCTGGTCCCGATGATAGATGTTGTCGCCGACCTGTTTCTTGGCGGACCCGTTCCGCCTGGATTTTCGGGTTTCGAACTCAGCGTCGGCCCAATACTCGTCGAAGGTTATTGACCGCGTGACCTGCATGGCGAATACGCAACGCAACGCAGGGCGCAGTTTCGTGCCCGTCAGACCGACGATCCAGTCTCCATCCTTCGCGCCCGCACGGATCGCCGGCTTGCAGCAAGCGAGACTGCAGATTCCCCCGAACGGGTTCGGCGCGAAGCCCAGGTCATAACTGACAGCGTACAGGTACACGCTGGTCATCAGGCGGCGCACCCCCGCGAGCCGACACGAGTACCCCTTTCGACGCCTGTCGGCGTTTCCTGCGGGTCGCACCGCCCTTCGATGGCACCGATGATGTTCTTGGAATTCCACGCTACGACCGCATCCCCATACTTGTCCAAGGCGGGCGGGATGTCATTTTCTGTGCCGCCATGTTCGTAGACGCCGACGATGCGCTTGCCCAGACGATTGGCCATCTCGATCTCCCAGTTCACCCATGGGCGCTTGTGGGTATTCTTGCCGATGACGACCACGACCGTCGAAGCCCACGACATCTTCATGCGCAAGAGACGCTTGAGCGTCCTCTCGGCGATGAGACCTTTACGAAGCTTCTCAGCATTAGCAGGCTTGGCGCGGATGGAGCTGTTGCGGATCTCCAAAGCGTTCCGGCGGAGCATGTTGGTCAGGCTGGTGACACGAGCATCATCCGCGTGATGATGGCTGATGAACACATGGCGACGCTTAGCCATCGACTTCGTTCCGTTTCAATGCCTTTAGACCGACACCGACCATGTACTACATTTGTTCTTGAATGTGAATTAGCGGACGGGCCAGGCTTTCCAACGTCGCGCGCGGTTCTTCTTGGAGAGGGTCGAACGGAGCGGCTTGGGCAAAAGGACATCATGGCCATCGCCCAAGAAAAGGGCTGCATTCCGGCGTCGAACCAATGACCGCTTTTGGCGCATCGGCGACGTCATGCTGCTGCAAAACCTGACTCAAAGCGGCAGTCCGCGATGTCCGCTGCCAGGTTAAAGGCAACCAAAGTGTGGAGGTCCGGACCTGACTCAACGCTGGAGTTGGGACATTCCGCTCTGCAACTGTGCGTCGTCCAAGGTCGCGGAATACAAGGCGAATTCTATCTGTGTGTTTCATGCTTGGTCCAAACCCAGAGCCGGCGGCTAGCAAGCATCTGTGAGTGAGCCCCGAGGCTGTTCGTCACCGTCAGGTCGGGACGACCGATTTTGACACAGGGTCCGATTAGGATAAGCTTTCTACCTCAGGGGGAACACGTTTGGCCGCGAACACGATTACTCTTCCCGAGGCGCTCGCCCTTCTCGACGGGCCCCACGCCGCCGTCGTCAGTGAGATCGGATCGGCCGGCTACACTCTTTGGCTGGGGTCCGGAATCTCTCGCGGCCGCGTTATCGGACTGAGCGGATCGGACGGCGTGATCGCCAAACTCATCGAGTTCCTCAGAGCGAAGCGGACCGCGGCTGCGGACTGCAAGTTCAATCAGGCGCTGGAAACCTTGTTGACGCTCGCTGAACTCGACGTGGCGCAACGGGCCGCCCTGGATCTCACCGTGCCCGTGAAAGAGTGGCCTGCCGACCAGCTCAAACCGATCGTGGGGCGGCTGTGGAACAAGTATTCGGAGGTCCTCTCGATCGACATCGAGGGCGAGAAGCAGGACTTCCTGCTCTGGACCGGTCTCGATTTCCCCAACACTTTCGCCGACCAGGATCCCGACCTGGAGCATCTGGCGCTGGCCATCCTTGTTCTCGAAGGCGTTGCGCCTCAACTGGCCACCGCCAACTGGGACGGCCTGATCGAGGGCGCCATCGTCGAGCTTGGCTATCCCAAGGAACACCTCGCCATCACCGTCACCGGCGATGATCTGCGCAACGCCGCAGGCGCGGCAGCCAAGCTCTACAAATTCCATGGCTGCGCTCTTCGCGCAATCGAGAGCGAGGCGATCTACCGCCCGCTTTTGATCGCGCGTTCCGGTCAGATCGGGCGGTGGAAATACGAGAACGCTTTCACGATCGTCCGGCAGCAGCTGGGCGCGCTGATCCAGACGACCCGAACCCTGATGATCGGCCTGTCTGGGCAGGACGAAAACATCCGGGACATGTTCCAGAAGGTCGGCGGCGATAAGCCTTGGCCGTGGAAAGAACCGCCCGCCGTCGTGTTCTCGAACGACGCCCTGACTCAGGATCAGAAGGACATCCTGGAAGGGATCTATAGCACCGAAGAGTGGTCGGAGAGCCGAACTGATATCTGCACCTCCTCCTTGATTGAATCCTACGGTCGGCCGCTGTTGCCGGCGATCGTTCTGCACATCCTGACCCAGAAACTGCAGGTGCTGGCGTCCGATGCAGCCGCTCCGAATCTTGGGCCCGACGATCGTGAGAGATTGGACAACGGAATCGTACACCTCCGGGACAAGGCGGCGGAGGCTGGCCAGTCCGATCTCCTGGTGTTGATGCGCCATGTCGCCGCCGCGGTCGCCCGGGTCCGGCACCAGGTTGAAATCGGCGAGAGCCCGGCCGGACGCCTCAAATATTTCCCGATGTCGAGCGACCCGGTGCCCCGGATGAAGGACGCCATCGGGCTGAAGGCGACCGGCCAGCGCGAGGCTGCGACGGCGCTCGGCGTCATCGGCGACATCGCCAGCACCGGCGACTGGACGATCGACCTAGACAATCCGGAGAAGACCACGAGTGGTGCGCTGCGCATCGGGACTGACGGGGCAGCGGCTCGCGTCTTCTTCGCGGCGAACGACCACGTCATCAACGGCTTGTTGGAGGCCGGTGCGTTCAACGAGTCCGATCCGGACGTGGTGGTCGTCAGCGCGGCTCCGTTGAGGACACGGCAGACCCGGTCGCCAAGCGGCGTCTATCGCAACGCCAAGCCGCAGGCGCGCTTCATCGAGTTCGGTCCGATGCTGGCCAAGGCCGCCAATACCGACGATCTGGTGCGCTCGTTCCGTTGGGAGGCCGCGCTATGAGTACGACGGAAGACGTTGTCCGCATCCTCAAGGAAGACGGCGGCTACAAGGAGTTGCCCAAGCCTCTGCGTGTGGGCTCCCAAGACTTCGATTTCACCCATGCTTTGGTCGCCGGCGAGCGCGCCAATGACCTTGTCGTCGTCATGGAGGTGCGGAGCGACAAGAGGGATGAAGATCTCATCCGGCGTGTTCTCGGCCTTACGCGTGCCCTGGATGTCCTGCAGTCCAAACGCCCCGTCACCGCCGTTTTGACCTCGGGTCAGACCACCCCCGAGACCTTGAGGACGTTGAGCCAAGTCTGTCGGGTGCTCCCGATCGGATCCCAGATCGGCAAGGATGCGGATCGTGCCGTGCGTGACTGGCTCTCGGTCCTGTTGCCGCTCGAAGGCCCCTCCAGCGCGGAGGCTGTTCTCGTCTGGGAAGCGGACCTGACGAAGGCTCTTGCAGAGCAAGAGGACCAGGAACTGGTCGCCCAGTTGATCCAAGCCAGCTACACAAATGCCGAGGCCGTCGAACTGGCTTTTGCAGCGAGCATCAGGGCCGCTGTTCTGCCCGTGCTCGACGAAGAGAGCGCCGCATGACGCCCCGTCTCAAGAATCTCGTTCTCAATGACTTCAGAAGCCTGAAAGGGCCTGTTGTCGTTCCCCTCGACGCCCAGGTGGTGCTCGTCCATGGCTCCAACGGCATGGGCAAGACCAGTGTCCTGACCGGCATCGAACTGGGACTTACCGGCCAGATTTCCCACCTGGCCGAGGCGGGTAAGCCTTACCAGTCTCATATGGCGCACGTCGACGTTGGTCATGGATCCATCGAGCTCCAGACGACGGCGGCGCTCGACGGCGGGCGAACCTCTGGAAGCGTGACGTTTGGTGAGACTTTCACCGCCGCGCCCCTCCTAGATCCCGAACAGGCCAAGTTCTTCGCCAATCGCTGCTACCTGCCTCAGACCGCGCTCAGCAGGCTGCTTGAGCTCTACGATGACCAGTCGACCGGATCGTCATCCCGGCTGACCCAGTTCGTGAATGAGCTGCTGGGGCTCGATCCCCTGGACGCCCTGATCGATGGCCTGATGTCGGCTCACAATGTCACGCGTATCAGAAACGTCGTGCCCGAGTATCGCCGCTTCGAGGGCTTGGTGAACGGTGTGAACCAAGACATCGACGCGATCCGCAAGAACGCCGAACTCGCCGAGACGAACTGGAAGGAGCGCCGTTCGGCGCTGGACGACCTTCTAAATGAGGTCGACCCGCTGCTCGAGCTGCCCGAAGACTTGGAGGAACGTCGCGGTTTCGAGATGGATTCCGGACTCGAGGAAGCCGAACTCGGTCTGGTGGGGCGGCTGCAGGCCAATCTTGACCGCGTGCGACAGGCCTGGGCCCAGCGCGGAGAGGGCGATCCCGCCGCGCGACGCGCAGAGCTCGAACAAACGTTGGACGCGACGTCGAAAAGGCTGGCCGAATGGCAGACGACCGACGGCGCGCGGTTCGCAGACATCGAAACCCTGCTCGCGCCCATCCTTCCCGACCTGCCGCCCTTTGCCACCGACCCAATGAAGGCGCGCGATCAGGCGGAAACCCGGGCGCGCGCCGAGACAGTGAGATGCCAGGCCCTGCTGACGCTCGCGAAAACGGCCGCGGACACACTGACTGCCGTGAAGGCGACCATTCAGCGCGCCAATGTGCGGATCGCTGAAATCGACGCTGAACTCGCCAAGAGCGCGGCCGACGCCCAGTCTCTCGCCAAGGCGCTGGCATCCGTCGCGCCGCATGTTCATGACGAGACATGCCCGGTCTGCGCACGCGATTTCCAGGAAGAGAAAAAGGGCTCGCTTTCAGCGTTCATCGCGAGCCGGATCGCTGATCTGACAAGCGAAGCGAGCCGTCTTCAGTCGCTGGCGACTGAGCGCGCGGCGGAGTCCAAGCGCCTGGCCGAGGCCCAGCGCCAGCAGCTCAGCTCCGAACGCGAACTGCTTCCAGAGCAGGAGCGAGCTGACCTGGCGAGCCGGATCCCCAAACTGAACGGCGCCCTGGTCGATCTGGCGGCCATGACAGTCAATGCTCGCGTGGGGGCGAGCATCATGAATGATTTGGCCTCCGCGCGCTCCCGGTTGAATGCGATGAACCGGATTCAGGATGACACGGCGTCCGCAGTCGCCGGGGCGGATCAGATCGTGCGGGACATCACTTCGACTGAACTCGCGGCCTACCCGACCGTGGCGGAGGCGTTCGAGGTGGCGGCGTCCACCCTATCGCAGCGCGCCGAACAGGCCGAGGCGGACTTGAGCGCGCGTAGCCGGGCACGATCGCTCCTGAGCATGGAGGTAGAGGCGGCCGCGAGGCTCAAGCGTCTGCGCGCCGAGTTGGCGGTTCAGGAAGCCAAGGCCGTCCGGATCGCAGCGGCGTCCCAGACCGCCAACGCCAGGCGCTTGACGAGCAGAGCTGTGGCCGATGCTGCGGACAAGATCCGATCGTCTCTGGTGACGACGGTCTTCAACACCTCTCTGAACAACAGATGGCGCGACCTGTTTGTGCGGCTGGCCCCAACCGAAAACTTCGTGCCCGCCTTCGAACTGAAGACCGTCAAAGGCAAGACCGAGGCGCATCTGAAGACGCTCCACCGATCTGGTGTCGGCTACGGTAACCCGGGGGCAATGCTCAGCCAGGGAAACCTGAACACGGCGGCCCTGACCCTTTTCCTAGCCTTGCATTTGTCCGTGCCCGCCAAACAGCCGTGGCTCATTCTCGACGATCCTGTGCAGTCGATGGACGATGTCCACATCGCTCAGTTCGCCGCCTTGCTCCGGACCCTGTCCAAACGCCTTGGCCGCCAGATCGTGATCGCCGTGCATGAGCGCGCCCTGTTTGACTATCTGGCTCTGGAGCTCAGTCCAGCCTTTTCGGGCGATAGTCTGCTCACGGTGGAGATCACCCGCGGTCCCGATGGAATGAGTTCGGCCGATCCGAAGGGTTTCGGCTTTGAAACCGATCAGGCGATCGCCGCCTGAGGACGTTGGCATCACGGCTGGGTCGATTGATCGACGCGTTTCGCCATTCGGCGCTTGTCCGCGCCCTCTATCGTCTGGTTCGCCATTTCAGAGGAGCGAAGGTCCGCGTGCCGAAACCGATCACTGAATACGAAACCTATACGTTGGAAGATCCGGATCGTCCCGGTGTGGAGATCCTGGTGGCTGAGGTCCCCGACGGACTATCCACCACCCATGAGGCCAGGCATCAGTACGACGACAGGTCGGTCGCAGTGCCTCACGGCATGGGTTCGATCTGGTTCACCGTGATCGGCCCAAGGCAAGTCGTTATGGCCCACGCCACTTTCGGCGGCGACCAAGGCAAGGTCCAGTGCTGCACGATCGAGGTTGAACCGGCTTTCCGTAAGCAGGGACTGGCGACTCTCCTGTATCTGCTGGCGAGCGACACCTTCGCTGCGCCTGTCATTCCGTCGGACAATCGGACAGCCCACGCCATTGCCTTTTGGAATGGCCGCACCGAGATTTCGGCCTGACACCGGATCCCGCGCCTCATAGGAGATCGAATGACTGAAACGCCGCCGCCACTGCCCGAAGGGTTGCGGTCCACCGGGGGCGATCTCGGCGTGGCCGGCTTCAAGGCGCTGCGCGCGTGATCATCGAGTTTGAGCGGTTCGTTCAGCTCTTAGCAGACAAAACACCGAGGAAAGAAAAAGGTGTCTGCTTCACGCACCGGAGCCAATGTCCGCTTCTGGCGCTTAGCTGGCTCGCCCCGTGGCCCACCGTCGGCATCAATCAGCCAGCCATCGACACTGGGAGCTCTGGCAGGGCACCTGCCGATGAGGCCCGGTCAGGACGATCCGGCAAAAAATCTCTCCTGACGCATGGTCCAGTGTACAAACTTCGCCGCCAGTCCCTTCAGGGCTGCTCGCAGCGAACGTTGATATGTTCAGTCTAAGGAGATGGCTTGAGGACGGGCGGCCCGGAACTGGGGCCACGCCTGCAGAAGCACCTTGATCGCCGACCGGAAGAAGAGGAGGGCGATCACGCCGCCGACCAGGATGTCAGGCCAGCCGGCGCTGAACAGATGCACGCCTCCGGCGGCGACGATGACGCCGGTATTGGCGATCACGTCGTTGCGCGAACACTCGAAGGTGCTGGACAGGTTCACGTCCCGGTTCCGGTGGCGATAGAGCAGCGCCAGGCAGACGAGATTGGCGACGAGGGCGATCACCCCGAACAGGCCCATAGTTTCAGCGGTCGGAGTGACGTCGCCCGCCACCTTGCGGACGACCTCCACGAAGACCCAGACGCCGAAGGCGGCGATGACGCCCGCCTTGACCAAGGCGGCGCCAGCGCGCCACCGCAGACTCCGGTTCAGGGCGTAGAGGCTCAGGCCGTAGACCAAGGCGTCGCCGAGCATGTCGATCGAATCAGCCATCAGGGCGGTGGACTGCGCGACGAGGCCGGCGCCGAATTCGGCGAAGAACATGACCACGTTGATCGCCAGAACCAGGATCAGGACACGACGCACGTCGGCATGGGCGCCGAGGGCGGCGATCTCGTCCCCTTTGGCCGAACAGCAGTCGTCACCCGCCAAATGGGCAGTCGGTGCCGGTTCAGTCTCGTTGGTCGAGCCGCAGGCGGTCGGTCCAGAACAACAGTACTGGGCGTCTGTGGGGGCGGGAGAGGGTGGCCGGCTCGAGCAGACGGCCTTCTCCGGCGCATCGGAAGAGGGCTTTGCGGAGGATGGGCAGCAGTCGGACATGAGGAACCAGGGTTGCGAATAGGGTTCGCCGACCGATATGCGACCTATAGCGGGTATAGGTTCAAGGGCATGGCCGAGAATTTCTCCATTGGCGATCTGGGGCGGCGCACGGGGTGCAAGGTGGTCACCATCCGTTATTATGAGCGGATCGGCGTCCTCGAGGCACCCCGTCGTGGCGAAGGCGGTCATCGCATCTATGGCCAGGACCATCTGGACCGGCTCGCCTTTGTGCGGCGCGCGCGAGATCTCGGCTTCTCCCTGGATGCTGTCCGAAGCCTGTTGAGCCTGTCAGGAGGGCCCACCTCTGCCCCTTGCGGGGCGGCCGACGCCGTCGCCATGGAGCATCTTGCAGAGGTGCGCGCCAAGATCATGGACCTGCGTCGGCTGGAGGACACCCTCGTCTCTGTCCTGGATCGCTGCGGCCGGACGACCGTCGAGGACTGTCGGGTGCTGGACGCCCTACGTGAGACGCCTCAGCCAGAGGACGCCGTCTCGGCGCCTTGAGCATGACCTGAGGGACCGGAGGCCTCGCTTGGGCGCGAAGCGCCGGCGTCGCCGTGAGCCGCGCCGGGCGGGCCGTGATAGTGGCGTAAAGGATTCAGGTCGTCGCGCACGGCGTAGAGAAAGCCGGAGCCTCCAAGCCAGAGCAGGCTGAACAGAAGGGTCAGGGCTAGGCCCGGACGGGCGCGTGGAGCGAGCCGCAGACCGGCCAGGGCAAGGAGGGGAAGGCCGACGCCTATACCACGTGCACCGGCCATCCGAGCGTGCTGAAGCAGAAGATGGCGAAGGTGAGAACAGCGCCGGCGCTCACCAAGCTCGCCGTCAGGACAGCGAGCCCGTCAAGAAGCGGGTTCGGCCGGGGCGGCGGAGGGCGTCTGCCGCGACGCTTGCCGGGCCGGCCTTCCTTCCATCGAACGGTGCGCGCCATGTCAGGCGCCGCTCTCCGGCGCAGGCTGAGTTTCGCGTCGCGCCAGCCAGAGGCGCATTCGAAGGATTTCCGTGTCGCGCGCCCGGATGAGGTCCTGGGCCAGCCCACGAGCGTCCTTGTCGGAGCCGTGCTGCAACTGGATCCGGGCCAGGGCGATCTCGCCCTCATGATGAGCGATCATGGCGCGCATGAAGTCGACGTCGGCGTCGCCGGTCCAGCGAATGTCAGTGGCCTGGTGAAGACGTTCATTGGCCTCCTTGAAAGAGCGGGTCGAGGCCGCGTCTCCCAGGGCGTCGGCATGGCCGGCGTGCTCGTCGATCGGCTGGACGGCCGCAGCCGCCGGACGATCGGGCGGGGATTGACGCGACATCATGCCGAACAGAAAGGCTGCAGCCGCCAGGAAGGCTGCGATGAGGGTGAGCCAGCTAAGGCGTTTCATGGGCTTTATCCCGGATAGGATGCGGGCGCCTGGCGATCGCGGTAGGCGAGCAGGCGCAGGGCGTTGAACACCACTAAGAGGGTGGAGCCTTCGTGCAGGGCGACGGCCGGGCCGATGCCGAGACCGAGGATGGTGGCTGGCACGAGGAAGGCGACCACGCCGAGGCTGACGAACAGGTTCTGGCGGATGACGGTTCGGGTGCGACGGCTCAGGCCGACCGTGAAGGGAAGATTGGACAGATCATCGGCCATGAGGGCCACGTCGGCGGTTTCCAGAGCGACGTCGGAGCCCGCCGCGCCCATGGCCACGCCGACCGTGGCCGTGGCCATGGCGGGGGCGTCGTTGACCCCGTCGCCGACCATGGCGACCTTGGTCTCGGCGCGGAGGCGCTTGATCGCCTCGACCTTGTCGTCCGGCATGAGGTCGCCCCAGGCCTCCGTCAGGCCGACCTGGCCGGCGATGGCTTCGGCCGCCTTCTGGTGGTCGCCCGAGATCATGATCATGCGCCGGACGCCCAGGGCTCTCAGTCTTGTCAGGGCGTCGCGCGCGGCCGCACGCGGCGTGTCCAGCAGGCCGATCACGCCGAGATCGCGTTCGCCCTGGCGCACCACCATCAGGGTGCGGCCCTGGGCGCGGAGGCGATCGACCGCCTCGGTCGCCTGGACGCTCAGAACCGGCACGCCGTCCGATCCGAACATCTCGGGCTTGCCGATCTGGACCGTGACGCCCTCGAGCTCGGCGGCGACGCCCTTGCCGGTCAGGCTCTGCAGGCTTGAAGCGGCAGGGACGGCGGCGCCGTCGAGACGCGCCGCGCCGTCCCGGGCGATGGCTTCAGCCAAGGGGTGATCGCTGAGCCGTTCCACGGCGACCGCCACCGTCAGCAGGGCGCGTTCGTCGGCGCCGTCGACGGGGATGACGTCGGTGATCCGCGGGCGGCCTTCCGTCAGGGTACCGGTCTTGTCGAAGGCGATAGCGTCGACGGCGCCGAGGCTCTCAAGCGGCGCGCCGCCCTTGATCAGGACGCCGGCGCGAGCGGCGCGGGCGACGCCCGACAGGACGGCGCTCGGCGTGGCGATAGCCAGGGCGCAGGGGCTGGCGGCCACCAGGACCGCCATGGCGCGGTAGAAGCTGTCGCGGAAGGGTTCGTCGACCACCACCCAGGCGAAGAGCAGGATGAAGGCCAGGCCCAGGACGAGAGGGACGAAGACGCGCTCGAACCGGTCGGTGAACCTTTGTGTGGGCGACTTCTGGGTCTCCGCCTCGCTGACCATGCGCACGACCTTGGCCAAGGTGGTGTCGCTGGACTTGCGGGTGGTCTCGATCTCGATGGCGCCGGCGCCGTTGATCGTCCCGGCGAAAACGGCGGATGCGGCGAGGATGGAGGCGGGGCGGGCCCGGGCCTCGGCGAGATCATCGACCGGCTGCTTGTCGACCGGCATGCTCTCCCCAGTGACGGGGGCCTGATTGATGCTGGTGGCCCCCTTGATGACGAAGCCGTCGGCGGGCAGGCGTTCATTGGGCCTGACCACCACCACCTCGCCGACTTCAAGCGCCTCGACCGGTATCTCGATCACCTCGCCGTCACGCCGCACCCTGGCGGTGCGCGGGGCGAGTTCCGCCAAGGCCTCGATGGCGCGCTTGGCCCGGCCCATGGCGTAGTGCTCCAGGGCGTGGCCGAGGCTGAAGAGAAAGAGGAGCAGGGCGCCTTCCGCCCAGGCGCCGAGCGCCGCCGCCCCCGCCGCCGCCACCAGCATCAGGGTGTCGATCTCGAAGCGCTTGCGCCTGAGGTTGTCGATCGCTTCGCGCACGGTGAAGAAGCCGCCCAGGCCGTAAGCGCTGAGGAAGAGCGCGAGCGGGATCCAGCCCGGCAGGCCCGACGCCAGTTTTTCCAGGGCGAAGCCGAGGCCCAGGGTGCCGCCGGCGGCAAGGGCGAAGATCAGTTCGGTGTTGGCGCCGAAAATCCCTCCGTGGGCGTGATCATGGTCGGCGTGATCCTCCTTCCCGGGATCGTGGTCGTGGCCGGCGTGGTCGTCTGCGGCGTGTTCAGCCCTGGCCGGGAAGGGCTGGGGGGAGAAGGTCAGGCCGTGGCCGGCGAGCGTCTTGATCAGCTGGTCGCGGGTGATCCGGTTCTGGTCGAACTCGACGCGGACCGCGCCGGCGGCGTCGAGGCCGACCTCAAGGAGGCCGGGCTCCGCCTTGAGGTCGGCCTCGAGCGAACGGGCGTGCCGCGCATGGCGCACGCCTTGGGTCCAGCCGACCAGGTGGCCGAAGCGACGGCTGATCTCGACCCCGGCCTGGAGCGCCTTGCGGCGCACCTCGTCCGGCGACAGGAGTTTGGCGTCGTAGTGCAGGCAGAGCTGGGGCCCGGTCGGGGATTCCGCGACGTGGATCTGGGACAGGCCGGGCGCGCCGGTCAGGCGTTTGACGAGGCGCTCGACGCAGGCGTCCAAGGCGTCGGGCGCTTCGGGGAGAAGGACCGGTATGTCGAGTCTGACGGTGCTAGGCATGCTTGAACTCCTCGGATGCGGAAGAGGGGGCTGAAGGCTAGGGGGCGCGTGACTCGGCCTGGACGTCGCGCTCGTGCGAAGCGAGGCGAACGGCGGCGCCCGCAAGGAAGGCGAGGGCCGCAAGAAGCGCCGCGAGAGAGGTCACAAGACGCTGGCGTTCCATGCTCCGTCTCAGGGCAGTTGGAAGATGACGCTGAACCAGCCGAACTGTTGCAGGCCTTCCAGCAATTCGAACAGGGGCAGGGCGAGAAGAAAGACGAGGCCGTCTCTCAGGGTGCGAAGGAAGAAGGCGGGTCGGACGGTGAGTTCCGCCTCATCGCGCCACAGACGGAGATCCGGAAGGAAACGCGGCGTCCGGAGGCGGTACCGTTCATAGGTCGCGCCAAAGGCGCCGGCGAGGAAGCGCTCCTCCCTTTCGACGACCGCCCGGAAGACCCCCCAGCAGGCCAGGGCGAACACAAGGCCGATGGTCAGGCTGCCCGACATGGCGCCGACGCCGAAGGCGCCGATGAAGCTGAAGACGTAGAGCGGATTGCGACAGAGGGAATAGGGGCCGTTCGAGACGATCTCCTGTTTCTTGCGACCGCCGATGTAGAGGGAGCACCAGGCGCGGCCAAAGATGCAGATCATGATGGCGATAAGGCCGAGGTGTTCGACGGGGTGTTCAAATTCGGGGCGGGCCCTGACCAGGGGCGTCCATGCCAGGAGAGCGAAAAGGCCCGCCAGGATGAAGAGCTTGCGCCATTTCTGGACGCCCTGGATGTCGATCGGGACGGCGGTGCCGTCACGCCCGTGTTGTTCGGGAAGATTCACGAGATTGCTCCTTCAACTGCGACGCTGCGTGCGTCGCGGAGGATGTCCATTCCGCCCTTGAAGGCGATGCCGGCGACGATCAGGCCTACCGCCAGATCCGGCCAGGCCTGATCCATGACCATGACCAGTCCGCCGGCGACGAGGATGCCCCCGTTCGAGGCGAAGTCATTGAAGCTGAAGGTTCGCGCCGCCCGCAGGTTGACGTCGTCGCCGTCTTGACGCCTGAGCAAGGCGAGGCAGATCAGGTTCACGGCCGCCGCGATGACGGCCAGGCCCATCATGGTCCAGCCGACCGGTTCGGTCCCGACGATCCAGCGCCGTCCGACGTCCAGCAGGACGCCGGCGGCGAAGATCAGCAGCATGATCCCCGACAACCGGGCGGCGCGGGTTTTCCAGATCATCGCCCGACCGACGGCCAGGAAGCTGATCAGATAGACCGCGGCGTCGGAGCCGTTGTCGAGCGCGTTGGCGAGGAGGGCGCTGGAGTCGGCGAACAGGCCGCCGACTCCGAGACCCACGAACAGGAGGACGTTGAGCGCCAGCACGACGAGAAGCGTGCGACGTTGAAGCATCTCCTGTTCCTGGGATCCGCCCATCAGTCCTCGATCCCTTCTGCCTTGCGATGACGGACCGCCTTGGCGGCGAAGGTCGGCAGGACCAGCAGCGTCAGGGCCGTGGCCGTCAGAAGGCCGCCGATGACCACGGTGGCCAAGGGTTTCTGGACGTCAGCGCCGGCTCCCGAAGCGATCGCCATGGGAATGAAGCCGACGATGGCCACCAGGGCTGTGGTCAGGACCGCGCGCAGGCGGCTGAAGGCGCCGAAGAGGGCGGCGTCGTGCGGGTTCTGTCCCGTCTGAAGCCGCTCTCGAATGGCCTGCATCAGCACCAGACCGTTCAGGGTCGCGACGCCCGACACGGCGATAAAGCCGACCGCCGCCGAGACCGAGAAGGGCATGCCCCTGAGCAGGAGGGCGAGCGCCCCGCCGACCAGCGCCAGAGGCACGCAGGCGAACACCAGCCCTGCCTCCGCGAAGGATCCCAGGGCCATAAACAGCAGGATGCCGATCAGGACGAAGACCACAGGGATGACTAGGCCCAGCCGCTGTTCGGCCCGCTTCAGGTTCTCGAACTGCCCGCCCCATTTGAGCGAATAGCCGGTCGGAAGCTTGACCTGGGCGCCGACCCTGTCTTGGGCGTCCCCGACGAAGCCGCCCAGATCGCGGCCGCGCACATTGGCCTGGACCACCATGCGGCGGCTGCCGTCGTTGCGACTGATCTGGTTCTGACCCTCGGCCACCTGGATGCGGGCGACCGAGGACAGGGGCACCGTCAGGCCGGTCGAGGTCGTGACCGGCAGGGCGGCGAGGGCGGCGGGATCGTTCCGCTGGGCGTCGTCCAGACGGACCACGACGTCGAAACGGCGGTCGCCCTCGAAGATCTGCCCCGCCTCGGCGCCGCCGACAGCGGCCGAGACCGCTTCCGACACGTCCGCAGCCGCCAGGCCGTAGTTGGCCGCCGCGAAGCGGTCGACGCTGACCGTCAGGGTCGGCAGACCTGACGCCTGCTCCACGCGAACGTCCGCCGCGCCCGGTGTGGCGCGCAGCGCGTTGGCCACTTGGTCGGCCGTCGCCTGGAGCTGGGCGAAGTCGTCGCCATAGACCATGACGGCCAGATCGGTGCGGACCCCCGAGATCAGCTCGTTGAAGCGCAGCTCGATCGGCTGGCTGAACTCGAAGCTGTTGCCCAGCTGGGTCGAGGCGGCCTTTTCGATGCGGGCGATCAACTCCTCCTTCGGCAGTTTCGGATCAGGCCATTCCTTGCGGTTCTTCAGCACGATGACGGCGTCGGAGATGTTCGCCGGCATGGGGTCGACCGCCGCCTCCGCGGTCCCCGTTCGGGAGAACATGGTCTTGACCTCGGGTTGGGCCTTGATGACACGCTCCAGCGCCATCTGCATGGCTAGGGATTGCTCCAGCGAGGCCGAGGGCACGCGCAGGGCCTGCATGGCGATGTCGCCTTCGTCCAGGGTCGGGATGAACTCCCGGCCGAGCGTGGTGAAGGCGACGCCGCCGATCACGAGGGCGCCGACTGCGGCGGCGAGGACCACCTTGGGGCGATCGACGGCCGCACGGATGGCCGGTTCGATCCAGCGGCGCGCGTGGCGCAGCAGGAAGGTTTCATGCTCCAGGGCTTCTCCCTTGTCATCGACATGGACGGTCTTGGGTTCGCGCACGAGCAGGGCCGTCATGGCCGGGACGAAGGTGAAGGAGAAGATGAAGGCGCCGACCAGGGCCAGCATGACCGTGGCGCCCATGGGGATGAAGGTCTTGCCCTCGACCCCTTCCAGCATCAGCAGGGGGGTGAAGACCAGCAGGATGATCAGCTGGCCGAAGGCGGCGGGCTTGACCATCTGGCGCGCGGCGCTGGCGGCGACGCCCAGACGTTCGTGGCGGGTCAGGGCGCGGCCCACATCCGCTCGGCGCTGGCTGAGCATGAGCAGGGTGTTCTCGACCACCACCACGGCGCCGTCGACCAGCAGGCCGAAATCGAGGGCGCCGAGGCTCATCAGGTTTCCGCTGATGCCAAAACGGTTCATGCCGATGACCGCGAACAGGAAGCTGATCGGGATCATCAGGGCCGTGATCGTCGCGGCGCGGATGTTCCCCAGCAGCAGGAACAGCACGACGATGACCAGCAGCGCCCCTTCGGTCAGGTTCTTGGCCACCGTCTTGATGGTGGAGTTGACCAGGGCGCTGCGGTTCAGCACGGGTTCGGCCACGATGTCGGGCGGCAGGCTGGCGCCCACCTCCTGGAGCCGGTCCGCAGCCGACTGGGCCACGGTGCGGCTGTTTTCGCCCGCCAGCATCAGGGCCGTGCCGATGACCGCCTCATGGCCGTCGCGGCTGGCCCCGCCCAGACGCGGCGCCTGGCCGATCTCGACCACGGCCACGTCGGCGACGCGGACGACCAGGCCGTTGCGGTTGACCACGGGGGCCTGGGCCAGATCTTCGATGGTCTGGGCCAGGGCGTCGGTGCGGACGGTCAAGGCTTCGCCCGCCCGTTGCACATAGCCGGCCCCCGCCTGGTTGTTGGCACGGTCCAGGGCCTGGATCAGGTCGTTGAGGCCCAGGCCGTAGCCGGCCAGGCGCGCGGGGTCAGGACGGACAGCGTATTCCTTCACATACCCGCCGTTGACGTCCACGCCCGCCAGGCCCTTGGCCGTGCGCATGCGCGGCGCGATGATCCAGTCCTGCACGGTGCGAAGATAGGTCGCCCTCGCCTGGGGGGTCGCCAGCCGCTCGCCGTCGGGCGTCAGATAGGCCCCGTCGGGCTGCCAGCCGGGCTGGCCGACCCGCGCCTTTTTGGCGTCGAAAGGCTTGAAGTCGACCGTCCACATCAGGACCTCGCCCAGACCCGTAGTGATCGGGGCCAGACCGGGCTCGACGCCCTCGGGCAGGTTTTCGCGGGCTTGGGCCATCCGTTCGGCCACCTGCTGACGGGCGAAATAGATGTCGGTCTGGTCGGTGAAGATGACCGTCACCTGGCTGAAACCGTTGCGGGTCAGGGAGCGGGTTGATTGCAGGCCGGGAATGCCGGCCATGGCCGTTTCCAGCGGATAGGTGACCTGGCGCTCCATCTGTTCAGGGGCCAGGGCCGGGGCCACGGTGTTGATCTGCACCTGGCGGTTGGTGATGTCGGGCACGGCGTCGATCGGCAGCTTGGTGAGCTGGAACAGGCCCCAGGCCGCGACCAGCGTCGTGGCGAGGACGATGAACCAGCGGAAGCGGACGGACGCCTCGATAATGGCTTTGAACATTGTCGCTCCCCCTAGTGGCCGTGCTCGGCTTCGCCCTTGGCCAGTTCGGCCTTGAGCAGGAAGGCGTTGGTCGAGGCGACGCGTTCGGCTCCGGTCAGGCCGCGCAGGATCTCGGTGGAGCCCCCGGCCTGACGGCCCGCGAGGACGGGCTGTGCGCGGAAGCCGTGATCATTCTGGACGAAGACCACGGTGGCGCCGTCGACTGTCTGCACCGCTTCGGACGGCACGGTCAGGGCGTCGCCGGCAGGATTTCCGGTGACCACGGCGCCGGTGACGGGCGAACCCGCCGGCGGCAGGCCGCCGCCGTCCGGACGGGCGCGGATCACGGTCGCGCCGCTATCCTGCAAGCCGGCGTCGGCCGCGACCCCGACCACCAGGGCGTCGAACTCGCCCTGTGGGCCGGTGACGCGCATGTGTGAGCCGACACGGACCTGGGCCGCCAGTTGCGGCGGGGCGTTGAAGACGAGTTCGACGCGGGCCGGATTGGTCACCTCGGCGACCACGCCGCCCTGGGCCACGAAGCCGCCCGGGCCCACCTGGACGTTGGTGACAACGCCCGAGATGGGGCTGACCACGCTCATCCGGCCCGAGGCGTTGGGCGAGCCGGCGGCCGTCGCCCGCGCCCGCGCGGCGCGGGCCATGGCCTCAGCGCTGGCGGCCTGGGCCTGGGAGGCCTCGACCTCCTGACGGGCGACAACGCCCTGGTCGGCCAGGTTGCGGTTGCGCTGGAAGGCCTGGCGGGCCGCCGTCGCCGCCGCCGAGGCGGCGTCGATATCGGCGCGCAGGGCGGCGCCTTCGCCGCTGACGAGGCTGACCAGGGGCTGGCCGGCGCGAACCGCCTGGCCCGGCGCCACCAGCACGCGCTCGACCGTGCCGCCGACCATGGCGCCGACGGCGGCGCGCGCGTCCGTCATGGCCTCGACCCGGCCGGACAGGCGCGTCTCGCCGCCGCCGCCGCGGGACACCGCCACGACGGAGATGCCGGCCGCCTTGAGCTGTTCGGCGCTGAGCTCGACCACGCCTTCCGGGGTCTCGCCTTCGTCGGCGTGGCCCGCTTCGCCCTCGGCCTGGTCCGCGGCCTTCGGCGGAGCGGCTTTTTCCGCCTGCGTCGCCGTCGGCTTCTGCAGGGTCATATAGAGCCCCCCGCCGCCCAGAAGGACCAGGGCGGCGACGCCGCCGATCAACAGGGTCTTGTTGGATGTCTTGAGGCGCATCAGGAGTTTCCTTGGAACGGGGCGCGGCCTTCCAGGCGCGCCAGATCGATTTCGGCGCGGACGCGCGAGAGGCGAGCGTCGACGGCGGCGGAGCGTGCGTTGATCAGGGCGGTGCGGCTGACGCGCAGTTCGAGCTGGGAGATGCGTCCGGCGTCTGCGCCGAGCCGCGACAGGCGGTAGGCTTCTTCGGCCGCCTTCACCCCTGCGTCGGCCGCCGAGACACGGCTGCCTGAGGAGGCGAGGCGGGCCGTCGCGGCCGACCGGTCTGCATTGGCGTCCTGCCGCGCCTGGAGGACGCGGGCCTCGGCGGCGCGGAACTCGGCTCGGGCCGCATCAATATTGCCGCGGTTCCTATTAAACAGGGGCAGGGGTAGGCTGAGGCCGACAGTCAAGGCGGTCTCGTCCTCCAAGCCGTACCGGGTCACGCCGACGCTGGCGGTGACGTCTGGTCGGCCGTTGATGCGCTCGACCTCGATGCGGCGCTCGGCGGCCGTGGCCTCGGACTCCGCGACACGGACCGTCGGGGCGCTGTCGACCGGAGTCGGTTGGACGCTGACTGCGGCGTCGAGCAGGCTGGCCTCGATCGAGGTGGCCGGAGCGGGCAGCATGGCGACAGCAGTCAGTCGGGCTAGGGCGGCCTGGCGTTCGGCCTGGGCTTCGTCCAGGCGGGCCCGGGCGGCGGCGGCTTCGCTCTCGGCCTGGACCCCGCGCAGGAGAGGCTCGCGTCCTTCCTCGACAAGGGCCAGGGCGGCGCGCGCGTCCGCCAGTGCCAGGGAAAGACCTTCCTCGGCCAGTTGGGTCCGGCGCTGGGCGGCTTCGGCCTCGGCGTAGGTCAGGGCCAGTCGGCCGCCAGCGTCAATGAGGGTCAGGTCGCGACGAAGAGCCGCTGATCCTGCTTCGGCCCGGGCGACGTTCACTCGCGCCGGCCTGCGCCCCCACAGTTCGAGATCCTGGCTGAAGGAGAGGCTGAGATCAGCCGCGCCGAAACCAGAGTAGGGACCCGAGCCGCCGACATTCTCGGCGGTGAGGGAAAGATTGGGATTGGGCCGAACGCGGGCCTGTCGAACACGGGCCTCGGCGGCGTCGACCAGGGCGACCGCTTCGGATGCGGCCGGCGTCTGGTCCAGGCGGGCCAGGAGTTCGGCATAGGCGGGCGCAGGCTCGGCCCAGGCCGGCCCGGCCGCAAGGGCGGCGAGCACGACCAGCGCGCAGCCGGCCGCGAGGCGCGGCCGACGACGAATTGTCGGAGACATGTTTGGACTTCCAGAATTGATTCAGAAGGAGGGCGCGCGAAGGCGCAGGCTTCTGATCAGGCTCTGGGAGGGCGCTTGAGGCCGTTGGGGGCGAAGGACACGGTCGTGTCGTCGCCGGGGATCAAGCGCGGGGCAGGCGCATGCGGCGCCGTCACGTCGACTTCGGGGATGGCGTGACGCTCGCTGGCCGTATGGTGGCAATGGCCGTGTGCGCAGGCCCCAGGTTCGGCGCCCTGGCCGTCATGCGTATCGCCGGGATGAGCATCGAGCACCTGCTCGAGAGCGGGGATCTCGGGGGCGCAGGCTGCGGCATCGGTCGCCGGAATCACGGCGAAGACGGCGATGACCAAGGTCAGCGCCGCAAAAATTCTCGCCAATCTGATTATCGACCGAGACATCAGGGCGTAGCTAACGGTGTCAGGCAACCATGGCAATCTGTTATAAGGTTCGCTTTGGAGCCGACTTATCTTGTTCGATACCTACGCATGAACAACCTCAGGCTGGGTAAGGCCCCAGCACAGCCCGTTCCAGTCTTCAACCGCGCTGACATCCAAATCCAGACGGCTTGGCTGTGCCTTAAGCCCTGGTCGGATCATCCGCAGATCATTTCTGGCAGCGGTTATTAACGATGCTAGGACGCCAATCCCTGACAGGCGAGTGCGTCCGCTACCTTATTTACGGAAGTATCAACCTTCTCTTGTTGGTGCAGCTTTGAACGTGATCCGAAGCCCAGCCGCTTTCCATAGAGTAACGACTGTAGCGAATGGTGGACTTCGCTTGCCGGAGAGGAGTCCTATAACTCTCTGTGACGTCAACCCTGCTGCTTTCGCTACATCCCCCAGCAACCCAAACTCCTCTAAGTCCTCGATAAAACACAGCAGTGCGGCGCTTGGACCTTCTGAGGCAAGGGCTGCGTTCATTCGCGCGGCCATGTGAAGCTGAACGTCGTGAACCGGCGTCATTACAGGTTCTTATATGCTTCGGTGTCGATATCCTCATGCCACTCGCTGAAAGCTGCAAAAGGATCACCTCCGCGTGGTTGATGTGCAGGTTGCGAACTGGCGCGTCTAGGAACGCTGTTCTGATCGGCTTTTGAAACCCCTTCAGTCTCGGATGCCGTTGAGGCCCGGCGCCCGGTCGTTGCCTTGCTTCGACCCGCCATCGTTACATCCCTAGGGGAAACGCTCCGCCTATTGGCGATCATGACGACTTTGGTAGCAAACTGCCGTGCGGCCTCGGAGATCGACTCGTTCATGAATTTCCCCGTGCTCGCGGCCTGCGAAGCCAACGCCAGAAATGCAGCATCCAACGCCTGGCTATTGCGAAACGCATCGCCCCCCAAATGGCGCATCAGCGAGTACTGGAATCCTGCAATCTCGAAATACATACCGAATATCCGTCCGCGCCCTGGATCCGTACGCAAATAGCCTAGTGGTAGTTGGGGCGGCGGCATGGGAGGACCTCCGCTGGCGAGGTTACTAACTATGACGTCATGATGCTGGCCAGTGATTTGGCTGAGCGCCTCGATCCGTTCAGCTAGCTCGGGCGATGGCGTGAATTGTATGGCGGCCACATCGATCGGGATGGCCAACCATGTTGGGGATGGTGCGACTAGCTCGACTGCGGCGCGCATCGAGACTAGGTCCGCAACGTACTGGGGCAGCGAGATACCCTCATTACGCGCCATTGCAGACAATTCACCACAGGCCGAATTGGCCACTGACGTGCCCCTGAGTTTTCATCCAGCGGCGACCAGAGTCCTTGGGTTAGTTACGCCTCGCAGCGTGGGATGAGCAACAGGCCGGACCGCGCAGCTTTCATCCTGCGCAGCGGGTCGGCCTGTTGCGGTCAGACTGGCGGCAAAAGCCTCCGGGGTGAGGTAGCCGATTGATGAGTGCGGCCGGCGGGTGTTGTAGTCCAGCGCCCAGGCAGCGACCTTCTGGCGGGCGTGGTCGAGGCTAAAGAACAAGCTTTCGTTCAAAAGTTCGTCGCGCATCCGCCCGTTGAAGGATTCCACAAACCCGTTCTGGGTCGGCTTGCCCGGCGCGATGTAGTGCCAGTCGACGCCATGATCCTGCGCCCAGGCCAGTATGGCGGTGGACGTGAACTCCGTGCCGTTGTCGCTGACGATCATGGCAGGGCGGCCCCGCCGAGCGATCAGCGCGGTCAGCTCACGCGCGACGCGGCGTCCCGAGATCGAGGTGTCGGGGATCGCCGCCAGGCACTCGC
>NZ_FUIE01000004.1 GCF_900163625.1 Brevundimonas diminuta 3F5N
TCCTCAGGAGCCTGAATCAGATCGCACGCCGCAATTCAATGGGTCCTGAGCCTAGCGCGACGGCCGGATGTAGATTGGCATACGGTTATAAAAGATACGTCGCCTGGCGAACTGATGGACAATCCAACCTTGGCTATTAGGGCGACGGTCAATTGCCAAAATGAGCTAAATGAAATTGTTTCGCCAACCCGTTCTAATCCATCAACGTAATCGCTGAAATCAACCGGCCGAAGTCCGGCTCGCCCGCCAGATAGGCGCGGCGGTTCGAGTAGAAGCGCCCTTCATCCGCGCGCGTGTCATCGCCAGTCCAGGCGGCTTCGCTGACGCCGGCCTGCTCCAGTCGCCACAGGACGAAGCCGGGCAGGTCGAACTGGCGTTTGTCGTCCGTCGCGCCGGGGGCGAAGAAGCGTTCGCTGCCGGGGTCGTGGTGGGCGAAGCGGTCCTGATAGTCGGCGCCGACCTCATAGGAGCCTTGGGCGATGCAGGGGCCGACGACGGCGACGATGCGCGAGGGCTCGGCGCCAAGCGCCTGCATGGCCGCGACGGTCGAGTGGATGACGCCGCCCAGGGCTCCTTTCCAGCCCGCGTGGGAGGCGCCGATGACGCCCGCCTCGGCGTCGGCGAACAGCACGGGGGCGCAGTCGGCGGTCAGGACGGTCAGCACCGGCCCCTTCACGCCCGCGACCACGGCGTCACCTTCGGGGCGGTCGCCGGCCCAGCCGCTTTCAGCCACACGGGCGACGGCGGAGTGGACTTGATAGCAACCGCACAGGTCGTCGGCGGCGCCGCCCATCCATTCGGCGACGCGGCGGCGGTTCTCGGCGACGTGGGCCGGGTCGTCCTTGGAGCCGACGCCGGCGTTCAGTCCGGCGTAGAGGCCGTCCGATACGCCGCCCGCGCGGGTGAAGAAGCCGTGGCGAACTCCGGCCCTGGTCAGCAGCGGATGGGTGATCGGGTTCAGGCTCATAGGGCGCCCTCCAGTTCGAAACGGGCGGCGTCGATGGCGGCCTGAACGGCCTTGCGCGCCTGGGGGCTGTTCTTCCAGCAGGTCGAGCCGACGCTGGCGGCGGCGCCCGCGCACACGACGGCGGCGTCCGCCTGGGCCAGACGGGCGAAGCCGCCGACGCCCAGTTCCTCCAGCCGTTGAATCACCTTGGGGCCGACGCCCTTGGTCGCCAGCAGGATCTGGCGCTCGTGCTCGGTGAAGGTCATGGCCGCATCAGGCTCCATCGCTGGGCGGGCGCCTCAGAAGCCCGGCAGGGCCAGAGAGCGCGGAGAGAAGATCGCCGCCGCCTTGAACAGTTCGCCCATCTGATCCGGCGCGGTCAGGCGGTCCAACTGGCGCTGGATGATCGGCGCGGCTTCGGGGCGTCCCTGCATCAACCGTTGGGCGCGAGCTTCGATCCCCAGCGCCTTGAGGAAGGCGCCCTGGCCGACGCAGCCGGTGACGTCGGCGCCGCCGCGCACGGCGGCCTCCAGTACCAGGGGGAAGTCGGCCCATTGCGTCAGGTCGGCCTCGCCTGGCGTGGACAGAGGATCGACCTTCTGGTGCCGTCGCAGGGCCTGAAGCGTGTCGCCCGCCTCGGGTTTGCTGCGGCCGTAATCGATCAGCAGGGCGGCCCCCGAGGCGGCCCGGATCAGGCTGGCCAGATCGCGGCCGAAGGCGGCCTGCTGTTCCGAAATTTCGATGATCTGGCCGGGTTCGACGTCGAAGCCGGGCGCCTCGAAACCGTCTGCGATGGCGGTCAGGCCGAAGGTCAGTTCGTTGTCGTCGGTCACGCCGATGCGGCGCTCGGCCCAGCCGCCCTCGGTCTTGATGAACTGGCGCGCGGGCAGGCAGTCCAGCACCTCATTGGCGATCAGGATCACCGGGGCGTCGGTCTCGATCTTGTGCAGGGCGCTGAGCCAGCGCGGATGCACATCGGCGTCAGCCAGTCGCCGGGCCTGTTCGGCGCGTAGCGGGGCGCTTGGCTCGATCAGGATCAGGTCGACCGCCTGCAGGAAACCGGGGACCAGCCGCGCCGCGCGCAGCACGTCGGACATCAGCGTGCCGTCGCCGGGGCCGACCTCGACCAGCCGCACACGCTCGGGCGCGCCAAGGCGCGTCCAGGTCTCGACCGCCCACAGGCCGATCAGTTCGCCGAACATCTGGCTGACCATGGGGGCGGTGATGAAGTCGCCTCGTTCACCCAGCGCCGGGCGCGTGGCGTAGTAGCCGCCCTTGGGGTCGTGCAGGCAGCGGGTGACGTAGTCCGCCACCGTCATCGGCCCGGTCAGCACGATCTCGCGGACCAGGCGGTCCTTGAGCGTCTCCGCCATGATGGTCTTACGCCTCCGCGACTTCCGGCTTCTTCAGCGTCCGCCAGATCAGCCAGGCGCCGACCAGCATCATCGGGATCGACAGGATCATGCCCATGGTCAGGCCCAGCGGCAGGTTCTCCAGCCCGGCGTCGGGCTGGCGCACGTTCTCCAGCGCGGCGCGGCAGACACCGTAGCCCAGCAGGAACAGGCCGGTGACGAAGCCCGGACGTTTCAGCATCCGCCACTTCCAGATCGCCAGCGACAGGATGACGAACAGCAGCAGGCCCTCAAGACCCGCCTCATACAGTTGGCTGGGGTGACGCGGCTCGTTGCCGGCGGGGCAGAAGCCGTACATCTGCTGGATGCGTTCGTTGCAGAAGCGGATGGCCCAGGGGACCGTCGTCTCACGGCCCCACAGCTCGCCATTGATGAAGTTGGCGATGCGGCCGAAGAACAGACCCAGCGGCGCGACCGGGGCGATCAGATCGCCCAGGCTGAGCGGGTTCACCTGTTGGCGACGGGCGTAGAGGGCGATGGCGATGACCACGCCCAGGAAGCCGCCGTGGAAGCTCATGCCGCCGGTCCACAGTTGCAGCAACTCCAGCCGCTCGCCCCAGCTGTCGCCGGTGAACAGCTGGGCGAACATTTCCGGCTTGTAGAAGAGGGCGTAACCGAAACGGCCGCCCAGAATGACGCCGAGCGTGATCCACAGCACCAGGTCGTCCAGCTGCTGCCCGCTGACCGGCGACTTGCCCGGCGCCCACAGGCGCTCGGTCTTGGCCAGACGCGAGGCGTACCACCAGCCCAGGACGATGCCGGCGATATAGGCCAGCGCGTACCAGCGGATGGGCAGGGGGCCGAGCTGGATCAGGACGGGGTCGAATTCGGGAAAGGGCACGGGGCCTCCTGCGCCTTCAGAAGTTGTCACTCGTCTAGCAAGCGGGACTGCATTCGTCGCGCGCTTTTCCCGCGAAGCAGTCTATAGGCCGCAGGCAGGTAAGGTTTGGTTTACCCAAATCAATGCACCGTTAACCACGTTCGGACCGAAGGTCCGGGAGTTCTCAAGAGGCCGCACATGCAGACGCGCAATCCCCTCCTTGATGAGTTCGCCAAGCTGACCACCGGCGCCATGGGTCTGGCCCAGGCTGCGGGCGAAGAGGCCAAGGCCGCCTGGCGCGCCCAGGCCGATCGCTTCGTCGCCGAGATGGATCTGGTGCGCCGCGACGAGTTCGACGTGCTGAAGGACGAGATCGCCGCCCTGCGCGCCGAGATCGCGGCGCTGAAGGCCGCTGCTTCAAGTCCTGGACCCGCCTCGAAGAAGGCCGCCAAGGGATCGTCCACAGACGCTGCTTCGACCCCGGATTCAGCCGGTTGAGCCGAATCTGCGAACACGCCTACCGTCCTCGAAAGCGCTCCTCTGAGTCGCTGTCGCTGCTGAAGAAGTTGAACGCCTGATGGATGCTGTGAGACCCGAAGAGGTCGACCTGCCCTTTGATCCGCTGGATGTGGTCGAACACGTCCTGACGGCGGAGAACCTGCCGTTCGACCGCACGGACGAGGGCGATCTGGCCTTCGCCCTGGCCGGCGACTGGAAGGACTATGAGCTGTGGTTCGCCTGGCGGCCAGAGGGCGACTGCCTTCAGCTGTGCCTGGCGCTGGACCTTCGCGTGGCCAAGACGCGCCGCGCGGCAGCCTATGAACTGGTCTCCATGATCAATCAGCGCACCTGGCTGGGCCATTTCGAGATCTGGCCGGACGAAGGCGAGATCGTCTTCCGCCATGCCCTGGCTCTGCCGCACACCGAGCGTCCGACCCTGGCCCAGGCCGCGTCCATGATCGACGCGGCGGTCGAGGCGGCGGACCGTTATTATCCGGCCTTCGATTTCATGGTGCGCGGCTCCAAGAAGCCGAAGGAGGCGATCGACGCCTGCCTGTTCGAGACCGTGGGCAACGCCTGATGAGCGGTTCGGGTCGTCCGGTCGTGCTTCAGGGCGTCGGGCGTCTTGGTTCGGCCATTCTGGAAGGCTGGCTGGCGACGGGCGCCGTCGACCCGGCCGATCTGATCATTCTGACGCCGTCCGAAAAGCCGGTCGCCGAGGCGGCGCGGGCCAAGGGCGCGCGCATCAATCCGCCGCTGGAGGCCCTGGCTGACGCCCGCGCCTTCGTCATCGGCGTCAAGCCCGCCAAATGGCTGGAAGCCGCGCAGGCGGTGCTGCCGCATCTGGCGGCGGACGCTGTGATCGTCTCGGTCATGGCCGGGGTGCGCGGCGCGACGATCTCCGAGGGCTACAACGGCCGCCCGGTCGTGCGCGTCATGCCGACGACCGGCGTGGCCCAGGCGCGCGGCGTGGCGACGCTGTGGTCGTCCGACGCGGACGCCCTGAAGATCGGACAGTCGCTGTTCGAGCCGATCGCCGAAACGGTCCTGCTGGACGATGAAGCCCTGATGCACGCGGCGACGGCGGTGTCCGGCTGTGGGCCGGCCTATTTCTTCGCCTTCACCCGCGCCCTGGCCGAGGCCGGCGAGGCCGAGGGTCTGTCGCCTGAGGCGGCGGCCCGTCTGGCGCGCGCCACCCTGCGTTCGGCTGCGGCGGGCGTGGAGGGCGACGAGGCGCTGAACGCCCTGATCGACCGCGTGGCCTCGCCCGGCGGCGTGACCCAGGCCGGTCTGATCGCCCTCAATGAAAACGGCGCCCTCGACCATTCTGTCGAAAGCGCCGTGAAGGCGGCGGTCGCCAAGTCCACTGAACTCAGCGCCTGATCGTCAAACGCTTCAGCGCTTGACGAAACGGCCCTCGGCCAGATTGCGGGCCAGACGATCATAGGCGCGCTGGGCGTCGGTCCAGGTGGTCGAACCGCGCGCATCGATCAGGGTCGGGGTGTAGTAGTCGAACTTGACCGGCTGCACCTCGCCCGAAGCCATCGTCACCGAACCCTCGATCGCAGCGCCGCCGATGGACAGGCTGCGCATGGAATCCAACCCGGGCTTGTCGCCCAGTTGCTGCATGGTGGGGCGGTTCGGCTTCAGGTCGGTGATGACCAGTTCGACGCGGGCGCCGTCTAGGGCGTTCCGATCCGTCAGCACGCGTTCGACGGTGCGGGTCAGATCGCTGACCTGTTGCTGGACATCGCGTTCGCCCAGTTCTTGGGCGGTCTTGGCGAAGTCGGGGCTGACCGTCACGACGACGGCCGAGGGTTGAGCCGCAGCGGCGCCGGAAACGGCGAGGGCGGCGGCGAGCGGCGCAAGGAAAGCAATACGACGCATAGTACGGACTCCTGATTCCAGGCCCCCCTGGAACACGGGACAAGATGGCGATGATTTTACGGTTCCGCTAGAGGCGCCGGCCAAAGATCTAGGCGGCGCGACGATCCGCCGGCAGCCGGATGGAGGCTTTCAGTCCGCCCAGGTCGCTGCGGCCCAGGATGATGTCGCCGCCGTGGCCGCGCGCCACGTCTCGCGCCACGGCCAGGCCCAGGCCCACCCCCTTGCGGTTCTGATTGCGCGAGGCGTCAAGGCGCGAGAAGGGGCGGAAGGCCTCTTCGTGCATGTCGTCGGGAATGCCGGGGCCGTCGTCCTCTACCGTGATCTCCAGTCCGCCGGAGGGCAGGGGGCGGGCCGACAGCCGCACCTTTTCGCCGTGGGAGGCGGCGTTGCCGACCAGGTTGTTGATCGCCCGGCGGAAGGCCAGGGGGCGGGCCAGCATGTTGAGATCGTCGGGGGCCTCGACCTCGGCCACGGCGCCGGAGCGGCTGGCGTCCTCGGCGGCGCGACGCAGCATTTCGGGCACGGAGATCGTCTGCATCGCCTCGCCCGCCTCGCCGCGCGCAAAGGCCAGGTACTCGTCGATCATATGCTCCATCTCGTCCAGGTCGCCCTTCATCGCCTCGGCGCGCTTGAAAGGCGGGGCCAGGGCCAGCTCGAGACGCAAACGGGTCAGGGGCGTGCGCAGGTCATGGCTGACCGAGGCCAGCAGGGCGGTGCGCTGGTCGATATGACGCTGGATGCGGGCGCGCATGTCCAGGAAGGCGGTGGCGGCGGCCCGCACCTCGCGCGCGCCGTGAGGCTTGAAGCGCGGCACGCTCTCGCCCCGGCCGAAAGCCTCGGCGGCGGAGGCCAGCCGCTCGATGGCGCGCACCTGGTTGCGGATGAACAGCACCGCCACGCCGAGCAGCAGGATGGTGGCGATCATCAGCCACAGGACGAAGATGTGGGCCTGGGTCGCCACGGCCCGTTCACGCGGGGCGATGACGCGCAACACGCCGCCCGCCTCCTGCACCCTGATATCGACATAGGCGGGGTAGCGGGTGGTGTCGAACCAGAAGGGCTGGTCCAGCCGTGAAGCCAGCGCCTTCTCCAGCGTCCGATCGACCAGCCCCAGGGCGCCGCGCCGTTCTTCGTCCGGCAGAGAGGCGGCGGGCTGGAAGGCGATGGACAACTGCATCGACCGCTCGGCGCGCTCGGAGATCAGCGCCAGGTTCTGGGGCGAAGGATCGTCGCGATAGCTTTCGGCCGCCCAGGCCACGTCGCCCGCTAGGCCTTCGGACAGGCGCGCGGTCACTGCCTGCCAGTGGGCGTCGAAGAAGGCCCAGGTCACTGCCGCCTGCATGATCAGCACCGGTAGGACGATGATCAGCAACGACCGCCCCCATAGGGAAGTCGGCAGCCGACGCTTGATCCATCGCGTCCAGACGTTGAACGGCATCAGCCGCATGAGGGGCGTTCCGGTCCTGTCGTCAGTCCGGCGCCAGCATATAGCCGACGCCGCGCACCGTCTGAAGGTAGCGCGGATTCTTGGGGTCGGCCTCCAGTTTGCGGCGCAGGCGCGTCACCTGGACGTCCACGGCACGGCCGGTCACATCGGCCGTGTCGGGCGACAGGGTCATGCGCTCGACCGGCGAATGGGCGTGGATGGCCAGGGTCTTGAGCAGTTGCGCCTCGGCCTCGGTCAGGCGTTGCAGTTCGCCGTCGCGCGTCAGCTCCAGCCGCTCCATGTCGAAGACGGCGGGACCCATGCGGATTTCCTTGGGCGTCATCAGCTTGCCGCCGGTGCGGCGCAGGATGGCCTCGATCCGCAGCGCCAGCTCGCGCGGGTCGAAGGGCTTGGACATATAGTCGTCGGCGCCGCGCGACAGGCCCTCGATCCGGTCGTCCGGGTCGCCCTTGGCCGTCAGCAGCAGCACCGGCGTCTTGGACAGGGCCGCCTGGCTGCGAATCCAGGTGGTCAGGTCGAAGCCGCTTTCGCCCGGCATCATCACGTCCAGCACGATCAGGTCGAACTCGATCAGTTCGACCATGCGCCGCGCCGCGCCCGCGTGGGCGGCGCCGGTGACGCGATAGCCCTCGCGGCTCAGGAACTCCTTGAGCAGTTCGCGGATGCGGTCGTCGTCATCGACGACCAGGATGTGCCGTCCGCTGCCGGCGGGAGCGATGGGGCCGGACCGGCCGTTGGAGCGAGGCTCGATCATGCTCACTGCGAATCTCCTCGCGAGGCGCCGTTGACGCGGACGCGCGACGGGCGTCTAAATGAATATCTTGCGCGGGAGACGTTCTTCAATGGCCTTCGTTCCTTTCGACGATCGTGACGGATGGATCTGGTTTGACGGAGAATTCGTTCCCTGGCGGGACGCGAAGACGCACGTTCTGACCCATGGCCTTCACTACGGCTCGTCGGTGTTCGAGGGTGAGCGTATGTATGGCGGTGAAATCTTCAAGCTGACCGCGCACAGCGAACGCCTGAAGCGCTCCGCCGAGCTGCTCGACTTCGAGATTCCCTATAGCGTGGCCGAGATCGACGCCGCCTGCAAGGAAACCTGCGCACGCAACGGCCTGATCGACTGCTATATCCGTCCCGTCGCCTACCTGGGGCCGGAGCAGCTCAGCGTCACGGCCAAGAACAGCAAGGTCCACCTGGCGATCGCCGCCTGGGAATGGCCGAGCTATTTCGATCCCGAGGTCAAGAAGAAGGGCATCGCCCTGGAGTGGGCCAAGTGGCGCCGTCCCGACCCCGCCACGGCGCCGTCCACGGCCAAGGCGGCCGGCCTCTACATGATCTGCACCATGTCCAAGACGGCGGCCGAGAAGCGCGGCTTCGCCGACGCCCTGATGCTGGACTGGCGCGGCTATGTGGCCGAGGCGACCGGCGCCAACGTCTTCTTCGTCCAGAACGGCGCCCTGCACACGCCGCGCGTCGACCACATCCTGAACGGCATCACCCGTCAGACCGTCATCGAGATGGCCCAGGCCCGCGGGGTCGAGGTCGTGGTCCGCGACATCCTGCCGGAGGAGCTGGGCGATTTCTCCGAATGCTTCCTGACCGGCTCGGCCGCCGAGGTGACGCCGGTGGGCCAGGTCGGCGACTATCGCTTCACGCCGGGCGCGCTGTCGCTCAGCCTGATGGACGACTACGGTAAGCTGGTTCGCGGCCAACTTTAGGCGGCGACCGTCGACGAGTTTCGTCGTCCCCCTTGCCAGCGGCGTCCTGCTGTCGTTGATGCGCACTGAAGAAGCCGGCTCCCATAGCGCCGGTCGCGGAGCCGTCTTTCCATGTTCAGCCTCCTGAACCTCCAGAGCCTGTTCGGCCTGGTCGTCATCGTCGCCGTCTGCTGGGCGATCTCCGAGAACCGCCGCGCCTTTCCGTGGCGGTTGGCGATCGGGGCGGTGCTGGTGCAGGCGGCCCTGGTGCTGGCGACCTTCGCCATTCCTGGTTCGCAGGTGGTGCTGGACGGCATCAACAATGCGGTGAAGGGGCTGGAGCTGGCGACCGAGGAGGGGACGCGCTTCGTCTTCGGTTATCTGGCGGGCGGGGATCAGCCCTACGCCGTGGCCAATGAAGGCGCTCTGTTCACCTTCGCCTTCAAGGTGCTGCCGCTGATCCTGGTCATCTCGGCTCTGTCGGCCCTGCTGTGGCACTGGAAGATCCTGAAGTGGATCACGCTCGGCTTCGGCTTCCTGTTCCAGCGGACCCTGGGGCTGGGCGGCGCCTCGGCTCTGGCGGTGGCGGCCAACGTCTTTCTGGGCATGATCGAAAGCCCGATCGTCATCCGCGCCTATCTGGACAAGCTGAGCCGGTCCGAGGTCTTCCTGATGATGGTGGTCGGTCTGGCCACCGTCGCCGGCTCGACCATGGTGGCCTACGCCGCCATCCTGTCGCCAGTGCTGACCAATGCGGCGGGCCACGTCCTGGTGGCCTCCATCGTCTCGGCGCCCGCCGGCATCTTGCTGGCGCGCGTCATCATCCCTGAAAAGCCGGGCGAGGGCGGGGCGGTCGCCGACTACAACTCGGCGCTGAAGTACGACAGCGCCGTCGACGCCATCGTCAAGGGCACGTCCGACGGCCTGATGGTGGTGCTGAACATCTCGGCTGTGCTGATCGTCTTCGTGGCCCTGGTGGCCCTGGCCAACGTCATCCTGGGCGGCTTCGTCATCGCTGGAGAGCCGTTGACGATCGAGCGCATCCTGGGCGTGCTGTTCGCTCCCGTCGCCTGGCTGACGGGCGTGGAATGGGCCGACGCTCACAAGGCGGGCTGGCTACTGGGGGTCAAGCTGACCCTCACCGAGTTCGTCGCCTTCATCGAGCTGGGCAAGGTGCCCGTCGCCGAGATGAGCGAGCGCACGCGGATGCTGATGACCTACGCCCTGTGC
>NZ_FUIE01000006.1 GCF_900163625.1 Brevundimonas diminuta 3F5N
GTAACTAACCCAAGGACTCTGGTCGCCGCTGGATGAAAACTCAGGGGCACGTCAGCACTCCACCATCCCCGAGCTGAAATTACAAAAAAGAGCGGCGGACATACATCCGCCGCTCCAAAGTCTCTAAATCATCACTTCTATTAGAAAGACTTAGTTAGATTGATGAACGCTGATCGACCCACGTAGTCATAAGCCGACGAAAACGGAAGGTTACCCATTCGGCTAGCATACCCGGCGGTAATGCTGGTGGGATCTTGATTGAATAGGTTCCGAACACCAACCGTCACAGCCCAATCATCCGCACGGTACTGAACCGACGCGCTATGCAGGTAGTAGTCATCGACTTCCGTGTTGATACCGTAGTCGTTGATCAGAGACGGACCATAGCGGTTGGCGTAATACTCTTCATACCCAGCAGCCGAAATCCACTCCACGCCATAGCGAACGCGCCACTTGTCCCAGGTGTAGGTGGCGTCGAAGTTTGCAGAAAACTCCGGCGTACCGATCGTACCCACCTCATCATAAATCGGGTCAGTGTCGAACAAGGTGCTGTAGCGCTCCGTCATCTGCGACACGTTAAGATTGAACAGAGCAGAGCCCGGCCCGATGTCACGACGATAGCGGACGGTGTAATCCAGCCCCTTCACAACGTCCGTCGCCACGTTGACGTAGCTGTCGTGAACGGTCATCCGACCATTGTTGTCACGATCGACAAGCGCGCAGTAGCCCGCATCCGCAGCGAAGTCCGCAGCCGATGACGTATAGCAAAGGTTCAGGATTGCGCCGGCACCGATACGCGACACGCCGTCGTTCACCTCAATCTCATAGTAGTCCACCGCGAAGGACAGATCGCCCCAACCAGACGGCAAGGTCGGCTGGAAAACCGCGCCAATAGTCATGTTGTCCGAGGTTTCCGCCTGCAGACCAGCTTCAGCACCGCCCGACGTAATCACGGTAACGCTGCTGGTCTGAACGAAGGTGTTATCATACCCCTCGGTGGCGCAGTTGGCGACCAAGGCGGCTGGATCTCTCGGCGTCATTTCGCTGCAGGGGTCGTTGCCGCCGCCGATGAAGCCGCTGGTGGCGCCCACAAACTGCTCGAACAGGGCGGGAGCACGGTAGGATGTGCCGTAGGTTCCGCGCAGAGTAAGCCATTCAACGGGCGTCCAGACCAAGCCGAGCTTATAGGTCGTATCATCCCCATAAGACTTGTAGTCGGTGTAGCGGAAGGACGCGTTCAACGTCAGCGACTGAGCCAGGGGCACATTGGCCAGCAGGGGAACATCAACTTCCCCGAACACCTCCCAAACACTGTCCGAACCGCGCGTAATACCCGCCGTCGAGAAGCCGTAGATGTTGCCAGTCTGCATATCCAGGCCCGGCGTGTCATCGATCGAGGCCTCACGCCATTCAGCGCCGACAAAGGCCGAAACCTCGCCTGCAGGCAGCTGGAACAGCGGGCCGTCCAAGCCGATGCTGACCACCTTTTCATCGTACTCCGTGGAGCCCGTAACCGGACGGAACACGTGGTTGTACCAATCCTGCGGGAACTCACCGCCGACCGTCGCCGCCGTCAGGAACGGCGCGGGAATGCAGTTCGGATTAGCGTTGCCGACGTTGGTGCGGCAGGTCACAGTCCCCATCGCTCCGGTCGTACCCAGAATGCCCTGGCGCGTCAGCCCGGCCGGCGTTCCCGCCGGTGCGGCCACAACATCCAGAGAGTCCCGCAGCAGATTGGTGATGACCTGCTCAAACATGTAGGTGGCGTCGGACTTCGAATAGCTGGCGTAAACATCATAACGCCAGTTCGGTACGATAAAATCGCCACGCAGGCCGACAACCTGCTTGAAGAACTCAACTTCTTGAGTGCTGTCATAGAGACCAAACCCAGCGAAGACGCGGACACCGACATCGGCATTAGCTGCCGGACCGGTCAAAGGGCTGGTTTCCGTCGGGCCAGAGAACGTTGCGAACTGAAGTTGCGACGGGATTAGAGGGCTTCCCTTAAGATAATCAAGGGACAACTGACGATAAGCGACAGATGATGAAGAACGGTTGTTGAATAGAGATTCCGCATAAACCTCTGCATTACCTAGAGCTTGAAGATCATAAGCACCCTCAGCGTAAAGAGTTACCGTCTCCACCGGCGAGATCAGCGACTCCTTGAGCATGTCAGGCGTAAAGCTGTCACGGTCGTAGTAGCCCACACCCTCAAAACCCGGGACGCCCGTGGTGACGGAGCCGTTCGGACGCCAGCGCGTGAATGTCGCGCCCGAAGCGCCGAAGCCCGGAACACCCGCCACCCCGGCGAAACGACGGTCGCCATTCGGCGCAGGCGCGATCTCGCGAGTAATGCCCAGAGTATTGATGGTCGCACCACCGCCGTCGATCGTGTAGCACTTCGACTTTCCGGTCCGCGGGTCGATGAAATCATCACCGTTCACATAACCGTCGATGGCGCATCGCGCCCAATCCCGAGCGCCCAGCGTGAGTTCCTGACGGTTGTGATACTCAGCTGAACCCGCGACATGCCAACGGTCGCCAGTCGCGCCAGCCACGATCGAGAAGCGCGATTGCTGACCTTCGTTGTCCGCATCGGTAGGCGCATTGAACTGCCCCTCAATGGTGATGCCTTCGATATTGTTGCGGGTGATAATGTTCACCACGCCGGCCACAGCGTCGGAGCCGTAAATCGAAGACGCGCCGTCTTTCAGAACCTCAATACGCTCGATCATCGCGGTCGGCAGGACGTTCAAGTCAGCCGAGCCGACAGAACCACGCGAACCAGCCGGAGCCAGACGGCGGCCATTCAGAAGCAGCAGGGTCCGGGTCGCCCCCAGACCGCGCAGCGACAACGTGTTGGCGCCAGGGCCGCCATTGGTGACGAAACCCGCATAGGCGTTGTTGATCTGCTCGGTGCCCCCGGTGATCGCAGTGCCTTGCAGCACTTCCGTGGTCGAGTTGAAGCCTGCGAGAGTGGTTTCTTCACGCGTGACGACCTGAACAGGCGACGGCGAATTATAGTTGTCGCGACGAATGCGCGACCCCACCACCACGACTTCCTCAACCGTGGTCGGCTGGCCCGACGCGGCCGATTGATCATCTTCTTGTTGCGACTGCGCGGAAGCTGCAGCAGGCGTTACCGCCATCATGCCGACGGCCAAACCCGCGACAATCGTCGAGCTCAAAAGACGCTCTTTATTCCTAATATTCACGATCAACTCCCCCAACTGGGGAAATTAAACGTGCCGAAACACATTCGACACTGAAGCTCTCCAACCTAACGAGGAATTCAGGCCACTCAAGAAGAACGGCGCAATGCCAACACATTTATGTCGAAAGAGTCACAATCAAGCCACAGACAGCCTTCAATCCAAATATATCTTACTGAAATATAAGGATATTTATTATCGCCTACCCCAACCGAAAGGCGTCCAAAATTCGACGCCACGGCAAATCTAACGCGCCCTAGGGGGCGCGCACAGAATGCAGCAAGTCCCAGTACCTAAGCGGCAACACGCCGTCTAAGAGTGAAGCGGCAAACCCTTACAGGTTGTCCCGCAGCCAGCCCGCTGCGCGGGCGACCATGCCGCCGCGATGCACCTTGGGCGCGTCGGCGGCGGTGATCTGGCGGGACATCAGCTTGCGGGCGGAGACCGCCTCGCGCGGGCCATAGGCCGCGCGGAGCAGGACGCCGGCGGCCGAGCAGAAGGCCGGGCCGGCCGCAGCATCGGCCAGGTGGGGCGCGCGTTGCGGACGGCCCAGGCGGACCGGGCGGTCGAAGACGCGCACGGCCAGTTCGCGCACGCCGTTCAACTGGCTGGCGCCACCGGTGAGGACGAGGCCTGCGCCGGGCTCGAGGCCCATGCCGGCGTGTTTCAGGCGGTCGCGCAGCAGCTCCAGCGTCTCTTCCACGCGCGGGGCGATGACGGTTTTCAGCATGGCGCGCGGGACGATGACGGGGCCAGCCGAGGCGTCTTCGCCGCGCGGCGGGGCTTCCAGCATTTCGCGGTCTTCATTGGCCGACGCCATTGCCGATCCGTGCAGGGTCTTCAGACGCTCGGCGCCGACGCGCGAGGTCGACAGGCCGCGCGCGATGTCGGCGGTCACATGGTCGCCGCCGACGTTCAGGCTTTCGATATGCAGCAGGGAGCGCCCGCCCCAGACCGCCGCCGAGGTCGAGCCGCCGCCCATGTCGATGCACAGGGCGCCCAGTTCCATCTCATCCTCTTCCAGCGCGGCGAGGGAGGAGACGACCGGCGCAGCGGCCACGCCCTGAAGGTCCAGGTGGGCCAGCTCGAGGCAGTGGCTGAGGGCGTTGAACGATCCCTCGGACATGGAAACGACCAGCAGGTCCAACCCCAGCGAGCCGCCGCGCATCGAGCGCGGGTCGTGGACGCCGCGCGCGCCGTCCACCGACCAGGCGATGGGCAGGACGTGGATCGGACGACGGTTGGGCAGGCGGATCTGGGCCAGGGCCATGCCGATGGCGCGGGCCAGATCGGCGTCGCTGATCGGGTGAGAGCCGAGCGAGACGCGCGCCTGCACCCGGTGGCTGGCCATCTGGCCGATAGCCGTGGTGACGACGACGCCGGAGACGGGGGCGCCCGCCGCGCGCTCGGCGCGTTCGACGGCGTGGCCGATGGCCTGAGCCGTCTCGTCCATGTTGACGATGGCCCCGCCCTTGACGCCGCGCGACTGGACGTGGCCCGCCCCGGCGACGCGGATGGTGCGGTCGGCGTGGCGCACGCCGTCCGGCTTCATGATGAAGCAGGCGACCTTGGCCTGGCCGAGATCGAGCGCGGCCACGACCGGCGCGCGCGGCGCGCCCCTGCCCTGTTCCGGCTTGATGTCTCGGCTGCGTCCAACCATGGGGTCGTGTCCTTGAGGGTCAGATAGTCAAACAGCGCCTTCGGAAGGGCGGACGGCCACTTCTTCCGGCGTGCGAAGGTCGATACGGGCGAAGCCCAGGTCCAGCAGGCGTTCGCGCTGATCCAGGGCGTCGAGGCGGATAAGGGCGGATTCCTGATCCACGGCAGGCAGCTGGATCAGGGCGCCGTCCTTGAGACGCAGATCCCAGCGGCGCTCGTCCACGCGGACCAGGGCGTCGATCTTGGCCATCAGGCGCGGGCGCTGGGCCAGCAGAGGCAGCACGTCGGAGGCGGCCTGATCGGCGCCCTTGCCCACCACTAGCGGCAGACGCGGATAACGGCCCGCGTCGGCGCCGGGAATCACGATGCCCTGGGCGTCGATGACGTGGGCCTTGCCCCCCACCTGCCAGACGGCGAGACGGTCGTGTTCCTTGACGTCCACGATCAGGGTGTCGGGCAGCAGGCGCACCACGCGCGCCTCCTTGACCCAGCCGACGGTCTGAACCCGGTCACGCACAGCGGCGAGGTCCAGGCTGACGATGGGCTGATCGGCATGGACGCCGACGGCGGCGCGCACGGCCGCGGCGGCCTCGGGCGAGGCGCCGGTGACGTGGATCTGGCGCACCTTCAGCCCCATGCCGGTCGTGACCGAGTCAAAGCGTTCGGAGACGGCGGTGGAGATGCGCTCGGCCCGCGCGCCCGTGGCCAGCACGGCCGCCAGTATGCCGACGCCGACCACCAGGGTCGCCGCCACGACGCGCGGCGACATGTCCAGACGGCCGATCTCGGCCGCGCGGCCGGACGGAGCGCCGCGCGCGCCGCCCTTGCCCGAAGACTGTCGCCGACCGCCGCGCACTACCGCGGGCATGAGGCGTCCTCCACCATCCAACGAACCAGTTCGCGATAATCCATACCGACAAAGGCCGCCTGCTCGGGAACGAGCGAGGTCGGGGTCATGCCGGGCTGGGTGTTCACCTCCAACAGAACGAGAACGTCGTTAACATCGTCATAACGGAAGTCGGCGCGAGAGACGCCTCGGCACCCCATGGCCGCGTGGGCCAGCTCGGCCTGACGTAAAGCCTTGTCAAAAACGTGCGGCGGCAGCTCGGCAGGCAGGACATGGCGCGATCCGCCGGGCGCGTATTTGGCCTCGTAGTCGTAGAAACCCTTGGTCGGGGTGATGTCGGTGATGGTCAGGGCGCGCGGGCCGGTCGCCTCGCCGATCACGCTGACCGCCAGTTCCTTGCCGGGAATGAAGGGCTCGACCATGACCTGATCGCCATAGGTCCAGTCGTCGGCGCCGACCTCGGCCACTGGACGGTTGGCACCCTCGCGCACCAGGAAGACGCCGACGGAGGAGCCTTCGGCGTTCGGCTTGACCACATAGGGCGGGTCGATGACGTGGCGCGACGCCACCTCATGCCGGTCGAACAGGCCGCCGCCGGGCACGATGACGCCGGCCGCCTGCAACACGGCCTTGGACTTGTCCTTGTCCATCGCCAGGGCCGAGGCCAGGACGCCGGAGTGGGTGTAGGGAATCTTCAGCGTCTCGAGGATGCCCTGGACGCAACCGTCCTCGCCCCATTTGCCGTGCAGGGCGTTGAAGACGACATCGGGCTTCAGCGCCGTCAACACCTGAGCCAGATCGCGTCCGGCGTCGACCCGCGTGACCTTGCCGACCTGTCCCTCAAGCGCATCGGCGCAGCCGCGGCCCGAGGACAGCGAGACTTCGCGTTCCGACGACAGACCGCCCATCAGGACAGCGACATGGAGGGTGTTCAGGGGCGTACGCATGGCGACATCCGAAGACTAGCCCACCCCTATGCCCTGAATACGGTTAACCGGTTGGAAACGATACGGGGTCGTGGAAGGAAATTCGTCATCCTCTTCCTTCTCCCTCAAGGGGAGAAGGATTAAGGACGCCCGATCCGCTTGATCTCCCAGTTCAGCTGCACGCCGGTCTTCGCCAGCACATCGGCGCGGACGGCTTCGCCCAAACCCTCGATGTCGGCGGCGGTCGCCTCGCCGGGGTTGATCATAAAGTTGGAGTGCAGCTCGCTGAACTTGGCGCCGCCGCCCCCATGCGGTGCAGGCTCGGCGTGCAACTTGCCGCGCCAGCCCGCCTCATCGACCAGTTTCCATGAGGAATGGCCTTCCGGGTTCTTGAAGGTCGAGCCGCCGGTCTTTTCACGGATCGGCTGGGTCTTCTCTCGACGCGCGGTGATCTCGCTGATCCGGGCGGCGACGGCCTCGGACGCGTCGGGCGTTCCGCGATAAGTCGCCTCGATCCAGATGATGTCCGCCGGAGCGTTGGAATGGCGGTAGGTGTAGCCGAAGTCGGCCAGGGCCAGCTCGACCCGCTCGCCCTTGCGGTTCAGGCCCCAGGCCGAAACCAACACGTCCTTGGTTTCCGAGCCATAGCAGCCCGCATTCATCGTCAGGGCGCCGCCGATCGAGCCGGGAATGCCCGCATAGAACTCAAGCCCGGCGATGCCCGCCTTGGCCGAGGCGCGCGCCACCATGCTGTCCAGGGCGCCGGCGCCCGCCGTGACCATGACGCCATCGGTCGTCACCTGGCCCCAGGCGCGGCCCGCCAGACGGATCACGACGCCCTCGACCCCGCCGTCGCGCACGATCAGATTGGACCCGACGCCGATCACCGTCACCGGCACATCCTCGGGCAGGGCCTTGAGGAAGTCGGCCAGATCATCGGCGTCGGCCGGAATGAACAGGGCGTCCGCCGCCCCGCCCACGCGAAACCAGGTGTAGGGGCCCAGCGGCTCGTTCAGCAGCAGCTTGCCGCGCACATCAGGAAGAGCTTCAGTCCAGGTCGTCATTCAAATCTCATGCACGTTCAATGTGCGATAAAGCTGCGATGCCCCGATCCACCCCCGCACGCAAGAGCAAGCGCCTTCTGCCGACGCTTCGGGAGCCGTTGCGATCCATTCTGCTGATCCTCGTCATCACGCCGCCCAGCGTGTTCGGCCTCGGCGCCGTCTGCATAGGCCTGCTGTTCGCCGCCGAGGCTGTCGGGCGCGACCTGACGTTCGAACAGTCGTTGAACGGCGTGCTGACGGTCCTGATGGCCCTGGTCTTTTTGCCGCTGGCCCACGCCGGGAACTATCGCTGGTTCTGGCACATCGAAAAACGACGCATGGCGGGCGACTTCATGCGCGGCGCGGCGATCCCTGACGCCTTTTCAGAACCGACCGAACCGCCGCCCGTCGCGCCGGTCAGCCTTGGACAGCGAGCCTTTTACGTCCTGCTCTATCTGGCCGCGATTAGCCTTCTGCTCTTCGTCTACCTGCCGCTCGGCCATCAGGCGATCATACAGGAGTTCATCGGCCGGTATAGCGCGAGGCGAGCCTCGGCCGGGTCGCTGGCGGCCCTGCTGACGGCCTGGCTGCCGCTGCTGGGCGGCATGGCGGTCGTCATGCTGCTCCTGGAAGGCGACATGAAGAAGATTCGCGCAGACCTGCTGGACCCAACCGAAACCCTGAGGCTTCAGGCCCGCGTCGAATGGCTCGGCGCCTTTGTCACGGCCTTCGCCATGACCAGCCTGTTCTGCTTCTTCATCGGCAGCATGATCGGCCGCTACCTGGGCTGACCCTCAGCCCAGCGCCTCCAGCTGCGCCGGCAGGGCGTAGGCCCAGCTGGTGATGTCGCCGGCGCCCAGAAGAACCACCAGGTCGCCCGGCTTGGCCTCGTCCTTGATGACGCGCGGCAGGACGGCCGCGTTCTCCAGCGCGGCGACGTGGCGGTGGCCGTAGCGGCGGACGCCCTCGACCAGGGCGTGCTTGTCGACGCCCTCGATCGGTTGCTCGCCCGCCGGATAGACGTCGGCGACCAGCACGCTGTCCGCGTCCGAGAAGCAGGTGGAGAAGTCCTCCATCAGATCGCGCAGTCGGGTGTAGCGGTGCGGCTGGACCACGGCGATGACGCGGCCGGTGTTGTCCGCGTTCTGGACCACCTGGCGGGCGGCCTTCAGCACGGCGGCGATCTCGACCGGATGGTGGCCATAGTCGTCGATGACGCGCACGCCGTGGGCCACGCCCGTGGTGGTGAAGCGGCGCTTGACCCCGCCGAAGCCGGCCAGGCCCGTGCGGATGGCGTCGTCGTCCACGCCGATCTCGCGCGCCACGGCGATAGCGGCCAGGGCGTTGGAGACGTTGTGCCAGCCCGCCATCGGCAGGTGCAGGTTCTCGATGCGCGCGGGCTCGCCCAGGGCGGCCATGCCCTGCCCCTGGATCACCACGTCGAAGCGTGATCCGTCCGGGTCCATGCGCACATTGTCGGCGCGGACCATAGCCTGCGGATTGAGGCCATAGGTGACCAGACGGCGGTTATCGATCTGGGCCGCCAGCTTCTGCACCTCGGGGTGATCCAGACAGACCACGCCGAAGCCGTAGAAGGGAATGTCTTCGATGAAGTCGCCGAACGCCTTCTTCACCGCGTCGAAATCGCCGTAGTGGTCCAGGTGCTCCGGGTCGATGTTGGTGATGATCGCGACCGTGCACTTCAGGCGCAGGAAGGAGCCGTCGCTCTCGTCCGCCTCGACGACCATCCAGTCGCCCTCGCCGACCTTGGCGTTGGTGCCGTAGGCGTTGATGATGCCGCCGTTGACCACCGTCGGATCCAGCGATCCGGCGTCCAGCAGGGCCGCGACCATGGAGGTCGTCGTCGTCTTGCCGTGAGTGCCGCCGACGCCGATCGAGAATTGCAGCCGCATCAGCTCGGCCAGCATCTCGGCCCGGCGCACCAGAGGGATGCGGCGTTCTCGGGCCACCGTCAGCTCGGGGTTGGTCGCCTTGACCGCCGTGGAATAGACCACCGCCGAGACGCCCTCCGTCACATGGGCGGCGTCGTGGCCGATATAGATACGGGCGCCCAGCTTCTCCAGCCGCTCGGTGTTGGCGCTGGCCTTGGCGTCCGAGCCCTGCACCTGATAGCCGATCTTCAGCATGATCTCGGCGATGCCGCTCATGCCGATGCCGCCGATGCCGACGAAGTGGACAGGCCCGAGGGCGAACGGAACGGGGCGAAGACGACGGATCATCTTCGCCCCATAGCTCAAACAGGATGCGATTTGCACCATACCTTCGCCGGGATGAGCGGGTTTATGCCGCCTGGACCTCAGCCCATTCGCGCCAGAAGGCGTGTAGGGCCGCGATGTCGCCGCTGCACAGCAGGGGCATGGCCTCGCCCAGCCGGGCGTCGTCCCAGTCCCACCACTTCATCTCCAACAGCATGGCGATGCTGCCGTCGTCGAACCGCTTGCGGATGACCTTGGCCGGATTGCCGCCGACGATGGCGTAGGGCTCGACGTCGCGCGTCACCAGCGCCCGCGTGCCGATCACGGCGCCGTCGCCAACCTTCACGCCCGGCATGATGATCGCCTCGCTGCCGATCCAGACGTCGTTGCCGATGACCGTGTCGCCCGCCGGTTGGAAGGCGTCGACCGACCCGGCGAAATGCGGAACCTCGGGCATGTAGAAGAAGGGGAAGGAACTGGCCCAGTCGTTCCGGTGCCCCTGATTGCCGGCCATGATGAAGGCGGAGCCGCTGCCGATCGAGCAGAAGGCGCCGATGATCAGCCGATCCACGCCCGGTTCGGTCATCAGATAGCGGGCGCAGTCGTCAAAGCCGTGGCCGTGATACCAGCCGGAATAATAGCTGTAGCGCCCGACGATGATGTTCGGATTGATCGCCAGATCGGACAGCAGTCGCCCCTTGAACGGGCTTTCGAAAACCTGAGTCATGGAAATCTCTATGTGCGCGGCCGCAGCCGGTCAGCGCCGGGCGGCCTTGGAATTTTTATCGAAGAGTATGAAGCGCGCAGCCTGAATGCGCCGGGCGAAACCGGCTCGCACAGGGTGCGCCGCTCGGGGGCGTCAAGCCCGCACGGACGCTATCAGCAAGGTCTGACCGCCATTTCCATGCGGCGATTATGGCCCCGTTTCGCCGCAACGCAATCAACGCAATCGCCGACGCGTGAATCTTGGTTACTCCGCCTTAACCGTAAGGATTCACCATAAGCGCCTAATCCGTCTAGGGGCCGCCTTTCCATGTCCGAGTTGAAGACCGACGTCATCCTGCGTGGCGACTGCATCGAGGTGCTGAAGGGCCTGCCGGACAAGTCGGTGGATATGGTTTTCGCCGACCCGCCCTATAATCTGCAGCTGGGCGGCGACCTGCTGCGTCCCGACAACTCCAAGGTCGATGCGGTCGACGACGACTGGGACAAGTTCGACAGCTTCGCCGCCTATGACGCCTTCACCCGCGCCTGGCTGGGCGAGTGCCGCCGGGTGCTGAAGGATGAGGGCTCGCTCTGGGTCATCGGCAGCTATCACAACATCTTCCGCCTAGGCGCGGCGATGCAGGACCTGGGCTTCTGGGTGCTGAACGACATCATCTGGCGCAAGTCCAACCCGATGCCGAACTTCAAGGGCACGCGCTTCACCAACGCCCATGAGACGCTGATCTGGGCCGCCAAGTCGCGCGAGCAGAAGCGCTACACCTTCAACTACGACGCGCTGAAGGCCTTCAACGAAGACACCCAGATGCGCTCGGACTGGACCCTGGCCCTGTGCACCGGCGGCGAGCGCCTGAAGGACGAGAACGGCGACAAGGCCCACCCGACCCAGAAGCCCGAAGCCCTGCTGCACCGCGTGCTGCTGTCGGCCAGCCGCGTCGGCGACGTGGTGCTGGACCCCTTCTTCGGCACCGGCACCACGGGCGCGGCGGCCAAACGTCTGGGCCGTCACTTCATCGGCATCGAACGCGACGAGACCTACGCCAAACTGGCCGAGAAGCGCATCAAGGCGGTCATCCCCGCCGCGCCGGAAGACCTGGTCGTCACCGGCTCCAAGAAGGCCGAGCCCAAGGTGCCGTTCGGCGCCCTGGTCGAGGCCGGGCTGCTGGCGCCGGGCGACAAGCTCTACTGCCCCAAGGGCGATCATGAAGCCCGCGTCCGCGCCGACGGCTCGCTGGTGTCCGGCGCCCTGACCGGCTCGATCCACAAGCTGGGCGCCCTCTTGGAAAACGCCCCGGCGTGCAACGGCTGGACCTACTGGCGCTTCAAGACGGATACGGGCCTGCGTCCCATCGACGCCCTGCGCGCCGAAATCCGGGCGGGAATGCAGTAAGGCGGCCGCTTCCGACCGCCGCATAACCTACAGGCGGCGTTGAAGAATATCGTTCCAGCAACGCTGGAACCCGGCGATCCTGCGCGGATTGAGGTTTTGGCGCCGCGTCTTCACGCGACGCAGGAGCCTGCCATGAAGATCGCCCAAGTCACGCCCTTGTACGAGGCCGTGCCGCCCCGGCTTTACGGCGGCACGGAGCGCGTGGTCGCCCACCTGACCGACGCCCTGGTCGAACTGGGGCACGAGGTCACCCTGTTCGCCAGCGCCGACGCGCGCACGCGCGCCCGTCTGATCCCGGTCAGAGACCAGGCCATCCGTCTGGACCCCGCCGCACTAAAGTCCGATCTGGCCGCCCACATGAACCAGTTGGCGGAGGTGCTGGACCGTGCCGACCGCTTCGACGTCATCCACTTCCACACCGACATGATCCACTTCCCCTTCTTCGAGGGGTGGGCGGACAAGACGGTGACGACCCTGCATGGGCGGCTGGACCTGAAGGATCTCGCCCCGATCTACGACCGCTGGACCGAATACGGCCTGGTGTCGATCTCGGACGATCAGCGCCGCCCCCTGCCCCACGCCAACTGGCGGGCGACCGTCCATCACGGCATCCCGGGCGATCTTTACCGCTTCTCGCCCCGGTCGCAGGGTTATCTCGCCTTCCTGGGCCGCATCTCGCCCGAGAAGCGGCCCGACCGCGCCATCGAGATCGCGACCCGGCTGAACAAGCCCCTGAAGATCGCGGCCAAGATCGACGCCGCCGACCGCACCTATTGGGAGACGGAAATCGAACCCCTGGTGCGCGGCAATCCCCTGGTCGAGTTCGTCGGCGAGATCGGCGACGATCAGAAGTCCGCCTTCCTGGGCGGGGCCGAGGCCCTGCTGTTCCCCATCGACTGGCCCGAGCCGTTCGGCCTGGTGATGATCGAGGCCATGGCCTGCGGCACGCCCGTCGTGGCCTTCGCCTGCGGCTCGACGCCCGAGATCATCGAGGACGGGGCCACCGGCTTCCTGGTCTCGACCATGGACGAGGCGGTCGCCGCCGCCGCGCAGGCGCACCGGCTGGACCGGGAAGCGATCCGCGCGCGGTTCGACCTGCGCTTCTCGGCCACGGCGATGGCGCGGCGATACCTGGACGTCTACGCCGATCTTCTGGCGCAGCGGCCGTTCGCGGCGCCTATGCGGACGATCGAGGAGGAGCGCAGCTTCGCCGCCCTAGTCTGACCCTCCCGACCCGACGACGAACACCGTTTTCATCTGAACTGAACCGCGCCCCGGCCGTTGACTTCTGAACCTAGCCGGGGGGACGAACCGCAAGCGGAGACGCTTATGGACGACGCCTATTCGGTCCAGGCCACGGCCGCCGACACCAATGACCAGGACGGGCTCGAAACCCTGATGGCGCTGAAGGACGGCGACGCCTTCCTGGTCGCCGATCACTGGGGAGACGTGAAGGCGGGCGCCGACGGCCTGTTCGAGCGGGACACGCGGCTGCTGTCCCGTTTCGTCCTGGCGGTCGGGCGGACGCGGCCGTCTCGGCTCAGCTCGGGCGTGACCAAGGACAACGTCTTTTTCACCTGCCACTCGACCAACCGGCCCTTGCCGCCGATGGGCGGGCGCTCGGCCCCGGCGGGCGTGCTGCATCTGGAGCGGCGGCGCTTCCTGTGGGACCGGCGGCTGTTCGAGCGCGTGCGGATGGTCAATCACGGCGTCGAGGACATCCTGCTGCCGCTGACGTTCGAGTTCGATGCGGACTTCGCCGACATCTTCCAGGTGCGCGGCACGGCGCGGCTCCAGCACGGTGAAATCCATCCGCCGGTGATCGACGGGCGGCGCGTGACCTTCAGCTACACCGGGCTGGACGGGGTGACGCGCACCAGTTGCCTGGCCTTTTCCGAACCGCCCGCCCGTCTCAGCGCCAACCGGGCCGAGTTCATGTTCAGCCTGCCGCGCGGCCGCAGCCTGGACCTGTTCGTCGAGTGCGGCCTGGACGCCTGCGAGCAGCCGGACGAGGCGCGCTGGCGCTGGCACGCCATCCTGGCGCGGCTGGCCATGCGGCGACGGCTGCGGCGCGGCGCCATCGTCGAGGGCGGGCGCAACCAGGGCTTCAACGATTGGCTGCGGCAATCGCGGGCCGACATCGCCCTGCTTGTCACCGACCTGCCGACCGGCCCCTACCCTTACGCCGGGACGCCCTGGTTCTCGACCCCGTTCGGGCGCGATGGGATCATCACCTCCTGGCAGATGCTGTGGATCGACCCCGGCCTGGCCAAGGGGGTGCTGACCTATCTGGCCTCGCGTCAGGCGACCGAAAGCAACGCCTTCATGGACTCCGCCCCCGGCAAGATCATGCACGAGACGCGCGGCGGCGAGATGAGCGTCCTGGGCGAGGTGCCCTTCGGCCTCTACTACGGCGGGGTCGACACCACCTGCCTGTTCATCGCCCTGGCCGGCGCCTACGCCAAACGCACCAACGACTATCGGACCATCCGCGCCCTGTGGCCCAACCTGATCGCGGCGGCGGGGTGGATACGCGACTATGGCGACAGCAACGGCGACGGCCTGATCGACTACGCCCGCGCGGCGGACACGGGCCTGTCGAACCAGGGCTGGAAGGACTCTGAAGACTCCATCTTCCACGCCGACGGCCGCTTTCCCAAGGGGCCGGTCGCCCTGCTGGAGGTCCAGGGCTACGCCTTCGCCGCCTGGAAGGCCCTGGCCGAGATGGGCGCGGTGCTGGGCGACGGCCGCGCCCTCGAATGGGCCGCGCGGTCCGAGGCGCTGCGCGCCCTGGTCGAGGACCGCTACTGGATGGAGGACGAGGGTTTCTACGCCATCGCCCTGGACGGCGACGGGGAACAGTGCCGCGCCGTCGCCTCCAATGCCGGGCACCTGCTGTTCACCGGCCTGCCCTCGCATGAGCGGGCGCGGCGGGTGACGCGGCGGATGCTGACGGCCGAGTTCCGCTCGGGATGGGGCCTGCGAACCCTGGCCAAGGGACAGGCCCGCTACAATCCGATGAGCTATCACAACGGCTCGGTCTGGCCGCACGATACGGCCCTGGCGGCGGCGGGCATGGCCCGCTACGGCGAGCGGCGGGCCGTCGCCATGCTGCTGGGCGAGATCTACGGCTCGGCCGCCCATTTCCAGATGCGCCTGCCCGAACTGTTCTGCGGCTTCGTGCGCGAGACCGGCGAGCCGCCCATCGCCTATCCGGTCGCCTGCCTGCCACAGGCCTGGGCGGCGGGTTCGGTCTTCCTGATGATGCAATCGGTCCTGGGCCTGAGCATCGACGCCGCCGAGGGCCTGGTCGAGGTCAACAATCCCGCCCTGCCCGCCGGGCTGGATCGGCTGTCGATCACGCGGCTGAAGGTCGGCGACGGGGTGATCGACCTGCACTTCCAGCGCCTGAACGGCCACGTCGTGGTCATGCCGCGCGAGCGCAGCGGCGCGGTGAACCTGAGAGCGACAGGCTAGGCTTCGTGGAAACGGCCATCCCCCCTTTTCCGCCCGTGCTAGACTGCCCTTCCAACAGGGGAGATTTCAGAAGATTCAGACGAATTGGACTCTGTTTTTTCTCCTTCTCCCCTTGAGGGAGAAGGTGGGCGCCGGAGGCGCTCGGATGAGGGGTGT
>NZ_FUIE01000086.1 GCF_900163625.1 Brevundimonas diminuta 3F5N
CCTTTCAAGGGGCGGACTCTAGCTCCGCGTGGAGGAAATTCTCAGGGGCACGTCAGGTGGACACCGAATTCCAGGCGGGGTTCGGTTAAGTTAGAAGTCCTCGGCTTAGGCCGCGCGAACCTCCAGCGTCAGCCCCGAAAGCGTTGCAATGAGTGGAGCACGGCGAACAGGTTGCCCGGCGTTCGGATGGGCGGGCCAGCATTTGCAAGGCTTTGATTGAAGCGCCTGTCGAAACGGACAGGGTCTCGAAGCCGACGGTGGCGCCGACATGGGACGATGGCGTTATCGGTATCCAGGTCGCCTTCCAGAAAGGCGTTCATGGCTCCGGCCAGCAGGCCGTCTTGAAGACAAGGTCACTGGCCGCCCGCGCCTGAATGGTGTCCTTGAATCGGGGCAACGCCATCACGCCTCGCGTTCCTCTGCGCCTTATACTCTGTCCACCGGATCCGGGCATTGGCCTACACGCTCTGCGCCGTGCGCCCAGCAGGATCCCCAAATCGTCTTCCGCGTCCGGCTGTCCGGCATCGGCGCCCGTGGCACAGAATTGGGTTTGAGATTTAAGGAGAGTTCTGGTCTCGTCTGAAAGACGAAAGACCCAGAATGACGACGAAACCCACGAAGACGAAGAAGCCCGCCGAGCAGGTGGTCAAGGATATCCGCCGGGCGACCCGACGGCACTTTTCTGCCGAGGACAAGATCCGGATCGTGCTCGATGGATTGCGCGGTGAGGACAGCATTGCCGAGCTATGCCGGCGCGAGGGTATTGCCCAGAGCCTTTATTATACCTGGTCCAAGGAGTTCATGGAGGCCGGCAAGCGCCGCCTGGCCGGTGATACTGCGCGTGCGGCGACCAGCGACGAGGTCAAGGACCTGCGCCGGGAGACGAGCGCTCTGAAGGAGTGCGTTGCCGACCTGACCCTGGAAAACCGACTGCTCAAAAAAAGCATGCTGGGGGATGGGGAAGACCAGGAATGAGGTATCCCGCTTCCGAAAAACTCGAGATCATCCGGCTGGTTGAGCAATCGCACCTGCCAACCAAGCAGACACTGGACCGACTGGGCATCCCGCGCCGGACCTTCTATCGCTGGTATGATCGCTACCTCAATGGCGGACCCGAGGCGCTGGAAGATCGATCCTCGGCGCCCAGCCGGGTGTGGAACCGCATCCCGGCCAGCATTCATGACCAGATCATCGAGATGGCCCTGGAACACTCCGAGCTGAGCCCGCGGGAACTGGCGGTGCGCTTCACCGACGAGAAAGGATACTTCATCTCGGAAGCCAGCGTTTACAGGCTTCTCAAGGCCCATGACCTGATCACCAGCCCCGCCTATGTGGTGATCAAGGCGGCCAATGAGTTCCACACCAAGACCAGCCGTCCCAACCAGATGTGGCAGACCGATTTTACCTACTTCAAGATCATTGGCTGGGGCTGGATGTATCTGTCCACGGTGCTGGATGATTACTCCCGCTACATCATCGCCTGGAAGCTGTGCTCGACCATGCGGGCCCAGGACGTCACCGACACGCTGGACATGGCACTGGCCGCATCAGGCTGTGATCAGGCCCATGTGCAGCACCGGCCGCGTCTGCTCAGCGACAATGGCCCCAGCTACATCGCCGGCGAACTGGCCGACTATATCGAGGCCAATGGCATGGACCATGTGCGCGGCGCCCCGCTCCATCCTCAGACACAGGGCAAGATCGAGCGCTGGCATCAGACCCTCAAGAACCGCGTCCTGCTCGAAAACTACTTCCTGCCTGGTGACCTCGAAAGCCAGATTGAGGCCTTCGTCGAGCACTACAATCATCGGCGCTACCACGAGAGCCTCGACAATGTGACACCCGCCGACGCCTACTTCGGAAGGGCCGAAGCCATCATCAAACACCGCGAAAGGATCAAACGCAAAACCATCCAACATCGGCGCTTGCTGCACGCCCGCATCGCCGCATAACATCAACACGATGGCGAGCTGAACTCTCCCCTAAACCCGACGCCCTTCTGCGCCAAAGCTTCTGACGACGGACACGCGCCAATAGACCTCCGTGTCGTCCTGTTTGGCGAGGTAGAGAAACCGCGCATTGCGAGGAAACACCAACCCCTTGAGGCGCCGAACATTGGACCCCGCGCGGCTGATGCGCTGTCGTGCGACGTCGGCCGACATCCCCTGCGCCATCAGCTTGCGGCCGACGTCAGAGGAAAGGCCGGGGCCATCATTGAGAAGGATCGTCTCGACGGGATTCAGCGGCCGCCTCCGAATGTCACACTGCGCTATTTATAATGATACTACTGGGCTAGTGAGAAGTTTGTCGCGCCTCGCGAACAAGGTAAATTAAAACAATGAAAACAAAGCTTTGAAAGATGGATGCGGGTCGACGTTAGTCTCCCATCGTCACGGTCGCTGTCACACAGGCTTTCAACAGACGCCTCGACCATGGACATAACCGGCGTGTCTGGTCGTATTCACGGCTCTCCGATCTCGCCCTTTGCCGAGTGCGGGGTTCCCATATTGGGTTGCACCGCTGCGTATAGCCGGCACGCGTGCAGACGGCGCGCAGCGACAGCGCCGGGATCGAGTGCTCCACGATCAGCGCCTCGGCGGCATCCAGCAGCGCCGCGCGCGTGCGGGCCTGCGATTCACTGCGGTTGAGCGGACGTGCGTGGCGTTGGGCTTGGCTCACGGCCGGCTCCGGCGCGACGGGGCGGCAGTATGCCACCGCCTTGCACAGGACGCCGTCAGCGTGCGGTGACCGTTCCCGACGGAGCACGCACGGGCGGCGGACATGGCGTCAATCATCGTAGAAGCCACCCCCCGCACCGGCGCCCAGGCGACCCTTGTCGATGTAGTTCACCTTGAGATATTCGGCCCAGCCCTGCGTTGCGGGATTTGCGCTTGCGATGTTGTACGCCGTGCGCAGGCCGACAATGTCGTAGATCTGGAACGGCCCCAGCTTGGCGCCGGTCCCGATTCGCCAGGTCTTGTCGATGTCCTCCGGACTCGCCACACCTTTCAACAACAAGGCGGCGGCCGCGTTGAGCAACGGCACCAGCAGCGAATTCAGCACGTAACCCGGCTGCTCCTTGTGCAGTCGGATCGGTTCCATGCCGATTTCCGCAGCGAAGCGCGCCACCTGCTCGAACACCTCAGGATCGGTCTGCGGCGTACCCATCACTTCCGCTGTGTTCTGGCGCCAGATGTGATTGGCGAAATGCAACGCCAGGAACTTCTCCGGCCGGCCCGTCGCATCCGCGAATGCACTGGGCAGCAGCGTGGAGGAGTTGGTGGCGAAGATGGTGCCTTCGCGCGCCAGCCTGGCGAGTTCGGCATAGACTGAGCGCTTGAGTTCCAGCTTCTCCGGCACCGCTTCAATTACCAGGTCCGCGTCGCGCACGGCCTGCGCAAGGTCGCTGCTCAGTGCGATGGCCGCCGCGACCCTGGTGGTCGCCTCGGGCGTCGTCCCCGGCAGGTCGGCGGCATATGTCTGAGCCAATCGCGTCAGGGCGTCGCGGGCACGCTCCAGCGCTGCTGCGTCAATGTCGTACGCCGTGACGCTCTTGCCGTGAAAGGCGCACTGGAAGGCGATCTGCGCGCCGAGCACGCCAGTGCCCAGCACGGTCACCCGCTGCAGGCCGGAGGGCGAGGCGACGGTCTTTGTGGTGTCCTGTGTCATGTTCATGCGTCCTCCCCGGCCAGCAGGCCGGCGTCGTGGAGCAATGCACCGATCTCGGTGCGGTCGAGCCTGGCCAACACGCGGTCGCGCAGGAACGACGGGCCCGGCAACGCCAATTCTTCGCCATCGCGCAGCTGGTGCAGTGCATCCAGCAGGGTGCGGATGTCGTAGGTGGAATTGAACACTTCCGGCACGCCGCGTTCAATGCCCAACAGCGTGTAGACCGCTTCCATCGGCGTGCGCACCGAGTACTCGGTGGTGAAGATACAGTCGCGTTGCTTCGACTCCGCGAACTGGCCGATGAATGCGAAGTTCACAGCGCCCGCTGGCACCACGTCAGGGCGATCACCGGCTTGACGCGGCATGAAGAAGGCGGTGATGTACGGCATCATCACCGGCACGGTGTTGGCTCCCGTGGCTGCAAGCTCCGCGATGTCCTCAACCGGCACACCCATGTGATACAGCCATTCCTGGGTGATTTCCTCGCCGGTGCAGTCCTGCATCGGCTTCTTGACGTAATCCCCCGGCACGTCCGCGAACAGGCCATAGAGCCAGATCACGACCTGGTCCTTGGGCTGCTTCTTGAAGTGCGGCTGGCGGTTCACCGTCCAGCTCAGCAGCCAGCTGGAATCCTTGACGGTGACAATCCCGCCGGTCACCACCTTGCCGCTGAACGGGTCGCGCTTGGCGATCTTCTCGATGTACTTCGGGATACGCGCGTCCAGCGTGGTGATGGTGGCGGATTCCCATTTGGTCTCCGGAATGTGCGTGCCGAACACGTCGGGCCGCCCGAACGACGGATCCTTGGCCGCGATGCGCCGCCACAGATCCCAAGCCGGTGCCGGGCCTTCGTCCAGCAGCGCCGCGGTCTTGTGGTCGCCCTCGTTGCTGTTTTCCACCAGCGAGCCGATGGTCATGAACAACAGGTCATCGGGGCCGAGTGCCATGCCACCGGGCTGGCCGTCGCGGTTCCAGTGGATGCGCGTGGCCTGCTTGCGTCCGTTGGTGGCATCGATGTCGAAATCGACATCTGTCACCTCGGTGCAGTACTGGAACACCACGCCCTGGTCCTTCAACCACTTCACCAATGGCAGCACCAGCGATTCGTACTGGTTGAAGCGGGTGAACTTCAACGCGGAAAAATCCGCCAGACCGCCGATGTGGTGGATGAAGCGGTGCAGATAGAGCTTCATTTCCAGCGCCGAATGCCACTCTTCGAACGCGAACATGGTGCGCCAGTACATCCAGAAGTTGCTGGCGAGGAAGTCCTCACCGAACACCTCGTTGATGCGCTTGTTCTCCATCTCCTCGCGCGTGGCCATGAAGACCTTGAGCATGTCCTTCTGCGCGGCCTTGCTGAGCGTGAACTTGCCCATGTCGGGCGCAGGCTTGCCCTGTTCGATGGTGGCGCGCTGCAGGGAGAAATTGGGGTCGTCCTTGTTCAGCCAGTAGAACTCGTCGAGCACGCTGGCCCCCTCGACTTCCAGCGAGGGAATGCTGCGGAACAGATCCCACAGGCATTCGAAATGGTTCTCCATCTCGCGGCCGCCGCGGATCACGAAGCCCTTGTCCGGCTTCTCAAGTCCATCCAGTGCGCCGCCCGGCACGTCGATGCGTTCCAGGATGGTGATGCGCTCGCCCGGCATCTGGCCATCGCGGATCAGGAAGGCGGCGCCGGCCAGCGAGGCCAGGCCGGAGCCGACGAACCATGCGGATTTGCCGTCGACCCCGTCTGGCTTGCGCGGGCGGGCGAAGGCTTCGTAATTGCCACTGCTGTAATACATGTACGGACTCCAGTCGGGGAAGTTCAAGGTCATCGATCTAGCGAAAGGTCACTCCCACGGTAATGTATATCATCTGATATTTGAATTCGATTCCTGATTGGTGCTGTCAGCTTAACTAAGCGAAGTCGAAAGACCCCTACCCCACGCGTTATCAGACGACAGCCGCCGTCCAAGCAGTATCTGCATCGGCACGAAAGCGACGAAGCGTGGACCTGCTGATCAGATGACGTTGGATGTTGAAGGTGTTGTAGATCGCCGCGTGGGTTGTGAGAAATCTTTGCGCTGAGGCTTGAGATTTGAACCTCTGCTGCTGTCGTTCCCGTCGTCGGATCGGCAGATGCGAGTTCTCAACGCGGTTATTGTCTCGTAGCCGGCCAGGGCGATGAAGGTGCCGCAGTTCCAACTGATCAAGCGCCGCACCGTACGATGCCAGCCCATCCGTTGTGATGGTTTCCGGCTCGATAGGTTGGTTGCGTAAAAGACGTTTGATCAGCTTCAAAGCCGCCTCTGTGTCCCGCCGGCGCTGGACAACGACGTCTAAAACCTCGCCTTCGTCGTCGACTGCGCGCCACAGATACATGCGCCGTCCTCCGATCTTGCAGACCATTTCATCGAGATGCCAACGGCCAGTCGGAGGCACTCTCCGTTTCTTCAGCCGCCGTGCAATCAGATGCCCGAACTTGATCGTCCAGCACCGGATCGTTTCGTAGCTGACGTCAATTCCGCGTTGCGCCATCAATTCCTCGACGTCACGGAAGCTAAGATTGAAGCGAAAGTACAACCACACGGCATGACGGATCACTTCGCTTGGGAAGCGGTGTCGCTTAAACGGGTGCTGTCATGTTAACTGAGCGAAGTCGAAAGATCCCTACCCTGCTCATTTTCAGACCACGGCCGCCTCCCACGCGGCATTCGCTTCAGCGCGAAAGCAACGAAGTGTGGGTCTGCTGATCAAATGGCGCTGGAAGTTGAAGGTGTTGTAGATCGCGGCGTGGGTGGTGAGAAATCTCTGGGCTGAGGCTTGGGATTTGAACCTCTGATGCTGCCGCTCCCGTCGTCGGATCGGCAGATGTGAGTTCTCAACGCGGTTGTTGTCACGAAGCCTGCCAGGGCGATGCAGATGGCGCAGTTCCAACTGATCGAGTGCCGCACAGTACGAGGCCAACCCGTCCGTCGTGATGGTTTCTGGCTCGACCGGTTGATTGCGCAAAAGACGTCTGATCAGCTTCAAAGCCGCCTCTGTGTCCCGCTGGCGCTGGACAACGACGTCTAAAACCTCGCCTTCGTCGTCGACTGCGCGCCACAGATACATGCGCCGTCCTCCGATCTTGCAGACCATTTCATCGAGATGCCAACGGCCTGTCGGAGGCACTCTCCGCTTCTTCAGCCGCCGTGCAATCAGAGGACCGAACTTGATCGTCCAGCACCGGATCGTTTCGTAGCTGACGTCAATTCCGCGTTGCGCCATCAGTTCCTCGACGTCGCGGAAGCTAAGATTGAAGCGAAAGTACAACCACACGGCATGACGGATCACTTCGCCTGGAAAGCGGTGTCGCTTAAACGATAGCGGTTTCATAAAACACCTTCTCCACCAATGGCTTGCAGCCTTCGAAGTGGAGCACCTTTAGCGTTAGACTGACAGCACCTTTTGGGACGCGTCGCGCCGTTGATCCTGGCTGCCAACGAGCCTGTTGCGGCCATTTTCCGTTCTATCAACAGCAATCCGAACCTCGTCCCCGAAACCCTGACGGTGACCAACGACCGTTCGACCGAGGCTGAGATTGCCGCAGCGGCGCGGCCCATACTCGATGCCATCTATGCGCGGGAGATCGAAGAGGTCAAAGCTCTGTTTGAACAACGCGCCAATGACCGCCGGGCGACCACGGATGTCTCGGACGCCGCGCGTCTTGCCACATTCGGCGGGATTGAAACCCTGCTGGTGAATTTTGACGAGATCGTTCATGGCACCGTCGACGAGGATACCGGAGCCGTAATCTTTGGCGAGGAAGGGCCCGACACCTATGGCATCGTTGATGAGATCATGGCTCGTGCACTGACCAGCGGTGCTCGCATCATTGCCGCACGTAAGAATGATATTCCGGGCGGTGGATCGTTGGCAGCCACCTTGCGCTATCCACTTTAGGATCCGCGGGATACTTTCTTGATCTGCCTTTCCCACTCGACCGGAAACGGCTTCATCAACGCCGCCGGTGCTGTCAGGATGGAACCGTCAGGTTAACTGAGCACATTCAAAAAGCCCCCAACCCTGCAAAATATC
>NZ_FUIE01000080.1 GCF_900163625.1 Brevundimonas diminuta 3F5N
GCGCCTCAATCCCGGCACGCCGGGACCCAGTAAGAGCCAAGGACGCGCACCTCAGATCAGCGCCTCAATCCCGGCGGCGTGGATGAAGCCAAAGCACTGGGTCCCGGCGTCCGCCGGGATGAGCGGGTCGTGAGGGGGAGATGCAAAAAGGGCCGCCGGTTCGTCCGGCGGCCCTCTGTCTGTCCGAAACCCGGTCGGGCTTAGCCTTCCATGTCGTCCGGCAGGCCGACGGCGTGGAAGCCGGCGTCGACGTGGACGACTTCGCCCGTGGTCGAGCGGCCCAGGTCCGAGCACAGCCACAGGGCGGCGCCGGCGACGCCTTCCATCGAGGTCTCTTCCTTGATCAGCGAGAACTGGGCCGACTTGGAGTGCAGGCCGCGCCCGCCCGAGATGCCGGCCAGCGACAGGGTGCGCATGGCGCCCGCCGAGATGGCGTTGACGCGGATGTTCTTCGGACCCAGATCGCGGGCGATATAGCGCGTCGCGGCTTCCAGGGCGGCCTTGGCCACGCCCATGGTGTTGTAGTTCGGAATGACCCGCTCGGACCCGAGATAGGTCAGGGTGATCATCGCGCCGCCGTTGGGCATCAGCCTGGCCGAACGCTTGGCCACGTCGACGAAGCTGAAGGCCGAGATGTTCATGGCCAGCAGGAAGCTGTCGCGGGTGGTGTTGTCGACGAAGGAGCCCTTCAGCTCGTCCTTGTTGGCGAAGGCCACCGAGTGGACGACGAAGTCGATCGTGCCGAATTCCTTCTCCAGCTCGGCGAAGGCGGCGTCCATGGAGGCGTCGTCGGTGACGTCGGCCTGGATCAGCAGCTTGGCGCCGACGCTTTCAGCCAGGGGGCGCACGCGGCGCTCAAGACCCTCGCCCAGGTAGGTGAAGGCCAGCTCGGCGCCCTGGGCGGCCAACTGCGAGGCGATGCCCCAGGCGATGGAGCTGGAGTTCGCGACCCCCATGATCAGGCCCTTCTTGCCCTTCATGAGGTCTCCGGTGGGCATGTCCCAGCCTTCGCTCGTCGCCATGGGTTCGTCTCCGTATCTAGAACTTGTTCCGCCTTTTGGACGGGCGCGCGGCGGGTGACAAGCGTTCAGGCCCTGATCCGCTTCCTGATCCGTCGCTGGCGTTTCGCGGCGAGCGGCCTAAGTTGTAGGCATGAGCTTCGACGTCGACAGTCCGAATGCGCAACCGGAGGCGGGGCCGGTCTTCTTCGACCGCCGCGAACTGGACCAGATGCTGCGGGTCTATGGGCGGATGGTGGCGGCGGGCGAATGGCGCGACTACGCCATGGCCGGCCAGAAGGATCGCGCCGAGTTCGCCGTCTTCCGCCGCCACGGCGACGCGCCGCTCTACCGTATCGAGAAGCGCCCGGCCCTGCGGCTGAAACAGGGTCAGTGGGCCGTGATCGGCGAGGGCGGCCATGTGCTGAAACGCGGCCGCGACCTGGCCCAGGTGCTGCGTGTCTTCGACAGCCGAAAGTTCACGGTGGTGGAGTAGGGCGGAAGGAGAGGGCCAAAGAAAAGGCCCCGACGTCGCCGTCGAGGCCTTTTCCGTTAGGACTTGCGAAGCCCCTATTCGCGGCTGCCCATGAAGGCCAGCAGGAACTGGAACAGGTTGATGAAGTTGATGAACAGGCTCAGGGCGCCGAAGCCCGTGGCCACGCCCATCGCGTTCTTGTCGCCGCCGAGGGCGTAGTAGGTCATCTTCAGGCGCTGGGTGTCATAGGCGATCAGACCCGAGAAGATCAGCACGCCGGCGCCCGAGATGATCAGGTACATCACGCCCGACTGCATGAAGATGTTCACGATCGAGGCGATGACCAGGCCGATCACGCCCATGATCAGGAAGGTGCCCATGCCGGTCAGGTCCTTCTTGGTCGTGTAGCCGACCAGGCTCAGACCCGCGAAGGCGGCAGCCGTGACGAAGAAGGTCGAGGCCAGCGAACCGTTGGTGTAGCGCAGGAACAGCACGCCCAGGCCCGCGCCGATGGTGGCGACCACGGCCCAGTAGAGCATGTTCACGCCCTTGGCCGTCGGGTTCTTCATGAAGAACATCGAGCCGAACAGCATGACCAGCGGCGAGAACTGGACGATCATGCCCAGCATCGTCAGGCCGATACGGCCGTCGTCCATGCGGGCGAACAGCAGTTGCTGCACCGCCGGGACGTTGCCGGTGACGTAGGCCAGGACGCCCGCGACGACCAGACCGATCGCCAGCTTGTTGTAGACGCCCAGCATGAAGGCGCGCAGACCGGCATCGACGGACATGTCCGCCGACTGCGGAAGCGGGCGCGCATAGCCGTTGTTGAAATCGCTCATCGCGAAAGAAGTCTCCCATTCGGCCAGGAATGTCCCGACCTTTGGCTGAAATATCGGGACGCTGAGGCGTCCTTGCAAGAAAAACCGGACTTCCGGCCGCCGGTTCCGCCCGCTACCAAGGGTCGCATGTTACGCCTGTTCACCGCCATCGTCATTCCCGAGGACGTCGCCGAGACCCTGGCGCGCCGCCAATCCGGCCTGCCCGGCGCGCGCTGGCGGCCGCTGGACGCCCTACACGTCACCCTGGCTTTCTATGGCGAGGCGTCCGAGCGCACGGCTGATGACCTGGCCTCGGAGCTGACGCGGGCCGAGGGCGGGGGGGCGTTCGAGATCACCCTGAACGGCGTCGGCGCCTTCGGCGACAACCACCGCAGCCATACCCTATGGGCGGGTCTGGAGCGGTCCGAGCCGCTGAACGTCCTGGCCGGGCGTTGCCGGTCGGCGGGCGAGCGGGCGGGCGTTCCGCCGGAGAAGCGCGAATACCGGCCGCACGTCACCCTGGCCTATCTGAAGCCCCAGGCGAATCCTGATCGCATCGGCGCCTGGATCACCGGACACAATCTGCTGAAGTCGCCGCCGATCCGCGTGGATCGCTTCGGCCTCTATTCCAGCGTCCTGACCGGCGACGGCAGCGTCTACACCCTGGAACGCGAGTATCTATTGTGATCGACCGCCCGATATCGCCTCCCTCGTCTCCCTTGGGCCCCACGCTGGAGACGGAACGCCTGTTCCTGCGTCCGCCGACGCTGGAGGATTTTCCGCGCTGGGCTGACTTCATGAGCGACCCCGAGACGACGCGCTTCATCGGCGGGGTGCAATCCCGGCATGAGGTATGGCGCGGCATCGCCTCGGTCGCGGGCATGTGGGCGCTGCACGGCGAGGGCATGTTCTCGTTGATCGAGAAGGCGACCGGCCTGTGGATGGGGCGCATCGGGCCGCTGCATCCCTATGGCTGGCCGGGCCGCGAGGTGGGCTGGAGCCTGCACCGCGACGCCACGGGCAAGGGCTACGCGATCGAGGCCGCCGCCGCGACGATGGACTACGCCTGCGACGTGCTGGACTGGCCGGACGTCATCCACTGCATCGATCCCGACAACCGGGCGTCGGAGAAGGTGGCCGAGCGGCTGGGCTCGACCAATCGCGGGCCGGGCGTCATGCCGCCGCCGTTTCATGAGCACGCGGTCAACCTATGGGGCCAGACGCGGGACGAGTGGCGGGTGAACCGTTTGAAGCTGGCTCGCTGATCTTCTCCTCCCCATGAAGCGGGGAGGAAACGCTTGCAGCTGGAACATAGGCGGAACATAAAGGCGGCATGGCCGCTGCCGCGCTACACCTCGAACTGGTCTTCAGCCGCCCGGAGACGACCCTGTCGGTCACGCGGGGCGCGGCGCGGCTGATGCTGGACATGGGCTATGCGCCCCTGCTGGAGGTCTGCCTGCCTAACGGACGGCGCGCCGACGTCATGGCTCTGGGGCCCAAGGGCGACATCATTATCTGCGAGGTGAAGTCGGGGGTCGACGACTATCGCGTCGACCGCAAATGGCAGGAGTACGGCCCCTTCTGCGACGCCTTCTACTTCGCCGTCGCGCCGGAGTTTCCTGAAGGCGTCCTGCCCGACGAACCCGGCCTGATCGTCGCCGACGGCTTCGGCGGGGCGGTGGTGCGCGAGGCGATCGCCACGCCCCTGGCCCCCGCACGCCGCAAGGCCTTGACCCTGGCCTTCGCGCGCCTGGGCGCGCTCAGGACGATGCGGGACTGAAGCCCTATCCGCCCACGGCGTGCAGGGCCGCGCCGTGTTCACGCAGCCAGCGGCGGTGCGGGCGGGGGTCGCCGATCAGGCGCGCCACGACGGACCAGTAGGCGGGGCTGTGGTCGGCGTGGACCAGATGGGCGACCTCGTGCGCGGCCAGGTAGTCGGCCACGGCGGGCGGGGCCATGATGACGCGCCAGGAATAACGGATCGAGCGATTGTGCGGACTGCACGAGCCCCAGCGCGAGCGGGTGTCGACGATGGACACCTTCACCGGCTTCTGGCCCAGCGTCTTCAGATGGACTTCGGTTCGCTCGACTAGAAAGTCGCGCGCGGCGCGACGAAACCAGTTCTCGATGCGACGAGAGAAGGCCTCGCCTTCGCCGCCCGAGCGCAGCAACGGCCCCGCGGCCGTCTCGATCAGGCGCGCCGCCCCTGCGCCGCCTGTGGCCTCCAGCCGCAAGGGCCGTCCCAGCCAGGTCACGATTGCGCCCGGCTCAAACGCCAGGGTGTCGACCCGCGCGGCCAGCCGTTCGGCGATCCATCCGGCCTTTGTGCGAGCGAAGGCCACGACCTCGCCCAGGCGCCGCTCGCTAGGCGCCACGGCCACGGCCTCGCCCGCGCGGGCGTCGATGCGGATCGACAGCCTTCGCGCGCGCGGATTGACCGACAGTCTCAGGGCGCCGCCGCCCTCAAGCGGCAGACGCTGACCGTTCCGGTACGACACTGAGGTCTTCGTTCTGAGCGATGAAGTCACGCACGCGCGGATAGATCTCCTCGCGGAACCGGCGGCCGTTGAAGACGCCGTAGTGGCCGACCTTGGGCTGGACGTAGAGCAGGCGCCGGTCGTCGGGAATGTTGGGCGTCAGGCCGTGCGCGGCCTGGGTCTGGCCCACGCCGGAGATGTCGTCCATCTCGCCCTCGATGGTGGCCAGGCCGATGTCGGTGATCGCCGTCAGATCGACCGTCTCGCCGCGATGCTGCAACAGGCCGCGCGGCAGCAGGTGCTGCTGGAAGACGATGTCGATGGTCTGGAGATAGAATTCCTCGGTCAGGTCCAGCACTGACAGATATTCGTCGTAGAACTGCTCGTGCTTCTCGACCCCGTCGCCGTCGCCCGCCACCAGATCCTCGAAATAGCGGCGATGGGCGTCGACGTGCTTGTCCTCGTTCATCGACATGAAGCTGTAGAGCTGGACAAAGCCCGGATAGACCCGCCGTCCGACGCCCGGATAGGGCCAGGGCACGGTGTGGATCATGTTCGACTTGAACCAGGTGAAGGGCTTTTCCTCGGCCAACTGGTTCGTCACCGTCGGCGACAGTCGGGCGTCGATGGGCGAGCCCATGAAGGTCATGGAGGCGGGCCGGTTCGGGTCGTTCTCGGCCGCCATCACGGCGCAGGCCGCCAGCACCGGCGGCCCCGGCTGGCAGACTCCGACGACGTGGGCGCGCGGCCCGACCGCCGCCAGCATGTCGCGCACATGGTCGATGTAGTCGTTGAAGTCGAAGCGCCCTTCCAGCATCGGCACCTGGCGGGCGTTGGTCCAGTCGGTGACATAGACGTCGTGGTCCTGCAGGAAGGTCTCGACCGTGCCGCGCAGCAGGGTGGCGTAGTGGCCCGACAGCGGGGCCACGATGACCACGGCGGGCGCCGCCGTTGGTTTGCCCGCGCGCTTCAGGTCGCCGATGTTGCGGGCGAACCGCACCAGTCGGCACCAGGGTGAGGACCAGACGACCTGTTCGGCGGTGCGGACGGGCTTGCCCTCGATCTCGAGCGTCTCAAGACCCCAGTCGGGCTTGCCGTAGCGGCGCGTCAGGCTCTCGAACACTTCCGCCGAGGCATAGGCGGTGCGGCCGATGGCCGTGTCCGACGCCGGATTGAACGGAGAGGTCCAGAACTGGCGGGCCATCTGGGCCCCGATCCGGAACGGCGTCGCCGAATGATAGGCGAGCTCGTGAAAAGCGTAGAGCATGAAACCCCGACTGCGGCCCCCGCCGATGCGGAACGCCGATCATACAGAGTGGTGCGCCGCAAAAAAGGCCGGTCGCGCTTCGTTCAGGGAAAGGTGATCAGCCCTTCTCCATCGCGTTCTCGATCAGGGTCGCGGTGCGGCTGGGCCCCAGGTCGTGCGCCACGGCGCTGCGGAACTGTCCGTCCGGCCCCATCAGATAGACGGTCAGGCCGTGGTTCATGGTGTAGCCCTCGCCTTCGCCGACCTTCTGATAGAAGGCGCGATAGGCCTTGGCCGCCTGCGCCACCTGTTCCGGCGTGCCGGTCAGGCCGATGACCCCGTCAGGGAAACCGTCCGATGACAGATAGTCCTTCAGCATCTGCGGCGTGTCGCGCTCGGGGTCGATGCTGATGAAGACGATCTGCAGATCTTCAGCCTTGTCGCCCATCCGCTCCTGCACGGCGTTCAGCACGCCTAGGGTGGTGGGGCAGTAGTCGGGGCAGTAGGTGAAGCCGAAGAAGACCAGGGTCCATTTGCCGTTCAGGATCGTCTGATCAACCGTCTTGCCGTTCTGATCCGTCAGGGTGAAGTCGCCGCCGACCAGGGGCTGGCCCGTCGCGACGTCCGTGGTCTGGGCCGCCTGCTGGCGCCCGCCGACGACCACCATGGTGATCAGGCCCAGCGCCAAGGCGATGACCGCGCAGGCGGCGGCGAACAGGATCACAGGACGGCGGGGCATGGCGTCTCCTCATCGGGAACGGAGGTCGTTTCGGCGGCCGCGACACGGCGAACCGTGCAGCCGCTCTTCGCCCGGTCTATAGAAGAGCGGTGAGCCCTACAGAAGCCCCCATCCCGTCGCACGCCCATCGCGAGGTCCAGCCGCACGTCCTGACCCAGGCGGCCGGCGAACTGGCCGGTCTGCCGGAGCTGCCCCGGCGCGGGCGGGGCCTGTCGCTGCGCACCCTGATCGTGCTGCGCTGGCTGGCGGTGATCGGCCAGACCTCGGCGATCCTGACGGCCTATTTCGCCCTGCATTTCCCCCTGCCTTTGTGGGAGTGCCTGGCCGTGATCGGCGCGGGCGTGGCGATGAACCTGGCCACCATGGCGCGCGCGCGGCGCATCGACGGCAGCCTGCCCGACGGGCCGAGGACCGCCGCCCAGCTAGGTTTCGACATTCTGCAGCTGGCGACCCTGCTGGCCTTGACCGGCGGGCTGGCCAACCCCTTCTGCCTGCTGCTGGTGGCGCCCGTGACCATCGCGGCGGCGGCCCTGCCCGCGCGCCAGGCGGTGATCCTGGGCGTGATGGCGCTGATCGCCGTGGGCTTCCTCTTCTCCTGGTCCTTGCCTCTGCCGTGGCGCCTGCATGAACATCTGGAGCTGCCGGGCCTCTATCGTTTGGGGCTGGGGCTGGCGCTGGTGACGGGCGTGCTGTTCACGGCCGGCTACGCCTGGAAGGTGGCGGCCGATGCCGACAAGCTGGAGCTGGCCCTGGCCACCACCCAGGACGTGCTGCAGCGCGAACAGCGGCTGGCGGCCCTGGGCGGTCTGGCCGCCGCCGCCGCGCACGAGCTGGGCACGCCGCTGGCCACCATCCAGGTCGTCGCCAAGGAGATGCTGCGCGACGCGCCCTCGGGCAGTCCAGCAGCCGAGGACGCCGCCCTGATCCTGCAACAGGCGGAGCGTTGCCGCGCCATCCTGAAACAGTTGTCGTCCCAGCCTGAGGAAGGCGACGCCCTGTTCGCCGACATCGGCCTGAAAGCCCTGTTGGAGGAGGTGGCCGAGCCGCATCGCGGCTTCGACCTGGATTTCGATATCGCCCTGAAGATCCCGTCCGGCCAGGACGCGCCGCGCCTGCGCCGACTGCCCGAGATCGTCCACGGTCTGTCCACCCTGGTGGAGAACGCCGCCGACTTCGCCACCGCCCGCGTCCAGTTGACCGCCGTGGTCGACGCCGGGTGGATCGAGATCGACATCGTCGACGACGGCCCCGGCTTCGCCTCCGAAATCCTGCCGCGTCTGGGCGAGCCCTATGTGACCAGCCGCCCCCAGGCTAAGGCCCGCCGCGCCCTGGCGGCCCAGATCGCCTCGGCCACGCGCCCGGCCCGCCGGGAACGCCGCGCGCCGCCGCCTCCGGTCACGGCCCCCATCGCCCCCAGCCAGGGCGGCATGGGTCTGGGCTTCTTCATCGCCCGCACCCTGCTGGAACGCTCCGGCGCCAAGGTGTCGGTGGGTGCGGGCGACGTCGCCAAGGGCCAGCCGGGGGGCGCCCGCGTCTCGGTGCGCTGGCCGCGTCAGGTGCTGGAAGTCACCGCCTCGGCCATGGAAGGCGATGGAACCTGATGTCGCAGTCACGAGCTTGGCCCTTGACCCTGCGTCCCTGACGCACGACCTGAAACCTCAGGAGAAATACATGTCCGAACTCGAGACCCAGATCACGGAACAGATTGCAGCCCTCAGCGACAGGTCCTTGTTGCTGTTGGACGACGATCAGGCTCTGCGCACCCGTCTGGGCCGGGCGCTGGAATCGCGCGGCTTCGCCGTCGCCCTGGCCGGGTCCGTGGCCGAGGCCAACGACGCCCTGCGCCAATCGGTCCCCGCCTTCGCCGTTCTGGACATGCGGCTTGAGGACGGCAACGGCCTGAAGGTGGTCGAGATGATCCGCGAGCGGCGCGAGGACGCCCGCATCGTCATGCTGACCGGTTACGGCGCCATCGCCACGGCGGTCGCGGCGGTCAAGGCCGGCGCCGTGGACTATCTGCAGAAGCCCGCCGACGCCGACGACGTGGTCAAGGCCCTGCTGTCGACCGGCGAAGCGCCCGAGCCGCCGGAAAACCCGATGTCGGCCGACCGGGTGCGCTGGGAGCATATCCAGCGCGTCTATGAGCTGTGCGACCACAACGTGTCGGAAACGGCCCGTCGCCTGGGCATGCACCGCCGCACCCTGCAGCGCATCCTGGCCAAGCGCGCCCCGCGATGAAACGTCCTTCTCCCCTTGTGGGAGAAGGTGGCCCGTTAGGGCCGGATGAGGGGTGTCGGTGCAACGTCGCCGATTGCGCTGACCGGATTCAGATTGTCAGGATGAGGAGCAGCCACCCCTCATCCGTCAGGCTTCGCCTGCCACCTTCTCCCACAAGGGGAGAAGGAATAACTTAAAAGAACAGCGCGTCGGGGCGGCGTTCTTGCTGAGGCGCGGCTTGCGGTGGGCTGGGGCGCGCCGCCGAGGGCTGCTGCGGCTGTTGCGGCTGCGGGGCCTGGCCGTCGATGACGACGGGCGGCGGCGCGTCCTCATAGGGCTGGGCCGTGGCGTAGGGGTCCTCGACCTGGCCCATCAGGTCGCCGACCGGGTCGGGCGCGATCCAGCCTTCGGGCAGGGGCGGGCCGTTGGGGATGGCCTGGACCGCCAGCTTGGGCAGGGCCGCTTCCATGAAGCCGCGCCAGATGGCGGCGGGCGAGGAGCCGCCGGTGACGCGGGCCATCGGCTTGTTGTCGTCCTTGCCGACCCAGACGGCGGCGACGAAGCCGCCCGTATAGCCGACGAACCAGGCGTCCTTGTAGTCCGAGGTGGTGCCGGTCTTGCCCGCGATGTCGCGCCCGCCGATAGCGGCCGAGCGGCCGCTGCCCGAGGTGATCACGCCGCGCAGCATCTGGTTCATGTAGTAGAGTGGCGGATTGTTGATGGCCTGGCCGCCTTCCGACGGGCCGTGGGTGTAGATGACCCGGCCGGACGGGGTGCGGATGCGGCTGATGCCATAGGCGTCGACGCGGCGCCCGCCGTTGGCGAAGGCGTCGTAGGCCTGGGCCATCTCCAGCGGACTGACCTCGACGGCGCCCAGGGCCATGGACGGCTGCAGGCCGATCTCGCTGGTGATCCCCAGGCGTTTGGCGGCGCGGGCCACGCTGTCGCGGCCGACCTGGTCGGCCACATAGGCGGCGACGGTGTTGGTCGACTGGGCCACGGCCTGGGCCAGGGTCATCTGACCGGAGAAGCGGCCGGAGTAGTTGCGCGGCGACCAGCCGCCGATGGTCACGGGCTGGTCCACCACCGGGGTCTCGGGCGTATAGCCGGCCTCGACCGCCGCTAGATAGACGAAAGGCTTCCAGGCTGAGCCGGACTGGCGACGCGCATCGACGGCGCGGTTGAACTGGCTGTCGCCGTAGGAGGCGCCGCCGATCATGGCGCGCACCCGGCCGTCGCCGTCCAGCGCGACCAGGGCCGCCTGTTCGACGCCCTTGCCCTTGTCGCGGTCCAGGATGCGGCGCACGGCGCGCTCGGCGTCGGTCTGCAGCGTCAGGTCCAGGGTGGTCTCGACCACGAGGTCTTCGGTCGGCTCGCCGACCAGGCCGCGGATCTGCTTGTCCAGCCAGTCGATGAAGTATTGGGCGTGCTGGCTGGCCAGGGTCTTGGACACCCGCACCGGCTCGGCCACGGCGGCTTCGCGCTGGGCCGGGGTGATGGCGCCGACCTCGACCATTTCGTTCAGCACGACGTTGGCGCGGGTGGCGGCGCGCTCGCTCTCGGACACCGGCGAATAGCGCGAGGGCGCCTTCAGCAGGCCCGCCAGCAGGGCGGCCTCGCCGACCGTCAGCTTGTCGGCGCTCTTGTCGAAATAGCGCTGCGAGGCGGATTCGATGCCATAGGCGCCGGCGCCGAAATAGACGCGGTTCAGATAGAGGGCGAGGATCTCCTTCTTGGAGAACTTCATCTCCAGCCACACGGCCAGCATCAGCTCCTGAACCTTGCGCTTCATGTTCTGATCGGGCGTCAGGAACAGGTTCTTGGCCAACTGCTGGGTGATGGTCGAGCCGCCCTGGACCACGCGCCCGGCCTTCAGGTTCGAGGCCATGGCGCGGCTCATGCCGATCGGATCGAAGCCGGGGTGGTGATAGAAGCGGCGGTCCTCGATGGCCACGAAGGCGGCGGGGACGTAGTCGGGCAGGGCGTCCAGATCGACCGGGGGCGCCATCTGGGTGCCGCGCACCGCGATCAGGGCGCCGGAGCGGTCCAGATAGGTGATCGAGGGCTGGCGATCGACCTCATACAGGCTGGAGGTGTCCGGCAGGTCGCGCGCGAAAACGGCGAAGAAGACGACGGCGAAGATCAGGCCCCAGACGGCCAGAACCGCGCTCCAATAGAACAGGCGGCCCATGAAGGTCCGGCGCGGTTTTCCTCCGCCCTGGTCGTTCCCGTCGGGTCCGCGGTCTTTGCGCGCCATGAACATCCCTCTATGCCAGCGACGCGAACCCTAGCCGTTCGCGTCGCCGACGAAAACGCCCCCGTTTCCGATCACGACAGCGTGAGCGCCTATTTCGCCGAAAGAATGGCGCGCCGCGCCAGCCAGACGCCCTGATCGCCGGCGTTCTCCGCCGTCAGCCCGCCCTCGTCGAGCAGGGCGCGATAGGCCTTCGGCGCCAGGCTGCCGTGATAGAGCGGCTCGCCGCGCCATTCGCCGATGGCCTCGCCGTGGGCCGGACCGGCGGTGAACATCAGCCGTCCGCCGGGCGTCACGCGCGCAGCCAGTACGGGCAGGACCGCCGTCTGCGCTTTCGGCGTCAGGTGGAACAGGCTGTGCCAGGCCAGTACGCCGTGAAAGGCGCCCTCCGGCAGGGCTTCGCGCATGTCGCCGATGCGCCAGTCGCCTTTGGGCAGGGTCTCGCGCGCGTGGGCGATCAGGCCCGGCGAGGCGTCGAGGCCGACGACCTCGAACCCGCGCTCCAGCAGGGCGGCGCCCATCGGCCAGCCCGAGCCGCAGCCGACGTCTAGCACGCGGGCGCCGGGCGGCCAGCCGTTCACGAAGCGGTCCAGCCAGGCGGCTTCGTCCCAGTCGCCTTCATGTCGGCGAAGGACGGCGCCCCGGTCGCGAATCCAGTCCGCCGCCTTGTCTTGATACAGGCCGACGATCCGGTCCGCGGCCGGATGGCTCATTTGGCCAGGAAGGCGTCCAGTTCGCCGTAGAAGGCCGTCGGCTGGTCGAGCATGATGAAGTGGGCGCTGTCGTCGATGCGTTTCAGCTTGGCCCCCGGCAGGGTCGCGAACGACATCTGATAGATGGCGTCGGTGACGGCGTCGGTCATGCGGGCGTCGTTGAACTTGACGTAGAGCACTTCGGTTGGGGCGGTGATCCTGGCCAATTCGGGGCGCAGGTCGGTGGTGACCAGTTCGCGGAAGGCGGCGGCCGAGACCTTCTGGTCGCTGTCGCGCATGTCCTGGAGGGCCTCTTCGCGGCGGCTTTCGGTGTTGATCATGCCGTTGATGGCGGTGGTCGCCTGGGCGACGTAGGCCTCGCGCGGGCTGATCGATTGGGCGGTCCAGATCTGATCGGCGACGGGGGTCACGCTTTCGGCCGTTGCGCCGGGCGCGCCGAACATGGCGCCCATGAAGGGGATCATGTCGACGACCATCAGCTTGCCGACCAGATCGGGGTGACGCGCAGCCAGCATCATGCCCATGGTTCCACCCATGGAGTGGCCGACGACGGCGGGCTTGTTCAGATGCAGCTCGTGGATGTAGCGGGCGATCTCCTCAGCCACGGGGGCGCCGACCGGCTGGGGCGCGTCGCCCTGCGCATTGGCCTGGGGCGCGGCGCCGGCGAAACCGGCGACATGGATGCGATGGACGCGATAGCGCCCGGCCAGATGATCGACCGTGCCCTGCCAAATGTCGGGCGAGGACGACAGGCCGGGGATCAGGATCAGGTCGGGGGCGTCCTCCGGCCCGTCGACGCGGACGCTAAGACGGTCGGAGGCGAAGGCGGCGTGCTCTGCACCATGCGCGGCGAGATTGACGTGGCCGTCCTGAGCCACGGCGGGGGCGGCGGCCAGCAAGAGGGCGGCGCCGAAAAAGGCGGTGGAGGCGGTGCGGATCAAGGCGTCTCTCCCAAAGAGAATTTGAGACAGATTAATTCATCGGCTGAGGAAGGGAATGCCCTTTGGACGGCTGACCGTCCCTGCTGCTACAAGGCGGCCATGACCGCAGACGCCGCGCCCGCACCTGTTTCCACGCCTGAAGCCAAGGCCCCTGAAGCCAAGGCCCCGCCCACCGCCTTCGGCAGGGGCTTCGTCACCGACGCCTGGTATTTCGTCGCCCTGGCGCGCGACGTGCCGGTCGCCAGTCTGAAGCGCTATGAGATCATGGGCGAGCCGGTGCTGATCGGGCGCACCCGCGCGGGCGACGTCTATGGGATGCGCGACATCTGCCCCCACCGCGCCGCGCCGCTGTCGGCCGGGCGTCTGGTCGAGAAGCCGGGCGAGGGCGAGACGATCGAGTGTCCCTATCACGGCTGGCGCTTCCGGCCGGACGGGGTGTGCGCGGCCATTCCGTCGCTGGTCGAGGATCAGGCGTTCGAGGCCAACCGCATCAAGGTCCGGTCCTACCCGGTGCGCGAGAGCCAGGGCATGGTCTTCGTCTGGATGGCGGCCGACGCCCGCAACCCGTCCGAACCGGATCAGGAGCCGCCGCAGTTCCCTGGCGCCGTCGGCCAGCCGCGTCTGGTCGAGTGGATGGATTTCGACAGCCATATCGACCACGCCGTCGTCGGCCTCATGGACCCTGCACACGGCCCTTACGTCCATCAGCAATGGTGGTGGCGGTCCGAGCATTCGATGCACGAGAAGGCCAAGACCTTCGCCCCGGTCGACTTCGGCTGGGCCATGGTGCGCCATGCGCCGTCCTCGAACAGCCGCCTGTACAAGGTGCTGGGCGGGGCGCCCGCGACCGAGATCACCTTCCGCCTGCCGGGCTATCGCTGGGAGCATATCCAGGTGGGGGAAAAGCAGGTGCTGGCCCTGACCTGCCTGACGCCGGTGAACGACACCAAGACCCGCATCACCCAGATCTTCTGGTCCGACCACTGGGTGTTCGGCATCGCCAAGCCCTTCCTGCGGATGGGTGTCGTCGCCTTCCTGAAGCAGGACGGCGGCATGGTGAACCTGCAGAACGAGGGACTGAAATACGACCCGGCCCTGATCTGGATCGACGACGCCGACAAACAGGCCAAATGGTATCAGCAGCTGAAACGCGAATGGCTGAAGAGCCGCGCCGAGGGCCGCGCCTTCGTCAATCCGATCCTGGAGACGGTGCTGCGCTGGAAGAGCTGACGGTCAGGGCGGACAGGAGCGCTGGTCGTCGGCGCGGAACAGCGTAATCATGCGGCCATGAAGCGGATCGCGCGCATCTTCCGTCTGCATTTCGCCCTGTGGCTGGGGCTCGCCGTCCTGGCGGTCGCGGTGGTTCTGACACCCGCCGCCTGGGACTGGCCGATGCGGATCGCCGCCGGTTGGGACGTCAGCGTCAGCGTCTTCCTGACGCTCACCTTCATCCGCCTGTATCGCCATCGCACGGCCTCGGCCATTCGCAAGCGGGCGGCCGACCTGGATCAGGCGGGCGGCGCCGTCTTGCCGCTCAGTCTGCTGGCGGCGGCGGCCAGCGTCTTCGTGATCGTCATGGAGACGGCGGACGGCGGCAAGCCGAGCCTGGGCGAGGCGCTGTTCTCGCTGGGCACCATCGCCGCCTCCTGGCTGTTCACCCACGTCCTGTTCGCCCTGCACTACGCCCACGAGTTCTATGCGCCGGCTCACGGCGGCGGCGATCGGCGCGGGCTGATCTTTCCGGGCGAGGAAGAAGCGGACTACGGCGACTTCCTGCACTTCTCCCTGATCATCGGCGTGGCCAGCCAGACGGCGGACATCCAGATCAGCAGCCGGAAGCTGCGCCGGATCGCCACCGTGCACAGCCTGATCGCCTTCGTCTTCAACACGGTGATCCTGGCGCTGGCGGTGAACATGGCGGTCAACCTGCTGTAGGCTTTCGCGCGCCCGTTTCGCCCGGGCGCCTTGACTTGGCCGCTATTGAGGCCCATCTGCGCTGCATCGCACAATGCGGTGACCGGCGCGTTCCAGCGCGTGTTTGGGCTTCCCTCCCCGGAGGGCCTGTCTGTCGAGCGGCCGGATCATTCGATTTCATACGTCGTCCATACACGCGGGGCGGCGCCCGTTCCCCGCCCGAGCTTCGGGCAGGCGACGTGCGCCCTTTGTGAAGGTCTGGTTCGTCCAGCCGCGCGCGCCGCCGTTCGTGAAAGACTGACGTGAGCGACATCACCTTTGAATCCATGGGCCTGAACAAGGCTCTCCTGACAGCCCTGGCCGCGACCGGCTATGAGAAGCCGACGCCGATCCAGGCCAAGTCCATTCCCGACGTCATGAAGGGCAAGGACCTGCTGGGCATCGCCCAGACCGGCACCGGCAAGACGGCGGCCTTCGCCCTGCCGATCCTGCATCGCCTGGCCGAAAACCGCGTGGCGCCCAAGCCGCGCACGACGCGCGCCCTGATCCTGAGCCCGACGCGTGAACTGGCGACCCAGATCGCCGACAGCTTCAAGCAATACGGCGCCCACCTGGGCTTCCGCGTCGCCGTCATCTTCGGCGGCGTGAAATACGGCCCGCAGGAACGCGCCCTGCAACAGGGCCTGGACGTCCTGGTCGCCGCCCCCGGCCGCCTGCTGGACCACCTGCAACAGAAGACGCTGGACCTGTCCTCGACGGAGATCTTCGTCCTGGACGAAGCCGACCAGATGCTGGACCTGGGCTTCATCAAGCCGATCCGCCAGATCGTCAGCCGCATTCCGGCCAAGCGCCAGAACCTGTTCTTCTCGGCCACCATGCCGTCGGAGATCGGCAAGCTGGCGGGCGAGCTGCTGAAGGACCCGGTCAAGGTCCAGGTCACGCCGCAGGCCACCACGGTCGAGCGCATCCAGCAGTCGGTGATCTGGGTCGAACAGGGCAAGAAGCGCGCCCTGCTGACCGAGCTGTTCTCTGATCCCGCCTATACGCGCTGCCTGGTCTTCACCAAGACCAAGCACGGCGCCGACAAGGTCGCGGCCTATCTGGAAGCCGGCGGCGTCGAGGCCGGCGCCATCCACGGCAACAAGAGCCAGCCGCAACGCGAGCGCGCGCTGGAGGCCTTCAAGAACGGCAAACTGCGCGTGCTGGTCGCCACCGACATCGCCGCGCGCGGCATCGACGTGGACAAGGTCACCCACGTGGTGAACTTCGAGCTGCCCTATGTGCCGGAAGCTTATGTCCACCGCATCGGCCGTACGGCGCGGGCGGGCAAGGACGGCACCGCCATCAGCTTCGTCGCCGGCGACGAGATGAAGCTGCTGAAGGACATCGAGAAGGTCACGCGCCAGAAGATCCCCGCGATCGACCGCCGCAACGACAAGGCCCTGTCTCAGCTGGACGCCTCCATCATGTCGGCGGGCGTGGCCAAGAAGGCGACCCTGCCCGAGCGTGAAGGCCGGTCGGACGGCGAAGGGCGCGGCGGCCGTCGCGGCGGGCGCAACCCGCACCGCGAAGGCGTCAAGCAGGAGGGCGGCGGTCAGCCGCACCGCCAGCGTCGCGGCCGCAACGGCGCGCCTGCGGCCGAGCGTCCGGCGGCGGCCTATGATCCGATGGCGGGCGACCGCGCCCGTTCGTCGGTGCGCGCCGCGCCGTCCGCCGAGCCCAAGCCGGTCGGCGAGCTGCAACGCCGCCCACGTCGTCGTCGTCCGTCGAACGGCGGCAAGGGCCACGCCGCCCAGGGCTGATGCTCTCGGCGTAGAGGCGAATAAAAACGGCGGCTCCTTTGCGGGAGCCGCCGTTTTCACGTCGATCGTCAGGCCTGGATCAGAAGGCCCAGCGGGCGCCGACCGAGGCCACCAGGGCCGAGCCTTCGGCCTCGCCGCGCAGGTGCGAGGTCATGGCGCCCTGGTACAGGGTGCGGTCGTCGCGGATCGTCGAGTCGCTGAAGGCGATGTAGGTCAGACCGGCGTCGAAGGTGACGCCCTCGGTCACCTCGGTCGAGCCGCCGACCGAGAACAGCCAGCGGTCGGCGTCCGGGATGCGGGCAGTGCGCAGGCTGTCACGGGTCGGGGTCGGGTCATAGCCGACGCCGGCGCGCAGCGTGGTCTTGTCGCTGATCGCGTAGTCCAGGCCGATGGCGCCGGTGGTGACGTCCTTGTAGTTCTGGTGGATGACGTCGCCGCCGCCCGTGTATTCGACGGTGATGGCGTCGAACTCGGACCAGCCGATGCGGTTGACCTGGGCGTTCAGGGTCAGCTTGTCGTTGACGGCGTAGCGGACCGAGGCCGAGGCGAACCACGGGGTGTTGAAGCTGGCCGTGCCGCCGGTCGAGACGTTGGCGCCCGCCAGCGGGCCCAGCAGACCGGCCACGGTCACGTCGCCGTCCAGTTCATGCTCGATCTTGGAGCGGTAGCTGAGGCCGAAGTCCCACGGCCCCTTGTGCACCTGGGCGCCGACGTTCCAGCCGAAGTCCCAGCCGTCGCCTTCCAGGCTGTTGGAGCCGTCGGGCAGGGCCGGCGACAGGTTCGGCATGGCCGAGGTCAGCTTGGCCTTGACGTACTGGGCGTTCAGCCCGGCGCCGACGTCCAGCCAGTCATTGACCTGATAGGCCACGGTCAGGCTGGCGTCGCCGGAACGCAGTTCCGACGTCAGGGCGTCGTAGCGAGCGAAGGAGCCTTGCTCGTACTTGGTGGTGAAGTTGTAGGGGGCGGCCACCGAGACGCCGACGGCGAAGCGGTCGCCGATCGGGGTGGCGAAGGCGAAGTTCGGCACCAGGCCGCTTTCGATCGGATCGACCTCGGTGTTGCGCGGGTTGCGCACCGGCACGTCCACGCCGCCCGGATAGGTCAGGTAGGAACCGGCGTTCTTCACTTCGGAATCGATGCGGATGGCGTGCATGCCGACGGAGACTTCGCGGCCGCTGCGGGCGATGGAGGCGGGGTTCCACCACATCGAGCCGACGCCGCGGTCGGCGGCTTCGCCCGAGAAGGCGCGTCCGGCGCCGCGCACGGACTGTTCCTGCAGATAGAAGGAGCCGGCGAAGGCCGGGGCGGCGACGCCCGTCATCAGGGCGGTGGTCAGAGCCAGGCCGCCGAGGCGGGCCATGTTCCTGGGGGTCATTACGCTTCACCTATGTCGTGGGCCGGCCATTGAAAAAGCGGACGGCGTTGGTTCGGGGAGAGCCGCCACGCTACTCATCACAGCGTCCGTGTCATGAAAGCGTTGCGTCCAAGGCCGGTGTCGGACCGCTTCTCGGCGAAAGCGTGGCGCAAAAATCGCACACTTTCACACCTTGGTGAGGTTACGTAGCGGCAATTTCGATGCTTGAAGAACGCAGATTTGCAGCAAGATCGTGTTCCGCAGCGTCAACTTCGGTCCGGTCTCGGCCTCGGATCACCAGCTGGGTTCCGACCTCGCCGGCGGTCTGTCCGGCGCCGAAACCGAAGGGGTAGGAACCGAAGGACAGGTGTGGTCGCGCCTCGGCGGCGGCGCGCAGGATGTCGGCCACGGCGCCCTCGCCGACGCCGGTGACGCGCAACGATCGGCTGTAGACCGGAACGCCCGTCTTCAGGCGAGGCGCTACGTCGTCCAGCATGGCCTCCATGATCTTGGGCACGCCTGCCATGACGAAGACGTTCTCGACCTGAAAGCCCGGCGCGTCGCTGACCGGATTGGCGATCAGGATACCGCCCTCGGGCACGCGGGCCATGCGACGCCGTGCAGCGTTGAACTCGCCCGGCGCATAGCGGCGCTCCAGGATGGCGAGCGCCTCGGGGTGTTCGCTGACCGGAACGCCGAAGGCGGCGCCGATGGCATCGGCGGTGATGTCGTCATGGGTCGGGCCGATGCCGCCGGTGGTGAAGACGTAGTCGTGCGCCGCGCGCAGGGCGTTCAGCGCCACGACGATCTGGTCCTGACGGTCGCCGACGATCCGCGCCTCCATCAGGTCGACGCCCAGCGGCGCCAGAAAGCACGCCAGGGTGTTTAGATTGGTGTCGCGCGTGCGGCCCGACAGAATCTCGTCGCCGATGATCAGAACGGCGGCGGTGGGGGAGGGAGCGAGCTGGGACATGGGCCGTAGATAGGAAGGGCGCGGCCCTGCGTCAGCCGCGAACCCTGACGGGCTTGAGGTTTTGTGCTAGTTTGACCATCTGAAGTCCTGAAAGTCGTTTCTTCGCCCGTTCCGCGTCCTTGCGGAGCGCGCCTCCCCGAAAGCCGAGCATGTACGAGACCCCCGACCTGGAAACCGACGTCTTCGTCCGCAGCCACGAAATCCGCATCTATGACGCGGAAGGGTTCGAGGGCATGCGCAAGGCGGGCCGTCTGGTCGCCGAGGCGCTGGACATGATCGGCGAGCACGTGAAGCCGGGCGTGACCACGGGCGAGCTGGACGATCTGGTGCGCGAGTTCACCCTGGACAACGGCGGCACGCCCGCCTGCCTGGGCTACAAGGGCTACACCAAGACGGTCTGCACCTCGATCAACCACGTCGTCTGCCACGGCATTCCCGGCGACAAGGTTCTGAAGGAAGGCGACATCGTCAATATCGACCACACGGTCATCGTCGACGGCTGGCACGGTGACAGCAGCCGGATGTATCCGGTCGGCGAGATCAACGCCCGCGCCAAGAAGCTGATCGACGTCACCTATGACTCGCTGGACCTGGGTCTGGCCCAGATCAAGCCGGGGAACACCTTCGGCGACATCGGCTTCGCCATCCAGAAGTTCGTCGAGGCTCAGCGCATGAGCGTGGTGCGCGACTTCTGCGGCCACGGCATCGGCCGCGTCTTCCACGACAGCCCCAACGTCCTGCACTACGGCCGTCGCGGCGAGGGCGCCGTGCTGAAGCCGGGCATGTTCTTCACGGTCGAGCCGATGGTGAACCTGGGCAAGCCTGCGGTGAAGGTGCTGTCGGACGGCTGGACCGCCGTGACGCGCGACAAGTCGCTGTCGTCGCAGTGCGAACACTCGATCGGCGTGACCGAGGACGGGCTGGAAATCTTCACCGCCTCGCCCAAGGGTCTGTTCCGCCCGAAATTCTGAGCTAGTCTCTCCCTTGGGGGAGGCTGATGCTGGATCAACCGCCGGAACAACCGAAGGCCAAGCCGCACCACGCCGGGCATCGCGAGCGGCTGCGCGACCGCGCGCGCACAGCGGGTCTCCACCATCTGCCGGACTATGAGCTGCTGGAGCTGTTCCTGTTCCGCAGCCAACCGCAGGGCGACGTCAAGCCGGTGGCCAAGGCCCTGCTGACGCGGTTCGGGTCGCTGGCGGCGGTGCTGGCCGCTTCGGTCGAGGATCTGATGACGGTCAAGGCCGAGGATTCACGGGGCCGGGCCAAAGGGGTGGGCGCCGAGACGGCGCTGGACCTGGCCGCCCTGCACGAAGTCTCGCGCCGCGTGGCCAAGGAAGAGGCGAACAAGCGCACCGTCATTTCGTCGTGGACGGCGCTGCTGGCCTATGTGCGCCTGTCGTTGCAGCACGAGCCGCGCGAGCAGTTCCGCGTCCTCTATCTCGACAAGAAGAACCAGCTGATCCTCGACGAGATCCAGAACCGGGGCACGGTCGACCACGCCCCCGTCTATCCGCGCGAAGTGGTGCGCCGGGCGCTGGAGCTGTCGGCTAGCGCCATGATCATCGTGCACAACCACCCCTCAGGCGATCCGACGCCCAGCCGGGCCGACATCGACATGACCAAACAGGTGATCGAGGCCGCCCGCGCCTTGTCGGTTCAGGTTCACGACCACCTCATCGTCGGCCGCGAAGGCGTGGCCAGCTTCAAGCAATTGGGATTGATGTGACTGTTCTTTCGACCGCACGCCTGACCCTGACGCCCGTCGCCGTGGGCGACATGGACGACCTGACCGCCCTGTGGGCCGACGCCGAGTTCACCCGCCACATCATGGGGCGCGGCCTGTCGGCGGAGGAGGTCTGGTTCCGCCTGTTGCGCGACATCGGCCACTGGCAGGCCAAGGGCTACGGCAACTGGTCGATCCGCGAGGCGACAAGCGGCGCCTATGTCGGCAGCGTCGGGGTGCTGGACTATCGCCGCGAGATCGAGCCGCCCTTCGACGCGCCGGAGCTGGGCTGGGGCGTGGCGCCCGCCTTTCAGGGCGCGGGCCTGGCGCGCGAGGCGCTGGAGGCGGCCCTGGCCTGGACGGACGCCTATCGGCTGGAGCCGCGCACGGTCTGCATGATCTCGCCCGAGAACGCGCCCTCGGTGCGTCTGGCCGAGCGGGTGGGCTATCGTCCCTACGCCCGCGCCGACTACAAGGGGTCGGTCGTCGACCTGTATGAGCGTCCCCGCGCCGGATGAGCGGCTGACAGGAGGGGCGCGGGGCGATAAGCTTTACAATTCAGGCCCTGAGACGGCCTTCTGTGTTCTAGGAGTTCCATGATGTCCATGTCCGTCGACGACCTTCGCGCCCATCTGGTCGAGGCCTTCCCCGACGCGGACATCGCCATCGAGGACCTGGCCGGCGACGGCGACCACTATCGCGCCCGCATCGTGTCCGAGGTGTTTCGCGGGATGAACCGCGTGCGTCAGCACCAGACCGTCTATGCTGCGTTGAAGGGCAAGATGGGCGGCGAACTGCACGCCCTGGCGCTGGAGACCTCGGCGCCGGTCGAGGCCGGCTGATCCCGTGCGCTACCGCCCCTTCGGCGCCACGGGGGCTGCGGTCTCCAGCCTGACGCTCAGCCTGGGGGCCGAGGCGGCGGCGCGTGGACCGAACCATGTCCGCGACCTGGTGTTCGCGGGGCTGGAGGCGGGGGTGAACGCCTATCATCTGGAGCGGCCGGACCCGACGCTGCTGCAGGCCGTCGGCGAGGCCCTGGGGCATGTCGAGCGGCGGCTGGTCTGGGCCAGCGTCAGCCTGGGGGGCGACCGGGATTTTTCAGCGACGGGCCTGGGTCGTTCGATCGAGCAGGGGCTGCACGCATCGGGCCTGGGCTGGTTCGACATGGCGGTGCTGGAGCGCCCGGCCGAGAATGAGCTGCCGCAGACGTCCCTCACCGCTTTGAAGGCGATGCGGAAGGCGGAGTATGTGCGGATGCTGGGGGTGTCGGGCGATGAGCCGGTGACGGATCTCTACGTCTCGACCGGCGCGTTCGACGTTCTGTTCACGCCGTTCCACGTCAATGTGCCCTGGCAGGTGCGCTCGCGCATGAGGGCGGCGCACGATCGGGAGATGAGCCTGTTCGCCGACGACTACTTCCCCGACAGTCTGGCGACCGAGCGCCGTGCGGCGGACGCGGGCGGGGCGAAGAAGCGGGGCCTGTTTGGCGCCGTCGGCTGGGGCGCCGGACGCGGCGACGCCGATCTGGAGCGGCCGGGCAGCTTCGCCTTCCTGCACCGGACGCCGGGCTGGACCGGCGAGGCCATCTGCCTGGCCTACGCCCTGGCAGACCCGGCGGTGGCCAGCGTGCTGATCCGGCCCAGGGACCGGGCGCATCTGGAGGAACTGGCGAGCGTGCCTGAGCGCGACCTGCCCGCCGGCCTCTCGGCCCAGATCGAGATGGCGCGGGTGGACGCCTCGGCCTGACTAGGCGCCGACGGCGGAGAAGGGGCCGTTGAGGAAGCTTGGCTTGCCATAGGCCAGGGGACGGCCGTCCTCGGCCAGGACGCGCCCGCCGGCCGCCTCCAGCACCGCCTGGCCGGCGGCGGTGTCCCATTCGTTGGTGGGGCCGGTGCGCGGATAGGCGTCGAAGCGGCCCTCGGCGATCAGGCAGAACTTCAATGATGAATCCATGCCCTGCCATTGGGTGCAGCCGTTGCGGGCGGCCAGACGCAGGGCGTCCTCGTCGCTGATGCTGTGGCTGACCAGGGCGACGGCGTCGGCCGGGCGTTCGCGCACCCGGATCGGGCGCCACGGCTCGCCGAAGGAGCGGCGCAGCGCGCCCTGGCCCGGCGCGGCCGAGCGCCAGCTGATCCCCAGGGCCGGGGCCGTCACCGCCCCCGCCACGGGCGCGTCGCCGCGGATCAGGGCGATGTTGACCGAATAGCTCTCGCGCCCCTGAACAAAGCCCCTGGTGCCGTCCAGCGGGTCGATCAGCCAGAACCATGCGCCGACGGACGGCGGGGCGCCGTCGGCGGCGACGGCCTCTTCGGCGACGGCCTCGACCTGGGGCCAGTGTTCGGCCAAGCGGCGCAGGATCAGGGCCTCGGCGGCGCGGTCGGCCTCGGTCACGGGGCTGGCGTCGGCCTTGGTCTCCACGGCCGTCTCGGCTCTCCAATAGGGCAGGATCAGGCGCGCGGCCTCCTCGGCGATGTCGGCGATGACCTCGGCCAGGCGGCCGGAGGCGAGGTCGGTTTCGAGGTCGGCGTAGGCGGAGACGGTCATGAAGCGCTCGATAGACCATGCGGCCGGTTTAACGAACCGGCAAATCAGGCCACCTTGACCTTAACCTTTTCCAAATCCTGCGCGCCCCGCTTTGGCATCATGACTGTTTCCGACGACACCCTCGACCTATCCGCCGCCGACCTGCCGGTGGACGGCGCCGAACTGGCCGCCTTCATCGCCGCCAAGCTGTGCCACGATTTCATCAGCCCGGCGGGCGCGGTGATGTCGGGCCTGGACCTGCTGGACGACCCCAGCGCCCAGGACATGCGCGACGACGCCCTGGGCCTGATCCGTCAGAGCGCGGCCAAGATGGTGGCCCTGGTGCATTTCGCCCGCGTGGCCTTCGGCGCGGCGACCAGCAGCGAACAATTCTCCGGCGCCGAACTGCACGGTCTGGTCGCGGGCCTGACCGACGGCGGGCGCGCCACGCTGGATTGGCGCGTGGGCGATCAGGTTTTCTCCAAGCTTCAGGCACGCGCCCTGATCAACCTGGCCTATCTGACGGTTTCGGCCCTGCCGATGGGCGGGGCGGCGGTGGTGACGGTTCGGCGCGAAGGCGGCCAGCTGTTCCTGGTCGGCTCGGCCGAGGGCGCCCGCGCCCGGCTCAAGGCCGAGGCCGTGGTCGGCCTGAAGGGCGAGCGGCTGACCGAGGGCCTGGCGGGGCAGTGGATTCAACCCTACTGGCTGTGGCTGACGGCGCGCGAGGCGGGCGGGCGGCTGGATCTGGCGACCGAGGAGGGGCGCGTGGCCTTGATGGCGCGCCTGCCGGACGGTAATGAGCAAACCGCGTTCGTCGATCCAACGCTCCGTTAACCCGCCTGAACGACTATGGCGAGAGCGTGATCTCGATCTCGCGCGAAACGGGAAACGACCCAGTGGACCCCAAAACCTGTCTGATCGTCGATGACAGCCGCATCATCCGCAAGGTGGCGCGTCGCATCCTGGAGGATATGTCCTTCGACGTGGCCGAGGCGGCAGACGGCGCCGAGGCGCTGGACTATTGCCAGGCCGCCATGCCTCAGGTGGTGCTGCTGGACTGGCAGATGCCGGTGATGGACGGTCTGGCCTTCCTGCGTCGTCTGCGCGACCTGCCGGGGGGGCGTGCGCCCAAGGTTCTGTTCTGCTCGGTCGAGACGCGGGCCGACCGAATCGCCGAGGCCCTGTCCGCAGGAGCCGACGAATATGTTATGAAGCCCTTCGACGGCGAGATCCTGCAAGCCAAGCTCGCCGAAGTGGGAGTGGTGCAGTCGCCGTCATGACGCCGGAGGATTTTGATCGTCTTCAGACCTTGCTGGCGTCCCGCGCCGGCTTCCGGCTGACCCGAGACCGGATGCAACTGGCGGAGCATCGGCTGGGGCCTGTGGCGCGGCGCGAGGGCTATCACAACGTCGAGGCCATGTTGGCCAGCCTGTGGAGCCGCCCGGTCGCCTCCCTGGGCTGGAGCGTGATCGAGGCGCTGCTGAACGGCGAGACCTGGTTCCGGCGCGACCGCACGGCCTTTGAGGTGATGGAGCGCGAACTGCTGCCCGCCCTGACGGCGGCTCGGCCGGGCGGCCGGGTGCGCATCTGGTGCGCGGGCGCCTCGACCGGACAGGAGGCCTATTCCCTGGCCATCGCCGCCCTGGAGGCCGGGGCCCAAGTCGAGATCGAGGCCACGGATCTGTCGCGCCAGGCGATCGAGAAGGCGCTGTCGGGCCTCTACACCTCGTTCGAGATTCAGCGCGGCCTTTCGGCGCGCGCCATGCTGCGCTGGTTCGAACAGGTCGACGACCAGTGGCGGGCGCGCCCCGAATTGCGCGCCGCCATCGCCTTCACCCGCGCCAATCTGCTGGACGAGCCGACGGATGAGGGCCGGTTCGATGTCGTCTTCTGCCGCAATGTCCTGACCGATATGGCGCCCGAACGGCGCGCGCGGGTTCTGGACGGGCTGGAGCGGCGGATGGTCGACGACGGCTGCCTGTTCCTGGGCCATGACGAACGGCCGGACGGCGACAGCGTGTCCTTCCGCCCCGTGGCCGGGCGCAAGGGCCTCTATGTGAAGAGCGCGGCCGCCGCACGCCGCGCCGCCTGAACCGTCAGGCCGCCGACAGCAGGCCCTGGGCGGCGACGGCCTTGACGCCGGGGCCGGGAACTTCGGCGAAGGCCAGGTCCGTCACGCCGAAATACTCATGCTGGTTCAGGGCGCACCAGTCGGTGGTGACGATGCGGACCGTCTCGCGCTGTTCGATCCCTTCGACCGCGCCATAGACGAAGTCGCCGGTGCGGCGCGCGAAGGGCATGACCCGGTCCTGATTGGCCAGGGCGGTCAGCTCGGCCAGGCGCGCGGCGGGAACCTCGGCGGCCATCAGCTTGCCGTCGAAGCGCACCACGGCGTCGAAGGCGTAGCGGCTGACCGGACCGGCGCTCAGGCCCGTGCCCAGGGTGGTGTGGCCGATGAAGCCCGCCTGGGCCCCGGCGAAGCGGGCGAAGGCGGCGGCCACGGCGCGGCCGGTGTCGCCCAGCGACAGGGCGGTCGAACTGGTCCCGAGGATCACGCGCTCCTGATCGGTCAGGTGCCGGTCCAGGGTCGTGCGGATCAGGGCGGCCAGGGTTGGGTCGGCCGCACCGTCCAGGGCGACGGTGCGCGACTGCGCCCGGACGCTTCCGTCGCTGAGATAGTCGGCCGCCGTGTAGGCGTTGCTCCACGATCCGGTGTGGGCGTAGAGGCCGCGCCCCAGCGTCTCCTGGAACAGCAGGTGGTTGTGGCCGCCGATCATCAGGGCGCCGTCGGGCAGGGCGGACAGCATACCCCGGTCGCCCGCCACCCCGGCGTGGCTCATCACCAGGGTCAGGTCGGCGCCGCGCAGCAGGGCGGACAGGTGCGTGGTCGCCCATTCGGTCGGATCGGGGATCGACAGCCAGTCGCGACTGGCCTTGGGATAGGTATGCAGTCCGTTCGTGCCGAAGCCGACGACGCGCAGGCGTCGCTCGCCGAAGGCCAGCTCGGTCGCCGCCGGCGCGTAGGGGCGGCCGGTGCGCGTATCGACGATGTTGCTGAGCACGGTGATCCCCAGCCCGCGCATCCGCGCCACCACTTCATGCAGGTCCGGCGTCAGGTCGTTGTCGTGGTTGCCCAGGTTGACCACGGTCGGGGCGATGGCGGGCAGGGCGGCCAGGAAGGTCCAGTCGACGGCGCCGTCGGAGCGCACCGAGACGACATTGCCGTGCTCGAAGATGTCGCCGTCGATCGCGATCAGATGAGGAACCGGCTGACTGCGGACTTCGGCACGCAAGGCGGCCAACAGTTGGGCGCTGCGTTCATAGGCGGAATGCAGGTCGGACATGGCCAGGACGCGGCCGATGACGGCGCTCTCGCGAGTCTGACCGAGGACGGGCAGGGCGCCGCCGATCAGCGGCAAGGCGGCTGCGGCGCCCAGGAAGCCGCGACGGGAGGGGGAGGCGAAGGTCATCTGAAAGTCTCCGGTGCGCGGACCCTGCGGGAGACGACGCAGCCGATCTGAATGGCACGGTTGGTTGCACTGCACAACTTGAGGCGCGCCTCATATGCAAAACGAACGGCGGTTTGTTCCGACCTGTGGCCATGTCGCGAAAGGTTCATGCATCAAACTGCATCGGTGCTGGAACCAGCGACGCTTCGGGCCTAGGGCCTGCGGCGAATTCACCCACCCAAGATCATCAAGAAGGGGATATCTCGATGACGCGTCTCTCGGTTCTCGCCGCCTCCGCCAGCAGCCTGGCTCTGCTGCTCTCCACCCCGGCTCTGGCGCAATCCGCCTACGTTCAAGCCGAACAGGCCGCCGCCGTCGGCGACATCGTCGTCACCGCCCAGCGCCGCAGTGAAAACATCCGCGACGTGCCGTTCGCCGTCACCGCCATGAACACCGAGACGCTGAACGCGGTGAACGCCGGCGGCGGCGACATCCTGCAGCTGTCGGGCCGCGTGCCCAGCCTGCAGGTCGAAAGCTCTAACGGCCGTTATGCGCCGCGCTTCTACATCCGCGGCCTGGGCAATGTGGACTTCGACTTCAACGCCTCGCAGCCGGTCTCGGTCGTGTTGGACGACGTGGTGCTGGAGAACGTCTATCTGAAGGGCTTCCCCCTGTTCGACGTGAAGCAGCTGGAAGTGCTGCGTGGTCCGCAGGGCACCCTGTTCGGCCGCAACACCCCGGCGGGCGTGGTCAAGATCGACACGGTGAAGCCGGGCGACGAATTCACCGGCTTCGGCTCGCTGACCTACGGCAACTACGGCTCGATGCGCGCCGAGACGGGCGTGACCCTGCCGGCGTCGGATACGCTGTCGGTGCGCGTCGCCGCCCTGTGGAATCACCGCGATGACTGGGTCAACAACGCCTATGACGCGCCCTTCGCCAAGAAGGACGGCAAGGACCTGGGCTCCTTCGATGATGTGGCGGGCCGCATCCATGTCGCCTGGACCCCGACCGACCGTCTGTCGACCCTGCTGACCCTGCAGGCGCGCGACTATGAGGGCACGGGCACGATGAACCGCGCCAACGTCCTGACCAAGGGCTCGAACAAGCTGAACGACAACTTCGACCGCGAGACGGTCTGGTATGACGGCGGCCGCAACAACTATCAGAAGCAGAAGACCCTCTCGCAGTCGCTGCAGGTCGCCTATGATTTCGGCCCGGCGACGCTGACCGGCGTCATCGGCTCCTACCAGGGCGAAAGCCAGGGCAACGGCGACATCGACGGCGGCGTCTCGGTCGGGGCTCCGGCCGGCGCCGGTTACAAGACCCCGTTCGCGGTCGAGACCGGCACCCTGTCCAGCGACCTGGTTCAGAACACCTATGAGCTGCGCCTGGCCTCGAACGGCGACGGCCGCTTCGGCTGGCAGGTCGGCGCCTTCTACTGGGACGAGCGCTTCAACCTGGTCTCGGGCACGTTCAACGGCGTCGGCGGCATCGCGCCGACGGTGATTCCCGACGTCATCCAGAAGTCGGACTCCTGGTCGATCTTCGGTCAGGGCCGCTATCAGGTCACGGACGCGCTGAAGCTGACGGCCGGCGTTCGCTACACCGACGACAGCCGCGACTTCTGGGGCCGCCGCATCATCCCCGCGGGCAGCCCGTCCACGGCCAAGCCGCTGGACAACGTCACCAAGTCGGTCGGCGACGAACAGGTCAGCTGGGACGTCAGCGCCCTGTATGAAGTCAACGACGGCCTGAACCTGTTCGCCCGCGTGGCCAACGGCTATCGCGGCCCGTCGATCCAGGGCCGCATCGCCTCGGCGGACATCGTGACCACGGCGGATTCGGAAACCGTCATGTCCTATGAGGCCGGCTTCAAGGCGCGCCTGTGGGAGGGCCGCGCCCGCCTGAACGCCACGGCCTACTTCTACGAAGTCTCCGATCCGCAGTTCACCGCCATCGGCGGCGCCGGCAACTTCAACCAACTGCTGAACGCCGACAAGGGCGAGGGCTATGGCCTGGAAGTGGACGGTGACGTCTACCTGGGCGCAGGCTTCAGCCTGGCCGGCGGCCTGGCCTGGAACCATACCGAGATCAAGGACAAGGACCTTCAGGTCGGCGTCTGCTCGGCGCTCGCCAACTGCACCGTCACGGACCGGATGGTGACGGTTGGAACGGCGCGCCTGGCCTATATCGACGGCAACCCCTTCCCCCAGGCGCCGGAATGGACCGCCAATCTGACGCTGTCCTACGTCCATCCGATCGGCGACGATCAGGAGCTGTTCGCCGCGACCGACTGGGTGATGCAGAAGGACTTCAACCTGTTCCTCTATGAATCGGTCGAGTTCATGCAGGACACGGCGTTCGAAGGCGGCCTGCGCGCGGGCTGGCGCGACCTGAACCAGGGTCTCGAGGCGGCCGTCTACGTCCGCAACATCACGGACGAAGCCAATGTCATCGGCGCCATCGACTTCAACAACCTGACGGCCTTCGTCAACGAGCCGCGCATGTACGGCGTGGAGCTGTCGAAGCGTTTCTAAGCCGTCACGGCTGATCGCATCGGGGGGCGGCGACGGGGAGACCTGTCGCCGCCCTCTTGCCATTCCGGCTCAGCTTGGTCCTACTGCGGGCCGGATCGGGGAGGATCTCTCATGCGGCTGGCCTTGCTGTTCGGATCGCTGACGCTCGCCTTCTTGCTGGCGGTGTGGACTACCCAGGCGCCGAAGCCGCGCGCGGCGGACGCGCCCGCCGTCGCCTTTTCGGCCGCGCGGGCCATGAGCGACATCGAACAGATCGCCCGCGCTCCGCATCCGGTCGGTTCGCCCGAACACGCACGGGTTCGCGCCTATCTGAGCGCCCGCCTGACGCAGCTGGGGCTGGAGGTCAGCGAGCAGGCGGGGCCGCTGTCCCCCGCCTCGGTCAAGCGGCTGGCGCGCGCGGGCGGCGACCCGGCGGCGGCGAACAATCAGGCGATCAATCTGATCGGCGTCCTGCCCGGAAAAGACCGCAGCCAGCCCGCCGTCATGCTGATGGCCCACTATGACACCGTGGTCAGCTCGCCCGGCGCGGCCGACGATTCCGCCGGGGTCGCCGCCATTCTGGAGGCGGTGCGGGCCATCAAGGCGCGCGGTCCGGTCGAGCGCGATCTGGTCGTGCTGCTGACCGACGCCGAGGAGCTGGGCCTGGACGGGGCGCGGGTCTTCTTCGGCGGCCATCCCTTGCGCGATCGCATCGGGGCCGTGGTCAATCTGGAGGCGCGCGGCGGCGGCGGCCGCGCCGCCATGTTCGAGACGGGGCGCGAGGCGGGGCCTACCGTCCAACTGTTCCGTCGCGCGGCGGCCAGGGCCGACGGCGGGACCACCGCCACCTCCATCGCCGCCTTCATGTATGAGCGGATGCCCAACGGCACCGATTTCACCGTGCCCAAGGACAGGGGGATCGGCGGGCTGAACCTGGCCTTCATCGGCCGCCCGGATCAGTACCATTCGGCCAACGCCACGCCAGCCAACCTGGATCGGGGCGCGGTCCAGCATCTGGGGTCGCAGGCGCTGGAGGCGGCGGATGCGCTGGCGCGTGCGCCCAGCCTGCCGGCCAAGGGCGAGAACCTGGTCTACTCCGACGTCTTCGGCCGCTGGATGATCGCCCATGCGCAAGGCGCGGGCTGGGTCCTGCTGGCGCTGGCGGCGGCGTTGGGCGGCTTCGCGGCCTGGCGGGCGAGGCGCCGGGCGGAGCTGACGGCGGGGCAGGTCGGTTTGGGCGTGCTGGATGGGCTGTGGTTCCTGACCGGGGGCGTCATCCTGCTGCAGGCGACGCGCCTGCTGGCCGGACCGATGTCGAGCCGCGCCGCGTCGCCGGACGTCTATTACACCCTGCTGCGCCGTCTACCTTGGATGGAGGCGGGGGCGACGCTGGCGATCATCGCCCTGGCCTTGGTGCTGGTGACGGGCGCGCGGCGGCCGCGGCCGCGCGTGATCGGCGGGGCGTTCGTCGCCTTGACCGCCGTAGTTCTGATCGTCGGCGGGTTCAGCCCCGTGATGCTGGGGTTGGGCGTCGTCGCCGTCGGCCTGTCGCTGTGGCCGGGCCAAGAACGGTCCCAGGCCGAGGGGGCGGCCTGGGGAGGCTGGCTGGGCCTGCTCGCCCTGGTCTTCGCCTTCGGCTGCGCCCTGCAGGCGGCGGCGCCAGAGGCGGCCCTGCTGTTCGTCTGGCCGGTGCTGCTGGCCGCAACGGCGGCGGCCCTGGCGGCCCTGATCGATCCCGGCCTGACGCGCCCGCTCGGCCTTTTGCCGGCCGTCGTCGCGACCGTGTTGGGCGGCGCCTGGCTGCTGGCCATCGGCCACTTCGTCTTCCTGGGCGTGGGGATGGACATGCCGGGGGTTCTGGCCCTGATCTCCTTGCTGGTCCTGCTGTTCGCCCGGCCTCTGGCGCCGGGAGCGAAGACGGCGCGTCTGGTGATGTTTGCGGCGGCGGCCTGCCTGATCGTGGGCGTGGGGCTGAATATTTCGGCGCAGTTGCTGGCGCCGTCGCCCGCCGTGGCGGAGACCTTGCCCTAGAGGGGCGCTGGCGTCGGACCGCGCGAGCGTTTATCGCAACGGATCATGAGCGATCCCGTCCTGGTCACCGGCTCCGCCGGCTTCATCGGCTTCCACACCGCCCGGCGCCTGCTGGAGCGGGGCGAGCGCGTGATCGGGCTGGACAACCTCAACGCCTATTATGATCCGGCGCTGAAGCAGGCGCGCCTGGCCCAGCTGCAGGCCTATCCGAACTATCGCCATCACACGCTCGACCTGGCCGACCGCGACGGCGTCGCCGCCTTGTTCGCCGAGCACACGCCGCGCCGCGTGGTCCACCTCGCCGCCCAGGCGGGCGTCCGCTACAGCCTGGAAGCGCCCGAGACCTATGTCGATTCCAACGTCGTCGGCTTCCTCAGCATCCTTGAAGGCTGCCGCGCGGTCGGGGCGGCCAACCTGGTCTTCGCCTCGACCAGTTCGGTGTTCGGCGCCAATCGCGCCCTGCCGTTCTCGGTGCGCCAGGCGGCGGATCATCCGCTGACCGTCTATGCGGCGACCAAGCTGGCCAATGAGGCCATGGCCCATTCCTACGCCCATCTGTTCGGCTTTCCGGCGACGGGGCTGCGGTTCTTCACGGTCTACGGGCCGTGGGGCCGGCCGGACATGGCCCTGTTCAAATTCACCCGCGCCATCCTCAAGGACGAGCCGATCGACGTGTACGGCGAGGGGCGGATGAGCCGCGACTTCACCTATGTCGACGACATCGTCACCGGCGTGATCGCCGCCCTGGACCGTCCCGCCGCGATCGATCCGGCGTGGGACGCGACCGCTCCCAATCCGGCGACCAGCGGCGTGGCGCCCTGGCGCATCCTGAACCTGGGCGCGGGACGCCCCGTGCCGCTGATGCGCTACATCGAGGTGCTGGAGACCAAGCTGGGCCGCAAGGCGAAGCTGAACCTCATGCCCATGCAGGACGGCGACGTGGCCGACACCGAGGCCGACGTGACCGACACCCTGGCCGCTCTCGACTACGCCCCTTCGACGCCGGTGGAGGAGGGCGTCGCCCGCTTCGTCGACTGGTACTGCAACTTCTACCGTGAGAACTGACGCGCGACAGCGGTCGCCTTGGAGGGCGATCGAGCGTCAGCGATTTCGTGGAGATGCCCTGGTGGAGCCGAGGGGAGTCGAACCCCTGACCTCGTCATTGCGAACGACGCGCTCTACCAACTGAGCTACGGCCCCGACCGACAGGCAGGCGCGGGACATAGAAGCGCGCAGGGGGGCGTGTCAACGGGCCGCGCACGAATCCTTGGCGATCGGCGGCCGGGCCGCTAGAAGCGGCGTGAACGAAGCAGGAGTTTCTCATGGGTTTCGCCCTTGTCTGGCTGGTGAACGCCGTCGTCACCTTGATGATCTGGTGCATCATCGCCTCGGCGATCCTGAGCTGGCTGTTCGCCTTTGACGTGATCAATCCGCGCAACCGTTTCGTGGGCCAGATCGCCTATGTGCTGGATACGGTGACGCGGCCGATCCTGGGGCCGATCCAGCGGGTGGTGCCGTCGCTGGGCGGCATCGACATCACGCCGATCATCGCCTTGTTGGCGCTGCAGTTCCTGAGCGTGCTGTTCAACCGGACGGTCGCGCCGATGCTGATCATGTCGCTGGGCTGATCCGGCGCGCACATCGAGTGAGGCTGTCGGGCGTTGAGCCCGGACCACGGCCCCCCAGGAATCCGCACATGGAGCCCAATCCGCCCTTGCGCGGCGCGAGCGGGCTCCTAAGGTGCCGACGACGGGTCCCTATCGGACCGCATTTTTCGCGTAATTCATGACCACGATCAGGACAGTCGCCGTCATCGGCGCCGGGCAAATGGGTTCGGGCATCGCTCAGGTGGTGGCCGCCGGCGGCTATGAGGTGAAGCTGTACGACATTGCGCCGGACCGAGTGACCCTGGCCCTGGGCGAGATCGCGGCCAGCCTGGCGCGTCGCGCCGCACGCGGCCTGTCGACCGAGGCGGAGGCCCAGGCGACCCTGCAACGCATCGCTCCGGCCGCCAGCCTGGCCGAGGCGGCCAAGGCGGACCTGGTCATCGAAGCCGCGTCCGAGGAAGAGGCCGTCAAGAAGGGCGTCTTCACGGAACTGACGCCCCTGCTGGGGCCGGACACCCTGCTGGCGTCCAACACCTCTTCGATCTCCATCACCCGCCTGGCCTCGGTCACGGATCGGCCCGAGCGCTTCATCGGCCTGCACTTCATGAAGCCGGCGCCTACGATGAAGCTGGTCGAACTGGTGCGCGGCATCGCCACCTCGGCCTCGACCTTCGAGACGGCGGTCGCCTTCGCCGAGAGCCTGGGCAAGATCATCACGGAGTCCGAGGACTTCCCCGCCTTCATCGTCAATCGCATCCTGGTGCCGATGATGAACGAGGCGGTCTATGTGCTGTACGAAGGCGTCGGTGACGTGGCCTCGATCGACAAGGCGCTGAAGCTGGGCGCCAACCATCCGATGGGGCCGCTGGAGCTGGCGGATTTCATGGGGCTGGACGTGGCCCTGGCCATCATGAACGTGCTGTATGACGGCCTGGCCGACAGCAAGTATCGGCCCTGTCCGCTGCTGGTGAAATATGTCGAGGCCGGCTGGCTGGGCAAGAAGAGCGGGCGCGGCTTCTACGACTATTCCGGCGAGACGCCGGTGCCGACCCGCTGATGGCTGTCGCTCTTCCCTTCCTGCCGGGCCTGAAGCGCGTGGCGCCGCGGCGCGGCGCAGGCGCGCTGATCCCCGCGGCTCTGGCGGCGGCGGCCTGGCCTCCGGTGATCCTGACCCTGTTCATCTGGCCGCCCGAAAACTGGTGGTCGGGCGTGGATACGGACTGGCGGCTGGTGATGCTGGCGGTCGGACTGATCGCGGCGCCGGTCGGGCTGTGGCTGTTGCTCGACAGCCATGGCAAGACGGGGCGTCCGTCGACGCGGCTGGGCGTGGTGTGCCGTTTCACCGTGTTCGGCGGCCTGCTGGCGGCGGCGATGCAGACGATCATGGCCGTGGTCATGGCGGGTCTGGCGGGCGCCGCCTCGCAGAGCCTGGTTCAAAGCCTGGGGGCGATCGAGACGGCCCTGCTGATCTACGGCGTCGGCGGCCTGCCGCTGGCGGTCATGATGGGCGTCAGCTACGCCCTGTGGGGCGGCCTGTGCGTGGCCTATCTGGGATTTGTCCCGGCCCCGGTGGTCAACAACCGCATGGGCGTCCTGTCCGAACGGGACGTTACGGGGATTTAACGTGAAGCGAAGCGGCGGTCCCGCCTAAGGCTCGACCTCTTCACGCAGAACAGGGGGCGAGCATGAGGGATCAGGTCGAGACGGTTCAGCCGAAGCCGGTGGCGGCGGATCAGCGGATCGTGACGCTGGACGTGCTGCGCGGCGCGGCGGTGCTGGGCATTCTGGCGGTCAATGCGTCGGCCTTCGCCTTGCCGCTGGTGATCCTGGAGTCGGCGCCGGATCAGTCGCCTTTTCCCGCCGTCGTGGGGGCTTCGGGCGTGGCGCAGTGGGCGGTCGACGTCTTCTTCCGCCAGAAGTTCGTGACCCTGTTCTCCATGCTGTTCGGCGTGTCGATCTTCCTGGTCGGCGGCGAGCGGAAGGATGAGGCCAAGGGAGGCGTCCTGCGCCGCCGCCTGATGTTTCTGGCCCTGTTCGGCCTGATCCACGGCCTGGCCTTCTGGTACGGCGACATCCTGTTGCTCTACGCCTGGGCAGGGCTGTTCGTGATGTTGATGCGGTCGATGCCGGCCAAGCCGCTGATCTGGATCGGCGCCGGGGCGACGGTGCTGCTGGCCACGCTTCAGGCGGGCCTGATGATGGCGATGGCGCATTTCCCGGAGGCCATGAGCGAAGGCGGCCCCGCCGATGGGGCGGTCGCGGCCTCCATCGCGGCCTATCAGAGCGGCTGGGCAGGCGCGGCGCTGGAGAACCTGAAGGCCTGGGCCTTCGCTCAGGGCGCCAGCCTGTTCATGTATGTCTTTTCGACCGTTCCGCTGATGATGCTGGGCCTGGGTCTGTTCAAGGCGGGCTTCTTCCACGGCCGCGTCCCGGCGCGCGTCTATGCGATGTTGATGGCGGGTGGGGCGGCGGTGCTGGCGTTGCTGGGCGTGCTGGAATGGCTGGAGATCCAGGCCGGTCCGGGCGTTGAAGCCACCGGCGGCTGGGCGGCGGTCGTCGCCTCCTATCCGATCATCGTCACCCTGGGCTACGCCTCGGCGTTGATCCTGGCGACCACGCGCGGCGTGGGCTGGCTGCGCAAGGGGTTGGCGCCGGTGGGGCGGATGGCGTTCACCAACTATCTGACCCAGACCCTGATCATGACGACGATCTTCTACATGCCGTGGGGCCCGCGCCTGTTCGGTCAGGTCGACTATCCGATGCAGTGGGCCATCGTCGTCGGCGTCTGGGCGCTGCAGTTGATCTGGTCGCCGCTGTGGCTGTCCAAGTTCACCATGGGCCCGTTCGAATGGCTGTGGCGGCGCCTCAGCTATGGGCGCGACCTGCCGCTGCGCCGCGGGGCCTGAGCGGGAAGGGGCGGACGGCGAGTTGCGGCGATGGAACTGATGGCTTAATCGCCGCTTCATGACCGACGAAGCCTCCAACCGCCCCGAAGCTCGCGCGCCGCGCGGGTTCGCCGACCGTCGCGGCCGCGACCTGACCGCCGAGCGCCGCATCGTCGCGCGCGTGTCCGAGGTCTATGAGCGCTGGGGCTTCGAGGCGCTGGAGACCCCGGCGTTCGAGTACGCCGACGCCCTGGGCAAGTTCCTGCCGGACGCCGACCGTCCCAACGAAGGCGTCTTCGCGCTTCAGGACGATGACGATCAGTGGATGGCGCTGCGTTACGACCACACGGCGCCGCTGGCCCGTTTCGCCGCCCAGAACTGGGAGACCCTGCCCAAGCCGTTCCGTCGCTACGCCTATGGGCCGGTGTGGCGCAATGAAAAGCCGGGGCCGGGCCGCTTCCGCGAATTCTGGCAATGCGACGCCGACACCGTCGGCTCGGACCGACCCGAGGCCGACGCCGAGATCATCGCCATGGGCTGCGAGGGTTTGCGGGCTGCGGGTCTGGCGGCCGGGCAGGCGGTGATCCGCGTCTCCAACCGCAAGCTGTTCGACGGCCTGTTCGACGCGGGCGGGATCACGGATCCGATCCAGCGCCTCACGGCTTTGCGCGCCGTGGACAAATACGACCGTCTAGGCGTCGAGGGCGTGCGACTGCTGCTGGGCGAGGGCCGTCTGGACGAGTCCGGCGACTACACCAAGGGGGCAAACCTGCCCGCCTCGGTGATCGGCGCGATCGAAGCCTTCCTGGCCTCGGCCGAGACGTCGGGCCTCAGCCGTGCGGGCGTGCTGGACGCCGTGTCAGGCGCCGCCCTGGGCGCTGCGGGCGAAGAGGCACTGAAGGAGCTGGCCGCCATCGACCGCGCCCTGACGGCCATGGGCGTGTCGCAGGACGACGTGCGCTTCGATCCGACCATCGTGCGCGGGTTGGAATACTACACCGGGGCGGTGTTCGAGGCCGAACTGCTGCTGGACACCAAGGACGAAAAGGGGCGCGCGGTGCGCTTCGGTTCGATCGGCGGCGGCGGGCGCTATGACGACCTGGTGTCGCGTTTCACCGGCCAGTCGACGCCGGCGACGGGCTTCTCCTTCGGCGTGTCGCGTCTGGCTTCGGCGCTGCGCGCGGCGGGGCGCGGGGCTGAGGACGCCACGCGCGGGCCGGTGGTGGCCATCGTCTTCTCGGAGGACGACATGCAGCACTATCTCGACGCCGTGTCCGAGTTGCGCGCGGCGGGCATTCCGGCCGAGCTGTATCTGGGCCGGGCGGGCATGAAGGCGCAGATGAAATACGCCGACCGTCGCGGGGCCCCAGCCGCCGTCATCCTGGGCGGGGACGAGATCGCCGCCGGTCAGGTGACGATCAAGGATCTCGACGCCGGACGCGCCCGCGCCGCCGCCATTGCTGACAACGACGCCTGGAAGGCCGAGCGCCCAGGCCAGCAGACCGTGGCCCGCGATCAGCTGGTCGCGGTGGTGCGTTCCATTATCGAATAGGCTTCGATAAAAACCATGACGAAGACGTGAGTTATCAACGTTCAGTTACGAAAGAACGCTCTTTCGATAGAGGCTTGATTGACTTGACCCCCTCGATGGCGTCATTTGGTCTCACTCAAGAGGCGCAGCGCTCAGCCGCAGCGACATCTTGAAGGCGTTTCGGGGAGGAAACGTCCGCTCCTGAGAGAGCGAGAAGGCCCGCTGCGATGTATCCCCCGCAGCGGGCTTTTTCATGCCTGACGCTCAGGAAATGTATCGAAAAGTATTCGAGAGTCGCTGGGGTGTTGACCTCATGCGCCGTCATCCTCGGGCTTGACCCGAGAATCCAGGGGCGCCGACTTCTCCATCCCGCCTTGTGCGTCAAACGACCAGATTGCTGGATCCTCGGGTCAAGCTCGAGGATGACTGCGGGTGCTGGTGTTGAGGAACTGGCCGTATGAAAAAGGGCCGGAGCATCGCCGCTCCGGCCCTCTTCGTTCAGCAGGCGCCGCATCTTACCAGATGCGGACGCGCTCTTCCGGCGTCAGGTAGTATTTGGTTCCCGGCTTGATGCCGAAGGCGTCGTACCAGGCGTCGATGTTGCGGACCGGGCCGATCACGCGGAACTCGGCCGGGCTGTGCGGATCGGTGGCGATCTGGTTGATCAGCGCCTCATGACGGTATTTGGACTGCCACACCTGGGCCCAGCCGTAGAAGAAGCGCTGGTCGCCGGTCGTGCCGTCGATGACCGGGGCGGGCTGGCCATTCAGCGACAGGTGGTAAGCCTCGAGACCGACCGCCGTGCCGGCGGCGTCGCCGATGTTCTCGCCCATGGTCAGGCCGCCCTGGACGGGGTGGCCGGGCACGGGCTCGAAGGCGTCATACTGAGCGCCCAGGCGCTTGGTCAGGCCTTCGAAATTGGCCTTGTCCTGATCGGTCCACCAGTTGCGCAGCACGCCGTCGCCGTCGGACTTGGAGCCCTGGTCGTCGAAGCCGTGGCCGATCTCGTGGCCGATGACGCCGCCGATGCCGCCGTAGTTGACGGCCGGGTCCGCATCCGGGTCGAAGAAGGGCGGCTGCAGGATGGCGGCGGGGAAGACGATCTCGTTATTGGCCGAGTTGTAATAGGCGTTCACCGTCTGCGGGGTCATGCCCCACTCGTCCTTGTCGACCGGCTGGTCCAGGCGCGACAGGCGATAGTTCCACTGGAACTGGCCCATGCGCTGGCTGTTGCCGAACAGGTCGTCGGCCTGGATCTCGAGCGCCGAATAGTCGCGCCACTTGTTCGGATAGCCGATCTTGACGGTGAACTTCCGCAGCTTCTCCTGAGCCGCCGCCTTCGTCTCCGTGCCCATCCAGGTCAGGTTGTCGATCCGGTGCGACAAGGCGGTGCGAAGGTTGGCGACCAGTTCTTCCATCTTGGCCTTGGATTCGGCCGGGAAGTATTCGGCGACATAGAGACGGCCCGCCGCCTCGCCCAGGGCGCCTTCGGCGAAGCTGATGGCGCGCTTCTCACGGCTGCGCTGTTCGGGCTGACCGGCCAGATCGCGCGAGTGGAACGCCCACTGGGCGTCCGAAAAGCGCTGCGACAGCATGGGCGCGGCGTCGTCCGTGGTGTGGAAGGCCTGCCAGGCCTGCAGGGTGGCCACCGGCGTCTCGGCGAAGATGGCGGCCATCTTCGGCATGGCCGTGTTCTGGCGCACGATCACGCGATCGACCGCGCCCAGTCCGGCGGCGTTGAAATAGCCGGCCCAGTCGAAGCCGGGCGCTTCGGCGGCCAGGGTCTGGATCGAATAGGGGTTGTAGGTCTTGTCGCGGTTGCGGTTCTCAATCGGGGTCCAGTGGGCCTCGGCGATCCGGTCTTCCAGGGCGAGGATGGCGGCGGCCGAACCGGCTGGATCGGTCCAGCCGATGTTGGTCAGCGTCTGTTCGATATAGGCCTGATACTTCTGCTTCTTGTCGGCGAAACGAGCGTCCAGATAGTAGTCGCGGTTGGGCATTCCCAGGCCCGACTGGCCGGTGGTCACCGCGTAGCGGGTGGGGTTCTTCTGATCGATGGTGATGCCGGTGCCGAAGAAGGAGCCGCCCGCGCGTCCCTGGGTCTGGCCCATGTAGGCGGCGATCTTCTCATGGCTGTCGGCGGCGCGGATGGCGGCCAGATACGGAGCTAGCGGCTGGGCGTCCAACTGGTCGATGCGAGCCTGGTCGATGAAGGCGCGGTAGGCGTCGGCGATCTTCTGCTCGTCCGAACCGGCGGCCAGATCGGTACGCGCGGCCAGATCTGTCACCAGCTTCTTCATGCGGTTGTCGGACAGTTCGCGCAGCAGGGCGAACGAGCCGTAGGAGGTGCGGTCCGACGGGATGGTCAACTGGTCCAGCGCCGCGCCGTTGGCGTAGCGGAAGAAGCTGTCGCCCGGATCGACCGTGGTGTCGCGACCGGCCAGGTCGAAGCCCCAGGTTCCGTATCGGGGGGCGTCCGTGCCCTGCCAGCCCGAGGCGCCGCCCTGGGCGGCCGGGGTCTGGAACAGTTCGAAGACCGAGCAGGCTTCGTCGATGCAGGCGTGGTCATGACCGTCGTGGGCCAGGGCTGCGGCTGGCGCCAGAAGGGCCGCCGCTGCGACCCCCGCGAACAGTTTCTTCATTCGTCGTTTCCTCATCTCGGACCCTCAAGGGGCGCGCTGCCCAAAGCCTAGAAGCAGGGGGCGATCATGCGGTCTTAAAAAATTTTAATGCGCCGCGCGAGGGCGGACTGAATTCCCTGTTTTGGGCCCTGAGGCGCCCTAATGATGCAGAGAGGAAATAGACTGAGGCATAAAGCCAAGCTTTGAGCCTGTGAGCTTCGCTGACCTTGCGGCATCAGTAGAACTCCGTAGTCATGTTGAACTCCTAAGCGTGGTGCGGCAGAGTTTTATGCCGCCCGTGACCCATTTTGGTCATTGTTCGGTGATGAAAGTTCACCACTTCCTCCTAGGAGCGTTCTCCGCCTTGTTCCAGGTTCGCGTCAGTTCGACGGCGAGCCGCGATGAGGCGAACGCCGCACATAGATGAGTTTAGAGCCGCCGCCGATGCGTGAATCTTCCCAGTCCGCCCCTGCCGTCGCCGAAGCCGAAGTCCAGCCTCGGCTGAACCGCCGCCAGGCCGCCAAGGTGCGCACGCGTCAGAAGGTTCTGGACGCCGCCCGCACCCTCTTCGCCGAGCGCGGCTATGACGCCGCCACCATCCGCGACATCGCCAAGGGCGCAGGCATGTCGACCGGCGCGGTCTTCGCCAACTTCCAGGACAAGGCCGAGCTGTTCGAAGCCGTCTTCTCCGAAGAGATGGAAGGCCTTCTGGTCGATATCCGCACCGCCGCCGCCGAGGGCCGCGTCCTGGACCGCCTGTCGAACGGGCTGACTGCGGGTTATCACCGCTCGCTGGACCATCTGCCGCTGATGCAGGCCATGGTGGCGCGCTCGTGGTTCCAGCCGGAAGACGCCGATCTGCGCTCGCGCGCCTTCGTCCGTCCGCTGGTCGAGGCCGTGGCCGAGATTCTGCAGGCCGGCGTGCGTGAAGGCGAGCTGCGCCAGGATGTGGACCTGCCCATGTTGGCGCGTCTGATCTGGGACGTCTTCATCAACAACTTCCGCTTCGCCGCCTATGACAACTGGGGCATCGAAGAGCTGACGCCGCATATCCGCAAGCAGCTGGAACTGATCCTGTCCAGCCAGCTGGCGCGCCAGTAAGGCCTCAGCCAGAACCGATCGAGGGCCGTACGCCGAACAGGCGTGCGGCCCTTTTTCCATGCCCCGGTCGGACCGGATCCAGCTTTCTTGCGCCCCGATGGAACGGCGGTCTTGCTGACGTGTTGCAGTCCAAGGCCAAGCTGAACGATGGGAGGGTGCCATGTCGTCCATTGAGCGCGGACGGGGCTTCGGCAGCGTCCTTGTCAGGCTTCTCGGGATCGTCATCGCCCTGATCGGGCTGACGCTGACCATCGGCGGAGGCCAACTGATCATGTTGGGCGGGTCCGCCTATTATCTGATCGTCGGTCTGTTGATGATCGTTTCGGGCGGGCTGCTGGCCTTGCTCAAACCGTTGGGCGGCTGGCTCTACATCGCCATCTTCATCGGCACCGTCGTGTGGGCGCTCTGGGAGGTCGGGCTGAACGGCTGGGCCCTGGTCCCGCGCGTGGTGGCGCCGCTGGTGCTGCTGATCGCGGTGGTCCTCAGCTTCCCGGCGCTGAAACGCGACGGGGGCGGCGGCAGGCTGGCCCTGGGCGGTCTGGCGGCCATCGTCGTCTTCGGCCTGGTCGCCGGCGTGGTGGTGGCCCAGGCCAACAAGGCGCGGGTTCTCAGCCCCGTGCCGGGCGCGGCGAGCGGCGGCGTGGGCGATCCGGCGGTGCTGAAGGTCGGCGCCGACTGGCCCGCCTGGGGCGGTTCGGACAGCGCCCAGCGCTATTCGCCGCTGAGCCAGATCAACAAGGACAATGTGAAGGGGCTTCAACGCGCCTGGACCTTCCGCACCGGCGATCTGCCTGACGAGCGCTGGGGCGCCGAGACGACGCCGCTGAAGGTCGGCGACACCCTCTATCTGTGCTCGGCCCGCAACCGGTTGTTCGCGGTGGATGCGGCCACGGGCAAGCAGAAGTGGACCTATGATCCCAAGGTCGCCGACGACCAGATCCCCTATACCGCCGCCTGTCGGGGCGTAGCCTATTACGCCGCGCCGAACGTCGATGCGGCTCAGCCCTGCGCCACGCGCATCATCGAAGGCACGCTGGACGGACGGCTGGTGGCGGTGGACGCCCGCACGGGCGTTCCCTGTGCGGGTTTCGGGACCAACGGTTCGGTCAGCATCAAGCACGGCATGGGCGACCCCTATCCCGGCATGGTTTCGATCACCTCGGCGCCGGTCATCGTGCGCGGGGTGGTGGTGACTGGCCATCAGGTGCTGGACGGCCAGAAGCGGTGGAACGCGTCCGGCGTGATCCAGGGCTTCGACGCCGTGACGGGCCAACTGCGCTTCGCCTGGGACATGATGCGGCCGGACATCACCACCCTGCCGCCCGAAGGCGAGACCTATACGCCGGGCACGCCGAACATGTGGACGACGGCCACGGCGGATGAGGCGCTGGGTCTGGTCTTCCTGCCGATGGGCAACTCGGCGGCGGACTATTATTCCGGCCTGCGTCGTCCGGCCGAGAACGAATACGCCACCTCCCTGGTCGCGCTGGACGTGACCACCGGCAAGCCGCGCTGGCATTTCCAGACGGTGCGCAAGGACGTCTGGGACTATGACCTGGGCTCGCAGGCGACCCTGGTCGACATGCCGATCAACGGGACCATGGTTCCGGCGGTGATCCTGCCATCCAAGCAGGGCGACCTCTATATTCTGGATCGCCGCACCGGCCTGCCGCTGCACAAGGTCGAGGAGCGCCGCGTGCCGCAGGGCGGCGTCGAGCCTTCGCAGCGCAGCCCGACCCAGCCCTTCTCCCTGTTCCACACTCTGAGGAAGGCCGACCTGACTGAACGCGACATGTGGGGCATGTCTCCGATTGACCAGATGGTCTGCCGCATCCAGTTCCATCAGGCGGCCTATGACGGCTATTTCACGCCGCCGACGTCGGATCGGCACTGGATCCAGTATCCGGGCTACAACGGCGGATCGGACTGGGGCGGGGTGGCGGTCGATCCGGCGCGCGGCGTGATCGTCGCCAACTACAACGACATGCCCAACCACAACCGCCTGGTGCCCCGCGCCGAGGCTGATCGTCTGGGCTGGTTCTCGCGCGACGACCCCCGTTACATCGAACGCGAGAAGGAGGCGGCGAACCGCGGCGGCAACCTGTCGAAGTCCAAGGCCGAGGGCGCGGGCGACCCGCAGATGGGCGTGCCCTACGCCATCGACGTCAATGCGGGTTGGCGGGTCAAGTTCACCGGCCTGCTGTGCAAACAGCCGCCCTATGGCGGGATGCGCGCCATCGACCTGAAGAGCGGCCGCACCCTGTGGGATCGTCCGTTCGGCACGGCGCGCAAGAACGGACCGTTCGGCATTCCGTCGATGCTGCCGCTGGAGATCGGCACGCCGAACAACGGCGGTTCGGCGGTGACGGCGGGCGGGTTGATCTTCATCGCCGCGGCGACGGACGACCTGATCCGCGCCATCGACATCGAGACCGGCAAGACGGTGTGGTCGGATGTCCTTCCGGCGGGCGGCCAGGCCAATCCGATGATCTATGAGCAGAACGGCCGCCAGTACCTGGTCATCATGGCCGGCGGGCATCACTTCATGGAGACGCCGCGCGGGGACTATGTGATCGCTTATGCATTGCCCGAGAAGATGTAGGGCGCGACGCCTCTCCCTCCCCGTCCCGGGGAGGGTGGTCGCGTAGCGACCGGGTGGGGAGGACCAGGTGATTAAGGCGCGGCGTTTGATTTGCCTTGCCGCCCCCACCCGGCTTCGGCTGCGCCTCTGCCACCCTCTCCGAGACGGGGAGGGAGAGGCGGGGCGTTTGTCTCAGGGCCGCGTCTGGCCTTCGCCGCGCACCACATATTTGTAGGTGGTCAGTTGCTCCGCTCCGACCGGCCCGCGCGCATGCAGCTTGGACGTCGAGATGCCGATCTCTCCGCCGAAACCGAACTCGCCGCCGTCGGCGAACTGGGTCGAGGCGTTGATCAGGACGATGGCGCTGTCGACGCCCTCAGCGAAGCGTTCGGCGGCCTTTTCGTCGGTGGTGACGATGGCCTCGGTGTGGCCCGAGCCGTAAGCGCGGATGTGCGCGACCGCGCCGTCCACGCCGTCCACCACGCGCACCGACAGAACGGGAGCCAGGTATTCGGTGGCCCAGTCGGCCTCGACCGCTTCGCCCATGCCGGGGACCAGGGCGCGGGCTTCGGCGTCGCCGCGCAGTTCGCATCCGGCGTTGATCAGATCAGCGGCGACGGCGGGCAGAAGACGCGCGGCCGCCGCGCGGTCGATCAGCAGGGTCTCGGTGGCGCCGCAGACCGAGACGCGGCGCATCTTGGCGTTCAGGGTCACGCGGCGGGCGACGTCCAGATCGGCGGCGCCGTCCAGATAGGTGTGGCACAGACCCTCAAGGTGACCCAGTACGGGCGCCTTGGCCTCGGCCTGAACGCGGGCGACCAGGCTCTTGCCGCCGCGCGGGATGATCAGGTCGACGGCGCCGTCGAGGCCCGACAGGATGGCGCCGACGGCCTCGCGATCCGGCACGGGAACCAGTTGGACGGCGTCGGCGGGCAGGCCCGCTTCAGCCACGGCGCGGACGACGACGACGGCGATGGCGCGCGACGAATCCAGACAGTCCGAACCGCAACGAAGGATCGCCGCATTGCCGGATCGGATGCACAGGGCGGCGGCGTCGGCGGTGACGTTGGGGCGGCTTTCATAGATGACGGCCAGCACGCCGATGGGGGTGCGGACGCGGGCGATGTCCAGGCCGTTGGCCGGGGTCCAGCGGGCCATTTCACCGCCTACCGGGTCGGGCTGGGCGGCGATGGTTTCGACCGCGACGGCCATGCCCTCGACGCGGGCGGGGGTCAGGGCCAGGCGGTCGATCAGGGCCTCGGACAGGCCGCCGTCGCGGGCGCGGCTTACGTCGCGGGCGTTGGCGGACAGGATGGCGGCCTCAGCCGCGCGCAGGCCCTTGGCGAGCCGGTGAAGCGCCTCGGTCCGGGCGTCCGGCGTGGTGGCGCGAAGGGCGTCGGCGGCGGCGTGGGCGCGGCAGCCCATGTCCAGCATGGCGGCGTCGAGGTCGCTCATCGGTCCTCCAGAACCAGATCGTCGCGGTGGATGACGACCGAGGGGCCGCGATAGCCCAGCAGGCTTTCGATCGCGTCCGAATGGCGGCCGCGGATCAGGACGATCTCGTCGGCGGCGTAGGCGGCCAGTCCGACGCCGATGCGCGCCCCGTCAGGGCCGGTCAGGCGCACGCTGTCGCCCTTGCCGAAGTCGCCGCTGACGGCGACGACGCCGGAGGGCAGCAGGCTCTTTCCGGCATGGAGGGCGGCGACGGCCCCCGCATCCAGCGTCAGGGCGCCGCCGGGCGCCACGCTGCCCGCGATCCACTGCTTCCATGCGGCCATGGGGGTGGCGGGGGCCAGGATCAGGCTGGCGCGGGCGCCTTGCTGAACGGCCTTCAGCGGATGGTCGGTCAGGCCCGAGGCGATGACGGTGGCGCATCCGGCCGAGGCGGCGATCTGGGCCGCCGCCAGCTTGGTCGCCATGCCGCCGGTGCCGACGCCCGCCTGCGTATTGGCGCCGGTGGCCATGGCCAGAACATCCGGCGTCAACCGCTCGATCAGCGGCAGATGGCGGGCGTTCGGATCGCGGCGTGGGTCGGCGGTATAGAGCCCGTCCACATCGGATAGCAGGATCAGCAGGTCGGCCCGGCCGAGTTGGGCCGCCCGCGCGGCCAGGCGGTCATTGTCTCCGTAGCGGATCTCTTCGGTGGCGACGGTGTCGTTTTCATTGACCACGGGAATGACGCCAAGGCCCAGCAGGGCCTCAAGCGTGGCCCGGCCGTTCAACCAGCGGCGGCGCCGTTCGGTGTCGTCGCGCGTCAGAAGCACCTGGCCCGCCATCAGGCCGTGCGGCGCCAGGGCTTCCTCCCAGGCGTGCATCAGCAGGGACTGGCCCACGGCGGCGGCGGCCTGCTTGTCCTGAAGGCGGCGGGTCGAGAGGTTGAGCCGCCCGCGCCCGAGGGCGACGGCGCCGGAGGAGACCACGATCACGTCGCGCCCTTGGCCGCGCAGGTCGGCGATGTCGGCGGCTAGGCCGGCCAGCCAATCGGCGGCGACGGCGCGTTGCGCGGCGTCGAACAGCAGGGACGAGCCGATCTTGACCACCAGCCGGCGCGCCTCGGCCAGTGCGGCGGCGGGCGAGGCGGCGGCCTCAAGGGCTTCAGGAAGGGATGCGGAGGAGGTCACTCAACCTCCCTATCGCAAGATCGTCGCCTAAGCCAAGCTGTTAGCGATGATTGTTCAGAAAAGCGCTTTTGCAATGCGATTGAATGAAGAAAATTCTGTTTCCGTGCGAATTCGACAGAGAAACCGCCAAAGAAAACGCCCGGCGGGCGAACCAGCCGGGCGTCTCAGTTTCAGCTTGGGGCTGAAGGTCAGGCTTCGGGATCGGGAGCCTGTTCCCAACCACCCGCCAGGGCCTTGAACAGGCCGATCTGGTAGGTGGTGACCTGGGCTTCCGAGGCGGCCAGGGCGGCGTCGGCGCCGGCCAGGGTGCGCTCGGAATCGAGCACCGTCAGGAAGCTGTCGGCGCCGGCGTCGAAGCGCAGGCGCGACAGGCGCGCCGCGGTGGCCGCCTGATCCCGCGCGGTGCGCAGGGCCGTGCGGCGGTCCAGTTCGTTGGCGTAGGCGCTGAGCGCCGTCTCGGTTTCCTGCAGCGCCGTCAGCACGGTCTGGTCGAAGGTCGCCAGGGCCGCGTCCGACTGGGCGTCCGCCTGCTTGATCCGCGCCCGAGCCGCCCAGACGTTGGGGAAGGACCAGGAGATCAGCGGGCCGACGCTGAAGCGGAAGTTGGCGTCCTCGCCCAGATCCGAGGCGTCGAGCGCCGTCGATCCCAGCGATCCGCCCAGGCGGATGCTGGGATAGAGGTTGGCGGTGGCGACGTTGACGCGGGCGGCGGCGGCCGACAGGCGCGCCTCCGCCTGACGCACATCGGGACGACGGGCCAGCAGGGCCGCGCCGTCGCCGACCGGGATCGGCTGCGACAGCTGGGGCGGGCCCTGGCAGGCGCGCGCCGCTTCGCTGGCTTCGGCCGGCGTGCGGCCGGTCAGAGTGGCCAGGCGGAACAGGGCGCCGTCGCGCGACGCCCGCAGGGGCGGCAGGCTGGCGCGGGTCTGTTCCAGGGCGGCGCGAGCGCGGGCCACGTCCAGGCCGTTGCCGGCGCCCCCGTCCAGCAGACGCTGGGTCAGGTCGACGGTCTTGGCTTGCAGGTCGATGGTCCGTTCGGCCACGGCGATCTGGGCGTTGGCCGAGCAGGTGTCGGCGTAGGCCCGGGCCGTTTCTGCCGCGACCGTCACCCGCACGACCTCCAGGGCGGCGGCGGCGGCGGCCACGTCGCCCCGCGCGGCGCGGATGGAGGACTCCACCCGGCCGAACAGGTCGATCTCATAGGAGACGTCCAGGCCGACGTCATAGGTGTCGACCTCCGGCAGCTTGGCGCCGCCGGCGGTGGGCACGGTGTCGGTCGAGGCCCGGCTGCGGTTGTAGGCGGCCGAGGTGGTGGTGGTCGGGAACCGGCCCGAACGGGCTTCGGACAGCGAAGCCCGGACGGCGCGCAGATTGGCCGCGGCCGCCTCCAGCTCGTTGTTCTCGGTCAGGGCCTGCTGGATCAGACCGTCGAGGGTCGGGTCCTGATACAGCCGCCACCAGTCGTCGCGGGCCGCCTCGGTCGAAACCGAGGCGGATTGCGAGCCGACGAAGGCGCCCTGGCCTTCGGCCGGGAGGGTGGGGAGCGGCGCCTTGGGGCCCACCGCGCAGGCGGCGAGCAGGGCGGCCGACCCCGCGGCGGTCAGTAGAGTGCGGAGTTTGCCGTTCATTTTACGCATCTCCCTGGCGCGGAGCGGCGGGAGCCGGTTCCGGGCCGTCGGGGTCAAAGGGGTCGTGCGGGGTGGAGCCGAAGCTGGTTGGAAGCTCGCGCTCCTTGCCCGGCGCCTTGGGCAGCTTGCCCGCCATCCAGCGACAGATGACGTAGAAGACCGGGGTGAAGATCAGACCGAAGAAGGTCACCCCCAGCATCCCATAGACCACCGCGATGCCCAGGGCGTTCTGCATCTCCGAGCCGGGGCCCGTGGCGATGGCCAGGGGCAGCACGCCGAAGATGAAGGCGAACGAGGTCATCAGGATGGGGCGCAGACGCTGGCGCGCGGCCTGGACGGCGGCGTCCCAACGGTTCAGGCCCTCTTCGTCCTCGGCCTGCTTGGCGAACTCCACGATCAGGATGGCGTTCTTGGCCGCCAGGGCGATCAGGACCACCAGGCCGACCTGGGTCAGGATGTTGTTGTCCAGACCATGCAGGTTCACCCCGAGAATGGCCGCGAGGATACACATCGGCACGATCATGATGACCGCCAGCGGCAGGGTGAAGGCCTCATATTGAGCGGCCAGAACCAGGAAGACGAACACCACCGCCATGATGAAGATGATGGTCGCGCCGCCCGCCGCCTGCTTCTCCTGCAGGGCGATTTCGGTCCACTCGTAGCTGAAGCCTTCCGGCAGCGTCTTGGCCGCCAGCTCTTCCATCGTGGCGATGGCGTCGCCGGTGGACACGCCCGGCGCCGCTTCACCCTGCAGTTCCGAAGCCGGGAACAGGTTGTAGCGGACCACGCGGGCCGGGCCGGAATCGTCGGCCAGGGTCGCCACCGAACCGATCGGCACCATCCCGCCCGAGGCCGAACGGACCTTCAGGTTGGCGATGTCGGCCAGCTCGTCGCGATAGGCGGGCTCGGCCTGGGCGGTCACACGGAAGGTGCGGCCCAGGAAGTTGAAGTCGTTGACGTAGGTCGAGCCGAGGTAGGTGCCCAGGGTGTTGAACACGGTCGAGGGCTGGACCCCCATCAACAGGGCCTTGTCGCGATCGACGTCGGCGGCGATGCGCGGCGAGCCGGTGTTGTAGAGGCTGAACACCTGCTGCACCTGCTCCGGCGCCTGAGCGGCCGCGCCCATCATGGCGAAGGTCGCGCCTTCCAGGGCCTGGAAGCCGGCGCCGGAACGGTCCTGGATCATCATCTTGAAGCCCGAGCCGGTGCCCATGCCCTGAACGGGCGGGGGCGACAGCATGAAGATGCTGGCTTCCTCGATGACGCCGGTCGCTCCGCTGAGCGCGCCGGCCAGAGCCGAAGCTTCCAGTTCGGGCGTGGTGCGCTCGTCATAGTCCTTCAGCTTGATGAACATGGTCGCGGCGTTGGACGACAGCGAGAAGCTGGAGCCGTCCAGACCGGCGAAGGCGGTGACCTCCTGAACGCCGTCGGCCTTCTGGACGATCTCGACAGCCTTGTTCATGGCGGCCTTGGTGCGTTCCAGCGAGGCGCCCGGCGGAAGCTGGACGACGCCGATCAGCACGCCCTGGTCCTGAGCCGGAATGAAGCCGGTCGGGGTGTCGGCCATGCGCCAGCCCGTCAGCGCCAGAAGGGCGGCGTAGATGACGAGCATGATGGTGACCATGCGGATCAGCTTGGCCGTCAGGCGGCCGTAGCGGTCCGAGACCCAGTCGAAGCCTTCGTTGAACTTGGCTCCGGCCCAGCCGACGTAATAGGTGACCGTGCCCAGCAGGCCCGGTTTGCGGTGATGGTCGTGGTCCTTGTGCGGCTTGAGCAGCAGGGCGGCCAGAGCCGGGGACAGAGTCAGCGACACCAGCAGCGAGATCAGCGTCGCCGAGGCGATGGTGACGGCGAACTGGCGGAAGAAGATGCCGGGGATGCCGGGCACGAAGGCGGTCGGCACGAACACCGAGGTCAGCACCAGGGAGATGGCGATCAGGGCGCCCGACACTTCCTGCATCGAGCGATAGGCCGCTTCCTTGGGCGTCAGGCCCTCGCGGATATAGCGCTCGACGTTCTCGACCACGATGATGGCGTCGTCGACGACGATGCCGACGGCCAGAACCAGAGCGAACAGCGACAGGGAGTTGATCGAATAGCCCAGGGCCAACTGCACCGCGAAGGTGCCGACCAGGGCCACCGGGATGGCGATGATCGGGATGATGGCCGCGCGCCAGGTCTGCAGGAAGACCAGGATGACGATCATCACCAGGAAGACGGCCTCGACCAGCACGTGCTCCACGGCCGAGACCGAGGCGGCGACGTATTCCGTCGGGTTATAGGGGATGGCGTATTTCACGCCGGGCGGGAAGCCGGCCTTGATGGCGTCCAGCTCGGCGATGACGGCCTCGGCGGTCGACAGGGCGTTCGAGCCGGGCTGCTGGATGACGGCGATGCCGACGCCGCGCTGGCCGTTGAAGTAGCCTTCGACGCCGTAGATTTCCGAGCCGAGCTCGATGCGGGCGATGTCGCTGACGCGGGTCACGCGCCCTTGAGCGTCGGTCTTGAGCACGACCTTGCCGAACTCTTCCGGGGCCGACAGACGGCCCTCGACCTGAACCGGCAGCTCGAAGGCGGCGGCGTTGGTCGGGAAGGGGGGCTGGCCGATCGAACCGCCGGCGGCCTGGACGTTCTGGGCCTGCAGGGCGGCGACGATCTCGGGCGCGGTCAGGTCGCGTGCGGCCGCCTTGGCCGGATCGATCCAGATGCGCATCGAGTAGTTGCCGCCGCCGAAGACCTGAATGCCGCCGACGCCGTCGATCCGCAGCAGGCGGTCGCGGATCGTCGACTGGGCCATGTTGCCCAGATAGTCGCTGTCGATGCCGGGGTCGTCGGACGTCAGCGAGGCCAGCATCAGGAAGCCCGAGGACTCCTTGTTGACGACCACGCCGACCTGACGGACCTGCGCCGGAAGGCGCGGCTCGGCCAGAGCGACCCGATTCTGGACCAGCACCTGGGCGGTGTCGAGGTCAGTGCCGGGCTGGAAGGTCACGGTCACGGAGACCCGGCCGTCCGAGGTGGACGACGAGGTCATGTAGAGCATGTTCTCGACGCCGTTGATCTCCTGCTCCAGCGGCGCGGCGACCGTTTCGGAGAGGGTTTCAGCCGAGGCGCCGGCGTAGGAGGCGGTCACGCTGATCGTCGGCGGCGCGATGTCGGGATACTGCGCCAGCGGCAGCATCGGCATGGCGAAGGCGCCGATCAGGGTGATGAAGACCGAGATCACGATCGCGAAGATCGGTCGGTCGATGAAGAAGCGGGATATGTTCATGAATCAGGTTCCGGCTCGTGAGCCCCCTCCTCAGCCGGCGCTGGCGACGAAGGTGGCGGACGAAGCGACCGGCGCCGTGGTCACGGGCGCGTCGGTCTTGGTTTGCTCGGCCTTGATGGTTCCGTTCTGGGCGGTGACCTTCTGGCCCGGACGGGCGCGCTGAAGGCCGTTGATGATGACGCGGTCGTCCGGCGTCAGGCCCGTGCGCACGACGCGCAGACCGTTGGCCAAGGGGCCCAGCTGGACCGGCTTGGCGCCGACCGTGCCGTCCTTGGCGACGACATAGACCACCTTGCGCGGGCCGTCGGTAACGACGGCGGAATCCGGCACCAACATGGCCGCATAGCCGCCCGAGCCCGCCAGTTGGGCGTGGCCGAACATGCCGGGCTTCAGGAAGCCGTCGGCGTTCTGCACCACGGCGCGCAGGCGGATGGTGCCCGAGGAGGCGTCGATGGCGTTGTCGGTGAAGTCCAGCGTGCCGGTGCGGTCATAGCTGGTCTCGTCCTGCAGGCGGATGCGGATCGGGGCCGAACCGTTGCGGGCGTCGCGCTGATACTTCAGCGCCAGGGCTTCGGAGCCGTCGAAGACGAAGTAGATCGGCGAGGACGAGACGATGGTCGTCAGCACGTCGCCGGCCGACGATCCGCCGCCGATCAGGTTGCCCGGATCGACCCGGCGGTCGGACACGCGGCCCGAGATCGGGGCGGTGACGCGGGTGAACTCGACGTCCAGCTGACGGGCGCGGATGGCGGCGTTGGCGGCGGCCACGGCGGCTTCGGCGGTCTGGACCGCGCCGCGCTTGGAATCGACCTCGGCCTGGGACACGGCCTGCGAGGCCAGCAGGCCTTCGGCGCGGGTCAGCTCGGTGCGGGCCAGCGTCAGTTGCGCCTGACCCTGGGCCAGTTGGGCGCGAGCCGAGGCCAGGGCGGCCTGGGCCGGACGCGGATCCAGGGTGAACAGGGGTTGGCCCTGGCGCACGAAGTCGCCGTCCTTGAAGTGAACCGACTGGATGTAGCCGCCGACACGCGCACGCACGTCAACCGAACGGGGCGCCTCGAAGCGGCCCGTGAATTCGTCCCAGTCGACGACCTGTTGCGACAGGGGCGCCGCCACCGTGACGGGCGGCGCGCCCTGGGCGGGCGCTTCCTGTCCCTTGGAACAGCCATAGAGGGCGGCCGCCATCAAAGCGGACGCGGCCGCGATCTTAACCGTGCGCATCGGCGCAATCTCCTTGGGAGTAACGTGATCTGAGAGACTGTCGCTCTTTGGGGAGGATGCGTCCAGTCAACACCGGCTGACTTAAAGACGACGAAAGCCGCGCTTGTCAACGCCTGATGACAAGGCCATATAGCGCGTAAGGTTTATTGGAGTGCGACCAATTGGTCCTGTGCGACGTCCCCCGCCCGCGTAACGCCAACGCCACCCGCCAGGCTATTCTGGAGGCGGCGCGTGAACGCTTTTGCGCGGAAAGCTATGATGATGTGGGCATGCGCGACGTGGCGCGCGACGTCGGCGTCGATGCGGCGTTGATCAGCCGTTACTTCGGTTCGAAGGAAGACCTGTTCGTGGCGGTCATGGACAGCTGCAAGAACGGTCGCGACCTGATGGAGGGCTCGCGAGAGGACTTCGGCGAGCGTTTGGCTCGCGAGATCGTGTATGGCGACATGACGCCGTGCGATGCGGACGCGGGCGGGGCGCGGATGCGCGGTCTGCTGATCCTGCTCCGGTCCGTCGGCTCGGCCAAGGCGATGGACGTGGTCCAGCGCACCTCGAACAACCGCTTTTTCGAACCCTTGACCCAATGGATCGGCGGAGAGGACGCGCCCGTGCGCGCCCGTCTTGCGGCGGGCCTGATCATGGGCATGGCGATCGGGCGCGAGTTGTCTGACGGTTATTCGAATCTGGACGACGTCCAGAAGGCGTCGCTGGCCAAACGCATGGCGCGCGCTCTCCAGGGGCTGATCGACGGATAATTGGAAAGAGGCGGACCAGAGCCCGCCTCTTCAATTCTGTCCTGTCTGAGCCTTAGGCCCAGTGCATCGGCACATGGCGCGCCGCCGCCCAGTGGATGGCGCGGATGGCGTCGACGATCGCGCGCGTCGCCGCAACCGTACCCAGCGGCCCGCCCAGGTCGGCGGTGACGGCGCCCGAGGCCAGGACGGCTGCGACGGCGGCCTCGATGGAATCCGCCTCGTCCTCCAGCTCGAAGCTGTGGCGCAGCATCATGGCTGCCGACAGCACCATGCCGACCGGGTTGGCTAGATCCTGCCCGGCGATGTCCGGCGCCGAGCCGTGAATGGGCTCGAACAGGCCGGGGCCGTCGGCGCCCAGCGACGCCGAGGGCAGCAGGCCGATGGAGCCGCCCAGCACCGAAATCTCGTCCGACAGGATGTCGCCGAACATGTTCTCGGTCAGGATGACGTCATACTCGCGCGGTTTGCGGATCAGGTGCATGGCCATGGAGTCGACCAGGGCGTGCTCCAGGGTGATCTGCGGATATTCCTCGGCATGGATGCGGGTGACGACCTCGCGCCACAGGCGACTGGTCTCCATGACGTTGGCCTTGTCGACCGACGTCACCTTGCCGCGGCGCTGTTCGGCGGCCTGGAAGGCGGCGCGGGCGACGCGCTCGATCTCCTCGACTGTATAGACGCACAGGTCGGAGGCCTGGGTCTCGGTGCGAGTGCGCTCGCCGAAATAGACGCCGCTGGTCAGCTCGCGGAAGACGATCAGGTCGACGCCCTCGACGATCTCCTTCTTCAGCGGCGAGCGGTGGGCCAGCACCGGCGAGACCTGCAGCGGGCGCAGGTTGGCGTACAGGCCCATGGCCTTGCGGATCGCCAGCAGACCCTGTTCAGGACGGACCGGCGCGCCGTCCCACTTGGGCCCGCCGACGGCTCCCAGCAGCACGGCGTCGGAGGCCAGGCAGGCGGCTTTGGTCATCTCGGGCAGGGCTTCGCCGGTCGCGTCGATGGCGGCGCCGCCGATCAGGTGTTCGGTGAAGTCGAACTTGTGGCCGTAGATGTCGCCGATGCAGGTCAGCACCCGCTGGGCGGCCAGGGCCACTTCGGGGCCGACGCCGTCGCCAGGCAGGACGACGATGTTGAAGGTGCGCGGGGCGGGAGCGGTCATCGTGCGGTCTCCGGTTGGGGGGCGTCGTTTCTCAGGCGTTCGAAGGTGGCGACGTAGGGCAGTTTCGACTGAAGCCAGCCGAGGGCGTCGACCCCGTCCAGCAGGCACTGGCGGGCGAAGGCCTCGACCTTGAACGGCACGGCCGGGGCGTTGCCGCGCCGGATCTCATTGGCGTCCAGATCGATGGTCACCGGCTGTTCGGGATGGGCGGCCAGATCGTCCCAGACGGCTTGATCGACGACGATGGGCAGGAAGCCGTTCTTCAGGGCGTTGGAGGTGAAGATGTCGGCTATCTCGGTCGAGATCACCGCCCGGAAACCGTAGTCCAGCAAGGCCCACGGCGCGTGTTCGCGCGACGAGCCGCAGGCGAAGTTCGGCCCGGCCAGCAGGATGCGCTGTTCGGTCGGATCGATGCGGTTCAGCACGGCCTCGGGTTTGGGCGAGCCGTCGGCCTCATAGCGCCAGTCGTGGAAGGCGTGGGCGCCCAGACCCTCGCGCGTCGTGGTGGTCAGGAAGCGCGCGGGGATGATCTGGTCAGTGTCGATGTTGGCCTGACTCAGCGTCAGGGTCTTCGACGTCAGGGTTCTGAAAGCCTCAGACATGGGCGGCCTCCGACAGATAGACGCGCGGATCGGTCAGCACCCCGGCCACGGCGCTGGCGGCGGCGGTGGCGGGGCTGGCCAGGATGGTGCGGGCGCCCTTGCCCTGACGGCCCTCGAAATTGCGGTTGGAGGTCGAGACGGCCAGTTGGCCGGGCGCGACGAAGTCCCCGTTCATGGCGATGCACATGGAGCAGCCGGGGATGCGCCATTCGGCCCCCGCCTCGGTGAAGACCCGGTCCAGACCTTCGGCCTCGGCGTCGCGGCGGACGGCTTCCGAGCCGGGCACGACCAGCATCCGCACGCCCGGCTGGACCTTGCGGCCACGCAGGACGTCGGCGGCGGCGCGCAGGTCGGGCAGGCGGCCGTTGGTGCAGCTGCCGATGAAGACCACGTCGACCTTGTGGCCGGTGGTCGCCTCGCCGGCGGTGAAGCCCATGTAGTCGATGGCCTTCTGGTCCGAGGCCGAGCGCGGCTGCGGCACGGGCGCGCCGACCGGGGCGCCTGCATCGGGGGTGGTGCCCCAGGTGGCCATCGGGCGGATGGCGGCGCCGTCCAGCACGACCTCCTTGTCGAAGACGGCGCCGGGGTCGGTGGCCAGGCTCAGCCAGTCGGCGGCGGTGACTTCATAGTCGGCGGGGACATGGCGACGGCCGCGCAGCCAGTCCACGGTGGTCTGGTCGGGCGCGATCATGCCGGCGCGGGCGCCCGCCTCGATGGACATATTGCACAGGGTCATGCGCCCTTCCATGTCCAGAGAACGCACGGCCTCGCCCGCATATTCGATGACGAAGCCGGTGCCGCCGCCGAAGCCGATGGCGGCGATGACGGCCAGCGCCACGTCCTTGCCGGAGACGCCGGGACGCAGTCGCCCGTCGACCGTCACCCGCATGGCCTTGGCCCTACGCTGCAACAGGCACTGGGTCGCCAGCACATGGCCGACTTCCGAGGTGCCGATGCCGAAGGCCAGCGCACCGAAAGCGCCGTGGGTGGCGGTGTGGCTGTCGCCGCAGACGACGGTCATGCCCGGCTGGGTCAGGCCCAGTTCCGGCCCCATGACGTGAACCACGCCGCGCTGATCCGAGCCCCAGCCCGCCAGTTCGACGCCGTGACGGGCGCAGTTGGCCTCCAGCGTCTCGACCTGACGGCGCGCCTGTTCGGTGACATAGGGGCGCTGACCATCCGGCCCGGCGGGCAGGGTGGGGGTCGAGTGGTCCAGGGTGGCGAAGGTGCGGTCAGGACGGCGGACCTTCAGCCCGCGCGCCTCGATTTCGGAGAAGGCCTGGGGCGAGGTGACTTCGTGGACCAGATGCAGGTCCACATACATGACGCCCGGAGTCTCGGCGGTTTCCGGCACGACGACGTGCCGGTCCCAGACCTTTTGATACAGGGTTTTAGGCTGGCTCATGCGCGCGCTCCTTGGCCGGGGCGGCGTTTTCGGCCTCGCCGATGGGCTCCAGCCAGCCGAAGCGGTCGGGCGTCGTGCTGTCGAACAGGCCGCGGAAGGCTTTGTTGACCGCCTTGGTCACCGGGCCGGGGCCGCCTGCGCGGGTCATGATGCCGTCGATGGAGCGGACGGGCGTGATCTCGGCCGCCGTGCCGGTCATGAAGACCTCGTCGGCGACATAGAGGGCTTCGCGCGGCAGCACCTGTTCGCGCGCCTCATAGCCCAGGCCGCGCGCCAGCTTCATCACGCTGTCGCGGGTGATGCCCTGCAGGATGGAGGCGGCGGCGGGCGGGGTCATCAGCACCCCGTCCTTGACGATGAACAGGTTCTCGCCCGCGCCCTCGGACAGCAGGCCGTCGGCGCCCAGCGCAATGCCTTCGCCGAAGCCGCGCACGCGGGCCTCACGCCCGATCAGATAGGAGGACAGATAGTTGCCGCCCGCCTTGGCGCCCGCCGGGACCGTGTTCGGCGCCACGCGGTTCCAGCTGGAGATGCAGGCGTCGACGCCCTTTTCCAGCGCCTCTTCGCCCAGATAGGCGCCCCAGGCGAAGGCCGAGATCATCACATCGCTGCGGATCGCTTCGGCCGAGGGACTGACGCCCATGCCGCACTCGCCCAGGAAGGCCAGCGGCCGCAGGTAGGCCGAGCGCAGACCCTCGGCCCGCACCACGTCCTTGCAGGCCTGGATCAGCTCGTCCTCATTATAAGGCATGGGGAAGTGGTAGATGCGCGCGCTGTCGAACAGGCGGCGGATATGGTCGGTCAGGCGGAAGCCGCACGGGCCGTTCGGCGTGTCATAGACGCGGATGCCCTCGAACACCGAGGTGCCGTAGTGCAGGGCGTGGCTCATGACGTGAACCGTGGCCTTTTCCCACGCGATCAGTTCGCCGTTGATCCAGATGTTCTTAGCCAGCGGTTGCATAGGTCTTGTCCATTTGTGCGGAGGCGCCCCCATTCAGGGTTTTGGCTGTCACAGCCGCGATGATGGCGGTCAGCTCCGCGTCATTGATTTCGCCGATCTGGTCGGCGCGTTGCTTGAAGCCGGCGAAGACGTCGGCCAGGCGCTGGCCTTCCAGCACATGGCCCAAAGCCTCGGCCCGCTTGCCGACCGCGTGGCGGCCGGAATGCTTGCCCAGCACGAAGTAGCTGCCCTCGAAACCGACGTCCTCGGGACGCATGATCTCGTAGGTGCGGGCGTCGGCCATCATGCCGTGCTGGTGGATCCCGGCCTCGTGGGCGAAGGCGTTCAGGCCGACGATCGCCTTGTTGCGGGCGATCACCGTCTCGGTCACTTCGCGCAGGGTTTCGGAAGCGCGCACCAGACAGCGGCTCTCGGCCCCGGTCGTCACCCCATAGCGGTCCGCGCGGGTGCGCAGCGCCATGATGACTTCCTCGATCGAGGCGTTGCCCGCCCGCTCGCCGATGCCGTTGATCGCCCCCTCGATCTGACGCGCCCCGCCCTCGACCGCGGCCAGGGAGTTGGCGACCGCCAGGCCCAGGTCGTTGTGGCAGTGCGAGGAGAAGATCACGTCCGCATGGCGCGGGCGGATGATCCCGTCCAGATAGGCGAAGCGCTGGCGCGCCTCTTCCGGCGTGGCGTAGCCGACGGTGTCGGGCACGTTCAGCGTCTGGGCGCCTGCGTCGGCGGCGGCGGTCAGGGCCTCGGCCAGGAACTCCGGCTCGGTGCGGAAGGCGTCCTCGGCCGAGAACTCCACGTCGTCGAACATCGAGGCGGCGTATTCCACCGTGCGCGAGATGGTGGCCAGCACCTCGTTGGTGCTCATCCGCAGCTTGGCCGAGCGGTGGATCGGGCTGGTGGCCAGGAAGACGTGGCAGCGGCGGTGCGATTTCGGCGCGGGCGACAGGGCGCGGAACGAGGCGTCGATATCCTTCTCGTTGGCGCGTGACAGCGAGGCGAAGACCGGGCCCTCGATCTCGCCCGCCACGCGGCGGATGCATTCCTCGTCGCCCGGCGAGGCGGCGGCGAAGCCGGCCTCGATCACGTCCACGCCCAGGTCGCGCAGGACATGGGCCATCTTCAGCTTGGCCTGGGCCGACATGGAGAAGCCGGGCGCCTGTTCGCCGTCGCGCAGGGTGGTGTCGAAGATGATGACGCGGTTCGGGTCGGACGCCGCGATTTCGGCGGTTCTGGATACTCGTTCTACTCGGGACATTACGCGGCCTCGGACTGGAAGGTTTGGGCCTGGATGCGCGCGACGCCGAACAGGCGGTCGATCTGGCGGCCCAGGTTGTCGATGGAGCGGGCGGCGTCGCGCCCGCGAACGGTCAGGGCGATGCGGCGCATCGCGCCTTCATCAGCCATGTTGAGGCCGTCGATGTGGAAGCCGCGGCGCTCCACCAGGCCGATAAGACGCTGAAGCGAGCCGTCGGCCCGGTCGATCTGGATGTGAATGGTGTCGCTCATGATCATGCGCCTTCCATCATTTCAGCGTTGCTCTTGCCCGGCGGCACCAGCGGCCAGACGTTTTCCTTGGGGTCGATGACGACGTGGGCCAGACAGGCGCCCTTGGCGGCCAGCAGGCGGGCCAGACCGGCCTCGACCTGATCGCGGCGATCAATGCGGAAGGCCTCGACGCCGAAGGCCTCGGCCACCTTCACGAAGTCCGGATTGTCGGACAGGTCGATCTCGGAATAGTTCTCCGAGAAGAACAGCTCCTGCCACTGGCGCACCAGACCCAGCGATGAGTTGTCCAGCAGGACGATCTTGAGCGGCACGCCGTAGCGGCGCAGGGTGGCCAGTTCCTGGACGTTCATCATGAAGCCGCCGTCGCCGGCGATGGTGACGACGATGGCGTCCGGATCGGCCATCTGGGCGCCCAGACCGGCGGGCAGGCCGAAGCCCATGGCCCCCAGCCCGCCCGAGGTGATGTGGGCTTCAGGCCGGGCGAAGCGGCAGTGCTGGGCGGCCCACATCTGATGCTGGCCGACGTCGCAGGCGGCGACGAAGCGGTCACCCGCCATCTCTGACAACTGCTTCAGCAGGGCAGGGGCGTAGACGCCTTCGCCCGGCGCGTCATAGCGGGCGGCGTGGCGCTCGGCCGCCGAGGCGCAGCGGATGACCCACGGATCGATCGCCAGAGGAGCGGCCGCCAGACGTTCAGTCAGGGCCTCGATGGCCGGGCGGATCTCGCCGCCGACGGCGACGTGGGTCTCGCGCAGCTTGCCGATCTCGGAAGCGTCGATGTCGAAGTGGACGACGCGGGCGTGGGGGGCGAACTCGGCCAGCTTGCCGGTGGCGCGGTCGTCGAAGCGGGCGCCCATGACGATCAGCAGGTCGGACGCCTGAACCGCCTCATTGGCCGCGCGCGTTCCGTGCATCCCCAGCATCCCCAGGAAGCCGGGCGCGTCAGTGGGCACCGTGCCCAGGGCGTTCAGGGTGGCGACGGCGGGAATGCCGCTGGTCTCAGCCAAGGCGCGCAGGGCCTCGGTCGCGCGACCGATCTTCACCCCGCCGCCGATGTAGATCAGCGGGCGCTCAGACGTGCGGATGAAGCGCTCGGCCTCGGCGATGGCGTCGGGGTCGGCCTCAGTCGTCTCATTGGGAATGTTGAAGCCGAACGGGGCGACGGTTTCGGCGAACTGGACGTCCTTGGGCAGGTCGACCAGCACCGGGCCGGGGCGGCCCGATGCGGCGATGTGGAAGGCCTGTTCGATGGCGGCCGGAATCTCGGCCGCGTCACGGACCAGGATGGAGTGTTTCACGATCGGCAGGGTGACGCCCAGGATGTCGATCTCCTGAAAGGCGTCGGTGCCCATGACCCCTTGGGGGACATTGCCGGTGATGCAGACCATCGGCGCCGAATCCATCATGGCGTTGGCGATGCCGGTGATCAGATTGGTGGCGCCGGGGCCCGAGGTCGCCATGCAGACACCGACCCGGCCGCTCAGGCGCGCATAGGCGTCGGCGGCGAAGGCGGCGGCCTGTTCGTGACGGACCAGGATGTGCTTCAGCGACGAGCCGGTCAGGGCGTCGTAGATCGGCATGATGGCGCCGCCGGGGTAGCCGAACACCACCTCTACGCCCATCCGCTCCAGGCTGGAGACAAGCAGGCGCGCGCCGGTCATGACGGCCGGGGCGGGGGGTGTTTTCAGGGCGGGCGCGGCGGCGCTCATCGGATCAGTCTCTCTTTAATATATATAGAGGTTCAGGCGGCGGCCTGTTTGGCCGTCTGCAGCCAGGCCATGCGGTCGCGCAGACGGGCGCCGACCTGTTCGATCTGGCTGGCGCGGTCCTCGGTCAGCAGGGCCTCGTATTTCGGCTTGCCCGCCTCGTTTTCGGCGATCCATTCACGCGCAAACTGGCCGCTCTGGATCTCGTCCAGAATGGTCTTCATGCGGGCGCGGGTTTCATCGGTGATGACGCGCGGGCCACTGGCGACAGCGCCCCATTTGGCCGTTTCCGAGATGAAGTGGTGCATCTTGGAGATGCCGCCTTCGTAGAACAGGTCCACGATCAGCTTCAGCTCGTGCAGGCATTCGAAATAGGCGATCTCGGGCTGGTAGCCGGCCTCGACCAGGGTGTTGAAGCCCTGGATGACCAGTTCCTTGGCGCCGCCACACAGGACGGCCTGTTCGCCGAACAGGTCGGTCTCGGTCTCTTCGCGGAACGAGGTCTCAAGCAGGCCGCCGGTCGCCCCGCCGATGCCCTTGGCATAGCCCATGGCGCGGTCGCGCGCCTTGCCGGTCGCGTCCTTCTCGATGGCGAACAGGGAGGGGACGCCCCGACCACGCGCGAACTCGCGACGGACCAGATCGCCCGGACCCTTGGGCGCCACCAGAATGACGTCCATGTCTTCGCGCGGCGTGATGCGGTCGTAGATGATGGAGAAGCCGTGGGCGAACAGCAGGGCGGAGCCCGGCTTGGCGTTCGGCTCGATGATGTCGCGATAGATCTCGTTCTGGATCATGTCGGGCGTCAGGATGGCGATGATGTCGGCGCCCTTGACCGCTTCGGCGGGCTCGGCCGTGGCCAGACCGTCTTCGGTCGCGTGCTTCCAGCCCGTGCCGCCGTGGCGGACGCCGACGATCACGTCGTGGCCCGAATCCTTCAGGTTCTGGGCGTGGGCGCGGCCCTGCGAGCCATAGCCGATGACGGCGATGCGTTGCCCGGCGATGGCGCCCGGCTTGATGTCTTCATTGGTGTAGATGGTGATGGCCATGGGAGGACGTCCTCAAGAAGCAGCGGTTTCGGTGGAGCGGGCGGCCAGATCGGCGGGGACCTGGGCCGGCGGCGGATTGGGAATGGTCACGGCCCCTTGCGAGGCGGAGGCGACGGCGGCGCGGTATTTCGCGAAAACGCCTTGCGCCGGACGGACACGGTTGGGGGCGAAATCCGCCCGGCGCGCCTCCAGATCGACGAGCACATCGATCCGGCGGTTGGTGACGTCGATGACGATCGGATCGCCATCGCGAATGAGGGCTATGGGGCCGCCGACCGCCGCTTCGGGCGAGACGTGGCCGGCGACGAAGCCGTAGCTGGCGCCTGAGAAGCGGCCGTCGGTCAGCAGGGCGACGTTCTCGACCTTGCGGCCCTTCAGGGCGGCGGTGACCTGCAGCATCTCGCGCATACCGGGGCCGCCCTTGGGGCCTTCGTAGCGGATGATGATGACGTCGCCTTCGCCGACCGAACCGTCCTGAACCGCGTGAAAGGCGTCTTCCTCGCAGTCGAACACGGCGGCGGGGCCTTCAAAGCGATCGACCTTGTGGCCGGTCAGCTTGATGACGGCGCCTTCGGGGGCGACATCGCCATAGATGACGGCGTAGGAGCCGCGCGCCATGACGGGGGCGTCCATGCTGGTGACGACCTGCTGGCCGGGCTGCTCCTCGGCGTCGCCGGCTTCGGCGAACAGGCTGCGGCCCGAGACGGTGGGGACGTTGGCGATCTTGCCCGCCTCGGCCAGACGCTGGGCGACCAGACGCGTGCCGCCCGCCGCATACAGGTGCGAGGCCAGGAAACGGCCGCCGGGCTTCAGGTCGCAGATGACCGGCGCCTCGACGCAGGCCTGGTGACAGTCCTCGACGCCGAAGTCGACGCCCGCCTCGGCCGCGATGGCGGTCAGGTGCATGACGGCGTTGGTCGATCCGCCCGAGGCCGAGACGGCGATGGCCGCATTCTTCAGGCTGGCCTTGGTGATGTATTTGCGGGCGGTGTCCCCGGCGAAAACGCGCTCGACGATCAGGCGGCCGCAGCGTTCGCCCTCTGCGCCCTTGGCGGGATCGACGGCGGGCACGTCATTGGCGCCCATGGGGCTGACGCCCATCATCGACAGGGCCATGGCCATGGTGTTGGCGGTGAACTGGCCGCCGCAGGCGCCGGCCCCGGGACAGACCGCGCTCTCGACGGCCTTCAGGCCCGCATCATCCAGCGAACCGGCGGCATGAGCGCCGATGGCCTCAAAGACTTCTTGGACCGAGACTTCCTTCGTGCAGATGACGCCGGGCAGGATGGTGCCGCCGTAATAGACCAGGCCGGGGATATCCATGCGGGCCAGGGCCATGGCTGCGGCGGGAATCGTCTTGTCGCAGCCGACGATGCAGACGACGCCGTCCAACTGATGCCCCTCGATGGCCAGTTCGATGGAATCGGCGACGACTTCACGGCTGATCAGCGAGGCCTTCATCCCCGCCGTGCCCATGGAGATGCCGTCAGTGACGACGATGGTGTTGAAATCGACCGGCCAACCGCCCGCCGCGATGATCCCGGCGCGCACGTCCTTGGCCAGACGGTCCAGGTGCATGTTGCAGGGCGTGACGGTCGACCAGGTGTTGACGATGCCGATCATCGGCTTGTTGAAATCGGCGTCCTGCATCCCCGCAGCGCGCAGATAGGACCGCGCCGCAGCCCGGTTCGGGCCCTGAGTCACAGCTGCAGAGCGGCTGTTGGGTTGTTTCGTGCTGTCAGAAGGCGTCGTCATTGTGATTTTGGAACTTCTTGCCTGTCGGTGATGGGCTGGGCACAAGAAAAACCCCGCGTCCGGAGCCGGAGCGGGGTGAATGGGCGAAACTGGCTGGGTTCAGGTCAGGTCGCAGGCATCCACACCGCTTGGCTAAGCGGAATGAGAATTACCGAGAGAAGGAGTACGCCCAGCGACAGCACGCGCAGATCGGCCGCCGCTTGCGTGGGGCTCAGGATCGCAGCGATGGCGGCGCGGTGGGACAAGGAGAGACCTTTCGAACTGCCGCTCTTATGCCTCGCTTGATGTTGCGGCGCAACCGTGGGGCCGAGAAATGTGGAAGAAAGCACCCTGTGGAGCCGTATTGGGGATGTTCAAGCGACAGAATTCGCCCATTCGCCATTCTTATGGGGTGAAAATTTCGCTCTTCCGGCGCTTGTGGTCGAGCAAACAAAACCGCGCGCATACGCGAGGGGCGCCGCAAGTGGGGCGCGGCTGACTCGGGTTCGTTGAGATTCTTGGACTTTTTGTGAAAAGGCGCTTGCCAGTTCGAAGAGCGCCTCGTATATCGCCGCCTCGCTCGGAGACGGGCTGGCCCGGCGGGCTTCGGAGACAGT
>NZ_FUIE01000054.1 GCF_900163625.1 Brevundimonas diminuta 3F5N
AGCCATCAAACAGGGCGACCCGCTGGACCCGACGACCCAGGTCGGCGCCCAGGCCTCGGATCAACAGCTGAAGAAGATCCTGTCCTATCTGAAGGTCGGCAAGGACGAGGGCGCCGAGGTGCTGACCGGCGGCGATCAGGCCGTGCTGAAGGACGATCTGGCGGGTGGCTATTACGTCAAGCCGACGGTGTTCAAGGGCACCAACGACATGCGCATTTTCCAGGAGGAAATCTTCGGCCCGGTCCTGGCCGTGACCACCTTCAAGACGCTGGAAGAGGCCATCGCTATCGCCAACGACACTGAATACGGCCTGGGCGCCGGGGTCTGGTCGCGCGACATGAACACCGCCTATCGCGCGGGCCGGGCCATCCAGGCGGGCCGCGTCTGGACTAACTGCTACCACCAGTATCCCGCGCACGCGGCTTTCGGCGGCTACAAGAAGTCGGGCATCGGGCGGGAAAACCATCGCATGATGCTGGACCACTATCAGCAGACCAAGAACCTGCTGGTCAGCTACAGCCCCGACAAGCTGGGCTTCTTCTGATTTCGATCAGGCGCGGGCTTCGGTCCGCGCCTTTTTCACGAACCAAACGCCTAGCCGATCAGCTTCAGGACCACGGCGCTCTGGTACAGCATGTAGAGGGCGACCACGAAGATCAGGCCCGCGAAGACGCTGTTCAGCAGGCCCTTGCGGCCGGACATCAGCTTGGCTAGCCGCGCGCCTGCCAGGCCGCCCAGAACGCCGCCGCCGATGAAGACCGCCGCCAGCGGCCAGTCCACCCAACCGGCCAGCGCATAGTTGAAGGCGGTGGTCAGGCCGAAGGCGGTGACGCCGACCAGCGACGAGCCGACGGCGTAGTAGATGGGCATTCCGGTCGATCCCATCAGGCTGGGCACGATCAGGAAACCGCCGCCGATGCCGAAGAAGCCTGACAGCATCCCCGTCGCCGCCCCCGTGCCGATCAACTTGGGCGCATTACGCGCGGTCAGGGTTACGTCCGGGTCGCCCGCCGCCGAGCGGCCGCGCAGCATCAGGGCGCCGACGATCAGCATCAGCACCGCGAACAGGGCCAGCAGCTTCTGCCCGTCCACCGCCTTGCCGAAGCTGGAGCCCAGCGCCGCCCCGACCACGCCCGCCGCCGCGAACAGCAGGGCGATCTTCCACTTCACCGCCCCGTGCCGGGCGTGGTTCAGCAGATTGGCGAAGGCGTTGGCGGCCACGGCGAAGGCGCTGGTGCCGATGGCCAGGTGGGGGTCTTTCACCCCCACCAGATAGACGATCAGCGGCACGGCTAGGATCGAGCCGCCCCCGCCCACCAGGCCCAGGGTGAAGCCGACCAGCGACCCCGCCCCGGCGCCCAGTCCGTATTGCAGCAGGCTGAGCGGCTCGCCCATCAGGCGGCGCTCTTGGCGCGGGGCGCGACGCCCGGCTCGACGCAATCGGGGGCGCAAAGCCATTCACGGCCCTTCAGCATCCCGACCCAGTAGATTTCCGGCAGGGCCTGCGCCTTCAGGTGCCAGGCGCGTCGCGTCGGCTGACGCCCGTCCAGCATCCACGTCGGGAAGCTGGGCAGCAGCTTGCCGCCATAGCCGAACTCGGCCAGCACGATCTTGCCGCGCTCGACCGTCAGGGGGCAGGAGCCATAGCCGTCGTAAACGGCCTTCAGCGCCTTGCCGTCCAGCATGGAGATGACGTTCTCGGCCACGACCGGCGCCTGTTTGCGGGCGGCGGCGGCGGTCTTGGCGTTGGGCGCCGAGCAGGCGTCGCCCAGGCCGAAGACGTTGTCGAGGCGGTTGTGGTGCAGGGTCGCCTGATCGACGTCGATCCAGCCGCTCTCGGCCGCCAGCGGGCTGTTGCGGATGAAATCGGGCGCGGTCTGCGGCGGGCAGACGTGGATCATGTCGAAGTCGCGGACGACTTCGCTGACGGCCCCATCGGCGTCGGTGACGGCGAAGGTCGCCTTGCGCGCCTCGCCGTCGATGGACGTCAGGCGCGAGTTGAAGCGCAGGTCGACGCCATAACGCTCGATGTATTTCATCAGGGCGGGGACGTAATCCTTCACCCCGAACAGCACGGCCCCGGCGTTGTGGAATTCGATGTCCACGTTCTTGAGGGCGCCGGTGCGCTGCCAGTGGTCGGCTGACAGATAGAGGGCCTTCTGCGGCGCGCCCGCGCATTTGATCGGCATGGGCGGCTGGGTGAACAGGGCGCGGCCGCCCTTCAGCTCCTGCACCAGCTTCCACGTATAGGGCGCCAGATCGAAGCGGTAGTTGGAGGTCACGCCGTTGCGGCCCAGCGTTTCGTTCAGGCCGGGGATGGCGTCCCAGTCCAGCTTGATGCCCGGGGCGGCGACCAGGGCGCGATAGCCGATGCGGCGGCCGTCCGACAGGCGCACCTGATCGGCCTCGGGCGCGAAGTCGACGACGCTGTCCTTGATCCAGCGGGCGCCCGTGGGGATCAGGCGGCACGTCTCGCGCATGGTGCGCTCGGGCGTGAAGACGCCGGCGCCGACCAGCGTCCAGCCGGGCTGATAATAGTGGCGCTCTGACGGCTCGACGATCACCACGTCAAGGCCGGGGCGGCGGCGCAGCAGGCTGGCCGCCGTGGCGATTCCGGCGGCGCCGCCGCCGACGATCAGAACGTCGCAGGTCTCGGAAGCTTGCGGATGGGCCACGCCTCAGCCCTCCAGACGCGGGCCGAGCGGCGAGACGTCGTAACCGGCGGCGGCGGCCAGGGCGACGATCTCTTCGGCCGGGCGCTCGCCCGCCTGCGACAGGGCCCACAGATAGGTGGTGCGGGTGCCTGAGCGGCAGTAGCCGAGGATGGGCTGGGGCAGGTCCGCCAGCGCCGCCTTGAAGCGCGCCACGTCGTCAGGCGTCATGGCTCCGCCGCGAATGGGGATGTGGACGAAGGACAGGCCCGCGGCCTCGGCGGCGGCGCGGATGTCCTCGGTCATCGGCTGGCCCGGCTCTTCGGCGTCGGGGCGGTTGGAGATGATGGCGCGATAGCCCTGGGCGGCGGCCATAGCGACCTCCTCAGGCAGGATCTGCGGCGAGACGTGCAGGCGGTCTTCCAGGGTGCGGATGTCCATGAGGCGGTTCTCTTGCTTGAGGAAACTGGCTTGAGGAAAAGGGATGCGCGTCAGAGCGCGTTGATGGGTACTTTCAGGTAGCGGACGCCGTTGTCTTCCGGCTCGGGCATCCGGCCGCCGTTCATGTTGACCTGAACCGAAGGCAGGATCAGGCGCGGCATGGACAGGGTGGCGTCGCGGGCGATGCGCATGTCGACGAACTCATCTTCGCTGACGCCGTCGCGGACGTGGATGTTGCAGGCGCACTGATCGCCGATGGTCGTCTCCCAGGCGAACTCGGTGCGGGCGGGCGGCGCCTTGTAGTCGTGGCACAGGAAGACGCGCGCCGCGGCGGGCAGTGACAGCAGCCGCTGGATCGAGCGATACAGAGTCCGCGCATCGCCGCCGGGGAAGTCGCAGCGCGCCGTGCCGTAGTCGGGCATGAACAGGGTGTCGCCGGGGAAGACGGCGTCGCCGACCACATAGGCCAGGCAGGCCGGGGTGTGGCCGGGCACGTGCAGGACCGTGGCCTGAAGCCCGCCGATGGCGAAGCGGTCGCCGTCGTCGAAAAGTTGGTCGAACTGGCTGCCGTCGCGACGGAACGCGGTCCCCTCGTTGAAGACTTTGCCGAAGACGTCCTGCACCTTGATGATGTCGCGGCCGATGGCCAGGCGGCCGCCGAGGCGCTCTTGCAGATAGGGCGCGGCCGACAGGTGATCGGCGTGGGCGTGCGTCTCCAGCAGCCACTGAACCTCAAGGTCTTCGGCCTCGACGTAAGCAATCAGGGCGTCGGCCGAGGCGGTCGAGGTGCGGCCCGCCGCCTGATCATAATCCAGCACGCTGTCGATGATGGCGCAGGCGTTCGAGCCGGGGTCGCGCACCACATGGCTGACGGTGAAGGTGGCGGGGTCGAAGAAGGATTTGACGACGGAGCGCTGGGTCTCGTTCGTCAGGGCGGCCTCGATCAATTCCCTCGCATGGTCACGGGCGGGGTCGATGGGGGCGTCGGTCACGGCGTCTCTCCGCATTGATCTGGATCAAGCAATTAGATATTTACATATTATATGCAAGTAATTGTTTTCAAGGTGCGCTGGGCCTCGGCTGCGCGTAGCCCTATGGCATGGAAACCGACTCGATGACGGACACGCCTTTGCTGCGGCCTCTGAGGATCAATGAGGCGGCGCCGGATTTCGCCGCGCGCACGACGCGCGGCCAGCGACGGCTGAGCGACTATCGCGGGCGCTGGCTGGCCTTCTTCTCGCATCCGGCGGACTTCACCCCGGTCTGCACCAGCGAGTTCATCGCCCTGGCCCGGCGTCAGGCGGACTTCACGGCGATCGGCTGCGAACTGCTGGGCCTGTCGGTCGACAGCCTCTATTCCCACCTGGCCTGGCTGAAGGATATCCACGACCGCTTCTGCGTGACGGTGGAGTTCCCGATCATCGAAGACCCCTCCATGGTCATCGCCCAGGCCTATGGGATGATCGACCCGGCGGCGCCCGACAGCGCCTCGGTGCGCGCCACCTTCGTCATCGACCCGAACGGCGTGGTGCGGGCCATCAGCTGGTATCCGATGAACGTCGGCCGTTCGGTCGAGGAGCTGCTGCGCTTGATCACGGCCTTGCAGGCGGCGGATCGGGAAGGGGCCTCGGCGCCCGAAGGCTGGACGCCGGGCGCGTCCCTGCTGCAGGCGGCGCCGACAGACTTCGGCGACGTGCTGGCGGGCGATGACGCCTGGTATTATCGACCGGCGCCGCGATGACCCCTGACGACGATGATCTGGAACGGTTGAAGGCCGCCGCGCCCGAGGCGGCCGAACTGCTGCGGCAACTGGCCAACGCCAACCGCCTGCTGATCCTGTGCCATATCGCTCAAGAAGAGCGTTCGGTCGGTCAGCTGGAACAGGAGCTTGGCCTGCGCCAGCCCGGCCTGTCGCAACAATTGGCCGAACTGCGCCAGTCGGGACTGGTGAAGACCCGGCGCGAATCGCGCTCCATCTATTATTCGCTGGCCGACGAGCGAGCCGAGGCGATCATGGCCATGCTGCACCGCATCTTCTGCGCCGATCCCAAGGCCCTGACCGAGGCCGTGCGTCAGGACCAGGCGCCGGACCAGGCGCGCCCGGCCGGGGACGCCGCCCGTTTCGCCCGGATCATCCCCCCACGCTGATCGGCCGGGTCGCTTTGTGCGACAAATCAGCGATTGAAGCTGACACTGATTATCATTAAGCGTCGAGACGAAGCGCCGTTGGCGTCGCTGGTGAATGGGCGGAGAATGGGCTGATGGTCGAGGTGAGGTTGGGACGTCGGGCCCTGCTGCTGGGCGCCGCCGCCCTGATGGCGACCGGGGCCGCCGCCTGCACGCGCGGCGACCAGGCCGCACCGACCTCCCTGCTGACCGATCTGCGCGACCGGCCGCTGGCGATCACCCCGCCGGTGACGAAGCTGTCGATCGACGACAGCCGTTTCCTGATCGCCCTGTCGCTGATCCATCCCGATCCGGTCAGTCTGCTGGCGGCCTGGGCGGGCGACGTGAACCGCCTCAGCCCGGACATCTACGCCGCCTATCTGGAGAAGTCGCCGACGCTGGCGGCTCTGCCCAAGACGCCGAGTTCGGCCGCCGCTTTCAATGTCGAAGCCGTGCTGGGCGCCCAGCCGCAGGTGGCCCTGGTGTCGCTGGATTCCGGCCCGACCGACGCCCAGACCGCCCAGCTGGAGCAGGCGGGCGTGCGCGTCGCCTACATCGACTTCTTCCAGCACCCGTTCCAGAATCAGCCGCGCAGCCTGAGCCTGCTGGGGTCCATGATCGGCCGCGAGGAGCAGGCGGAAGCCTACAACGCCTTCCGCGCCGCCCGATTGAAAGTCATCTCCGACCGTGTGGCCGGGCTGAAGGACGAGCAGAAGCCGACCGTCTTCCTGGAAGCTCACGCGGGCAACGGGCCGGACTGCTGCAACTCGGTGGGGGCAGGGAACATCGGCGACTATCTGACCTTCGTCGGCGCCCGCAATATCGGCGCCGAGGTGCTGAAACAGCCGTCGGGCAAGCTGAACCTGGAGTTCGTGGTCGAGCGCGATCCCGACATCTACATCGCCACCGGCGGACCGCATCTGGAGAAGACCGGCGGCTTCGTCGTCGGCCCGAAATACGACGTCGAGACCTCGCGCGCCTCGTTGCGCGGCGTGGCGGGGCGGCGCGGCCTGTCGACCCTGAAGGCGGTGCGCGAGGGCAAGGTGCACGGCCTGTCGCACCAGCTGATCAACTCGCCCATCGACATCGTCGCCACCGAGGTTCTGGCCAAGTGGATCCAGCCCGAGCTGTTCGCCGACCTCGACCCGCGCGCCACGCTGGACGCGATCAACAACGACTTCCTGGCCGTCCCTTATCGTGGGGACTACTGGACCGACCTGGTCCCGGCCGCCTGATTTCACCCCTTCAAGCCCATTCCCGGAGAACCGTCATGATCACCCTTCGCAACGGCATTCTGACCGCCGCCGCCGTCGCCGCCCTGGCGATGGCGTCGACCGCCTCGGCCCAGACGATCGAGAAGACCGTCAAAGTCGCCCCCGGCGGCCTGTATGAGATCGTCTTCAACCCGGCCGACAATGACCTCTATGTCGCCGCCGTCGGCCCGCGCGGCGCCAACCAGGCCCAGATCGTCCGTCTGCAGGGTCAGACGCTGGCGCCGGAATCCTCGGTCGACGTCTCGGCCAACCCGCTCTACGGCCTGAACCTGAACACCCGCACCCAGACCCTGTACGGCACTGACACCCGCGCGGGCGCGGTCACGGCCATCAACGCCCGCACGGGCGCGGTGATCGCCACCATCCGCAACGGCGACGAGGAAGGCGCCCACGTCCGCCAGGTCGTCGTCGATGAGGCGAACAACAAGGTCTATGTCAGCGTCGTCGGCGGCGAAGCGGGCGACGCCTCCAAGCCGAACCTGATCTGGGTCATCGACGGGGCGACCAACACCGTCGAGCGCACCATCACCGCTACGGTCGGCGGCCTGACCGGCGCGGCCTTCGATCCGGCGACCAACCGCCTCTACGTCACGGGCATGAGCAGCAACGAAGTCGCCGCCATCGACGTGGCCACCGGCGAGACGGTCGGCAAATGGCCGTCGCACGGCGACTCGACCATCAACGTCGCCGTCGATTCCGAAGGCCGCCGCCTGTTCGTCGCCAACCAGAAGTCGGGCGAACTGACGGTGCTGAACGCCGACACCGGCGCCCTGATCCACAAGGTCGCCACCGGCGCGGGCGCCTTGAGCGTCGCCTACAACGGCGCGGTCAAGCAGATCTACGTCGCCAACCGCCAGGCGGGCACGGTGACGGTGCTGGATTCCGACACCTATGCGGTGAAGGCCAACCTGGAGACGGGAACCTTCCCCCAGACCATCGCCATCGACCGCGCGACCAACGCCGTTTACGTCTCGAACAAGGCTCGCGGCCTGCCGCGCGGCGCTCCGGCCGGCACGCCGGTCCCGGTCGACCCGACCGGCGACGTGGTGACGCTGATCCGTCCCTGATCTCGATCGGGACTGAATAAGGAAAGGCCCGGCCGCAGATGCAGCCGGGCCTTTTTCTTGGCTTGAAGAGATTGGCGGACGGGGCGCTCAGCCCGTCAGAACGTCGTCGATCATGACCTGCAGCGCGCCGCGTTCGCAGCGCTGGACGCGGGCCGTGACGCGATAGACCTCGGCCAGTATCTCCGGCGTGATGGCCTCGTCCGGCGCGCCGAAGGCGACCAGTTTTCCCTTGGCCATGACGGCGATCCGGTCCGAGACGCGCGCCGCCGCCTGCAGATCGTGCAGGACGATCATCACCGTCATGCCCCGCTCGGCCGCCGCCTCGCGCGCCAAATCCAGCACGCGCAGCTGATAGTGCAGGTCCAACGCGCTGGTCGGTTCGTCCAGCAGCAGCAGGCGCGGCTCGCGCGCCAGGGCCTGGGCCAGACCCGCCAACTGCTTCTGGCCGCCCGAGAGTCGGTCCAGACGCTGCCCGGCCAGAGCTTCGGCGTTGATGCGTTGCAGCACCTCATAGGCGCGCTCGGCCGCCTGGGCGTCGGTGTAGACGGCGCCGCGCAGGGGCGTGGCGCGGATCGAGGCGACCACCGTCTCCAGCACCGTCAGGGCCACGCCCTGCGGCAGGGTTTGGGGCATGTAGGTGACGCGCTTGGCCCGGTCGGCCAGCGACAGCCGGGTCAGTTCGTCGCTATCCAGCCGGATCGAGCCGTGCGCCGGGATCAGGCCTGCCAGACTGCGCAGCAGGGTGCTCTTGCCCGCGCCGTTGGGGCCGACGACGGAGACGACTTCGCCTGCGGTCAGGGGCGGCAGGCTGAAGCCGCTGATGATGGGCTGGCCGCCGTAACCGGCGTCGAGGCCGCTGATGGTTAGTTCGCTCATGCCCGGCCTCCGTTGCGGAAGATCAGCAGCAGGAAGACCGGCACGCCGATCACGGCGGTGACGATGCCGACGGGCATCAGCACGCCGGGCACGATGATCTTGGACGCGGCTGAAGCCAGCGACATGATGACCGCCCCGGCCAGCACGCTGGCGGGCAGGAAGTAGCGGTGATCCTCGCCGACCAGCAGGCGGGCGATGTGCGGCCCGACCAGTCCGATGAAGCCGATGGCGCCGACGAAGGCCACGGCCGTCGCCGACAGCAGGCTGACCCGCAGCAACGACAGGAAGCGCAGGCGCTTCACATCGACGCCGAAGCTCATGGCCCGATCTTCGCCCAGCCGCAGGGCCGTCAGGGCGCGCGACGACAGAAGCGAGAAGGGCGTGACCGCGACCAGCACGACCGCCAGGGCCGCGACATTGCTCCAGGTCGCGCGCGACAGCGATCCCATGGTCCAGAACACCAACTGCTGCAGCGCTTCGGCCGAGGACAGGAACTGCACCAGCGCCGTCAGGGCGTTGAAGGCGAAAACGAGCGCGATGCCGAACAGGACGATGCTCTCGATCCCCGATCCCTTCATGCGCGCCAGGGCCTGAAGCGCCAGCACCGAACCGAAGGCGAAGACGAAGGCGTTCAACGGCACCAGCCAGTCCGCCCCGATGAAGGACGATCCCAGACCCAGCACGATGGCCAGCGACGCGCCGAACGAGGCCGCTGACGAGACCCCCAGCGTAAAGGGGCTGGCCAGCGGATTATTCAGCACCGTCTGCATCTCGGCGCCCGCCAGCGCCAGCGCCGCGCCGACCATCATCGCCATCAGGGCGTAGGGCAGGCGCACCTGCCAGACGATGGCCTGCTGGGCCGTGGTCAGGCTGGACGGATCGAACACGCCCTGCAGCACCGTCAGGGGCGAGATCGACGACGGGCCGGTGGCGATGTCCAGCAGCAGGGCCGCCGCCGCCAGCGCGGCCAAGACGGCGATGGCGAACAGCTTGGTCCGCGCGCTTCTGGAATAGGCGACGACCGCCTCGGGCACGGCGTTTTCAGCGTTCGCCAATTCACGAACTCCACTCAGAGAATGCGTCGCAATACATATCAATGGCCAGATAGGCTAGGGTGGTCATATGACGCTGACCTCGCCCGCCCCTGCCGACCGGTCCCAGAAGGACACGGCTCCCGACATGACCAAGCCCTACGCCATCCGCCTGCCCGCTGTCGATGGCGCGCCCGCCGTGGACGTGCGGGTGGCGACGCCGCAGGGCGAACGGCCGCCCAACGGCTGGCCGGTTCTGGTGGTGCTGGAAGGGGAGGCCTTCTTCGACACGGCCGCCCAGGTCGCCGGACGGCTGCTGCGGCGCTCGGCCAAGACGCGGGTGAATGCGATGATGACAGCAGGCGTCACCCTGTCGGGCGTGGCCGATCGCGTCGCCGCCTACGCCTTCACGCCGGGGCCCCAGGGCCAGGCGTCCGATCCGCGCGGCGCGGCCTTGCTGGCGCGGCTGGCGACGGAGGTGCTGCCGCAACTGGCGACTATGGGGGCAGATCTCGAGCAGGCGGTGCTGATGGGTCATTCGATGTCGGGCCTTTTCGTCCTCGAGGCGCGAGCGGCCGGGGCGCCCTTCGCCCGCTATGCGGCGATCAGCCCGTCGATCTGGTGGCGTCCCGCCGTGGTCGAGGCCCAGCCCCGTGACTCGAACCTGCTGGTCGCGGTCGGCGCGCGCGAGGAGATGGAGGGGCTGCCGCCCGCACACCTGGCCCGGCGTATGGTCTCCAACGCCCGCGATCTGGAGGCTTACGGGGCGAGCCTGCGGGTGCTGGAGGACGAGGATCACGGCTCGACGCCGTATGCGGCCTTGCCGGCGGTCCTGCGCTTCGCCGCGCCCTATCGAGGCTAGGCGGCGGGGCAAGAAAAAAGCCCCCGCGCTGGGCGCGGGGGCTGTTCGGATCAACGCGCCGGGCGGATGCGCAGCACGGAGTCGTTTCCGTCCGTGGTCCAGCCGGACTTGACCGCGACATAGACGTTGCCGCGCCCGTCGGTCGAGACGTGGTTCGCCACCGGCGGGGCGGGCAGGTTGGCGACGATGCGGCCGTCGACGTCGGTGACCGTCACCGTGCCCGCGCCGAAGGTGCTGACGAAGGCTCGACGCGACTTCGGCTCGAACACCACGTTCAGGGCGCCCGCGCCGACCGGGGTGTCGGCCACGACCGAACCGTCCGAACCGTTCAGCACCACCAGGTTGTCGGTGCCCTGGGCCGCGACGAAGATGCGGTCGGTCTGCGGATCGTGCGAGACGCCGATCACGCTGCGCGCGCCGGGGACGCGGAAGACGTTCAGCACGGTGTCGGCGGCGGCGTCGATGACCGCGACCTCATTGGTCGAGTTGGAGGCGACGTACAGGCGGCGCGCTTCGCGGTCATAGGAGACGCTGGCGGCCGAGAAGGTCTCGCCGCGCACGGTCGAGTCGATCTTGATGCGCTTGGCCACCGTCAGGGCGGCGGTGTCGAACACCACGACTTCCGGCTGGAAGGTGGCGCTGGCGTAGGCCTTGCCGTGCTCTTCGTCGATGACGACGTCGCGGGCGTGGTTGACCGTGCCCGGCTCGAACTGACGCACCAGCGACAGGTCCGACTGGCGGTAGACGGCGACCGTGTTCTGGCGGCTGTTCGAGACCCAGACGGTGTCATGGGCGTCATCGACGCCGACGCCGTAGACGGCGAAGACGCCGCCGTCCTGAGGCTGGCCGTCGCGGCCGGTGCGGCCCGGCGCTGCGGCGGGCGTGACGCGGGCTTCGACCGCCATGGTGTCGGCGTTCAGGCGCAACAGTTCCGACTGGCGCACCGGCGGGCGGCCGACCGCCGAGGTGGCGAAGACGGCGTTGCGCTTGGCGCTATAGGCGGTCTGATACAGGCCGCGCGTCGGCTGGACGTTGGTGATCCGATAGGCCGCCTCGTTCGACAGCGGCACGTTCGGCGAGATCTTCAGATCGGCCAGGACGGCGTTGTAGGGCGATTGCGACACCGCCACGATCGGGTGGTTGCCGGGCTGGGCGTCGGCCGGCAGCGTCAGGCGCGCTTCGAAGCCGCCCTCGGCGTTCGCCGTGATCGGGCCGGTCGACAGCGGCGTCTGGCCGTACATCAAGGTGATGCTCTGGCCGGGATGGAAGCCGCGGCCGTTGGCCACGACCGGGCCGCCCGGCAGGACGGGCTTGCCGCGCTCGCCGGACGAGAAGCCGACCTGGCCGCCGTCCAGGCGCTCGGGCGCCGAGAACAGGGCCTGGGCCGAAGCCAAGGTCGGAACGGCGACGGCCGAAGCCGCCAGGAGCGCGCCGAGAGCGGCGCCGCGAAGGGATTTGCGTAGGGTGGTCATGATCGCAGTTTCTCCGGATCAGAAGCGGGTGGTCAGGCCAACGAAGAAGCGGCGGCCGGGCGAGTAGTAGCCATCGCCGGCGGTGCCGCTGACCTTCTCGTTGAAGAGGTTGGAGACGCCGGCGCGCAGCGTCACCGTTTCGGACGCCTCATAGGCGGTGGTCAGGTCGAACTCGGTGCGGGCGTTGGTCAGGGTCGAGCCGCCGCTCAGTTCTTCGCCCGTATATTGGGCGGACAGCATGACCCCGAGGCGATCCGTCGCCCGCCAGTCCAGCGAGGCGTAGCCCGACCATTCCGGCGTGGTGATCAGGTTGTCGCCGGTGTCCAGGTTCTTGGCCTCGATCATCCATGTGGCGTTGCCGCGCAGGGTCAGGTCGTAGGGCAGGCTGGCCTGCGCCGTCAGCTCCAGCCCCTTGGTGCGGGCGCGCTGGACGTTCTCGTTCCGGGTCCACCACTGACCATAGTAATAGCCCAGCGGCGCATACTGGATCTTGTTCTTGAAGTCGGTGTGGAAATAGGTGGCGCCGAATTGATAGCTTCCGCTGTCGTAGGCGAAGCCGACCTCGTAGCTGGTGCTTTCTTCGGGTTCCAGGTTGGGGTTGCCCGCCATCCAGCAGCCGCCACGGGTGTAGATCAGCGGCTTGCCGTTACCGTCCAGGATTGGATTGCCGTTCTTGTCCTTGGCGGCCATGCCGATCAGGCCGCGACAGCCTCTGCCGCCGGACTGGGTCGCAGCCCCGGCGCTGTTTTCCTTCAGGGATGGCGCGCGGAAGCCTTGGGAAACGCCGCCGCGCAGGGTCCAGGCCTCGGTCGGGTGCCAGACCAGATAGGCGCGGGGGCTGAAGTGCTCGCCGTATTTGTCGTGGCTGTCCAGGCGCCCGCCCAGGGTTAGCAGCAGGTTCTCCCGGATGGTGATCTGGTCTTCGGCGAAGATCGCCGCCGTATCGCCTTTCAGCGTGGCGCCCTTGATGATGTTGCCGTCAAAGTCGATGGGGCTGCGGCCGATGGTGTCGGTGTTGGTCAGCTCTTCCTGGCGATACTGGGCGCCGATAGCGAACTTGTGCTGCCAGACGAAGTTCTTCTCGAAGTTCCACAGGCCGTCGATGATCCATTCGGAGAATTCGCCGTTGCCGCCGTCTTCCCCCATCGCCTTGTTCTGGAAGGCGTTGTGGTAGAGGTCCAGGCGGGTCTCGCCGAACGACCACTCGCCATCGTGGCTAAGTCGGAAATTGGTGCGCTCGATCTTGGAGCCGAAGCCCCACTGCGGAACGAGTTGGCCGTTCCGACCCGGCACCATCAGCTTGGGATCGAGCGGCTCCTCGACGCCATAGTTGGCTTCGAACGAGAAGTTCTGGTTCTCGATCGGCGTCCAGCTGAGCACGCCGTTCAGCGTCTTGTTGAGGACGCCGCCGGCGCCGTTGTCCCCTGAGATGTTGACCTCATCCGGGTTGGTCCGGGCATAGGTCGCGCCCAGGCGCAGGCCCAGGGTTTCCGTGATGGGCCCTGTCACGTTGACGCCCAACTGATAGGCGTCGCCACGGTTGGAATCCTCGGACCAGGTGTAGCTGGTGTTGGCCGAGCCGCGCCACGTCGGCGCGATCTTGCGGGTGATGATGTTGATGACCCCGCCCATGGCGTCGGAGCCGTAGAGCGACGACATCGGCCCGCGCACCACTTCGATGCGCTCGATCATGTCCGGCGAGATCCAGTTCAGGTCTTGGCGGCCCAGGTTGGGGCGATAGGTGACGTCGCGGGCGTTGCCCACGCGACGGCCGTCCACCAGGATCAGGGTGTAGTTGTCCGGCAGGCCGCGGATGGTGATCTTGGACATCTCGCCTTCGGCGCCGATTCCGCCGGTCACGCCGGGCAGGCGGCCCAGCAGTTCGCCCAGGTTTTGAACCGGCTGGCGCTCGATTTCGTCGCGCGTGATGACGCTGATCGAGGCGGGTGCGTCGCGTACGTTGGTGGCGGAACCTGAGGCGGTGACGACGACGTCGCTGACAGCGGTCGCCTTCGGGTCGGCGCCGGTGGCGTCCGGCAGGACAGTCTCGGCCAGGACTGGCGATGTGGCGAGCAGGGTGGTGGTCATCAGGCCCAGCCCGATGCGGCGTTTCGATAGGTGCATCATGCGCCCCCAAAGGCGTGCGTTAGGCGGGCGACGAGCGCCCGGGGAGGGGAGGAAAGCTCGACCATGCGAGCGGCGTCGCTCCTAATAATCATTCGCAATATTGTCTCAATGTCGCATTCGGCATGGGCGCCATACGCTTCGGCGCATGACGGCGCGGCCGTTGAGGCGTCATGCGAGCGCGACGAAACGACCTTGCGAACATGTTGCAATTAAGAGGCGTTCTTAATACAGCCAAGGCCGACGCGTCGGGCGTCACGCAGCGAGGCCTTATGTCGGGGCGACTTCCCCACCGCGTCGATTTCACCCTGCTTCAGCACCTTCAGGTGCTGATCGAGCAGCGCAGCGTCTCACGCGCGGCCGAGCGTCTGGGCATCGGCCAGCCGGCGATGAGCCGCATCCTGGCTCGGCTGCGCGATCAGTTCGATGATCCCCTGCTGGTGCGCGGCCCGCGCGGCATGATGCCGACGCCGCGCGCCGAGGCCCTGACCGGCCCCTTGCGCGCCTGGCTGGAGGCGGGCGAGAACCTGCTGCGCGACCCCGGCCTGGACGTCGGGCGGATGAAGCGGGTGTTCCGCCTGGCCTCCACCGACTTCGGCCTGCTCAGCGTTCTGGCGCCGGCCCTCGCCCGTATCCAGAACGAGGCGGCGGGGGTGGAGTTGGAAGTCGAGCCTCTGTCGGACGCCAGCCTGCGGCGGCTGGAGGATGGGCGGCTGGACCTGGTGCTGACCGGCTGGAACCCCGAGGGCGCGGGGCTGAAGTCGCGCTGGCTGTTCCGCGAGACTCATCTGGGCCTGGCGCGGCCGGACCACCCGGTGCATCAGGCGACGCCGACGCATGCCGAATTGCTGTGTTGGCCCCATGTCGTTCCCTCGGCGGGGGACGGCTTCGGCGACTGGGTGGCGGACGACCTGCCGGACATGGCCGAGCGCCGGATTCTGGTGCGGGCCGAGAGCTTCGCCCTGGTCCCCTATCTGTTGCAGGCGGGCGAGGCGGTGGCCCTGCTGCCGCGCCGGGCGGCCGAGCATTTCGCGGCGACGCACGGTCTTCGCGCCTTCACGGCTCCGCAGGAAATGCGGCCGTTCGACTATCACCTGGTCTGGCACGAACGCTCGGACGGAGACGCCGGCACTCAGTGGCTGGTCGACGCCCTCTCCGCCGGTTTCGAAGCCGAGCGGGCCGGCGCCTAGCCGACCTTGAGGCGCGTGGCGGGCCACAAGGCCGCGATCAGGATCATCACCGCCGATACGGCGTAGGGCGCGCCATGCGCCGCCTGATAGGCCACGGTTCCGGCCAACGGTCCCAACACGGCGCCCAGGCCTTGCGCGGCGCCCACGGCTCCGGCGGCGGCGCCCTGCTCATGGGCCTCGACCGCATTGGCGGCCAGGGCCGATTGCGAGGGATAGACCCAGCCCATGCCCGCCGCGATGACGCCATAGGCGGCCCACAGTTGCAGCGGCGTGGCGGCGAAGGCGGCCCCGACGAAACCCATGGCGGCGATGCTCCCGCCGATGCGGATGAAGCGCGATGGCGTCCAGTTCAGGCGACGCAGCACCATCTGGGCCGTGAACAGCACCACCCCGACCACGGCCAGGGCGATGCCCGCCGTCCGCGCCGCCTCATTGGGCGACAGGCCGAAGCGGTCCAGGGCCAGGAAGCCGACCACCACCTGGCAGACGACGACGCCGCACATGGCGGCGAAGGCCGTGACGACGGCGCGACGGATGCGGACGTCCGACAGCTTCAGCGCCGATTTCTTGCGCGATTCATGGGGCGCGTCGGCGGGCAGGAACCGCCACACGGCGATGAAGGCCAGGACGGGCAGGGCGGAGATGATGAGCAGGGAAGCGCTGAGGCTCCAGCCGGCCAACAGGCCCGCTGCGCCCGGCCCGAAGACGATGCCCAGGGAACTGGCGGCGCCGACGGCGCCCATGGCGCGGGCGCGTTCGTGCGGCGCGGTCTGATCGGCTACGACGGCGGCGCAGATCGGCGGCACGGCGGCGTAGAAGGCCCCGGCGGCGGTGCGCGCCGCCGTCATGCCCAGGAAGCTGACGATGGCCGCTGGAACCAGAGCCAGGGCCGCGCTCATGAACAGGCCCAACGCCGCATAGCTGACGGCGAACCCGGCCAGGGCGATCAACAGCACCTTGCGCCGCCCGACCTCGTCGCTACGGGCGCCCCAGAAGCGGGCCATCAGCATCCAGGCCAGGCCCGCCGCCGTCACCGCCGCCCCGACGTGCCAAGGCTGCAGGCCCAGCAGCCGCGCCATCGGCCCGACTACGGCGACGAAGGCCATCATCGACATGCTGCCGACGCCCGCTGTGAACAGCAGGGGCTTCAGGCTGAAGGCGCCGCCGGGCGCCGCGGCGGTCGTGGTGGCGGATGTCATGGGGCGCTCCTGAACGGTATGGAGCGGCTTGATCGACTAATTGAGAATGAATTGCAACTAAGGCTTGGCTGTCGTGATGGGCAGCGCCAGCGCCACAACCAGGCCCGGCTGATTGTCGTCCAGCCGCAGTTCGCCGTCATGCGCCCGCGCCACGGCGGCCACCATGGCCAGTCCCAGACCGGCGCCGGACGTGCGGCCGCCTGCGTCCTGATCCAGACGATAGAAGCGACGCAGCACCTTCTCACGTTCGGCTTCCGGCACGCCGCGCCCGTGGTCGGCGACGCGGACGACCGCCCGGCCGCCCTCGCTGGACGTCGAGATCTCGATCTGACCGCCGCCGTGGAAGACGGCGTTCTCGATCAGATTGGCCAGGGCCTGCTGGATCAGGGCGGGATCGGCCTCGACCGTTCCGGCGGGGGCGAAGGCGACGGTCAGGCGCCCGCCCGCCTCTTCGACGAAGGGGCTGTAGATGTCGGCCACTGTGGCGGCCAGGGCGGCGAGATCCAGCCGTTCGGTCTGCAAGGCGGCGTCGCCGCTTTCGATCCGCGCCAGGGTCAGCAGGGCCTCGAACAGGGCGCTGACCTGATCCGTCTCTTCCAAAGCGCGTTCGACGGCGGCCTCGCGCGCGCCGGCGTCGTCCAGATTGGCGGCCAGATCCTCCAGCCGGTTGCGGACCCGGTTCAGCGGCGCGCGCAGTTCGTGGGCCACACCCTCGGACAGGGTCTTGAGCGTGGTCAGCGCGGCCTCCTGCCGATCCAGCATCCGGTTGAGGTTGGCCGACAGCTCATTGAACTCCCGTCCCAGGCCGACAGCGGGCAGGCGAGCCGAATCCTGACCGGCGATGATGCGGCCGACCGCCTGATTGACCCCTTCCAATCGCCGCAGGAACAGCCGCCCGGCGAACCACCCCCCGGCCAGGGCCAGCAGGATCAGCACGACCCCGCTCACCAGGGCGTAGCGGCGGATGCCGCCGCGCAGTTCGTCCAGATGCTGGATGTCGCGTCCGACCGCCAGCAGGCCGCCGTCAGACGCCTGGGCGCTCAACGTCAGCATATTGGGCGTCTGGTCGGGCCAGCGCGCGGGCCGCGCCTTGTTGGGCAGGTTGCGTCGGAACCCGCTCTGATTGACCGCCAGTCGCGTCAGGCCGTTGGAGAAGCGGCTGCCGTCCGGCGCCTCGACCAGCAGCAGATAGCGGCGGGCGTCGCGGTTGCGGGATTCGGCGTTCAGTTCATCCACCAGCTGGGCCGTGCCGTGCCGGTCAGCGTCGGCGCACATGACGTCCATCTGATGGTTCAGCCCGTCGCGGACCTCGGCCTCGGCGAAGCGCATCAGGCCGTAGTCCACGCCAGCGATCATCACCGCCGCGCCCAGTCCGAACAGGACCGAGAAGGCGGCGGCGTAGCGCAGGCTGGCCGTGGTCCAGACCGATGGGCGTTTCGGCTCAGTCCGGGGCCTTGAGGACATAGCCCACCCCCCGGATAGTGTGGATCAGCTCCTGATCGAAGCCGCGATCGACTTTGGCCCGCAGACGGCTGATGTGGGCGTCGATCAGATTGGCGCGCGGGTCGAAGTGGAAGCCCCACAGGCTTTCCAGCAGCATGGTGCGCGTCACCGCATGGCCGGCGTTGCGGGCCAGCCGCTCCAGCAGCTTGAACTCGTGCGGGGTCAGATCCAGCGTCCGGCCGGCGCGGGTGGCGCGGTGGGCGGTCACATCGACCTCCAGATCGGCCACGCGATGCCGCGTCGTCGCCTCGGCCAGCGGCGGGCGGCGCACCAGCGCCTGAAGCCGCGCGCTCAGTTCGCTGAAGGCGAAGGGCTTGACCAGATAGTCGTCGGCGCCCGCGTTCAGTCCCGCCACCCGGTCGTCCACCGAGCCGAGCGCCGTCAGCATCAGCACAGGCGTTTTCAGTCCGCCCGCGCGCATGGCCTGCACCGTCTCCAGCCCCGGCAGGCCCGGCATCATGCGGTCGACCACGATGGCGTCGTACTCGCCCTCTACGGACATGTGCAGACCGGCTTCGCCGTCGCCCGCCTCATCGACCGTATGCCCCTGCTGGCGCAGGCCGTCGGCCACGAAGGCGCGGGTTCGAGCATCATCGTCAATGACAAGCATTCGCATGAGCGCCCTTCTAACCCTCTGTGGCGAAACGACCAGACCGGCTTGGAATTAATCTGGCCGCAAGACAATGCGAAGGTTGCTCGGCTATAGGCCGGTTGTTGCGAATGATATGCAACAGCTTGAGTGCGGCAGGGATCAGCATGGAGTCGAGAGTAGCGGAGTTCTGGGGCGCGCCCGATCTGTCGGTTCAGATCGGCGGCGGCGCATCCGAACGCCATGACGCGGTTGCCCCCAAGGGCGGGGCGGACTGGGCTTTCGGCCTCAGCACGCCGGAGCTGCGGCTGTTCACTACGGGGCTGAAGCAGCGCCTGACGCCGGGGCCGGCGACGACGCTGGGTGAGCGTGTGCGCCGCTTCTTCGCCGACCTGCCTGTCGCGCCCGAAACGGATGAGCCGTCGCCGCGCCTGCTGGTCGGCGCCTTGCCGTTCGACCGCAACGCCGACGACTGCCTGTTCTTGCCCGAGCGCGCGGCCAACCGCATCTGGGACATGCCTTCCACGGCGTCGCGCCCTTCGATCCTCGCCCTGACGCCCGAGCCGTCGCGCGCGGCCTATGAGGCGGCGGTGACGCAGGCGCTGGCGGCCATGCGCGCCTCTCAGGGCGGCGCAGAGCCGGTCGACAAGGTGGTGCTGTCCCGCAGCCTGAAGGTTCAGGGCGACGGCGCGATCGACCCCTTCGCCCTGTGGCGCGACCTGAAGGCCGACCCGACCGCCGCACGCTTTCTGACGCCGTTGGGAGCCGGGCAGGGTGGGGCCATGCGCCGTCTGGTCGGCGCCACGCCTGAACTGCTGGCGTCCAAGCGCGGCCCGGCTGTCTTCTCTCATCCGCTGGCCGGATCGGCCCGTCGCAGCACCGACGTGGTGCAGGACGAGGCGGCGGCGCAAAGCCTGCTGGCTTCGGACAAGGACCGACGCGAACACGCCCTGGTGGTCGAGGCCATCATGGATCTGCTGGCGCCCTACTGCAGCGACCTGCGCGCCCCGCCCGGCCCGGCGCTGGTCTCGACCCGGACCATGTGGCACCTGGGCACCCGTATCGAGGGGCGGCTGCATCGCCCTGATGAAGTCTCCGCCGCTGAACTGGCCGCCCTGCTGCATCCGACGCCCGCCGTCTGCGGCTCGCCGCGCGATCAGGCGGCCGAGATGATCCACGCGCTTGAAGGCTATGACCGGGGCTTCTATGCGGGGGCCGTGGGCTGGACCAACGCCTTTGGCGACGGGGCGTGGTACGTCTCCCTGCGCTGCGCCGAGACGTGCGGCGATCAGGCGCGTCTCTATGCGGGGGCGGGCATTGTCGAAGGCTCCGACCCCGCCGCCGAGGCGGACGAGACGTCGGGTAAGTTCCAGGCCGTCCTGCGCGCCCTGGGCGTGGATGAGGCGAGCGTATGATTCCCCTGCAGCAGGTCTGGCCGGACGACATGGCGGCGCATTATCGAGCCAAGGGCTATTGGCGCGGCGAAACCTTTTCCCAACTGCTGCGCAGCCGGGCGGAGGCGCAGGCCGACGCCGTCGCCGTGGTCGGCATGGACCAGCGCTGGACCTACGGCGAACTGCTGCAAAAGGCTGAGACGGCCGCCGCCGGTTTCCTGGCGCTGGGGCTGAAGCCGGGCGACCGGGTGGTGGTGCAGTTGCCGAACCTGCCCGAGTTTCTCAGCGTGATCTTCGGCCTGTTCCGGGCGAAGCTGATCCCGGTGTATGCGCTGCCCGCGCACCGATCGACCGAGATCGTCCACTTCGTGACGCGCGCCGAGGCCTCGGCCTATGTCGTGGCCGACCGGCATGAAGGGTTCGACTATCGCGTCCTGGCCCGCGCTGTTCAGGCCGAGGTTCCGGACCTGCGCCATGTGGTCGTGGTGGGCGAAGCGGAAGAGTTCGCCTCCTTCGACGGGTTCCGCGCCGATCCGGCGTCCCTGCCGACGGATGACGCCGATCCGTCCGACGTGGCCTTCCTGCAGATTTCGGGCGGGTCGACGGGCCTGTCCAAGCTGATCCCGCGCACCCATGACGACTATCTCTACAGCGTGCGCGAAAGCGCCGACATCTCGGGGCTGGAGCCGGAGAGCGTCTATCTGACGGCCCTGCCGGCGGCGCATAACTTCCCGATGAGTTCGCCCGGCTATCTGGGCGCCCTCTATGTCGGGGCGACGGTGGTGATGGCGCCGTCGCCGTCGCCGGACGTCTGCTTCCCCCTGATCGCGCGCGAGGGGGTGACGATCACCGGACTGGTGCCGCCTCTGGCCCTGTTGTGGATGCAGGCGGCGGCCAAGAAGACCCACGACCTGTCCAGCCTTCAGGTGCTGCTGGTCGGCGGCGCGAAGTTCCTGCCCGAGGCCGCGCGTCGCGTGCGCGCTGAACTGGACTGCACCCTGCAACAGGTGTTCGGCATGGCCGAGGGGCTGGTCAACTACACTCGGCTGGACGACCCCGAGAGCCTGATCGTCGAGACGCAAGGGCGGCCGATCAGCCCCGACGACGAAATCCTGATTGTTGACGACGCGGGCGCGCCGGTGGCCGAGGGCGAGCCGGGCAATCTGTTGACGCGCGGCCCCTATACGATCCGCGCCTATCACAACGAAGAAGCGGCCAATGCGCGGTCCTTCACCGAGGACGGCTTCTATCGCACCGGCGACGTGGTGCGCCGCACGCCCGAGGGCTATCTGGTTGTCATGGGCCGGGCCACCGACCACATCAACCGAGCGGGCGAGAAGATCTCGGCCGAAGAGGTCGAGGATCACCTGCTGGCCCACCCGGCCGTGTTCGACGCCGCCGTGGTGTCGGTGCCCGACGACTATCTGGGCGAGCGCATCTGCGCCTTCATCATCCCCAACGGCGCCGCGCCGCGCGGCGTCGAGCTGAAGGCCTGGATGCGCAAGCGCGACATCGCCGACTTCAAGGTGCCGGACCAGATCGTCTTCGTCGAAGACTTCGCCGTGACCGCAGTCGGCAAGATCAGCCGTCGCGAACTGCGCGCGGCGCTTCGCCAGCGCATTCTGGAAGAAGAGGGCAAGGCGTGAGCGTCTCCAAAGGTCTGCCCACCGTCCCGGCCTACGCCCTGCCGACCGAAGCGGAGATTCCCGCCTCGCGCGCCCAGTGGACGCTGCAGCGTGATCGCGCCGCCCTGCTGGTCCACGATATGCAGCGCTATTTCATGCGCCCCTATGCGCCGGGCGCCGAGCCGCTGCCGGGCCTGATCGCCAACATCGCCCGGCTTATCGTGGCGGCGCGGGCGGCGGGCGCACCCGTCTTCTACACCGCCCAGCACGGCGATCAGGACCGCCGCGACCGGGGTCTTCAAGCCGATTTGTGGGGGCCGGGCATGAGCCGCGCGCCCGAGCATGAAGAGATTTTGCCCGAACTGGCCCCGGCGCCGGGCGACTTCCCTCTGGTCAAGCACCGCTACAGCGCCTTCCAGCGCAGCAACCTGGAGACGCTGATGCGGGTGCGGGGGCGGGACCAGTTGATCGTCTGCGGCGTCTACGCCCACATCGGCTGCCAGCTGACGGCGGCCGATGCGTTTCAGCGCGATATCGAACCCTTCTTCGTCGCCGATGCGCTTGGCGACTTCTCGCGCGACAAGCATATGGGCGCGGTGGCCTGGGCCGCCGACACCTGCGCCGTGGCCCTTTCGACGGCGCGCGTTCTGGAACGACTGACATGACCAAGCTGACCCCGCAGGACCTGACGCTGGAGCGGATGCGCGCCGATGTCGCCGCCGTGCTGCACGAAACGCCGGACTCCATTCTGGACGACGACAATCTGATGGATCTGGGCGTCGACTCCTTACGCGCCCTCAACCTGTCGCTGGCGTGGAGCGAGGCGGTGCCGCTGGAGTTCAGCGAACTGGCCGAACACACCACGCTAGCAGGCTGGTGGAGCGTGGTTCAGGCGCGCCTGCGCGCCGCCGGTCACGACGCCTGACCTGACATCATGGACGACGGACGCATGGCGGCGGCGCTGGAACACCCGCTGACGGAAGCCCAATCCGGCCTGTGGTTCGCCCAGAGGCTGGACCCGGCCAATCCGATCTTCAACACGGCCCACTATCTCGACATCCGGGGCGATCTGGACGTCGAGGCCTTCCGCGCCGCTGTCGATCGGACCGCCGCCGAGGCCGAGGCCCTGTCGCTGCGTTTTGTCGAGCGAGGCGGCGAGATCTTCCAGACCCTCGACCCGACCCATCGGCCGCTGCTGCAGATCGTCGACGTATCCGCCGCCGCCGATCCGGTCGCCGAGGCCATGGCCGCCATGCGCCGGGATCACGAGACGCCGCTGGACCCGACGCGCGATCCGCTGGCCGCCAACATCCTGTTCCTGATGGGGCCGCAACGCTTCCTGTGGAGCCTGCGCGTCCACCACCTGGCCACCGACGGCTTCGGCATGGCCCTGCTGACCAATCGCACAGCCGAGCTCTACAACACCGCGCGTGGCGGCCCGGCGCCCGGCCCAGTCTTCAACTCCATCGCCAAGGTGTGGGAGGAAGACGCCGCCTATCGCGTCTCCGACAAGCGCACGGCCGACGCGGCTTACTGGCGCGAGATCATGGGCGACGCGCCCGAGGTCGCCTCTCTGGGGCCCGGCAAGGCCACGACCGCCCACCGCTTCCACCGCATCGAACGCGCCCTGCCGCTCGAGGTCACGGCCCGCCTGCGCGCCCGCGCCGACGCCGGGCGCCTGTCATGGCCCGACGTGCTGACCGCCATCGGCGCCGCCTATGTCCGCCGCTTCTCGGGCGCCGAAGAGGCCGTGATCGGCGTGCCGTGGATGGGCCGCATGGGCAGCGCCTCGGCGCGCACGCCCGCCATGATCATGAACGTCCCGCCGCTGCGCCTGACGCTGGACGAGGACGCGCCGCTGGACGAGCAGCTGATCCTGGCCTCCAAGGCCCTGATCAAGACCCGCCGCCACGGGCGTTACCGCAGCGAGCAGCTGCGGCGCGACCTGGGCCTGATCGGCGGGGCGCGGCGCCTGTATGGGCCGCTGGTCAACGTCCTGCCGTTCGACCTGCCGCCGCGCTTTGCGGGGCTGGATACGACGCTGAAGGTGCTGGGCACAGGCCCGGTCGACGACATCAGCTTCACCTTCCGCGGCGACGCCGCCCCGGCCCTGACGCTGGAAGTCGACGCCAACCCCGACCTGTATACGCTGGAGGAAGCCGCCGCCCACGCCGAGCGTCTGGCCGCCTTCCTGACCAACGCCCTCGACGCCGAGACCTTGGGCGAAGTCCCCATCGCCACGCCGAGCGAGGCCGCGCGCGAACTCGAAGTCTTCAACGCCACCGCCCATCCGGTGCCTCACACGACGCTGACCGCCCTGCTGGAGGCGGCGATGAAGGCGACGCCGGACGCCCCGGCCCTGACCTTCGGCGAGCAGACCCTGACCTACGCCGAACTGGACCGCCGCACGGCGGCGCTGGCCTCGGCGCTGGCGGCGCGCGGCGTGGGGCGCGAGAGCCTCGTCGCCGTGGCCCTGCCGCGTTCGCTGGAGTTGGTGATCGCCCTCGTCGCGATTTTACGCGCAGGCGGCGCCTACTTGCCGCTGGATCTCGAGCATCCGGCCGAGCGCATCGCCGCCATCGTCCGCGCCGCCGGGCCGAACGTCGTCCTGACCCATGACGACATCGGCGGCGTGTTCAGCGAGGCCCTGCTGGCGCCCGCCGACTGGCCGCTGGACGGGGCGGCGCCTGTCGTCGCGCAAGGGGGCGAGGACGCCGCCTATGTCATCTATACCTCGGGTTCGACCGGCGATCCCAAGGGGGTGCTGGTCGAGCATCGGGCCATCGTCAATCGCCTGCTGTGGATGCAGGCTGAATACGGTATCGGCGCCCAGACCCGCATCCTGCAGAAGACGCCCGCCACCTTCGACGTCTCGGTGTGGGAGTTCTTCCTCGCCCTGGTCTCGTGCGGCGAACTGGTCGTGGCCCCGCCCGGCGCGCACCGTGATCCGGCGGCTATCGCCGGGCTGATCCGCCGCCATGCGATTACCGACCTGCACTTCGTCCCCTCCATGCTGTCGGCCTTTCTGGCCGATCCGGAGGCCAAGGGGATCGCGGTCGACCACGTCTTCTGCAGCGGCGAGGAACTGCCCGCCGAGCTGCGCGACCGTTTCCACCAGACGGTGACGGCTGAACTGCACAACCTCTACGGCCCGACCGAGGCGGCGGTGGACGTCAGCTATTGGGCCGCCGGGCCGGACGATACGTCCCGCCCCATGCCCATCGGCTGGCCGGTGTGGAACACCCGGCTGGTCATTCTGGACGAGCGGCTGCGCCCCGTGGCGCCCGGCATGGGCGGCCATCTGCATCTGGGCGGGGTGCAACTGGCGCGCGGCTATCTGAACCGGCCCGACCTGACCGAGGACCGCTTCATTCCCGACCCGCACCATCCCGGACAGCGCCTGTATCGCACCGGCGACGTGGCGCGCAGGCGGGCGGACGGAGCCGTGGTCTATCTGGGCCGCAGCGACCATCAGGTGAAGATCCGCGGCCTGCGCATCGAACTGGGCGAGATCGAAGCCGCCGTCATCGCCAGCGGCCTGGCGCGCGAGACGGTGGTGCTGGCGCGCGAAGACCGTCCCGGCGAGCGCCGTCTGATCGCCTATCTGGTCCCGGCTGAGGGCTATGACCCCGCCGCCCTGAAGGCGAAGCTGGCCGCGCGTCTGCCCGATTACATGGTCCCGGCCGCCATCGTGGCGCTGGACGCCCTGCCGACGACCTCCAACGGCAAGCTGGACCGCAAGGCGCTGCCCGCCCCGGTGTTCGAGGCCGCTGCGGGCCGGGCGGCTGAGACGCCGACCGAGAAGATTGTCGCCGAACTGTTCGCCGAGACGCTGGGCCGGGCCGAAGCGGCGGGCGCCGACGACGACTTCTTTACGCTGGGCGGCGACTCCCTTCTGGCCGTGCATCTGATGATGCTGATCCGCGAGCGGCTGGGGCGCGATCCAGGGCTGGGCGCCCTGTTCGACCGACCGCGCGTGGCGGAACTGGCCGCCCTGATCGACGCTGAGGCGCTGGACTTCGACAACGGGCTGGGCGTGCTGATCCGTCTGGCCGAGGGCGATCCGGCCCTGCCGCCGCTGTTCCTGATCCACCCGGCGGGGGGGCTGTCGTGGGGCTATCGGACGCTGGCGCGCGCCCTGTCGCCGCGCCGCACGGTGTGGGGCGTGCAGTCGCCTGCGTTGGACCCGCAGAACGCCCTGCCGGACGGGATCGACGCGCTGGCGTCCGTCTATGTCGATCACATTCTGGCCTTGGGCGCGCCCGGTCCGGTCCACATCGCAGGCTGGTCCGTCGGCGGCATCATCGCCCAGGCGGCGGCGGTCGAACTGGAGCGGCGCGGGGTCAAGGTCGGGCTGATGGCGATGCTGGACTCCTATCCGGCCGAGTGCTGGCGCGCCGAGCCGGAGCCGGACCCCGTCGACGCCATGCGCGCCCTTCTGGCCATCGCCGGATACGACCCGACCCAATATCCCGACTTACGCAGCCGCGAGGCCATCCTCTCCTTCCTGAAGGCAGGCGACAGCGCGCTGGGCGGCCTGCCTGAGGCGGCGCTGGACGGGGTGATCCGCGTGGTGCTCGACACCAACCGTCTGGTGCGTGAACACCATCATAAGCCCTTCGGCGGCCGCACTACCCACGTCCGCGCGGCGCTGGACCACAAGGAGCGCGACCTGACGCCCGGCCTGTGGCGGCCCTATGCCGCCGATCTGGACGTGGTCGAGGTTCCCTTCCTGCACCCGCAACTGACCGGCCCGGCGGCGACGGCCCTGATCGCCCCGGCGCTGGACGCCCGCATGACCGCTTTCGAGGAGACCGCACGATGAGAGACAGCGGACTGTCCGGCCGTCTGGCCCTGGTCACGGGCGCGGGCGGCGGCATCGGCGCCTCCGTGGTGCGCCTGCTGGTCGAGGAGGGCGCGCGCGTGGTCGCCACCGACCTGCCGTCCACCGCCCTGTCGGGTCTGGCCTTCCTGAACGGCGTGCGGGTCGAGCCGCTGGACGTGTCCGACGGCGCGGCGGTCGAGGCCCTGTTCGAGCGCATTGAGGCCGAGGACGGCCCCATCGACTTCGTCGCCAGCGTGGCGGGCGTCCTGTCCAATGTGACGGTGGATCAGACCTCCGACGCCGAATGGCGCCGCGTCTTCGCCGTCAATGCGGACGGGGTCTTCCATCTGGGCCGCGAGGTTTCGCGGCGGATGGGCGAGCGGGGCAAGGGCGCCTTCGTCACCGTCAGTTCCAACGCGGCGGGCGTGCCGCGCCATGCGATGGCGGCCTATGCCGCGTCCAAGGCGGCGGCGACCATGTTCACCCGCTGTCTGGGGCTGGAGCTGGGGCCCAAGGGCGTCCGCTGCAACATCGTCGCCCCCGGCTCGACCCTGACGCCGATGCAGACCGGCATGTGGGCCGATGAGGACGGCGCCGCCCGCGTCATCGCCGGCTCGCCCGAGACGTTCAAGGCGGGCATTCCGCTGCAAAAGCTGGCGACGCCTGAGGACATCGCCGAGGCGGTGGTCTTCCTGCTGTCCGACCGCGCCGCTCACATCACCATGACCGACCTCTACGTCGACGGCGGGGCCACGCTGCGGGCCTGATCCCGCCGTTCAGACCTGCCTTCAGGACAGCTTGGCTTCGACGATCCGGGCGAAGATCGAGGCCACGTTCGGCAGCAGGTCGTCGTTGAAGTCATAGGCGGTCTGGTGGACCATCGTCCCGCCCTGGCCGACGAAGAAGTAAGCCCCCGGCGCGATCTGCAACATATAGGCGAAGTCGTCGGTGAACGGGTACGGCTTCAGGTCGCGGTGCACCTTGTCCGCGCCGAACACGCCGCCGGCCGCAGTCGCCGCCACATCGGCCTGAGCGGCGGCGTTGAAGACGGGCGGCACGCCCGCCGTCTCGCGCACCGTGACGGTACAGCCGGTCATGACGCCGACGCCCGCGCAGATGGCCTGAAGCGTCTGCCACATGCTTTCGATCACCTCGGACGAGGTGGCGCGCAATGTGCCCGCCAGACTGGCTTCGTGCGGCACGACGTTGTGCGACGATCCGGCCTGAAGCTTGGTCACGGTGATCAGGGCCGGCTCCATCGGGTCGACGTGACGGCCGACGATGGACGAGATTTCAGAGGCCACGCGCACGGCGGCCTGAACAGGGTCCTTGGTCTTGTGCGGGGCGGCGCCGTGGCCGCCGACGCCCTGAATATCGATCTCCCAAACCTTATAGCCGTTCATGGTCGGGCCGGTGTGGACCGCCGCCTCGCCCAGCGGCAGCAGCGGCATGTTGTGGTAGCCGTAGACCTCGTCGCACGGATAGCGGTCGAACAGGCCGTCCTTGATCATGGCGACGGCGCCCAGACCCGTCTCTTCCGCTGGTTGGAAGATCAGCACCACGCGGCCGCGCGCAGGCGGGTTAGCGGCCAGATGGCGCGCCACGCCCAGCAGGGTCGCCGTATGGCCGTCGTGGCCGCAGGCGTGCGAGATGCCGGGCTTTGTCGAGGCGTGGGGGACCTGACTGTCATCGTTCATGGGCAGGGCGTCCATGTCGGCGCGCAGGCCGATGGACGGGCCGGGCTCGCGCCCTTCGACGACGGCGACCACGCCTTCGCCGCCGATGCCGCCCTCGGGCTTCAGGCCCAGACCTTCCAGCACCTCGAACACCAGTCTGGCGGTGCGTGATTCCTGACCGGACAGCTCCGGGTGGGCATGGATGTCCCGGCGCCATGCGGTCATTTCGGGGGCCAGGGCGGCGAGGGCAGGCAAGGGCGTCATGGGGTCGCGCATCCGTCGTAAAGGGGAGGCGGCGAGGTTAGCATCGCCGCCTCTGAAACGACATAGCGCCCGCCAGTCCGAGCGCAGGGTGATGAGGCGGGTGTTGATTGGGTAATGGTGGTGGCGGTGGGCCAAGTCACCCGATAAGTAGTCTCCCAAAAATGGCTCGTAAGTACACGCAAAAACAGGCTTTTGTGGATGGGCTGCATGATGCTTTGGTCGTCGTTCTCGCTCTTTCACGAGGATGCGATGACGAATGCTGATGATGATGGCGAATTGTTCCTGGCGCGCTTGGAAACGATGTCGTCGGCATCGCTCAGGGATGAAAGATAACGGCGCTGGGGCGCGCCGCCTGACATGCGCTCGAAGTGTCTAATCCAGCATATTATTGCCTGGCGGATCCAGGCCGTTCAGCACGGCGACATCACGGCTGATGATCGCCGACGTATCAAATCGACCGCAACGCCCGCCCTCCAGCCTCTTCAACCCGGTAGTCGTGTCGCTGGGAGTACCGGGGCGTGGTTCATGAAGTGATCGCGGAGGGGAGGGTTCCGCTATCATGATCGGAAGCCTGCTAGAAAGCGCTCATTCCTGGTCAGGCGTTTGACGAACTATCGAGCGTCGCGAGCAGATATCCACCAAGCCCACTTATATGAGGCCAACAGGCCAGGGCCAGGTCGGGTTTGGTTGCGAGCAGAAGGGCGGTCAATTCTAAACCACGCCGGCTGTCCACATCGCGGCCATGATGCAGGCGAGGCTCACCACGCAGAGAGAAGCTTCAAACGGCGAGAGCCGCCAGGTCGAGCGATTGTGGTGTTTTCTCTTGGGCATGACGGCCTCTCGGTTTCGAGGATGATCCTGAGGGCCGGCAATGAGGCGCCGCGCAAAGGCAGAGGCTCGCCGTAGAGGCCTCGCCACAACGTATCCAGGGCCTGATCTGCTTCCCCCAAAGGTTCCATTCAAATCACACCGCCACAGGCCAGACTCACTGTCATTAACAATTGAGGTGTTAGCCAAACAACAGTCGTTTTTCCGCCTCATTTTCTTAGGCCCTGGATTGGAGAGGCCGATGGGCCTCCGCTTTTCCAAGTGGCCGCTCGACCGTGCGGGCGAGGCCGATCCTCGGCTGCATGAAAGGAGGATTAGCGACGGCGAAGGCGCTTCAGAAGCGATAGGCGGCTGAAACCATCAGGAAGTCCGAGTTCTTGCCGCCTGCCGCATGGATGGCGTCGCCAACACGAAAGGCGGCGTACTCGGTATTGAGTTCGATATGACGACCCAGCCTCCAGCGCAGATGCGCCACGAACATGGCGCCGACAAAGCGGTCGCCGCCGGGTGCGATAGGAAAGGGCTGGAGGGCGGCGTTATAGACCGCGTCCTGGCGGGAAGCGCGCCAGAAGGCGTCGACGCCTGTCGTCAGCGACAGGTTTTCGGCGAGATGGAGCATCAGGTTGGGCTGAAGGTCTATGCCGTTCATCGGCCGAAAGTGGCCTCGCTGAAATAGGCGTGGTTGGGAAAGAGGGGATTGAAGGTGTTGAGTTCTTGGTCAGAAGTCTTGCGGTCGCCGCTTTCTATATTGCCCTTCAGGCCCAGCCTGGGACGAAGAGGCAGGGTCTCAAGGCTCCAGCCGATGTCTGCGGAAAGCGCGAAGGCGCGAATGTCCAGGTCTTCCAAGCTTCCTAGCTGGTAGGCGCCTTCAAGATTGTAGTCGAACCGCTCCTTTCTGCCCCAAAGCCGCGCTCCGATGCTGTGGCGCGCCTCATGACCCGAACGCGAGGCGAAGACCGCCTGGTCGCGTTCCAGGCCCAGATAGTAGAGGTCGATGCTGGGGCCGGTTCGCCTCCGGATGACGGCATAGACGCCCCAGAAGGCCTGGTGATCATCGGCGCGGTCGTCGAAAGCGTCAGGTCGATTGCTGACGGGGCGCATGGCGAAGGCGTCGATATCGACGTTCGTGGAGCGGTAGAGCAGCCGGAGACCGTCAAAGCTGCGCCGAATGTTGAGGCCCTCACGGCTGGCGACGAAACGGCTTGAGCCCAGCGTCATTTCCTGGCGCCCCAGCCTAATGCCCGGCCGGCTCCCCGTGCGCGGCTTGAGCTCCACAAAGGCCTGCTGGATGTCCAGGCCTCCCGCGTCGGTCGCTAGAGGCCCTGACGCACGCCCCGATTCATCGTAGGCGCCGACCTGCAGGAACCCGCGTACCTGATCCGCCTGCACGTCCGCGCTCAGAAGGAGCCGGTGCAGGAAGACCTCTTCTTCCTCAACCCCCTGAAAGCGGTGGTGATGACCGGCAGCTTGGCCAGGGTGGCCATGGAGGCCAGGGCGGCGG
>NZ_FUIE01000034.1 GCF_900163625.1 Brevundimonas diminuta 3F5N
GCCGGACGGGGTGCGGTGAGCCATGATCTCAGCGCGGCGTGAAATCCCAGCGGCCCTGGTCGCGATCGGCGCGGGCGGCGTCCAGCACGGCGCGCGCCGTCTCGGCTGGAGCGCGGCCCGCCGCCAGCCCCTCGGCGGTCAACCGCACCAAACGGCGACTCTGGCGATTATGCAGTCCTTCGGTCGGGCTATCGGCGTCCGCCGCCAGCTTTCCAGCATAGAGGCGCGCCGCCTCGGGCGAGGTCTGGATCAGGGTCAGCACCAGGGCGGCCGCGCGCTCGAACGCCTCGTCCTCCAGCGGCTGACCCACCACGTCGCGGGTCAGCCAGACGCACAGGAACTCCAGCGGCCCCACGCTGCGGGCGTTGGTCATCAGCCCCCCGCCGGGACCGGACAGGCTCGAAAAGGCCGCCGCGCCCCAAGCCGGCAGGCGCGTGGCGGGCAGGCGATCGGTCGTCAGGGCGCGGGCCAGGGCGTCGGCGGCCAGACGCCGCGCCTCCTCGTCGCCGAAGCGCGCCACGGCGGCCAGCAGTTTGACAAAGCCGGGATAGAGCGCCTCGCCCAGACCGTCGCAGACGCGCTGCAGCACGGTGACGCGCGCATCGGGCGTCGACTGGCCATGCAAGCCGTCGATCAGGGCCTGGGCCGCGCCGGCCCAGTCGGGTTCAGCCTTGAGAACGAGATCGGTCACGATGACCGAGGCATAGCCTCAGCCGAAGCCGTTGTCGCGGGTTTCGGTCAGATGATCGGCGATGACGCGGGCGGCCACGTCCATGTCCAGCCGGTCCGACACCCGCACGCGCACATCGTCGCCGGCGAAGGCGGTGAAGTCGCCGAAGGCCTGACCGCCGCGACCGTGAGCCCGCGCTTCGGCGCCCAGCGGCGTCGAGGCCGACAGATCGCGCGACCAGACGCCGGACAGGGGCGCGTTGTCGGTGCGGATCGTGGTCATGGCGGTCTCCTCGACGTGGAACGCTCCACGCTAGGCCGCCAATCTAGGCGCATCGACGGGCCCTCGCCATGCGGGACTTCCCTAGCCGCCTGCGGACCGGAGGCGCGCCGATGACCGTCGCCCTTCGCCCGCTCGACGCGCCGCAATGGACCGACGCCGCACTCTCGGCGCTGAACATCTGCGCCGCCGCCTTTGACGCGCGCGGCCTGACCTGGCGCTCCCCCGCCTTCGCCGCCGCCTTCCCCGAGTGGCGCGAGGGCGAGGCCCTGCCGGTCGTCGAAACCCGCCTGCCCGGCCTGTCCGAGGCGATCGCGGCGGCCCGGCGCGAGGGCTCCTCGGACGCCCTGATCGTCCAGCCGGGCGGCCGCCGGGTGCATGACGCCCGCCTGGCCCTGTCCGACAGCCTGGTCTTCCTGGAGCTGTCCGACGCCGCCGAGCGGCAGGAGGCCCAGCAGCGTCACCTGGCCGACCGTGAGGAACTGCTGACCACCTCGCGCGTGCTGTCGGTGGGCGAGATGGCCACCATGATCGCCCATGAGCTGAACCAGCCGATCGGCTCCATCGCCAACATCCTGCGCGGGCTGAAGGCGCGGCTGCAACGCGGCGCCCTGACGGTTGAGACCGGCGCCGAGGCCCTGGACCGCGCAACCGAGCAGGCCCTCTACGCCTCGGGCGTCATCCAGCGCGTCCGCACCTTCGTCGATCAACGCCAACCCCAGGTGCAGCGGCTGGATCTGGCCCGCCTGGCTCGCAACACCCTGGATCTGCTGGACTGGGAGATCACCCGCGACCGGGTGACGGCGCGCGCCGCCACGCCGCCGGACCTGCCCGCCGTCCTGGGCGATCCGATCATGATCCAGCAGGTGCTGGTCAATCTGGCGCGCAACGCCCTGGACGCCATGCGCGGCGTCGACCTGCCCCGGCGCGAACTGACCATAGAGGCGCGCCACAGCCTGGACGCGCGCCAAATCGAGCTGACCCTGACCGACACCGGGCCGGGCGTGCCGGAAGAGGCGTCCGCCCGCGTCTTCTCGCCCTTCTTCAGCACCCGCAGCGGCGGCATGGGCGTCGGCCTAGGCATCTGCCGCTCGATCATCGAACTGCATCGCGGCCGCCTGTGGTTCACGCCCGGCGAGACGGGCGGCAGCGTCTTTCACATCGCCCTGCCGCTGGCCGCGGCCGAAACCCCGACCGAGGAGGCCCGCCCATGAGCGCCGTCGCAACACCGGCTGACGGGCCGTCCGGCCGCATCTGCCTGGTCGACGACCACGCCGAGTTCCGCCAGTCCGCCGCCTGGTGGCTGGAAAGCCTGGGCTATGAGGTCGAGTGCTGGGAAGAGCCCGCCGCCTTCCTGGAGGCCATGACCGAGCGCCCGGCCGAACCCGCCTGCTTCCTGCTGGACGTGCGGATGCCGGGGATGTCGGGGCTGGAGTTGATGGAGGCGGCGCGCGAGCGCGGACTGGATCAGCCGGTGATCTTCATGACCGGCCACGGCGACGTGCCCCTGGCGGTCGAGGCCATGCGGCGCGGCGCCGTCACCTTCCTGGAGAAACCCTTTCAGGAGAAGGCGCTGGAAGAGGCCATCGCCCTGGCCTTCCATACCACGCAATCGGAAACAGAAGACGAAACAACCGCTTCTCCGCTGTCCCTCGCCTATCAGGAAAGGTTGTCTCGCCTGACCGCGCGTGAACGCGAGGTCATGGATCTGGTCGTGGCCGGTTCCTACAACAAGGTCATCGCCTATGACCTGGGCATCAGCCCCAAGACGGTCGAACTGCACCGCGCCCGCATCATGACCAAGATGGAGGCGCCGACCCTGACCCATCTGGTCCGCATGGCGGTGTCCGGCCAGGTCGAGGAGGCGTGAGCGTGGCCCTGGACGCCCTGCCCTCCTCGCTCGCGCCCGCGCGCCCGCCCCGGCTGGACGAACCGACCGCGCGCGCACGCGCCGCCGTCGTCGCCGCCCTGGACGGTCTAGTTTTGGACGGATTGCGCGCCAGCGTTCTGATCCCCGATCAGGACGAGGCCTTCGTCGGAGAGCAGGTCACCTTCGCCACGCCGAACGGCGCCGTCCGCGTCGCGCCCCTGACGATCGACGGCGCGGCCTTCGAGAACGGCGACCACGCCGCCTTGCTGGCCGCCGTCTCGACGCTGGAGCCGCTGCTGGCGGCGCTGGAGGATGCCGGCGCCGAAGCGCTGACGCCGGTCGGCGTGCGTTCGGACGCCCCCGAGGCGGCGCACGTCGAGGTCCGCCTCAGCGACGGCGAGCGCACGCTGCACGAGGCGCGCCTGTCCCTGCCGCCCGGCGTGGCCATGCGCCTGCGTCGTGTCGGCGATCAAGCGCCGGGGCTGAACCTGCCCCTGCCCGTCCGCCTGCTCATCGAGGGGCCGCGCCTGTCGCCCGACGATCTGTCGAGCCTGCGCGCGGGCGACCTATTGCTGATCCCCGCTCAGGCCGGGGCCTGGTCCGCGCGCCTGTCGGTTCCCGGCGGGACGATCGTCGGCCTGTTCGACCCCGCGACCCGAAGCTTCACTCATCAACGCAAGGAAAGCCGCATGACCGAGGCCGCCGCCCCACCTGCCGAAAACGAGCATGGACTGACGCTGGGGGCCGACACGCCGATCGCCGTGACGGTCGATCTGGGCGAGACCGCCGCGCCGCTGAAGACCCTGACCGAACTGCGCCCCGGCGCCGTCCTGCCCCTGACCGGACTGGACGCCGAGATGCGCGTCACCCTGCGCAGCGCGGGCCAGGCCTTCGCGCGCGGCCGCCTGGTATCCCTGGGCGAAGCCTACGCCGTGCTGATCGACGCCGTCGCCGACCCGAAGGAGGCCGTCTGACATGGACCTGTCCCAGTTCTCGCCGGGTTCGGCGCTCGTCACCGTCATCCTGCTGGCGCTCGCGCCCTTCGTGGCGGTGATGGTGACGTCCTTCACCAAGATCGTGGTGGTGCTGTCCCTGCTGCGCAACGCCCTGGGCCTGCAGCAGGTGCCGCCGAACATCGTGCTGAACGGCATGGCGCTGATCCTGACGCTTTACGTCATGTTCCCGGTCGGCCAGCGCATGGCCGAGGCCACCAACCACATGCCGCCCACCGCCGCTCTCAGCGACACCCAGCAGTTGTTCGCCTACGCCGACAGCGCCAAGGAACCGCTGCGCGAGTTCCTGATCAAGCACTCGTCCGAGCGCGAGCGCGCCTTCTTCCTGCGCACAGCCCAGCGCATCTCCACCCCTGAAAAGCGCGCCGAGATCACCGCGCGGGACTTCCTGGTCGTCGTGCCCGCCTTCACCGTGTCGGAGCTGGCGACGGCCTTCCAGATCGGCTTCCTGATCTTCCTGCCCTTCCTGATCATAGACCTGGTGGTGTCCAACATATTGCTGGCGATGGGGATGATGATGCTGTCGCCGACCACAGTCTCCCTCCCGTTCAAACTGCTGTTGTTCGTGCTGATCGACGGATGGGTGAAGCTGTCCCACGGCCTTGTGCTCAGTTACGTCTAGGAGAACGCCCCATGATGAACGCCCAGGCCATCGAGCTCGTCAATCAGGCGCTGTGGCTCGTCCTGTTCCTGTCGGCCCCGCCGATCATCGCCGCCTCCATCGTCGGCCTGATCGTGGCGGTGATCCAATCGGCGACGCAGCTTCAGGAGCAGACCCTGCAATATACGGCCAAATTCTTCGCCATCGTGCTGACCCTGTTCGCCACCGCGGCGCTGATCGGCGGCTCGCTGTATCAGTTCAGCGACCGCATCTTCACCGAGTTCCCGGCCCTGGTGCGCCGCTAGGTGTTCGAGGGTCTGGACAGTCTGTTCGACAACGCCATCCTGGTGGCGGTGTCGACCACGCGTGTGGCGACGACCTTCCTGCTGATGCCGCTGCTGTCGCCGCAGACGGTGCCGGCGATGGTCCGCAACTCCATCTTCCTGGTGTTCGGCCTGGCGGTGCTGACCATGCAGCCGCAGGTGGCCCAGATGACCCTGCCGACGGTCCAGTGGATCCTGCTGTTCGGCAAGGAGGCTCTGGTCGGGGTGGTCATCGGCTTCTTCTTCGCCACCATGCTGTGGGCGTTCGAGGCCGCCGGACAGATCATCGACACCAAGGTCGGCGCCACCATGGCCCAGGTGGTTGACCCGCTCAGCGGGCACCAGACCTCACTGAACGGCGAGTTCCTGGGGCGGCTGGCCAACTTCGTCTTCATGTTCTCGGGCGGCCTGCTGCTGCTGGTCGGCACCATACTGGACAGCTTCGTCATCTGGCCCATCGGCAGCCTGACGCCGGTGCTGACCATGAGCAGCCTCAGCCTGTTCGAGGGCGAGTTCACACGGCTGATGACGCTGGCCGTGCTGTTCGCCTCGCCGGTTCTGGTGGTGCTGTTCGTCACCGACGGCGCCCTGGGCCTGGTCAACCGCTATGCGCCGCAGTTGAACGTCTTCTCCCTGTCGCTGTCGATCAAGGCCTGGCTGGCGACCCTGATCATCCTGATCATGATGACCGGCCTGGTGCAGACCCTGCTGAACGAGATCATGGGCCGCCATGACACGGTTCTGGAGGTGCTGAAGGCGATGGGACGGCGCTCCGGCTAGCAAGCTAGGGTCGTCCCTGATGGGGACCGTCCCGACTGTGAAGCCGGGCCCCTGCATGGTCCGATGCCGGTCAGCAAGATCAACCTCGGGGCTGCACGATGACCAGCATCAACACCGCCTTCTCCAACGCCGTCGGGACGCTCGTGCTCGGCGCGGTCGCGGACCGCATGGCCACAGCGGCCAACTTCGCCCAGATGGGCTTCCAGCTGGGTGTCATGCTCAACGGCGCCTTCCAGCCCGCCGCCCCCGCCTTCTCGGCCTCCATGCCCCAGGACGGCAAGGCCACGGTGGACCTGGGCGACGGCTATACGCTGGAGATCAACGAGGCCAACTCCGAATTCGTGGTGCGCGACGCCGACGGCAACGTTACCCAGATCTGGGGCGATCCGCACTTCAACTATAACGGCCAGCACGTCGGCGACTTCTGGGACACCATGACTCTGGAGCTCGAGAACGGAACCAAGATCACCGTCAACACCGAGCCCTTCGGCAACAATCCCAACGCCACCGTCACCAGCCAGTTGGTTATCACGCGCGGCGACCAGGCCATGATCATCGACGGCGTCAGCCAGAACCGGCTGGGCGACCTGAACATCAGCATGAGCAACAACGGCTACGCCCTCGACGCCGCCTATCGCGACGGCCTGACCATCCGCGAGGATGACGCCGCTGGATCGGGCTGGACCAGCGGCATCACCGGCGACGCCGTTAGTCAGGAAGACTTCAACCTGACCAAGATCGGCAACGCCGGATTGCCCGAGACGCTTCAAGCCTTCAGCGACGCCCTGCGCGGCGTCCTGGGCGCCTGGCTGTTGACCGGCGTGTTGAGCGGATTGGCCGAAGCCCTGGGCGGCGCCTCTGAAACCAGCGAGCCCGGCAGCCCGCGCGTCGCCCTCGGCCCAACGCCGACGCGCTGAACTTACCTGCGGTTCAGCGCGGAACCCCGCGGACTTCGGTCCGCGGGGTTTGCTTTGCGTCACAGCAAGGGATCTGCCTCAGCGCCGCTCCAGTGAAGCGGTCGCAGCGTCCACCATGCGGGCGAACTGCTCGACGGCGCTGTCGCGGGCGGCGGCGGGGCCTTCTTCACGCGCCAGACCCGCCGCCAGGGCGCGCAGCATCGGCTCGACCACGGCGGGCGCGGTCAGGTGCGGCGTCGCGCGGGCGTGATCCTGAACCGCGCGCACGAAATCGGTCAGCGCGCGGTCGATGCGGCCCGTTTCGATCGGAGAGACGGCGCTCAGCCGCGCCGCGACCGCCTGGCCGGTCTGGGCGGCCAGCACGCGCATATCGCCGCCGACCACCGCCCCGCCCTGCTGCCCCTGCTCGGCCCTGACCTGAGACAGGGCCACCCCTCGATCCAGACTGTCCGCCGGATCGGGCAGGACCGCGCCGGCCAGCTCGGCCATCGCCTGCACGGCGGCGCCGACGGCCAATGCGCGGCTCTCGGCGAAAGACGCCCCGGCGGAAACCGCCGAGGCGCCGTTCGCGCCGGTGACAGCACTGGATTCAGTCATGCGGTCAGCGGCCGTCCAGCATGTTCAGGGCGTCGCGACGCTCGTCCTCGAACCGCTGGGCCACGCCCGCCTGAACATCGGCGCGCGAGCTGGAGAAGTAGGCCAGTTCGCCGTTGCCGTCGCGACGGCCGCGCTCGTCATAAACGGCGTTGATGAGCGCCCGATCATAGTCAGCGCTGGCGGCATCGACCCCCTGGCGCTCAACCGCCGCCATAGCGCGGGTGACGACCGCCGTGTTCGGGCCGTGATGGACCGAGGTCGACCACACCACATCCTGCAGCGCGTGCGAGCGGTTGGAGATGTCCAGGCCCGCATTCTCGATCCGGGCGGACTGCACGTCATAGTGGGTGCGCTCGATGAATGCGTGCTGGGCGGCCTGGAAGGCTTCCGGCTCGCGCGCGGCGATGGCGCGCCAGGTGTCGGAGAAGCCGCGCGTACCCGCCGCCGTTCCGCCGAACTCATCGGCCCAGCGCGCGCCGTCGGCGGCCAGGAACTCCTGCGGCCGGTTGCGATTCACCGCCAGCTGATAGGAGCCGTAGGACACCCCGCCTGGATCGCCCGAGCCGGAAGACACCGTGCCGGGGCCGCGTCCGCCCGTCTCATAGCGCGCCGACAGGGCGCCCAGGTTCGGATTGACGCCTTCCTGCCCCGCCGCGGGCGTCGCCTCTGCGACGGGTTCAGAAACAGGCGTCGACTGGACCGGCGTCGCCGTCTCAGGCGCCGCGCCGTTCAGGCGGATCTGCTGTCCGACGTGGATCAGCGACGGATTGGCGATGCCGTTGTCCGCCGCCAACTCGCGCCAGCTCATCCCGTATTGCTGGGCGATGCCCGACAAGGTGTCGCCGCCGCGCACCGTATGAACGGCCGTCGCCTCGGCCTGCGCGGCGCCCCGGCCTTCCCCCGCGCCGACCGGCAGCGTCACGGTCTGGCCGGGATGGATCAAGTTCGGATTGGTGATCTGGCGGTTCGCCGCCAGCAGGTCGCCCACGCTGACGCCATAGCGTTCGGCGATGCCGGACAGGGTTTCGCCCGCCCCGACTGTGTGGGCGGGCGCAGCGTCGCGCGCCCCGGCGGCGGCGGACTGGCTGGTGGCGGAGGAAGCGGCGAGAGACATGGGTCGGCTCCAAAAGACGCGGTGATCCGTCAGGCCACTCTGGCGTCTCTTCGCGCGTCTGAAATCTGGGGCTTTCCCTAGCGGCGCCATTCGCGGCCCATCAGGCGTAGGGGATGTCCCTAGCTAAGGACGCCCCCAGCTTATGCCGACGCCGTCCCGATCATAGGCTGGCTCCAGTATTCGCCCGTATCGTGCAGGAGCCGGTCATGACCGTCACGCCCCTTTCGTCGTCCGCCGACACTCGCGTTTTGGCCTCGCCCGTCAGCGGTCCTGTCGCTGGATCGCCCTCGACCAGCCGGGTCGATCAGGCGCTGGACACGATCCGCGATCGCCTGGACGAAGGCTTCTTCAACGACGTCTCCCAGGGCGACCTCAGGGACATCAACGCCACGCTGAACGGCCTGACGGCGGAAGAGCGCAACGCCGTCGTCTCCGAACTGTCCGACGACGAGTTGAACAAGTGGACGGACGAACTCGACAACTCCGGCTTCCTCGGCATGGGCGGCGGGCTGAACGTGGACGAGCGCCGCGACCTTCACACGACGCTTGGCGGCTCGCTGGACGCGACCCAGCTGGAGCGCGTCTACAACGCCTACGACAACCGCGAGCAGAAGATCGAGCTGGCGCAGGGCGTCGCCGCCCACGCGACTTCCGACGTAAAGACCGACTTCATCGCCGCCCTGGCGCCTCAGACGACCGAGGCCGACGGCATGGGCGGCGTGATGATCTCCGACATGGGCGATGCCGAGGGCCTGGCCGTGGCCCATGTGCTGGGCAGCCTGGGCGGCAACGCCTCTGCGCTCAGCACCGCCTATGGATCGCTGAACGACACCCAGCTGTCGGCCGTCTTCGAGGCCGGAACCCAGCAGACCATGTACGCGAACATGCAAGGCGGCGCGCCGACCTACAGCTATGACGCCGGGCCGCTGGCCGATGTCGTCGACGCCGCCGCCACCAGCCCCGACGCCGAGCTGAAGGCGCGGGTGTTCGAGCTGGCGGGCCGCCAGATGGCCAGCGTCTCAGACGCCAACGGCGTGCTGACGCCCTCGCTAGGGACCGGCGAAGCCGCCGACGAAATCCGCGCCAGCATGGAGGGCCTGCTGAAATCCGACGTCAACGGCGTGGTCGACGCGCTGGAGCAGGACTATCAGGCCGGCAAGGGCATGACCGCCTTCCTGCAGGAGACCCTGGGTCAGGACGGCGGAGCCGACACGATCCGCGGCCTGGTCGACCAGCTGGCGCGCGGCAATGATCTGAACGGCGACATGCTGCAACGCTTCACCGCCCCGACGCAGCAGGACGGCGGCGTCTTCTATCCGGCCGCCGAGCGTATGGGCTATTTCTCCGGCGCCCTTCATGAAGCCTTCGAAGGCGTGAACAAGGGCGCGGCCGAGAACGTCGAGACGCTGAAGACCATCTTCGGCTTCGCCACCGGCAAGCTGCCTGGGCCGGGCGTCAGCGATGCGACCGGCTGGCTGAGCGACCAGGTCTTCGACACGGCCCTGAGCCAGTATCAGAGCGGTCAGGCCGACCTGTTCGAGAGCATCGTGGCGTTGACCACCCCGACCGGCGCGGACGGCCGCCGCCCCTATGACGGCCCGGCCGAAGTCAGCTACAACGAGGGTTGGGAGTCCGTGACGCGGATTCCGCTGAACTGATCCTCAGAGTCTGGCCGCGCCCGGACGGAAAGGACGCGGCCTTGCCTGCCCCCCGTTGGCTTCTGATCCTGGCGACCCTGACCATGCTGACCGCCTGCGACTCCTCCCCCGCCGCCCCTGACGCCGCGCCCGAAGCGACGCCCGCCGCCGTCACGACCGAGAGCTTCATCGCCGCCGCCGCCCGGATCGACGCGAACGCTCTGCCCGCCCTGGCGGACGCCGTGGACGCCGACCCTGCGGGCGTGGCGAACCAGCTTCAAAGTGGTCTGGGCGGTCGTCGGGCCTTGCAGGCCTACGCCGCCGCCATGCTGGAAAGCGGACAGGCGGATCGTCTGGGGCGGCAATGGGCGGCGCTGACGGCAGACCCCACCGCCCTGTCTACCGCTGAACAGAGGGACGGCGGCGTCTGGCATCCTCGCGCCGAGGACGCCGGCTTCTTCACAGGCGGAATCGCCGCCGCGCTGTCGCAAAACCCCAAGGCCCTGCCCGACTTCGCTCAAGGCGCAGGCGTCGTCCCGCCCGCTCCCGGCCAGGACGTCTCCGAATGGCTTTCAGCACGCATCGACGCCTTGCCTCGCCCCGCCCGCGCCGCCTTCGACCAGGCTCTGCACGCGGGCGCCGTGCGCTAAGGCCCCACAGTCTAGGGAAGACCCTAGCAGCGCGGTTCGGCGAGCAGCGATAGGGTGACTGCATAGGATCGGGAGGCGACCATGCAGATCGACCGGATCGGCGCGACATCGTTCCAACCTCAAGCGGCGCCGACGCCGACGCGCTTCGACGATGACCCGCGCGTCGCCCTGGACTGGGCGCCGCCGCCCGCCGCGCCAGTTCAGGCCCAGGCCGTCGTCTCCTCCGCCCGTTCGGACAATGTCGTCGATCTGGACGCCGCGCGGACGCATCTGGCGCTGTCGGCCGACGTTTATAACGACACCCCCTCGCCGCCCGACGGCTGGCACGTGGCGGGACCGGACGACCTGGACCGCTTGCGCCTGACGCCCGACCTGCTGGAGCGCGCCGATTCCGAATTCCGCGCCCGCGTCTATGTCAGCGACGAGGGCGGTCAGACCCGCTACGTCGTCGCCTTCCGCGGCTCCCAGGCGGGCGAGGACTGGCTCAACAACGGCCAGCAGGCGCTGGGCCTGTCCTCCGAGCACTACGACAAGGCCTTGCGCATCGGCCAGAGGCTGTCCGCTGTCGAGGCGGACGTCACCCTGACCGGTCACTCGCTCGGCGGCGGCATGGCCTCGGCCGCGTCCCTGGCGTCGGGCCACGACGCGGACACCTTCAACGCCTCAGGCCTGCACGCCTCCACCATCGAGAGCGCGCAGGCGGGCGGACGCCCCACGCCCGACATCGACGCCTTCTACCTCAAGGGCGATCCGCTCAGTCTGCTGCAGGACGGCGGCGACCGGATCATCCTCGGCGGCCTGGGAGCGATTCTGCTCGGCCCGCTCGGCGGCGTGGCCGCCGGATGGGCGGGCGACGCGCCCGAGGCCGTCGGCGACCGCATACCCGTGTCTCCCACCCCGCCCGAGGACCAGTCCTGGTGGAATTGGACGCCCGGCGCCCTGCACGGCGTCGAATGGTTCCAGTCCAGCCTGGACGCCATGCGATAAGGAGGCGGAACGGCCTCGACCCGCAGTCCGTTCAACGCCAAGATGCGCCTCTTCACGCCGATCCTTCTCGCTGGAGTTCTGATGAGCGGTTGCGACGCCCGCGCCGAGGGTTTTGTCGTCGGCACCGTCCTGCCCTCCCCGGCCAGCGTGGCCGCGCTGGGCCGGGACGGTCATTCCACCCGCGACATGGTCGAGGCGGTCCGCGACGGCGACCTGACGAAAGCTCGCCGCCTGCTGGACGCCGATCCTGCCCTGGCGCGCATCGGCGACGGACAAAATCTGGACCTGCTGACCCTGGCCGTCGCGCGTGACGACCGGGCCATGGTCAGCCTGCTGCTGGAAAAGGGCGCCCCGCCCGACGGACCGAACGGCGAGACCTCGCTCAGCCTGGCCCTGCGCGCCCGCGAACCCTGGCACGCACAGGCCCTGCTTCAGGCAGGCGCTTCGCCTGATCCGGTCGCGCCCGGCGCCTTCTGGCCGCTGGACGAGGCCATCGCGCTCAACTCCCTGGGCGCGGTTCGCCTGCTGCTGGATCACGGCGCCGACGTGAACCGGGCCGACCGTACCGGCGGCACGCCGCTGGAGGCCGCCGTCGCCATGCGCAACTATCGCATCGCCGAACTTCTGCTGGAACGCGGCGCCGATCCTTGGGCCGTCGGCGTCAACGGCGACACCATCGCCGCCGCCCTGAACACTCCTGTCCGTCCCAGCGAGTCCGTCGAAGCCCAGGCCGAATTCCGCGTCAAAGCCCGCATGACCGCCGCCGGCTGGCGCTTCCCACCGCCCTCGGCGCAGGCCGTGCGCGCCGACGTCCTCGCCGGCCGCTGGCCTCCCGTCGGCGCAGAAGGCGGCCGTCCGCCCTCGCCCGAACTGGTGCGACGGATGCGAGAACTGTGGTCCAATTAATGCGTCACCGCATCGCCGCCAATTTCGCACGCGAAAAAACCATCGCATTGCACACTATTGATGGATAAATTAATGCCGTATTTTGGCATTAATAGCTATTCTTTCCTTTTGTTACGGCATCAACTTGCCTAAATTGGAATAATATTTGCACACAGCGCCACCACCTCGTTTAATGTGCACATGCAAAAAGGTGGCCGTTCCAACCCTGGTGGTTTTCTGATTGAGCAGCGTCGGCTGGAGAAACAGCCCGCTGAGCTGCGCGTGCGCGCCTTCACGGAGATCACGCTCAAACCGACCGCCGCTAGCGGGACGGTCCAGGCGTCGCGCTGCACCGACTGCGGCGTGCCCTTCTGCCAGAACGCCTGCCCGCTGCAGAACAACATCCCTGACTGGCTGGCCCTGTCGGCCGACGGCGACGTTCGCGAGGCCTGGCGCGTCGCCTCGGCCACCTCGACCATGCCCGAAATCTGCGGCCGCATCTGTCCGCAGGACCGTCTGTGCGAGGGCGCCTGCACCTTGCAGCAATCCGGCTGGGACGGCGTCACCATCGGCTCGGTCGAGGCCTGGATCGCCGACACCGCCTTCGACAACGGCTGGGTCGATCCCATCCGCCCCCTCGTCGAACGCGGCCAGAGCGTCGCCATCGTCGGCTCAGGCCCCGCCGGTCTGGCCGCCGCCGACCGCCTGCGCAGGGAGGGCTATCAGGTCACGGTCTATGACCGCCACGACCGCGCCGGCGGCCTGCTGACCTACGGCATCCCCGGCTTCAAGCTGGAGAAGCGCATCGTCCAGCGCCGCATCGACCGCCTGGTCGAGGGCGGCGTACAGTTCGTGCTCAACACCAACGTCGGCGTCGATGTGACTATGGATGAACTGCGGTCGCGCCATGACGCCGTCCTGCTGGCCATGGGCGTCTATCAGGCCCGCACCCTCAGCGTGCCGGGTCGCGGGCCGAACGACACTGTCGCCGCCCTCGACTTCCTGATCGCCCAGAACCGCGTCGACTGCGGCGACGCCGCCGACGCTTCGGCGCCTCACGCGGCCGGTCGCGACGTGGTCGTCGTCGGCGGCGGCGACACGGCCATGGACTGCGTCCGCACCGCCGTCCGTCAGGGCGCGAACAGCGTCGTCTGCCTCTATCGCCGCGACCGCGACAACATGCCGGGCTCGGCCCGCGAGGTGCAGAACGCCGAGGAGGAAGGCGTCCGCTTCGAATGGCTGGGCGCGCCCAAGGCCCTGATGTCGAAAGGCGAGGCCGTCACCGCCGTCCGCGCCCAGCGCATGGCCCTGACGGAATCCGCCTCGGGCCAGCGTCGCGACATCGCCCCCGTGGCCGGCTCGGACTTCGACCTGCCCGCCGATCTGGTGATCGAGGCCCTGGGCTTCGAGCCTGAGGCCTTTAACGAGCAGATCGACGCGGGCCTCGGCCTGACCAAATGGAACACCCTGCAGGTGGCGTGTGGCGGTTTCGCCACCACCCTGCCCGGCGTGTTCGCCGCCGGGGACGCCGTGCGCGGTGCCTCCCTCGTCGTCTGGGCCGTGCGCGACGGCCAGGACGCCGCGGCCGAAATCGACCGCTACCTGCGCGCGCGTACCGAGGAAGCCGCGGCATGACCGACGCATCGCAACAGAACTGGCTGGCCCAGTACGAAGAGAACCGCGCCCGTCTGATCGAGGGCGGCGCCTATGACCCGTCGTCGGAACGCGACGCCTGCGGCGTGGGCCTGGTCTGCGCCATCGACGGCAAGCCCCGGCGCGAGATCGTCGAGATGGCCATCAAGTCGCTGAAGGCCGTGGCCCACCGCGGCGCGGTCGACGCCGACGGCCTGTCTGGCGACGGCGCCGGCATCATGATCGAACTGCCCCAGGCCTTCTTCGCGGCCCAGGTGCGCGCGGTCGGCCAGACCCTGCGCGCCGGCCCCATCGCCGTCGGCCAGGTCTTCCTGCCCCGCACCGACCTGGGCGCCCAGGACCACGCCCGCGCCATCGTCGAGGCCGAGGCCATCCGCTCGGGTTTCTACATCTACGGCTGGCGCCAGACGCCGCTGGACCTGTCGGTGGTCGGCGTGCGCGCCGACGCCACCCGGCCCGAGATCGAGCAGATCATGCTGGCCGCGCCGGAAGGCATGGAGATCGAGGAGCTGGAGCGCGAGCTCTTCCTGTGTCGCCGCCGCATCGAAAAGGCGGTGCAGGCGTCGGGCCTGAACGGCTTCTACCTCTGCTCCCTGTCGGCCCGCTCCATCGTCTACAAGGGCATGGTCCGCGCCGAGCTGCTGGGCCAGCTGTACCACGACCTGAACGACCCGACGGTCGAGGCCGGCTACGCCGTCTTCCACCAGCGCTATTCGACCAACACCTTCCCCGAGTGGAAGCTGGCCCAGCCCTTCCGCATGCTGGCCCACAACGGCGAGATCAACACGCTTCAGGGCAACCTGAACTGGATGCGCGCCCACGAGATCCGCATGGCGGCCTCGGCCTTCGGCGACCGCGACCAGGAGGTCAAGCCGGTGGTCCAGCCGGGCGGCTCGGACTCGGCGGCCCTGGACAACGTCTTCGAGGTTCTGGTCCGCGCCGGGCGTCCCGCGCCCCTGGCCAAGGCCCTGCTGGTGCCCGAGGCCTGGTCCTCGGACGACGTGGTGATGAAGCCCGAGCACCGCGCCCTTTACGCCTACTGCAACGCGGTGATGGAGCCGTGGGACGGCCCCGCCGCCCTGTGCGCCGTCGACGGCCGCTGGGTCGTGGCGGGCAAGGACCGCAACGGCCTGCGCCCCCTGCGCGCCGTGGAAACCGTGGACGGCCTGCTGCTGGCCGGCTCGGAGGCCGGTCTGGTCCCCCTGCCCGAGGGCCGCATCAAGCGCCGCCTGCACATCGGCCCCGGCAAGCTGATCGCCGTCGATCTGAAGCACGGCCGCATCTACGATGAGCATGAGGCTGTCGACGCCCTGGCCGCCGCCCAGCCCTACTCCGACTGGCTGGACAACATGGTCGATCTGGAACCCATCATCGGCCCCGGACCGGAACCGCGCGCCGCTGTCGGCGAGGCCCTGATCCGCCGCCAGATCGCCGCCGGTTTCAGCCGCGAGGATCTGGACCTGCTGCTGGACGCCCTGGTCCGCGACGGCAAGGAAGCGGTCGGCTCCATGGGCGACGACGCCCCGCCCGCCGTCCTGTCCAGCCTGCCGCGCCCCCTGGCCCACTATTTCCGCCAGAACTTCTCGCAGGTCACCAACCCGCCCATCGACCCCCTGCGTGAAGCCGGGGCCATGAGCCTGAAGACCCGCTTCAAGAACCTGGGCAACATCCTGGCCCAGGACGAGGCCCAGACCGAGGTCTTCGTGCTGGACAGCCCGGTCCTGACCACCGGCATGTACCAGCGCCTGCTGGGCGTCATCGCCGACGGCTCGACCACGGTGATCGACTGCACCTATCCGCTGCCCGCCGACAGCGACCGCTCCGGCGCCGGCCTGCGTCAGGCGCTGGACCGCATCCGCGACGAGGCTGAGACCGCTGCGCGCGAAGGCGCCACCCTGATCGTCCTGACCGACGAACACGCCTCGGCAGAGCGTCTGGCCTCGCCGATGATCCTGGCCACCGCCGGGACGCATGGCCGCCTAATCTCCGCGGGCCTGCGCACCTATTGCTCGCTGGTCGTGCGGTCCGCCGAGACCCTCGACCCTCACGCCTTCGCCGTTCTGGTCGGGGTCGGGGCCACCGCCGTCAATCCATGGCTGGCCCAGGAACTGTTCCAGGACCGTCTGGATCGCGGCGCCTATCCGGGCCTGACGCTCCACGACGCCTGCCTCAACTACAAGCACGGCATCGAGGCCGGCCTGCTCAAGGTGCTGGCGCGCAAGGGCATCAGCATCATCTCCGCCTATCGCGGCGGCTGCGAGTTCGAGGTCCTGGGCCTGTCGCGGGCTCTGGCCGCCGAGTTTTTCCCCGGCGCCCCCTCGCGCATCTCGGGCATCGGTCTGGCCGGTCTGGAGCAGGCGGCGCTCAAGCGTCACACCGTCGCCTTCGGCGCGGCGGTTCCCTCCCCGTCCATGGGCGGCTTCTTCCGCATCCGTGCGGGCGGCGAGGCCCACGCCCATGACGCGAAGACCATCCACCTGCTGCAGGACGCGGTGAACCGCGGCGACTTCAAGCGCTTCAAGCAGTACTCCGCCGCCGTCCGCGAACAGCCCGATCTGGCCCTGCGCGACCTGCTGGACTTCAAGGACGGCCTGACCCCGGTCCAGCTGCACGAGGTCGAGAGCGTCTCGGACATCCGCCGCCGCTTCCTGTCCCAGGCCATGTCGCTCGGCGCCCTGTCGCCCGAGGCGCACGAGACCCTGAACATCGCCATGAATCGGATGGGCGCGCGCGCCGTCTCCGGCGAGGGCGGCGAGGACCCGGCCCGCTACGTCCCGCGTCCGAACGGCGACAACGCCAACTCGGCGGTCAAGCAGGTGGCCTCGGGCCGCTTCGGCGTCACCGCCGAATACCTGAACCAGTGCCGCGAGATCGAGATCAAGGTGGCCCAGGGCGCCAAGCCCGGCGAAGGCGGCCAACTGCCCGGCTTCAAGGTCACCGAGTTCATCGGCCGGATGCGCCACGCGGTCCCCGGCACCACCCTGATCAGCCCGCCGCCGCACCACGACATCTATTCGATCGAGGACCTAGCCCAGCTGATCTACGACCTGAAGGCGATCAATCCCGACGCCAAGGTCACGGTGAAACTGGTCTCGGCCACCGGCATCGGCGCCATCGCCTCGGGTGTGGCCAAGGCCAAGGCCGACGCCATCCTGATCGCCGGACACAACGGCGGCACCGGCGCCTCGCCCCAGACCTCGGTCAAGCACGCCGGCATGCCGTGGGAGATCGGCCTGGCGGAGGCGCATCAGGTCCTCAGCCTGAACCACCTGCGCTCCTCGGTCAGCTTGCGCGCCGACGGTGGCATCCGCACCGGCCGCGACGTGGTCCTGGCCGCCCTGCTGGGGGCCGAGGAATACGGCATCGGCACCTCGGGCCTGATCGCCATGGGCTGCCTGATGGTGCGTCAGTGCCACTCCAACACCTGCCCCGTCGGCGTCTGCTCGCAGGACGAACGCCTGCGCGCCAAGTTCACCGGCACGCCGGAGAAGGTGGTCAACCTCTTCACCTTCATCGCCGAGGAGGTCCGCGAAATCCTGGCCTCCATCGGCGCGCGCACAATCGATGAAATTGTGGGCCGCACCGACCTGTTGCGTCAGACCCGTCGCGGCGGCTCGCATCTGGACGATCTGGACCTCAACCCCCTGCTGATGAAGGTCGACGTCGATCGTCCCGGCCGCTGGGCCGACAAGGTGCGCAAGCCCGTCCCCGAAAGCCTGGACGCCCAGGTGCTGAAGGACGCCGCCCCCTTCCTGGAGCGCGGCCAGACGCTGGAGCTGTCCTATCCGCTGAACAACACCCAGCGCACGGCGGGCGCGGGCGTCTCCTCCGCCATTGTCCGCAAGTTCGGCCCGCAGGGTCCGCAGGGCCGTCTGAAGCTGAAGCTGGAAGGCATCGCCGGTCAGAGCTTCGGCGCCTTCGGAGCCAAGGGCCTGATCCTCGACGTCACCGGCGAGGTCAACGACTACGTCGGCAAGGGCCTGTCCGGGGCCGACATCCATGTCCGCCCCCATGAGTGGCGCGCGGATCAGCAGGTCTGCGGCAACACCACCCTTTATGGCGCCACCTCGGGCCGTCTGTTCGTGGCGGGGGCGGCGGGCGAACGCTTCGCCGTCCGCAACTCGGGCGCCGAGGCCGTGGTCGAGGGTCTGGGCGCGCACGGCTGCGAATACATGACCGGCGGTCGTGTCGTCGTTCTGGGTTCGGTCGGCTGGAACCTGGCGGCGGGCATGAGCGGCGGCGAGCTGTTCGTGCTCGACGCCGAGGGCCGGGCCGCTCAAGCCCTGAACGGCGACATGGCCGGCGTCGGCGCCATCGACGCCGAGGCGGAAGCTCGACTGAAGACCCTGATCGAGGCCCACGCCAGCGCCACCGCCTCACCTCTGGCGCGGCCCATCCTGGCCGACTGGGCGTCGTTCGCGCCCCGCTTCGTCCGCATCGCCCCGAAGACCGTCCTCGCCGCCGAGGCCGCAAACACCGACGTCAGGCTGGCCCAACCGGCCTGACGTCGCCTTCCCTTCCGCAGCGTCTTCTCCCCGAGACCTTCATGACATCACCGACGATCACCAGGGCCGCAGCATTCTGTTGCGGCCTTTTCGCCGTTGCGCTTTGCGCGCCCGCCTTCGCCGCCGCCCCGCCTGATCTGCTAGCGCATCAGGTCCCGCTGGCGCTGGACGGTCCCGGCACGGCCTGGATTTTGACCTCGACGGCCTTCGTGCTGATGATGACCCTGCCGGGTCTGGCGCTCTTCTATGGCGGCATGGTGCGCAAGAAGAACCTGATCGCCACCATCGCCCATTCGACGGCGGCCATGGCCATCGTCACCGTCCTGTGGTTCGTCGCCGGCTACACCCTGTCGTTCGGCACCAGCGACGGCCCGTCCAACGGCTTCATCGGCAGTCTTCAGGCCCTGTTCCTGAATGGAGTCGGCACCCACACCGCCCACACCCTGACCCCCGGCCTGCCCGAGTTCCTGTGGATCAGCTATCAGCTGACCTTCGCCATCATCACCCCGGCCCTGATCGCGGGCGCCTTCGCCGAGCGCATCAAGTTCTCGGCCAGCGTGCTCTTCTTCACCCTGTGGCACCTGATCGTCTATGCGCCGATCTGCCATCAGGTCTGGGGCGGCGGCTGGATGGGCGAACTGGGCGTGCTCGACTTCGCCGGCGGCGCCGTGGTCCACGTCAATGCGGGCGTGGCCGGTCTGGTCTGCGCCATCGTTCTGGGTCCGCGTCATGGCTGGGGCCGGGACAACATGGCCCCGCACAACCTGGCCTTCACCGCCATCGGCACGGGCCTGCTGTTCGTCGGCTGGATGGGCTTCAACGGCGGCTCGGCCGCGGGCGCCAATGAGATCGCCGCCGTCGCCGTCTTCAACACCCTGCTGGCCCCCGCCGCCGCCGCTGTCGGCTGGATCGCGGTCGAGTGGACGCTGAAGAAGAAGCCAACCCTGCTGGGCCTGCTGACCGGCGTGGTCGCAGGGTTAGTCGCCATCACCCCCGCCGCCGGTTTCGTCGACCCCAAGGGCGCCTTCCTGATCGGTCTGATCTCGGGTCCGGTCGCCTATGTCGGCGCGGTTTGGCTGAAACATAAGCTCAAATACGATGACAGCCTGGACGCCTTCGGGGTGCATGGCGTCGCCGGCATCGCCGGGGCCCTGCTGACCGGGGTCTTCGCCAACGCCGCCATCAACCCGCTGGCCGAAGGCGCCACAGTCTGGAAACAGGCTGTCGGCCTGGGCGGTGCCATGGTCTGGAGCGCCGTCGGCACCTTCATCGTGCTGATGATCTGCAAATGCACCGTCGGCCTGCGCGTCGAGACCGAGGCCGAGATCGAGGGTCTGGATTTCAGCCAACACGGCGAGGCCCTGCACTAGGAGCCGCCCGGAAGAAACGCAAAAAAAAAAGGGGGCGGCTCTCGCCGCCCCCCATCGATTGACGTCGTCTACCGACCTCAGTCGTTCCGATAGGTCACGCCGCCCTTCATGACGTATTTGACGTTCTCCAGCGTCGTCACGTCACTCAGCGGGTCGCCCGAGACAGCGATCACGTCTGCGGCGTAGCCGGGCGCCAGGCGACCGATCTCGTTCTGCAGGCGGAAGTGGGTCGCCGCGCCGACGGTGGCGGCGCGGACGGCTTCCAGTGGGGTCAGCCCCGCCTGGACCAGCAGGCCGAACTCCTTGGCGTTTTCACCATGCGGCGACACGCCGGAGTCGGTGCCAAAGGCGATCTGGATGCCGGCGCGATGGGCGCGGCGCGCCATGTCCAGCATCTGCGGACCGGCTTCCAGCGACTTCTTGCGCTGGTTCGGCGTGAAGAAGCTTTCCGGACGCGCGGCCTCGCGGGCGACGAAATCGCCGGCCAGCAGGGTCGGCACCAGCCAGCCGTTGTTGGCCTTGAAGATGCGGATGGATTCATCGTCCAGGAAGGTGCCGTGTTCGATCGAGTCGCCGCCGGCGCGCAGGAAGCTGTTGATGCCGTCCGTACCGTGGGCGTGGGCGGTCACCGTGCGGCCCATGAAGTGCGCGGTCTCGACGATGGCCTGCAGCTCCTCATTGGAGAACTGCTGGTTCAAGCCGGCGCCGGTGTCCGACAGCACGCCGCCCGTGGCCGTGATCTTGATGATATCGGCGCCCGCGCGCACGCGTTCACGCACGGAGCGACGGCAATCGTCGGCGCCCGAGCAGACGCCGTTCTGGCGCAACACGGGGACCAGGGCGCTGCTCACGCCGTTGGCGTCGCCGTGGCCGCCGTGCGGCGTCACCGTGCCGGCCGAGACCAGCAGGCGCGGGCCGGGAATCTTGCCCGCCGCGATCCCGTTGCGCAGGGCCACGACGGCGTCGCTGGCGCCGCCCAGGTCGGCGACGGTGGTGAAGCCGGCGCGCAGCGTCACGAGGGCGTAGGCCGCGCCCTGAACGGCGGAGTCGGCGGCGGTGTTGGTGAAGCGAGCGACGCGGTTGCCCTCGCCCTGCTGGTTGGTGATGTGGACGTGGCTGTCGATCAGGCCTGGCAGCACGAACTTGTCCGACAGATCGACCACGTCGCCTTGGCCGACGAAGCCGTTGACGATCTCGCGCACGCGACCGTTCTCGATCACCAGGGTCTGGTTCTGGGTCACGCGGCCAGTGGCCGGATCAGCCAGCAGACGCCCGGCGTGAATGTAGGAGACGGTCGGAGCGGCGGCGGCCTGTTGCGCCATGGCCGGGGTTGAAGCGAGAAGAGCGGCCGCAAGGCCGACGACCCATGATTTTTTAGATGACAACTGCACTGTCCTCCTCCACGCGGCGAGAGGTCGCCGCCCCATTTGAAATACTACCGGCGCGAGGCCGGGATCAGGTGCGGCAGGACGGTCGCCCCGCCGCTGTGACTTCAGACCTCCTTGCGGAGCTCTAGAAGGTCTTGGTGACCGCGACCGTGTAATAGCGGCCGATGGTGTCGTAGTTCTGCGCATCGTAGGTGCCGCGGACATCCCCCACCTGCGGCGGCGCTTCATTGAACAGGTTGGTCACGGTGAAGCGCAAGGACGTGTCGTAAGGCAACGTCACCCGCGCGTTCAGATCGAACACGTCATAGGCGTCCACGCCGCGCGCGGTGCTGGTCGGCGAGGTCACACGGGCGCTGTTGATCATCTCCGACATGTGGCGCCAGCGCAGGCCGACGTTCCAGCTTTCGCGCGAATAGGTGACGCTGGTCGACGCCTTCCATTCAGGGTGCGCCTGGCCGGCGTTGGCCTCGATCGCCGTGCCCCAGGTGCCGGCGTAATCATAGGTCGGCGCGCCCGGCAGAGCCTGAATCTCGAAGCTGTTCAGATAGCTGATCGCCGAGCTGATGCTGAGCTGCCCCTCGTCCGGCAGGCCGACATCGCCCAGGTGCAGGCGCCAGTCCAGCTGCAGATCGACGCCGGTGACATTGAACTGGCCCAGGTTCAGCAGAGGCTGACGCGGGTTGATCATATAGCCGTCGTTGGTCCCGCGATCCTGCAGGGTGCAGTAGTAGTTGTTCGGATCGAACGTCGGGTTATTGCCCCCGTCGTTGAAGCAGTAGCGGATGCCGTTGCCGACGCCCAGGACGCCGACCGCGTCAGCCACCTTGATCTGATACCAGTCGATGGAGGCGCTTATGTTGCTCAGCCACGGCGACTGGAAGGTCGACTGCAGCACCGTGCCGAACGAATAGGTGTCGGCCGTTTCCTCCTCCAGGTCGGGGTTGCCGCCGGTCAGGGCGAACACCTGGGCGGCGCCGAACTGGAAATCGTTGATCAGGGCCGAAGGCACGCCCAGCGAGACGCACAGCGCCTTGACCTTTTCGGCGTCGGGGCCGTTGCGGAACGAACTGCGGTAGTCGCAGGGGTCGCCGTTGGTGTTGCTGGCGGAGGGGGTGCCGATATCGACCGTCGCCGAAGAGACGGGGGAATACAGCTCGCCCACGCTGGGGGCGCGAACGGCGCGGTTGTAGCCGCCGCGCAGGCGCACCACGTCGTTCACCTGCCAGTTCAGGTCAGCCTTATAGGCATGGACGCCGCCGACCGAGCTGTAGTCGGAGAAGCGGTAGCCCAGGTCCATCTCCAGCGACTTGACGAACGGCAGGTCACGCAGCAGCGGCACCAGGAACTCGGCGAAGACCTCGGTCGTATCGACATCGCCGGACGAGGCCCGCAACTCGCTGTAGCCCAGGATGTCGCTGGTGCCGTCGGGCTGGTCCAGGGCGCCGTCGGGACGGAAGTCGAAGTGGTTGTAGCGATAGCCCAGGCCGGCGGCGAAGCGAACCTCGCCCGCCGGAAGGTTGAACAGCCCGCCCTGCATCGACGCCTCGGCCATACGCTGGGTCAGCTCATTGGTGTTGGTGGTGCTGCGCCGCACATAGTCCACGCACTCGGCTGAGGGATCGTGGTTGCCGAAGGGGTTGAAGCCGCCGGCGCAGAATTCCGACCCGCCGGTGGGGCTGTAGAGCAGGCGCGTGATGGCCGAGCGGCTGACGCCCCCGGTCTGGACGTTGTCAAAGTCGGCCTTGGATGCGCTGGCGTAGGCTTCCCAGGTCCAGTCCTTATAGCCGACCTGACCCGACAGGCCGCCGATGAACTGATAGACGTTATAGGCGTAGGACTGCAGGCGCTCGCCCGCGAAATCAAGATCCTTCCACAGCGCGAAATCCGCCGTGGGGTTCGGCCGGGAGGCCAGGATGTGGGCGAAGTCGGCCCCGATGTAGGGGTTGGTCACCGGCGCCGACAGGGCATAGGCTAGGCCCGCCAGCGTCGGGTTGAAGGTGCCCTCAGATTCATAACTGGTCAGCGAACCTTGCAGGAAGAAGTCGATCTCGGGCGTGACCTGATAATCGACGCGGCTGAACAGCGAATAGCGTTCGTTCTCGTTCTGGATACGCCCACGGTTCCAGCCCCACAGCATGTTGGTGCCTGCGGCGTTCAGGAAGTGGTTGTCGGTTTCGGGATCCTTCAGGTTCATCACGGGCGAGGCGCCGCCCAGGTTGAACAGGGTCTGGTCGCCGGTGTTGAAGCCGATCTGGCCGTTGTAGAAATTACCCGCTCCCAGCACGGGATTGACGCCGTACTGACCCACGAAGACGTCGTTCACGGCGCTCAGCGTCGGTCGGTTGCTGCCGAACCAGGCCGCCCCCTGGGAGATGATGGCCGTGTTGGACTGGCGGTTGCGCACAAAATAGTAGTCGCGCTTGGACTGATAGGCCACGTCGCGCATGGAGTAGTCGAGCGAGATCACCGCCCGGCCGCGCCCCTCGGCGAAGGCGTCGCCCGCCGTGATCGACGTGCGGAAGGTCTCGCCGTCGCCGTAGTCGCTGATGCCGTACTGCGACGCGACGGTCACGCCGCTGAAGTTGCGCTTCAGGATGAAGTTGACCACGCCCGCAGTGGCGTCCGAACCATAGGCGGTCGAGGCGCCGCCGGTGATGACCTCGACATTGCCGATCAGAGCTTCGGGGATGATGTTCAGGTCAACCGAACCGTCGGGATTGGACGGCTGAAGACGCTTGCCGTCCAACAACAGCAGGGTGCGCTTGGAGCCCAGGCCGCGCAGGCTTGCGTAGGCTTGGCCTCCGTTTAGCGAAGTGGAGGACGATCCGGCCGTGCTCTGCCCCATGGCGCCCGAGAACTGGGGCATCTGCGTCAGGGCCTTTTCGACCGTGACCTGCCCGGTGTTCTCGATGGCTTCGGTCGTCACGGAGACAAGCGGGCTATTGGAAACGTAGTCGCGGCGGGCGATGCGCGAGCCCGTGACGACGATTTCACTGACTTCGACGGCGGCGCCCGGATCTTCGGACGCCTCCTGAGCGACGGCGACATTCGCCGCGCTCATCAGGGCTACTGATGCGCACCCGCCAGCCAGCAGGACACGATACATCGCGGGGCGACGGCCCCGAGAACCACTAGAAAACATGAAATCCCCTCTATTGCTGACGTTTCTTCCACCAGCGCCCCTCAGCGCAGGCTGATCCCCAAAAATCGCCCCCTTTTCGCCACTTTATTTTAAGCGAAAAATTTCGCCACTCGACCGGCGTTGTTATTTAAAATTCGAAATTATTTTCGAAATTACGCGCCGATTGCAAAATCTTTCCTCTCTTCAGGACAGCTACGGTGATGTTTTGAGGGAGAACTCAATTCGGCGCGCCGGTCGAGACGGCAGGATCGACGCCCGATGAAGCAGAGCATCGCTAACCCAAGGATTCTGGCCGTCGCTAGAAATTGGTCGACCCGACCGCTCTGCTACCGCACGACGAGCAAGCCTCACCGGCTCCGCAGGAAGAACTCGACCGGCACGGACAGGCTGACGGGATCGCCGGGGATTTCCGGCGGCGGCTTGGGCAAGGGTTGCGCCCGGCGGAGCAAGGCCACGGCCTCGCGATCCAGCGCCGCGTGGCCGGAACTACGCTCCAGCACCGCCGACAGGACTCGTCCTTCACGGGTCATGGTGAAGCGGACATGGACCACGCCCTCGCGGCGCTGCGCGCGCGCCTCGACCGGATAGCGCTTGCGTCGCTCAAGATGGGCCAGCAGCGTTCCTTCCCACGTCTGCGCCGAAGCAGCGACGGCCGCCGGAGGCGCAGGACGTGCAGGCGGCGCGGTCGTCGCCGGCGCAGGAGGCGCGGCTGAAACCGCCGGTGTCGGCGCAGGCTCTACCGCCAGCGGCAAGGTCTCCACGTTCGCGGGCGCGACCGCCTGCAGGCGAGGCTGGATCGGCGGTTTGGGCTGAGCGGGCGCGGCGGCCGCCTCGGTCTGTTGCGGACCAGGCGGCTGTTCCGACGGCGGCCTGGGCGGCGCCTGCATGCGCACCAGTTCGACCTCGAAGGCTTGATCGGGGATATGAACCATCTCGGGATGAGCAGCCCAGAAGCCGCCCGCGATAGCCAGGGGCGCCGCATGCAGGAGCAACGACGCCGCCACCCCGCGCCCCCAGGCGCTGCGTTGGCGGCGCGGCCGCCGGGCCTGCGGCTCAACCAAGACGGTCGTCGACATGCCGCTGCATCCGAGTGAAGGCCGCTACGGCCCCGTCAACCACGCGGCCCTCCTCCTCCAAGGTCAGGTCCGCCGCGTCCAGAGCCGCGGTAAAGCGCCGCCAGTGACCGGCCGGGCCTTCCTCCGTCGGAGCCAGGTGACGAGCCCCCCGTTCGTCGGACAACCCGAGCTTCGCCGCTTGCTTGCGCAGCAGTGCAGCGCCGAGGTTCGAACCCTCAGCCACATAGAGCCACCCCAGGGCGCTCGGCGTATCGATCGCTCCGTCCTTGCTGAATACAGGAACAGCTGACGCAACGGGATCTTCAAGACCCAGGTCGGCCAGGTCAGTGCGGATCAGCATCAGCCGACGTCGCTCGACCAGTCCCGGCAACAGGGCCTGGAGCGCCGCATCCTCATAGAGGGCTCCGATATCGTGGTGGAACAGGGCCTGGGCCGCCACGAACCGGCCATAGGCGGACAAGGTCTCGAAAGACGCCGCCGCCATGACCGACTGGTCCAGACGATCATGGGCGGAAGCCGTGTGCGCCTTGAGACGGCGCGCGCGCGAGGGATCGATTTGGATCATCGTCATCTCCGCCTCAGAATCGGAAGTTCAGGCCGATACGGACGGCGTGCAGATCTAGGTCGCTGGATGCGCGCCGCCGCTCCTCTACCGACGAAGTGCCGACATGCTGGACCGTTTCGTAGACCGGCCGTTCGCGCGGCCTGCAGAACGAGGCGTCGATGTCGCACAGCCAGGCCATGCTGGGATCCTTCGACGGGTCATAGATTTCGACGCCGATCTGACGCTGGCTGGTGTAGTCCGCGCCGGTACCGGCTCTCGCTCTGGCGAAGTCGATGTCCTGCTTGCCGAAGCGGCTGTAGTTGTATTCCGCACGGAGCGACCAGCGGTCGCTAAGGGCGTATTCCGCGCCCGCTCCAACCGAGACGCCCTTGCGCGTCACCGAGGCGCGCTCGACGAAGAAGACGCTGGTCTCGCTGCCCAGCGGCGCCGAAACATGGCCCGAGTTGGAGATGTACTGATCGCGCGACTGGGTCTCGTGCGCCAGCGCCAGACCGCCCGCGCCATAGGCCATGAGGCGGTCGCTGAAAGCGTAGCCCAATCGGCCGCGCACGCCCGCCGTCCAGCTGACGTCGAAAGCCCGATCGGCTTCCAGATAGCCCTTCTCGGCCATGCCCGGGTCAAGCGACAGGGTCTTTACCCGATCACGCAGATAGGTGCGGCTCCAGTCAGCCTCGACGCCGACCACCCACCGGTTCGACAACTGGCGATTATAGCCCGCCTGCAGCCCCATCAGACCGCTGGCCGCGTTCCATTCCGCCGCCTCGCGCTCCGCATTGGGATTGACCGCTCCGTTCAGCGTGGTCGCATTTCCTGACGAGGACGCATACTGACCGCCGCCGTGCGCCCCGGCATAGAAGCCGGTCCAGTCCCGCGTGACCTCGCCGGACTCCAGGCTGAAGGGCGCCAGCCAGGCGATCGGCCGATCTCCGCCGAACTGCTGGGTCAGGCTGAACGAAACCGTGCGCCCAGGCCCCGGCTGCGTCACCAGCCCCAGCGGGTCCATGTAGTAGCGATCGAACAGGTTCTCGACGCGCAGGCTGGCCGTCAGCCGGTCCGTGACCCGATAGTCGGCGAACAGATCAGTCAGCGTATAGGGCTTCCAGTCCACCAGGGCGACGAACTGGCCGGCTCCCTGGGCCGTCACGTCGCCGTGGCCGATGGCGCGCGGGCCGGTATGCTGCACCCGTCCGCCGACGGTCAGCCGCTCCTGCATCAGCGTCTGCGACAGCCCCAGCTCGAGGGTGTACTCCGGCGGGACGTGATTGGTGGCGTAGTCGCCGTAAAGCGACTTCTGACCGCAGGTGTCGGCCGTGCGGCAATAGGCGATGTCGAGATAGTAGTTGGCGCCGAAGTCCGCCGTCAGGCCGCCGATCTCATAGCGGCCGTTGAACTCCACCCCTTCGAACCGGGCCTGATGGATGTTCTCGATGTTCAGGGCGATCATCGGCTCGGTGCGGACATTGCGCGCGATATAGTCGTCCACGACCCAGTTGAAGTAACCCAGCTTGAACTGGGCGCGATCGCCCTGAGCCAGAAGATCATTGCGGACCAGGTTGGCGCCCAGTTCCCAGTTCTTCGACCGCTCGGGCTGAATTTGCCTGTTGGCCACAAAGCTGTTGAAGGCCGAAATGGTCTCGGTCAGGGCCGGAGCGCGCAGAGTGCTGGAATAGTTGAGGTAGATCTGGGCGCCATCCGTCGGCCTCAGGATCAGGCCCAGAGAGGGACTGAAGCCGCCGTCGTCAGTGCGGATATCCTGCTTCTCGGGCGTATTCTGAAACACCTCATAGGGATCATAGCGGTCCTCGGACCAGTAATGAGTGTAACGCAGCCCGCCGTTGAGCGTCAGCCAGTCGCGCGGCGTATAGGCGCCCTTGGCGAAGCCCGCGACCTCATGCCGGAAACCGTCGCGGGGCGTGTTCCACCCTTCCAGAACGGCGGTGTGGCGGCTGCCGCGCGTGTCTTCGCCGCGATAGGACAGACCATAGGTCAGCTCCAGATCACCGCTATCGAGGAAGAAGCGCGAGCGGTTGCTGACATCCACGCCCCACAGGTCGCTGTCGGAACCGACCCGGAAGTTCTCGGCCAGGCCCAGGCTCTTGGGCGTCGCCATCCGCCCGCCGCGGATCGGATTGCGAAGCTCCAGGTGGGACCAGTAGGCGTTGGCCTTCAAGTCGATCAGGTCACTGTCGGACGGCGCCCATAGATATCGGGCCGTGTAGGAGTCCAGCCGCGTGCCGGCGGTGTCCGCCTGCTGCAGCGCCTGCCCCTCCCGGCTGGTCTGGCGCGAGGCCAGGCGATCGCCCGCCTCGCTGCGATAAGCGTTATAGCCCAGCTGCACCGTCTGACCGTCGCCGAACCGAGCTGTCGCCTTGGCCAGCCAAGACTCGGTCCGCAACTGACTGTTCAGCACCTCCTCGCCTGCACGATAGTTGGCGAGACCAGCGTTGATCATGGTGTTCGGCTGAACGCCGCTCCAGATCTTGGTGTCTCCGATGTTCAGGGGACGCGCGACCGGGCCGTGCTCGCCCGCATGGAAATTGCCCTGTTCGCGATAGGTGTAGCCAGCCAGCAGATCGATCGCATCGCCCGAAAAGGCCGCCACCACGCTGGCCCAACCGCTCGTCGGCTCCAGGGTGCCAGGACGGCCCATACCCGTCTCGGACGGGTCTGCCTTTCCAACCACCGAGCGATAGACATAGCCGCTGCGGTCCCCAGCCGTCGGGTCCGAGGTGTTTCCGCGCAGACCGCCGCGCACCCGTAGGCCCCAGGTCTCACCCTCACGCACGATGTCGCCCGCGTCCAGGGTGCGGATGGCGACCGATCCGGCGTTGCCGAACGCCGCTGCGTCAGCGCCCTTGGTCACATCGACGCCGGCGATGAAGTCAGGATCGATGAAGGTTCGGTTCGAGACGCCCTGATAACCCTGATAGACGGTGACCGCATTCTCGGCGCCGTCGATCTTGGTCGTCACCCGGCCAAAACCCTGCAGACCCCGGATGTTCAGGTCGATGGCCCCCGCCCCGTTGCGGGCCTCGCCCGACAGGACGCCAGGCGTGCCGCGGAACACGTCCGCCGGGCTCGACCCGCGATAGCGTTCGATGCGGTCCGCGCCGATATGCGCGACCGGCGCCGGTTCGCTGTAGATCGCATCGTCATTCAGACCCGCGCCCGTTCCAGCAACGCCGGTCGAGGTCGTCGCCCCCTCCACCCGCACGGCGCCGAGCTGGATCACGCTCTCGCCTCCTGCGCGCTGCGGCGCCGGCTCCAGTCGCGCGGTCCCCGCTCCCATGAAGCGATAGGTCAGACCGCTGCCGACCAGAATGCGCGACAAGCCTTCCGAAGACGACATCCGCCCGACCGCTCCGGGCGAACGCACGTCAGGCATGGCCGCGCCATAGACCAGGTTCACGCCTGTCGCCCGGCTATAGGCCGCCAGGGCGGCGCCCAGAGGCTGGGGCTGAATGTCGAACGCCGTATCCTGCGTCTGCGCCCAGGCCGGCGCGCCCGACACGCCAATCGCGCCCAGTGCGGTGGTGCCCATCAAGACGGCCATCATCAAAGCCCGGCCGTCGCCCAATCTCGTCTTCATACGCCCTCACGCGGGATAAAATCGGCAGGCCCTTGGCGCCCGCCCTCGCTGAGGAAGACGAAGGCGCCCATCGCGCGTCAGGTGCAAATGAGATTTATTTTCAATTACTGGTCACAATCGTTAGCAGCGTCCCGCCGCGTCGAATGCGCATAGGCGCCGCCTGCGCCAGTCGCTCCAGGGCCCACGCGGCCTGGGCTGTCTGGGTGATCAGGGTGACCGGCCGCGCCGCCAGAGCGTCGTCCCAGATCAGGGTGCGCCCCCCGGTCCACCGATCAAGCGCCGCCGCGACACGTCGCAACGGCTCATTGACGAAGACCAGACGCCCGTCGCGCCAGGCCAGACTCTCTTCTGACAGCAGGCGTGGCCGCTGCAGCCCGGCGCGCCCATAGGAAAGACCATAGCCCTCCTGCACGGTCGCCGCAGCGTGCCCCACCCCGACCCGCGCCGTCTTCGCCGTCACCGCGACGCGCGCGCCGTCCGCCTCCATCGCTGCGGCGAAAGCCCCCTCGCCCGCCGCGATCCAACCGCCCGCCGCTTCCACGACGAAAGGACGAATGTCCGCCATAGCCGGCTGGAACCATGCTTCGCCGCCTAGCAGGCGCAGGCGGCGTCGTCCGGCGCTGAAGTCAACGTCGATCGCCGTGGCGGTCGAAAGTTCGACACTCGATCCATCCGCCAGGGTGACGCGCGCCGTCTCGCCCGGCCGCGTCGCATAGTCGGCGAAGGGGTGCGGCCCCAGGGCCAGACGGCCACAGACAAGGGCCACAGCCGCCGTCCCGCCGAGGCCGACCGCGCCACGCAGCAACGTCCGCCGATCCATCGCCGGCTTGGAGTCGGCCAGACTGGGCAGGTGGGCTGACGCGCCCCACAGGCGTTGCAGACGTTCATAGGCGCGGGCATGGCGTGGATCAGCGTCGCGCCATGCTTCAAAACTCGCATGAAGGCTGGAATCGGCCGGGTCGTCGTGCAGACGCACGAACCAGGCGATCGCCGCCTCCACGACCGGGTCCGCCTGGGCCTGGCTTCGCCTTGCGCTCACATCTGTCTCTTATGATCCGCGCGCCAATCCAGGCGCTCCCTGTGTAGGACGAAAGACCGCGTTCCTTGTCAGGTCTCTGCGTCGAAATCCGTATCCGCCGCCAATTGGAGCGCCAGAAGCGCCCGCCCCATGTGTTCGTGTACGGTCTGACGCGACACACCCAACCGACGACCGATCTCGGCGAAGGACTGACCTTCGATCCGCGACAGGCGGAAGACCTCACGTGGGCGGGCCGGCATTGCGGCGATGATGCGGTCCATGCGCGCCAGCTCAATCCGGGTGATCAGCACGCGTTCGGGATTGGGTCGAGGATCAACCACCGAGAGCAGGGCGTCATCGCCATCGATCGGCGGCCGCGCTGCATGGCGCCGCCTATGGTCCACAATCAGATTGCAGGCGATGCGGAACAAATAGGCCCGGACGTTGACGATGGCCGCCCCTTCGCTCGGCGCGGCTGACGCCATGCGCAGCCAGCTGTCCTGCGCGATATCCTCACCATCCTCACGATGGCCAACCCGGCTGCGGACTAGGCCCCTCAGACGCCGGTCTGTCTCTCCGATCTCATCTTCGGACAGAGGAATGGGCGACGACATGGCGCAGGTCCGACAGTGACGGGGAGAAACGCCTAACTTAATTGATAACGATTCTCAATAATGAAAATAACCATGCAAGGACGCGTCAATTTATCGGCTCGCAAGCGATGACATAGTCCGCGCCGTGCCGGAGGCCGCATCGCTCGTCGCAAAGCGCGAGGGCCCGTCGCCGCATCTCCTCGACAGTCTCGCGCAGCCGCAACGCCAGCGACTGATCAGCCACAAAAGGCAACCGTCGCAACGTCATATCCAACTGCCCGTTCACCCACTTCGCCTTGTATCGATTAGGAAAGCGACGGGCCGAGAGCACCCTGAATCCAGCGCCGGCGAGCGCGTTCAACATCCACTCCGCCGGATACTCCCGATAGGGCGTTTCGTTCGCCAGCATCAGCACGGCGTCCCGCAGCCTGCCGATCTCCCGCACCATCCTGGCCTCGTCCGTATCGGCGGGCCCGACGACGTAGGGATCAAGTCCGACGACATAGAGCCGTCGTCCCGTGAGAGGCCTCAATCGGCGCACCAGCAATTGCTGGAAATAGGGCGCGAACCCTTCCACGGCGCCGATCAGGTAATCGGCCAAAACTGTGTCGTGGACCTCGCCCGCCAACAAGGTCTCGTCGGTCCAGTTGCCGAGCAACAGCCTGTCTTGCGTCCGAAAACGCGCGCCGACCGAGGCGCGCACCTGGTCTGCATGGCCGGCTGCGGCGGTCACGCCGGTCCAGGCCTCCGTGGTCAGGTCCGTGCTCCAGAGGCTCGAGTTGACGCCTGTTCCGGCGTCCAGGAACCGTCCCCAGGGGATGTCTCCCTGCAAGGCCTCGACGTGATCGAACAGGCTCATTGCGCCTCGACCTGGGCAGCGCGAAGAGTCGCTCGACGAACCAGCCTCACGTCAAGATCATGGCCCATGGCGTCCGCCAGGCGCACCGCCGCCTTCAGGGTCATGCGCTCCCGATCCCTCAGCCACAGGCAGACCTGCCCCCGCGGGACGCCAAGCCTTCTCGCCAGATCGGACTGGCTGAGACCGTTGGCTCGACACGTCTCGAAAACGCGTCCGATCATTCGCCAGACCTCGAACTGCACCCGCTCGGCCTCTGCCGCCGCGCCCTCACCCCTCATTTCCAATCTCCGCTCAAGCTCGCTTGATGAATGTTATGATATAACATAATAGCGACTCTCTTCATGAATGGGGAGCGTCATGCACTCAAGATCGATCCTGCTCGCGGCCGCGAGTTTTTCAGTAATTTCGACAGCGGCCTGGGCGGACGCCCTGCCCCAGTCCGGTCCGGCGACGACACGTCTGGAGGACGTCGTGGTGACCGCCGACGCCCTGGGCCGGTCCGGCAAGGAGGTGGTGTCCAATGTGGCGGTGCTGCGCGGCGACGAACTGGTCCAGCGGCGGCAATCGACCCTGGGCGAGACGCTGACCGGCCTGCCGGGCGTCAACTCCGACACCTTCGGCGGCGGAGCCAGCCGACCGGTGATCCGCGGCCAGACCGCGCCCAGGGTCAAGGTCCTCAGCGACGGTTCAGCCCTGATGGACGCCTCTGAAGTGTCGCCCGATCACGCGGTGTCCGGCGAGCCCCTGCTGCTGGAAGGCGTCGAGATCCTGCGCGGGCCGTCCGCCCTGCTTTACGGCGGCGGCGCGATCGGCGGCGCGGTCAACCTGATCGACAAGAAGATCCCGACACGCATTCCTGAGAACGGCGGCGAGGGAGTCGCCGAGTTCCGCCTGGGCACGGCGGACAATGAAGAGGCGGGCGTGGTCGGCCTGACCGCCGGCGCGGGATCGTTCGCCATACGCGTCGAGGCCGCCGGCCGCCGCACCGACGACTATGAGGTTCCGAACTTCGACGAAGCCGCTCTGGACGGATCGTTCAACCGCAGTTCGACAGCGACGCTCGGTCTGTCATGGATCGGTTCGCGCGGCTATCTGGGCGCCGCCTATACCGAACAGCGCAGCGAATACGGCCTGCCGGGGCACAGCCATGAGTATGAGTCCTGCCACCCCCACGGCTCCAGTCTGCATTGCGGCGGGCACGACCACGGCGATGACGACCATGACCACGATCATGATCACGACCACGATCATGACCATGTCCCGATCGTCGACCTGATCAGCAAGCGCGTGGACGTGCGCGGCGAGATCGAGGATCCGTTCGCCGGGATCGAGCGCATCCGCTTCCGCGGCGGCTTCACCGACTACCGCCACGACGAGATCGACGACGGCGAGATCGCCACCACCTTCACCAACGAAGGCTATGACGCCCGCGTCGAGGTGCAGCACGCCGCCATCGGCGAAGTGCGCGGCGTGATCGGCGCCCAGACCTCGCGCAGCGACTTCGCCGCCGTGGGCGCCGAGTCCTTCATCCCCGAGAGCCGGACCGAGAACCACGCCCTGTTCCTGGTCGAGGAATATGTCGCCGGCGACTGGCGTTTCGAAGGCGCCCTGCGGCAGGAATGGCAGGACGCCCGTGCGCGCGGACGGCCCGACGCTGAACACAAGCCCTTCTCCATCTCCGGCGCGGCCAGTTGGACCTTCACGCCGGGCTATGTCGCCAGCATGACCCTGGCCCGGTCGCAGCGTGCGCCGACAGCGCAGGAGCTGTATGCGCGCGGCGTCCACCTGGCCACCAACACCTATGAGATCGGCGATCCCAATCTGGATGTCGAGACGGCCGTCTCGATCGAGCTGGGCCTGAAGAAGACGGAGGGCGACACCACCTTCGCCGCCAGCCTGTATCACTATGACTACGACGGCTACGTCTATGCGCGGACCCTGGATCAGTTCGAGGACTTCCGCCTGATCCGCTACAGCCAGGACGACGCCAGCTTCACCGGGATCGAAGGCCAGGTCACTCACGACTTCCGGCCCGGCCTGTCGGCCACGGTGTTCGGCGACTACGTCCGCGCCGAGCTGAAGGGCGACGGCGGCGACCTGCCGCGCATTCCAGCCGGCCGCCTGGGGGCGCGCGGCGACTTCTATCAGGGTGCCTGGTCCGGCAATCTGGAATACGTCCACGTCTTCGAGCAAGATCGCATCGCCGCCTTCGAGCGCAAGACACCCAGCTACGACATGGTCAACGCCACCTTGGCGTATGACGTGCCGCTGAGCGGTCTGGGCCTGGGCGACAACCTTGACGGCCAGATCTTCCTGCGCGGGACCAACCTGCTGGACGAGAAGGCGCTGAACCACGCCTCCTTCATCAGCCACCTGGCGCCCCTGCGCGGCCGTAACCTCGTCCTGGGCTTCCGCACCCGCTTCTGACTCTTCCTCCCCCTCCCCCCGGTCGCGACGTCCCCCGGCGTCGCGACCGACGTCTTGAAAGAATCGCCATGACTGCTCGTGTCCAGACCTGGGGCGACGCCGCCGCCATCGGCCTGTCCTGCCTCTGCATGGTCCACTGCCTGGCCCTGCCCTTGATCGCGGGACTGCTGCCGGTGCTGGGGCTATTCGCCGAGGCCCCCTGGGTGCACTGGGCTTTCGCCCTGACCTCAGCGCCTATCGCCGCCTGGACGTTGACCCGTCCAACGCCGAACGGCCGCCGGGCCTGGGGACTGATCGGTCTGGGCGCCCTCGGCGTCACCCTGCTGTTCCTGGCCGCCGCCGAGTGGCCGTCGCACGAGATGGAGACGCAGATCACCATCGCCGGCGGCCTTCTGCTGAGCGTCGCCCACCTGATGAACTGGCGGCGCCGGCCGCACGTCCACTAGCCTGTCGGACCCCAGATGAATTACGCAAACGCGCCCGCCTAGCGTTCGCAGCCTCCCATGCGGTCATGCTTGGCGACGGCGGCAACCAGTTGGATCGCCGCCCTGGCGACTCTCTGGGCGATCAGTCTTCGAGGTCCAATGGTAGTCTTTCGCCCTGGGCCGTCGCACGAAACCAGACGCCATCTAGACGCAGCGCGCCTTCGAGGATCGGCTGTCCGGTAGCTTCGTCTTCGTGAGGATAGACCTGCACAGCGATGACCTTGCCGTCATATAGCGCCGAAACACGCTCAACCACGGTATGGCCGACCAGGATGCGAGAGACGTCGAAGCGGTCGAAAGACGCCGTGACAGCAGCATCTGTCGCGGTCGGCGAGCTCTCACGCATCGGAAAGTAGCCGCGGTACCAGAGCGGCCCATTCTCACCGAGAACAAGCGCTTCCAGAGATCCGTCCAGCGGCTTCACCGCATAGGGGACGTCCAGGAAACGCCGGACGATCGCGTTCACGGCGTCGAGGTCAAGGCTGGACTCGGTGAGATGGGGTGACACGCCCCCATGCACGATCAAGAGATCGCCGAGCTTCAGCATCGCGGGATGGGACCGCAGCCAGACGCCGAGCACCGTGTCCGGCCCCAGCAACTGCGCATAGTCGGTCACGCCGAGACGGCTCGCGACTTCAGGATAGCGCGGATTGAGGTAGCGCCGGTCGCCGCGCAGCACGAGCGCCTCGTGATTGCCGATCAGCACATGAAGACGGCCGCCTGCGGCGCGCGCCTCAGCTTCAAGTTTGTACAGCAGCCACAGGATTTCGATCTGATGCGCGCCGCGATCCAGCATATCCCCGGCGACTGCAAGATGGCCGTTCCCGAAAGTCCAGCGAAGCTGCGCGTCGATGACGCCCTGCGCCTTGAGGAAGGCGACAAGGATGGCGTATTCGCCATGGGTGTCCGCCAGAACCAGAAGCGGCGTTCCGGACGCCAGCGGTTCAATCGACGCCGCAACCTCTGGCGGAGGCCGCAAGGCGACCTCGAAGGCGGGTGCAGAGCCTGCGGCGGATACCGTGACCACGCCCGCCGCAACGTCGATCCGGCGGACGTCGCCGTCCTTCCTCACCGAATCCGCCCGCCAACCGTCCGGCAGGATCGAAACATAGGGGCCATCAGCCTCGACAGGCTGAACGTCCTGCGCCGCCGTTGACCCGGCCTCGCCCAGCAGCCCGACCGCGAGCAAGAAGGCCGCCGAACAGGTCGCGCAGAACGTCATGACGCCTGGCGAAGCCGAATTTCGCCGTCCGGCGTCGTTTCAGCCACAACAGGAAAGACATCGGTCACGGCATGCACGAAGCCGTCGATATCGGACGTTCTGAAATAGCCGCCTAGCTTCAACGACGCTGTCGCTTCATCCATCAGGACGATCTTCTGCACATTGTAGCGGTTGAACTCGGCGCTGGCCTCGGCGAGGGACTGGCCATCAAGCGCGATCGCGCCTTGTCGCCAGGCCAGACGCCGGTCCACCTCGCCCAAGCCAACCGTACGCACGTGCGCCTGTCCATCGTTCAGAACCGCAGTCTGAGCGCGCGTCAGGCTCGCCACCTCGCGGCCCGCAGGGTTCATCGCGGAGACCTTGCCTTGATGCACGATGATCGATGCGTCGTCTCCCGGCATGAGCCTCACGGCGAGTTCAGCACCCCGCGCTGCAAGGCGTCCGTCGGGCGTCACAATGATGAAAGGCCGGCGATCGGCTGCGACCTCGAACATCGCCTCTCCACGAACCAGTTCGACTTCGCGCTGTCCCCGGCGGTAGCGCACGACGACCTTCGAGTTGGTGTTGAGCTCCATGCGTGTTCTGTCCGGCAAGACGACGACGCGACGTTCCCCGAGCGCCGTGGCGTAGGCGGGCGATGTTAATGTCGACACCGCCAGCGTCCCGACCAGACCGACCATCAGGACGAATCCTGCTGCAACGGCCCACGGCCTTCGCCATGGCGCCGCTCGGGTGGCGGAGCGTCTCGGCGCTGAACGTCTGGGGGCTGAACGTCTGGGAGCCAACAGGTCCGGATCCGGAGGGCCGCTGCCAGCACAAAGAGCCTGAAGTCGATCAAACTCGACCCAAGCTGCGGCTTCACGCTCATAGGCGGCCTCATGCGCGGGATCGGCGTCTCGCCAGGCCTCAAAGGCGGCATGATCCTCGGGCGCGGCGTCGCTGGCCGTGAGTCTGATCACCCACTCGGCGGCCGCCTGCCTTATGTCTTCCCGTCGAGGTGACGACGCGCGCGCCATGATGCTCCCGTCTTGACCGTTTCTGTTCGCGGATGGCGCGCCAGCTCGTCAGAGCAGATGCGCAGACTTTTCGCGAGATGCTTCTCAACTGTACTGACGGATAATCCCAGACGATCCGCTATCTGCTTGTGCGAGAGTCCGTAAACTTTCCGCAAGGTGAAAACCTGGCGCTGGCGTTCGGGCAACTGGGCGACGATATCGGCGAGCAGCCGCAACTCGTCGCGCCACAGGACGTCCAGTTCAGGGCCAGGCTGATCGACGCCGATCGAGAGCGCCTCGACATCGGCCACGCTCTCGATCGCCACGATCCCTTCCCGCCGTCGCTGATCGACAGCGATGTTCTTGAGCACCCGACTGGCGAAAGCGGACGCATTGGTCAGGGTCGCCCAGTTCTCATACGAGATGAGGCGCGCGAAGGTCTCGTGAACAAGGTCTTCGACATCGACGGCGCCGCTGCGTGAAAAGCGCCGTGCGTACGCACGCAGGCCAGGCTCCAGCGGGAGAATCTCCCGGCGGAACCACGCCCTTCGCGCATCGTCAGCATTGCTCATTGCGATTCAAGAATAGCCGCGATTGTGACGGTCGCTATCGCCAAGCAGGTCAACTCATCCTGGACTGCGCAGCGGCGACGGAAACCACCGTCGTCCCCGATATCAAGGCGTTTCATCCACGACCTCGGCGCGCTCCGGCATGAGATAGCGGTCGATCCAGTTGATCGCGGCGTTAAGCTGGTCCCTCTGATCAGCCTCACCGATGAGGACATGGTTGGGGTCGTCGTAGATGCGATACTGGGCGTCGACCCCCTGCTCCCGCCAGGCGGCGTACATCCATCCGTAAAGATCACCCGGAAGCGCGCCGCCGCGATGGCTGACGAACATGGTGGGCGTCGTTACGCCGCGCGTGAAGTTGATCGGCGACATGCGTCGATAGACATCGGGATTGTCGATGGGCGTGCCGTAGAGCGTCGTGGCGAGCTGGTTCGTGCGTGCTCCGGCTCCCCAGCCCGCCATGTGATCGGCGAAGCCGCCTTCCTTGGAGATGGCCGCCTTGAACCGATGGGTATGGGTGATGATCCAGTTGACCTCATAGCCCCCATAGCTGTGGCCGATCACCGCCATCCTGTCGGGATCGGCGACGCCGTCGCGGATCACCGCATCGACGTTGCACATGATGTCATTGAAGTCCTGAGCGTAGGCCTCGCCCGTCCGCGACACCGCGTCGAAACCATAGAACCCGCTCGCGCGATAGTCGGCGACCAGGACGGCATAGCCCTTGGCCGCCCACATGTCGTGTTCGAGGCTGCTGGAGGACAGGATAGTGCCGGGCGTGTAGGCGCCGTGGCTTCCGCCGTCCAGCCCGCCGCGCGGTCCGCCATGAAGGTCGACGATGAGCGGATACCGACGACGCGGATCATGGTTTAGCGGCAGCACCAGGATTGCTTCGGGACGCACGCCGTCGGTGCTTTCGCAGCGGACGAACCTGCGTTCAGCCCGCGCGTAGGACGCCAACGGCGGATCTGCCTTCCAGATCTGACGCCGGGGCGAAGCCTTCCAGACCCCGCTGGCCTTGCGCAAATCGGCGACCGAAAGGCTCGCGCCGCCGTAGAGGTCGATATCGAGCCAGGCCAGGCGGCGGCCATCCGGCGACGGCAGGGCGTTGGCCGGAATTCCAGGGAGTTCGGTCTCACGCCCCTCGATGTCCACAGTGGCGAGACGCCGCGTTAAGGGATGAGCGCCGGAAATGTCCGCCAGCACCGTCCGTTCGTCGAGCCAGCGGGGACGCTCTCTGGGGTCCGTGGACACGACGTGAATCCGGCCGTCGGCGATCGAGGCGATGGCGAACTGCTTGCGCAGTTGATAGCCGAGCCCTTCCTTGTCGTAGGTGAAGGCGACATACGGCCCGACCGGAGCCGCCTGCAGGAACGCGGCGCCTTGGCCGCCGATATTCGACGCCAGGACGCTTTCCTGCCCTGTGGCGGGATCGAAGAGATGCAGATCGCTGCGAGGAAAGCCTTTTCCCGGCACCGGCGTCGCCGTGGCGGCGACGATTTTGCGGTCCTGATCGGCCCACGTCATCCGCCCGATCCGCGTCTCCGGAAGATCAGCGATGCGGCGCGCGTCGCCACAGTGCTCATCAAGAACCCAGACGGCGACGTTGTGACCCCAGACTTCAGGCGCCGCGGCCTCAAGCACTCTTACGGCCGCTCCATTGGTCGGCGCGGCCGCCGGCGCGGCGAAACGCGCCGCTCCATAGCCGACCGCCACAGCGATACGACCGCCGTTCGCGGCAAGGGCCACGGCTTCAATTCCGGTGGTATCCGGCATCAGTTCCGAAACGGAAACCTCGCAGGTCGCGGTCCCGCCTGACCGCGCGACGATGAGGCGGCCGCCGCCCGAGCCTTCGGGATGATAGGCGATCACATCGGCATGCGCCGCCACGACGGGATCATAGCCCACGCCGATATCCGTGGTCGCCCCGGTGCGGACATCGACGGTCCGCTGCAGGTAGCTGAGCGGAACATACTCGGCGAATTGGCCGCGTCCGGCGCCCGCCTGCGCCTGTGTCGTCACCGTGCTGATGAGAACGCGTCGACCGTTATCCAGCCACTGCATTCGCGGGTGAACCGGCGTCTCCTCGGCGTTCCGCCTTATATGGGACAGCAAGATATCCGGCGTGACCGGCACGCCCTGATCCGCCGCCGACGCCGACGTGAACGACGCCAGCAGGAGGGCGCACGTCATCGTGTGGAAGGCGGTCTTCACCATTGCTTTGTCACCGTCAGCGAGATGAATCGGCCCAGAGGATTGGCGTTGGTAGGATCGAAACCGCTCCCAGACGGCGTCAGGACGAACGGCGGATCTTCGTTGAAGAGGTTCTGAACACTGAGCGCGATGGATGCGCCGCGCAGATAGGACGCCGCTTCCGGCGGCGCGCCATATCGGATGTCCAGATCGACGGTCTTCCAGGCTTCGACAGAAGGGTCTGCGACATTGCCCAGATCACTATATCCGCCGACATAGTTGAGAAACGCGGCGGCCGACCAATCGCCGCGAGCCAGGGTCGCGCCTGCGCGAGCCTTGAAATCCACGGGCAGGAACGCCTGATTGAGCGCGTCGGCTTCCGGTGACGTCTCGATCACCTTGCGGGTTCCCGAGAGGATATATTGGCCCGCCGCCGTCAGACCGACGCGGTTGGAACCGACGTCAAACTCATAGCCGATGTTGAAATCGAGACCGTCCTGGAAGGTCGCCGCGTTGTTCCGCAGGCGGTTGTCGAGGATCACCTCGACATCGCTTTCATCCTGACCGGCCGGCACCGCGAAAGGGCCTGCGCGCGTCAGCGCATACTGAGCTCCGGCCAGACCCATATCCCTGAAGCGGGTGATCAGATCCAGGCTCGGATTATAGGTCAGGATCGGCGCATAGGGGGCTGTATCCCCCGCGAACAGGGTGGTGAAATTCCCAGGAAAGCCGCGATCGATCCGGTCGGTATAGGAGATGCGATAGTAGTTCAGCCCCAGGGACAGGCCTTCGACGAAGGTCGGCTTGAACTCCACGCCCCCCGTCCAGGTCGTGGCCTTCTCCGCATCCAGATCAGGATTGCCGCCCTGCAGGAGCATCAGGTTCGTGCGCCCTGTCGGGACCCCCGCGTTCGGCAGATTGACGACCACGACGACGGCGTTCTGCGACTGCAGGTCCTCAAAGATGGGCGCCCTAAAAGATGTGCCATAGGTGCCGCGGAACAGAACGCCCGGCACGGCTTCCCACAGCAGACCCAGCTTGGGGTTCAGGGTCGAGCCGAAGTCGCTGTAGTGGTCGTATCGGGCGGCAATCGTCGCCTCCAGCCGTTCGGCGCCGGCGAAACGATTGTTCGGACCAACGAAAGGCACAATGGCCTCGCCGAATACCGAAGCGACGTCACGAGCGCCGCTGACGGTCGGCTGCGGCCTCGTGCCTGCGGTGAAGCGGTTTCGATATTCCTCGCTTCGATACGTCGCGCCCAGGGCGACCCGTATCTCGCCGCCGGGAAGGGCGTAGAGGGGGCCGTCGGCCGCCAGATCCACATACCGGGAATCCGACGCGATGCTGAAGCTCGAAGCCGGGCTGACCACGCCGGCCGGAGTCGTCGAAAAGCCCGTGCGTTCGACATCGCTGTGACCGACAGCGCCGCTCAGCCGCACCTGCCAGGCTTCCGACAGGTCGTATGTCAGGGCGCCCGAAAGATCATACTGTTCTGTCGAGGGCGCGCCGATCTGATAATCGCTGGCCGTCGCCCGCACGGATCTGACGTCGCGCTTGGCGTAGAGGCCGTTCAGTTCGAGCGAGAGGTCCGGCGTGATCGTCTGCGAGATCGCGCTATAGAGACTGTGCCGTTCCGTCTCCGGGTAGAGATCATAGGGCTGAAACGGCGCCTTGCGTGAGAAGCGTCTCTCGGAGACGTCGAGATTGTCCTGCGACAGGAATTCGTAGCTCAGAAGAGCCTGACCGCTCGACCAGTTCCAGCCCCCCGTCTGGACCGCCTGAAACTCTTCCAGACCGCCCGAGGTCGCGCCGCCGTAACGCAACCGGGTCTCGTAGCCCTCGAAGTCCTTGCGCAGCACGATGTTAACGACGCCGCCGATCGCATCGGACCCGTACAGAGCCGACGCCCCATCCGTCAGCACCTCGATCCGCTCGACCGCCGACACGGGGATCAGCGAAATATCGACATACTGGAATTGGTTCGAGGCGGTGAGGCGGCGCCCGTTGAGGAGGGTCAGGGTGGTGCCGGTGCCCAGCCCACGCAGGTTCAGACCCGAGCCAGCTCCCCAGTTCGACCCTACATCGCGATCCACCCCGGAGTTGGCGTTATTCCCGGCATTGGCGCCCCCGCCGAAATTCTGCGGCAGCTTGTCGAAAAACTGCTGAAGCGTCGCGGCGCCGGACTGAGCGATCATTTGATCATTGAACCGGATAACCGGCGAAGCGCCGCTGCCGCCGCCGCGAATGTGCGACCCGACGACGACGATTTCGTCCAACTCAGTGACGCTTTCAGCGACAGCCTCTGGACTGGCGGAACGCATGTGCGTCGCCCGTCTGAGCGTCACAGTCCGTCCATCGCTGGTGACCACTTCGAGGCCTGCGGCCTGGGCGAGGCGTGCAAGGACGTCGGCGTCATCTAATCGGCCGACGATTGCCGGCGCGCGGCGTCCATGCACGGCGTCGAACGGGAACAACACCTGTTTGCCGGATTGCCGCGCGAACGCCTGCAAGCTCGCGGCCGCGTCGCCTGCGGGTATATTGTAGGCGCGTGTCTGCGCGACTGCGGACGTCGCCGTCGCCAAAACGGCGACCGTGCCAAGCAGCAGATACCTGAAGTCCATGCCCATCAGCTCCCCCGGCCACGCGCGCCACTCGAGCGGGCCTTAGCCGTAATGACGAGCGAGGCGGCGCTATCCGCTATGCACGGCTTCAAAAAACTGAATGACCGCGTGAGCTTTATCCCGATGGAAGTCTGCGCGATGCGCTTCCACTGTCGGCATTGCGCCGCTTGCGGACATTGAGGCGAGCCTTGGATTGAGACTTTCCGCGACTAGCGGCGCATAGGAACGCCATCAACTCAAGCTGAGTTGGCTGGAGCGTGCACGGGGGCGGCCGCCCCTCGCAAGCGCTCCGTCAGGAAGTCGACAAATACGCGTACTCGCGCGGGGGTGTTGGCGCCGCCGACGAATACCGCATGGATCGGTTCGCGGTCGCCTGGGTTGAACGCCTCCAGAATTGGGATGAGATCACCTCGGGAGATGGCGTGGGCGACGCTGAAATGCCCGACCCGCGTAATCCCTGCGCCCGCCAGCGCCAGTTGAGCCAAGGTCTCGCCGTTGTTGGCCTCGACCGGCCCCCGCACCGTCAGCGCATAATCTCTGCCGTCTCTGCGGAACGGCCAGACCGGCTCCTGCCTCCGGAAGTTGAAGTTGAGGCAGTCGTGATCGTGAAGGTCCTCCGGCACGCGGGGCATGCCCCGTCGCGCGAGGTAATCCGGAGACGCAACGATGGTCCTCCCCGTTTCGCCAAGCCGGCGAGTGGTCAGAGGACTGTCGGGCAAGGGGCCGAAACGGATCGCGACGTCGGCCTGACCCGCCGCCACATCCACCACGACATCGGTCAGGTTGATATCGACCAGAATGTGCGGGTAGAGCGCTACGAACTCCCCGATCAGGGGCACCACCACCTGACGCCCATGCGCCAGCGAGGCGCTGACGCGCAGGCGTCCGCGCGGAGCGCCCTGGTCCGCGATGCCTTGCTCCGCCTCATTAAGGTCAGCGATGATCCGCCGCGCCGCGCCCAGGTAGGCCTGACCTTCGGCCGTCAATGTCAGCACGCGCGTGGTGCGCAACATCAGGCGTACGCCCAGCCGCGCTTCGATCCGGTCGATCGTTCTGCTGACCGCAGAGGGCGTCAGACCCAACATGCGACCCGCCGCCGAGAAGCTGCCGCGAGCGGCCACCGCGGCGAACACCTCCATCTCACGGGCGCGATCCACACCGCCGATCTGCATCTTTGCGTTCAACTCAAAAATCCTTGGCCTGAGCCAGCCCTAACGCTTGGCGGGTGAAACGTCCATTTGTCCGCGCGTTCACCCCTAGCTCGCGAGTCTTCCTTTCGATGAAACTGAACCCTCCCCTTCTGGCCCTCGCGGCCGGCGCATTCGGTATCGGCGTAACCGAATTCGCGCCGATGGGCCTCTTGCCCGTCATGGCCGCTGACCTTGGAGTCTCTATCCCTGCCGCCGGCCTGCTGATCAGCGCCTATGCGCTCGGAGTCATGCTGGGAGCGCCTTTGATGACGCTGACGACAGGCCGTTTGCCGCGTCGGACGCTGCTTATCGGCCTCGCGGCGATCTTCACGGTCGGCAACGCCCTATCGGCGGTCGCGGACGGCTACGGGATGCTGATGATCGCGCGGGTCATCACCTCGCTGAACCACGGGGCGTTCTTCGGCGTCGGCGCGATTGTAGCCGCCGGACTTGTGCCGCCCAATCGAAAGGCCGGCGCCGTAGCCGCCATGTTCATGGGGCTGACCATCGCCAACGTCGTGGGCGTTCCGCTCGCCACCTGGGCCGGAGACGTGATGGGTTGGCGGGCCAGTTTCTGGGGCATTGCCGCAATCGGCGTCGCTGTCATGGCCGCCCTCGCACTGACGCTGCCGAAGACTCCCGCGCCTGCAGCTGGAAACATGCTCGCCGAACTGCGTGTTTTGGGGCGCGGCCCGGTTCTGGCGGCCCTGGCTCTGACGGTGATCGGCTCAAGCGCCATGTTCACTGTCTTCACCTACATCGCGCCTATCCTGCGCGAGCAAACCCAGGCGTCCCTCGGCTTCGTCACGGCCATGCTGGTCACCTATGGGCTGGGATTGACGGTCGGCAACTGGCTCGGCGGGAAGTTCGCTGACAGGTCGGTCGATCGGACGTTGATCGTCACCCTTGCCTCCTTGTCCGTCGTGCTCGTCGCTTTTGCTGCGGCGATGCCGTTCGCCGGCCCGACCGCCGTCCTGATCTTTCTTTGGGGGATAGCCAGCTTCGCCCTAGTGCCGCCGCTTCAGGTACGCGTCATGACGGCAGCCGCCGACGCGCCGAACCTCGCCTCGGCGGTCAACATCGGCGCTTTCAACCTCGGCAACGCCATCGGCGCGGCCCTCGGCGGAGCGGTGATCGCCGGCGGGTTCGGCTATCCTGCGGTCTCATTGGCAGGCGCCGCCGCATCCAGCCTGGGCTTGGTGCTGGTCCTGATGATGTCCCGCAAGCGAAGGGCCGTCGCTATCGCTGCGGAGTGACCTGCGCGACCGCCCAGCGCCAGCAGCACCTTGGGTGAGAGATGTCGGCGTGTTGGATAGACGGCGCTGACCGGCGGTTCGTCACGACGGCAGTCTGCCAGGACCGGCGCCAGACGGCCCTGGCGGATGTCTTCACTCACCAGGAAGCCGCCCCGTTGAACCAGTCACAGCCCCGCCAGGGCGGCATCGCGCACGGCTTCGCTGTTGTTCAGCCTCAGAGACCCATGGACGCAGACCTCTCGATCCTGGCCATTCACCCTGAAACGCCAGGAACAGCGCCCCAAATCCCGTCATCGCCTCCCCCTTTCCTCTTTTGGCGTCCTGGCGACGCGGTTCCGCGAAGATGCCGCGGCCCAGGGTCAACCGGCGCCCATGACCGCTGCATAACGACGACGTTCGAAGGGCGGAGTTCGGGCTCCCTTCAAAGTCTCCAGACGCGGCCGCAGGCGGTGCAGTTCGACCTGCTCGCCTTCCGCTCGAGCGATTTCAGCCAAAGCCAGATCCAGCATCACACCCCAGTCCGCGTCACCCACAAGGCCGGCTACCCGCGCACGATCGACTTGAATCAGAAGCTGTTTCGCCTCGGCGTACCGCCCGTCCAAGACCAGGCACTCGCCGAGGTAAAAGCGGATCACATGGGTCAGGGGATAGTCGTCGCCGAACCCCTCGCGAGAGGCCCGATAGGCCTGATCGAGGTGACGCAGGCCCTGGCGTCGCTCGTTGGCTCGACACAGGACGGCGCCCAAGTCGTTAAGACCGACGAGCGTCTGGTGCGCATTCGGCCCTTGGCTGGTCTCGGCCCCCTTCCACACGGCTTCCGCCGCTCCAGCCGCCTCCGCATACCGGCCCAATGCAGTCAGGCCCTCGTAGCGGGTCGACTGAAGACCGAGGGTGTAGCGACTGTTCGGGCCGAACCGTTCGGTCATCGTCGGCAGCAGGGCGTCGGCTTCGACGAGCGCAGTTTCGAGGTCGCCGGTCATCAGCCTGGCCTGCGCCAGGTTCTGTCGCGCGATCAGCGTATTGGCGTGACCGACCCCCGAAATTCGGGTCCAGCCCGCCACCACCTCTTGCACCATCGGCAGAGCTTCGCCCGGCCGCCCCAAGCGCATCAGCACCATGGCCTGCTGCTGACGAACCAGCAGAATGTCGCGCTCGGACAACCCAGCAGGACGGGTCTCAGCGATGGCCAAGGCCCGAGCGAAAGCGGTGCTGGAGGCGTCTAGGTCCTCGAAGAAGCCGATCACCGCCTCGGCCTGGGCGAGATGGAACCCCAGCATGCCCTTGTCGGCGGCGGAACCCAGACGACGACGCTCGGCGGCGGCAAGTGTCTTGGCCGCGGCCAGACCGCCCGGTTGAGCCGACAAGGCCTCGGCCCGGGCATGCAGCAGTCGGGCGCGCGCCGCCGCCGGCGAATCCTGCAACCCAGCCCGCTCATACGCCGCGGCGGCCAGGCGGAAAGATCGGCGCGCCTCATCGTACTGACCGCGCTGGACGAAGGCGGTGGCCAACGACAGGTGCAGGCCGGCCGCGACTTCGGGCTGCCGAGCGAAGCGGGCGTCGACGGTCGAGCGCGCGCGCAGCGCAGCGGCCGCCAGCGTCTCCTCCGCAGCTGAGCCGGACAGCGGGTTGGTCTGTCCGAGCAGGTCGTCCACCAGGAAGGCGTAGCTGGCCTCGGCCGCCGCCGTCTGGGCCCTGGCCTCGTTCCTCTGGTTGACCGCCACCAGAGCCGCCGTCGAGGTTGCGACAAGGCCGACGGCGCCTAAGCCGACAGCCAGCCGAATCCACGGGCGCCGGGCAGCGCGCGCTTCCTCACGACGGCGTTCCGCCTCGCGTCGCTCCGTCTCCGCCTCCGCCTCGGCTCGCGCCGTTCGCCGCTGTTCAAGCGTGCCGAGCCGTTCAGCCAGCAGCGCAGCGGACTCCAGCCGTCGGGTCTGGTCGCCGGCGGCCGCCAGGGCGATATCCTCGCGCAGGAGCGGATCATCCACCTCCCCTTCCCAGCCGGCGGCGAGCGGTCGGTCCAGATCGCCCACGGTCATCTGATAAAGGATCAGCCCCAAGGCGTAGATGTCCGCGGCCATGCCCGGCGCGGCGCCCTGCGCCACCTCGGGCGCGCGATAGGCGGCGGTGTCGGAGCGGGTCGAGGCGTCATCCTCTCCTGGCGGAAAGCCGCCGCCCGAAATGCCGTGCAGGTCCAGCGCCGCCTGATCGACCAACCAGCCGCTGCCGAAGTCAGCAAGGCGGACAATGGGGGCGCCGCCCGGCCGCGTCTCGATCAAGACGTTGGCGGGCTTCAGATCCTTATGCAGCACCCCGGCGCTATGCGCGGCCGCCACGGCGCGCGCCAGATCGGCGACCACCGCGATCCGCTTCTCCAGCGACAACGCGCCGAGTCCCCCCTTCAGGGCTCCGGCCCAAGCGTGCATATCCTGCCCGGCGTCCGCCGCCTCGATGAAATAGGGCGCCGCCGTGAAGTTCCATTCCAAAACGTCGACACAGGGCCGCCGATCGCCCAGCACGTTACGCATCAGCCGGAACAAGGCGACCTCGCGACGCAGACTGCGCAATCGGTCGGGCGCGTCAGCGAACTTGAAGATGCGCGTCTCTTCGACCTTCTGATGATGCGCTCGCCAGACGTCGCCGGCGCCGCTGTCGTCCAGGGCTTCTTGGAGGATCCACTGAGGGCGACCAGGAACCGGGTCCCCCGGAGCGAAGGCGAAGCGTGGGGCCAGCGGCGTCGACAACTGCTCGATCTCGACCGGGGCCCCCAAGCGGTAGCCGACGCGCGGCAGGGTCTGGACGATGTCCGCCCCCTGCTCGCTCAAGGCTCCGCGCAGCTTAGACACGGCCGTGGTCAGAGAAGCCTCCACCACGTGGATGCCAGGCCAGACAGCGTCGAGCAGCTCCGCCTTGGTGACTGCCTCGCCGGCGTTCAGCAACAGCTCATGCAGAACTTGAAGCGGCTTGCCCTCCAACTCCACCGGCTGGCCGTTGACGGACAAGGTCCAGGCCGCCTCATCGAACACCGCGTTCGCGAACCGCCATCTGCGCCGTCTCCGGCGCGGTCCGGAACCGCCCTCTGCCATGAAGCCACCTCGAATGCAGTCTGCGATCTCGAAGCCTAAGGGAGCGCGGTCCGGGATGGCAACTCTCAGCGACCGCCGGCTGACGACTTAAGAACTTCTTTAGCTCGGCGTCAGGATTCCGCGGGACCGACCGGCCAGGCTGGCCTCCTGGAAGCGCGACAGGCGCGCTCCGTCACGGAGGCCGACAGGCATGGAGAACCCGCTTTTCCCGAACCGGATCGAACGATCCGCCGCGCTGGGCGCGTTCAAGCGCGCCGGATCCACGGACCTGGACGTGCTGGCGTCCGTGAAGGCGTCGCTGATCCAGACGTCGAAAACGGCGGTCCGTGGCGGATGGGGGCTGATCATCTCAGGTGTCCTCGTCTGTCTGACCATCCTCGGCATCCCGGCGGGCATAGCCATGGCGCTGATGGGCTGGTGGGTGATTGGGCGCGCCCAGAAGAACATCCGTCTGGTCGACGACGTCCTGGTGGAGTTCACGGCGGCGCCGCAGCCGGCCTGACGCCGCGTCCACGAACAGGAGGACGACCATGAAGGGCAAGATTCTGGGTGTCCCCGCCGGCGAACTGGCCGGAGCCATCACAGGCGACGACGGCAAGCGTTACCGCTACGAGGCCGCCGATTGGCGCGGCGAACGACCCGCCTCGGTCGGGGCCGCCGTCGATTTCGACGTCGAAGGCGGGACCGCGCGCGACGTCTATCCAGCCATCGACGCCTTCACCGGCGCCGGTGCGGTCTCGGTCGAGGCCCTGGCCCGGTCGTCTGGGGGCGAGAAAATCATCGGCCTGTTCAAGGACGCGCTGGCGCAGCCCTTGGCGATCCTGGTTCTGATCGCCTTCTTCCTGCCGGCCCTGTCGTCGCCGGCGCTGACCGCTTCCCAACTGGAGCTGGACAAGGTCGCGACCGCCGCCGGGCTGAACCTGGAGCAGGTCGAGCACGGAAGACGTCGCCTGGCCGACCTGGAGCGCGACCTCGCTCGCTTCAGGATGGAGGCCGCGCAGAGCGGAGGCAGCGCTCCGGACAGCGTCTACGGCTACGGCAATGTCGGCGATCGCATCGCATCGCTGGAAGAACAGCGCGCCGAGATTCGCAAAGGTCTGAGCGCGATCAGCTTCCTGAAGGCCGTGGACACCGCCCTCATTCTTCGCTTCTCCGCCGTCCTCGCTGCCTTGTGGCTGATCTGGCAGGCTTGGACTGGGGCGCCGCTGCGTCCGTGGGAGCTGGCCGCAGGGGCCGCCGCCCTGCTCGCGGGCGGCCTGACCTTCCTGCTGCGATCCGCGATCCTGGGCCTCTTCACGGCCGTGAACCCGCTTGGCGAGGCCGCCGCTTCCCAGGCGGAAACCCTCATCTCGGTCGAGATCGGGCCTTGGCTGCTGCTCATCGCGGGCGCGGGCCTGATCGCCTCGGGTCTGGGTCTAGTCCGCAATCCCCTTCGACGAACCTGACCTTTGGAGTAACCGCCATGCTCATCCGTTCGCCTCCCTTGCGGACCTCGTCTGTAGCGCCCCTGATCAGCCTTTGGCGGGGCCCTGACGAATATGCCTCTGAAGCACCCGGCGTTCGGAGTTCCCGCCGCCGCGCAGACGAGCGCGTCCGCCGATGATCCCCGGACACAGACGCTGCCTGCGTCGATGGATAGTTGACAGCGACCGGACCGGCGAGGTGTCTTCGCTGTCATCCCGAATGGGAGATGGAGACATGTCCGCCCAAGCCGCGCCTTTCGCGCCGGAACTCAATCCCGTCTACCGCGAGGGCGTCACCGTCGGCGTACTCGCCGGTGACGCCCTCCGGTTCGCAGCGGACTTCCTGGATTCGATCGACGCCGGCGCCGCCGCACGCAAAAAACTGGCCGACGACGCGCGGGTGTGCCGAGCCATGGCTGAAGCCGTCGCTCGCGCGCCCTTGCGCAACTCGTCCCAAGTCCTGGCTCCAACGGACCTGGGCGGTCGTTTCTTCACTCTGACGGAGCGCATGTGGCCTAACGCCGAGGTCGCCAGCTATCTCCTGGGTCATGCGGCGGAACTGATGCAGGCGCTCCCGGCGGTCAACGGCGCGTTGAAGAACCGGCTGCTTCTGGACGCCCAGCAGCTACGTCGCGTGCGGATGCTTCTGAACATCGCCCCCAACGCCCGGTTGGGCGCCCGCCTGACCGAACTCTTGCCCCTACTTCGGGCGCTCGAACGGCCGATCGAAGGGGAGAAACCTTTTCCTCCGATGTTGATCGACAGCGTGACCGCAGATCCAGTGTTCCATGCGGCCGCCCAAGACGCCTACCGTATCGTGCTCGGCCGCGAACTCGACGATCTCCCCGGCATGGCCAGCGCAGTGTGGTCCGGCAAGCTGGCTCTCGCGTGGCTGCAGACGCACGACAGGGGTTGGCCGCTGACCGCGATCGAGATCGCGCGGCTTGTGGAGGCCGTGCGCTCCCCGAGCAAGCCGTGGAACCGGGCGCCCGGCGTCCCCGGCGACTGGACTGACCTGGAGCCTGAGGCGGCGGCCGAAGTCTTGAGCCTGATCGGCGCGCACCACCGGGTGGGTTCGGCGCGCGCCCCCTTCCCCCTAGCCGGCTTCTGCGATCGGGTTCGCACCCTGCCGCTACGCTGCCACGGCGGGATCATGTTGATCGAAACCCAAGGCCGGATCAGCGGCGGAGCGATTGGGATCGCCTCATTCGTGCTGACCGAGGACAAGGTTCTGGCCGTCGATGGCACGTCGATCTGGATCCACGACCTGAACGACGCCGTCGGCCCGCACCTTCAGGACGAGGGTGCGCGGCTGGACTACATCCGACTCTTCATGAACTGCGTTCGCCATGAGGGGGAGCGGTTCCAGCCGGTGGAGTCCTTCGAAGACCTGGCGGATCGGGCGACGGACGCCCACGCCCTGCGCGACCTCTGCGTGGGCCATGCCCGCGTCATCGAACCGGCCGGTTTCGACGCCGAGGGCCGCTGGTTGTTTCTGCTCGTCGTCTGCCACCACCAAGGCTTCTTCGCGACTGGCCTGGCCCTCACCCCGGACGGTCTGATCGAGATGATCGACGACAGGATGCTGACCGACGATGTCCCCGTGCGGTCCGAACGCATGGACGGCCTCTTCGTCGTTCTGGAGCCGAAGGAAACGACCTCATGACCTTGATCCCTGTGGACAGCGCCCTGGCCTTGCCCGACAGCGTCGACGAGCCTGGCCTGATCGTCGGCTGGTCGTTGGAACGCGAGCATCGACGTCGGCCGGTGGGTTTCAAGTTCGGAGCCGTTGCCGCCGCCGATCCAGCGACCGCCGTCGTCGCCCCGATTCTGATGGAACGCGAGGGGCATCTGATGACCATCGCGCCGACCGGCGCCGGCAAGGGCACCGGCTGCATCGTACCTGCGTTGCTGCGCTTCGACGGGCCGGTCATCGTCGTCGATCCGAAGGGCGAGAACGCCCTGATGACCGAACGACGCCGGCGCGAACTGGGACAGGAGGTCGCCATCCTCGATCCCATGGGCGTGACAGGCCTGCCCGCCGCCTCGCTCAATCCGCTCGACATCCTGGACCCGGAAAGCCCGACCTTCGTCGATGACGCGATGGCCATGGTCTCGGCTTTGGCCAATCCCGATGTCGAGACCGACGCCAGCGACGGCGGCTACTGGCGCGAACGCGGGGCGACCTTCGTGCTGGGCGTGGTGTTGCATGTCATGAGCGACCTGCCGCCAGCCAGTCGTTGCCTGGAAACCGTGCGGACCCTGGTCAACCAGGCCGTTGGAGAGATCGGCCTCTACAGCGCCGCAACCGAGCGCCAAGACGCCTCTAGCAGCCTGGCCGGCACCGTGTTGGCGGCGCTGGAGGCCTCGCGCAACGCCGAGGCGCGCAACATCGGACGAATGCTGCGGATCGGCGCCGTTTCGACCTTGGGCGGCATTCTCTCCTTCTCCCAAAATCTCGTCGACATCGCACGCTCGGGCATGATCGCCCCCTCGTTGCGAACCACAAGCTTCGACCTCGGCGCGGTTCAGCGGGGCGAGCCGCTGTCGATCTATCTCGTGCTGCCGCCGCACATGCTCGAGAGCCACGGCCGGTTGTTGCGCCTGTGGGTGCACACCCTGATGACCCTCATCTCGGGTCGCAGCGGTCGGCCGCCCAAGTCGACCCTGTTCATCCTCGACGAGGCGGCTCAACTCGGCGCTTTCGACGACCTGCGACGAGCCATCACCCTGATGCGCGGCTATGGCCTGCAGACTTGGAGCTTCTGGCAGGACCCCAGCCAGTTGCAGAACCTCTATCCACGGGACTGGCAGACCATGGTCAACAATTGCCGCGCCGTGCAGTGCTTCGGAGCGAACACCATGCTGGCGGCCGAGGCGATGGCCCGCCTGGTCGGCTTCGGCTCGCCCGAGCAGTTGCTGGACCTCGACGACGACGAGATCCTACTGCAGTTGTCCGGGGACATGCCGGTGATCGCCCGACTGCCGAACTATCGTGCCGATCCGATGTTTGCGGGCCTGTACGACGTCAATCCCTTCCACGATCCGTCTCGCCCGGTTCAGAGATCAAAGCCGGTCCTGCGCGTGTTTGAGCGAGCGCCGCCGGTCATCGAACCCGACACGCCGGCGGAGCTCCTGGCGAAGCTCAGGGCCCTGTCGACGTCCGCATGATCGCCTGGGGGCGCTGCTCTCAGGGCCGTCCGTCCTCGTCCCGCAGGGCCCGCTCGATGGCCGACGCCGACTTGTCGACACAGGGGGCCTGGGCCTCCAGCGGGCCGATGCAAAGCTGACGCAACTCGGCCAGCAGGGCCGCCGCCATGGTCAGTTTGTCCCGATCGCGGTCCTGCGCGCCAAGATAGGCCGCCAAGTCTGCGAAGGTGTGCGCCGCCTTGAACCAGAGGCCCAGGTTGCGCTCCCGATCGAGACGAGCCACCGCGAATTCCAACGCCGAAAACGCCGCTCGGGCATGCCGACCTGCCTCAGGACCGGAGCCTTCCAGCACGGCCTGCTCCATATGGGACAGGCCCAGCGCCCGCATGGCGAGCAGTCGTCCTTCCTCATTGCCCAACTCGGCATAGCCATCGACCGCCGCCTTGGCATCTCGGATCGCCAGATCCAGCATGTCGCGCCGCTGGTCCTCGGGCCTGAACGGCGCGAGATCTCTCCGAACGTTCGACCCCGTGAGAGCCGCCGACGCCCGCGCCGTCGGATCCGCCGTCTCGCGCAAGCTGTCAGCGAGCTGAGCCGCCTCCTCCAGCCGGATGCGTGCGAGGTCAGGTCGGGCGCCTTCCGCGAAATTGAGAAGGGCGATCGCCATGTTGGCTCGCGCTTCGACCGAAAGAGGATCTCCGCCCAGGTCCGGGTCGTTCACCAACTGTCGATAGGTCTCGATCGCCAGTTCCGCGAGAGCCTCTCGCTTCGGCCCGAAGGGTGTGGTCGAGGCCTCCAGCACGAAGCGGCTGGCCTGGATTTCCCGCACGACCGCCCGCACCCGCGGGGCCGTGATCATCGTCGGTCGAAGCGTTTCGCACCACCTGTCGATCTGCGAAAATGCCTCTGGTCGGGCGGAAGCGACCGCGCGAGCGCGGGCGATCCAAGCCTGAGCGAGACGCAGGGCGGCGTCGGATCGAACGGCCGCGGCCTGTGTCTGGGCGTGAAGCGTCTCGAGATCCCGGATGGTCCGATCCAGACGATCCAAGGTGTCATTCGAGGGTTCGCGGCCGAACTGCAAGATCGTCGCCGCGGCTTGATCCAGTTGCGCCAGAGGCGTGCTGAGCGTCTCCGTGGGCCCGGCGGGCGGCGTCATGCCGTGCGACAGCATCCAGGTTCCGATCCGCGCGATCAGTCTGTGGGCTTCATCGATGACCTCTGCTTCCGCGTCGGCCCCCATCCGGTCGATGAACCCGTGGATTCCCGTGATCAACGAGGTCGGAAGTTCAGGCGGAATCCCCTCGACCTGATGAAGTCCTTCCCCCTCGACGGCCCAGAAGCCGAGCTCCGCGCGATCCGCGAGCCGAGGCGCATCGAGAATGGACAGGCTTTGAGCGGCCAGTTTGAAACCATCGCGTGCTTCGACCAGACGGCTCCGCCCCTGTTCGCCCCCGAGGAGCATGCCCAACAGATACGCGGCGTGCGCCCTGGCGGCCACCGACTTGGCCCACTGCAGGGGCGCTCCATTCATCAACTCGGGGGTGATCAGGACATCATAAGTCAGGATCGCGGCGTTCAGCCCCGAAACGCCGACGACAGAACCCTCTTCGTAGAGGTTCAGGAGCACGTCCGCAGCGCCGCGCCGTTTGAAGACCTCGTGGCGGGTCCCGCCATCCGGCGGAAGCGCGATCGTCTCGAGCAGGGCCAGGGCGGCGACGTTGTTACGACGAGCCAGGTCGGCCAGCCCCTGCAGCGCCGCGTCCGCCTGCTTCTCCGTTTCCGCGTCGCGCAGAGTCTCTTCGTATCGACGCAGATCCTGCCCAGTCGCGATCCGACGCGCGACCGAGAGGGCCTGGAGCAGTCCGCCGATGACCAGAAGGTCCAGCCCCATGCGCAGAGCAAAGGCGGCGACCCCGCCTCCGGTCGGCAAGACGGCCTGGACACCGGACGGGTTGTCGTAGCCCATCACCTCGATATTGCCGACGATCGGCAGGGCCTCCAGCGCCTCCGAGGCGACGTAGGCCACATACTCCAGGAGGCCGATCCCCGAAGTCGCACTGAAGAAGTGCAGACCAGTGAGTCTCCAGACCAGCAGGCTGCCCAGCATGAAGACCGCCGACAGGGCGACCAGGAGTTCGTTGTTGTAGTCTTCGCTTCCCGGCGTACGACGTCGACCCGGATTCAGGTTGGCGGCCCGATCTTCCTCGTCCCAGGCCCAACGCCGGAACACAGCGAGCACGGCGACCAGGCCCAGAACCAGCACCGGCGCGCCGAACAGCGGAGGAAGCAGGGCGCCGATCGCGCCTGTCCCCAAGAGCACGGCCAGAAGGCGTCCCCAACGACGCGCCCGTCCCTTTTCGTCCAGCCCTATCCATCGGGCGACGCCGAGCGCTAGGCCGCGATCCAGCCAGAGGAACCAGGGTCTGAACCAGGTCAGCCCGCGTTCCAAGGCTGGATGAAGTCCTCGGATCAGTATCGCGGCCACAACCAGGAACAGCAATGCGCCGGTCAGGGCGACGCCGAACTGGAGAAGAGAGAAGCGGACCTCGGACATCGAATCCCCTGCAATGCACAGCCAAGGTAAGATAGGAACGGCGGGCGTGGAACCTGGGGACGCGGCGAGGGCGGAGGCCTCCCGCCAGCGTCCAGTCGGCCATGACCTGGATCAGCGCACTCACGGTCTGCAGGAAGAGATGTGCTATCGGTGCGAGAGATCGCCCCAGTCCTCACGGTCGCTGCGGGGCATCTGCCCGGTCGGGCAGTGCGTGTGACGATCGCCGTACTCGTTGGTGAAGCTCGTGCGGCTGGCGACGGTAATGACCAGATCCGCACCTCGGAATCGATAGCGGTCGCCGCCCAGCGCCTCCACGCCTTGGATGCGCCGACCGCCGTCGAACGAGGCCACGCGCCTCTCGTCCAGGTACATGAGCACGCCAGTCGAGTCGGCGACGGCTTCGGCGCAGCTGACGCCAATGGCGTAGTAGCCCTTCTCGATCGGCGGAAACCCGACCCGACCCTGTGTCCGCGCGGCCCCGCCGCCTGCGGCGCGGCCCTCGGACGTCAGCGTGCAGATGCCGCCCTCGTCTGACGTGCCTCCATCGATATACGTCTGGCCGTTCCAGCGCTGGAAGCCGACGCAGCCGGTTTCGTCTCCGTTGGCGATCTCGATATCGGGCCAGGCGACGCCGCGCCGAGAATGGAACCCGTAGTTCGCGAACCGCGCCTGAAACCCGATCAGGGAGCGCAAGCCCTCGCTGGTGCGGTGCAGAACCGAAACGAAATGCTGGTTCATGCCCCAACACTGATCGCCATCGGCCTTAACGACGGCCTCGGGCCGACCGTCGCCGTTCAGGTCGCGGACCTCTTCGATCTCAGCCCAAACCCCTTCGCAGATGTTCTCGGCGTCCTCGGGATCGCGCCAGGTCCAATGGCTGTCGGGCTGGGGACTGACGAATCCGGCGGCGTGCATGACGGCCGCACGCTCCTGAGCGGAAAGAGCAGAGGTCGAAGCGACCTGGAGCGCCGAAGCTGCGGCAGAAACGGAAGCGGCGTTCGCTTCAGCCGCGGCGGCGCTTCCCTCATCGTCAGCGACGGACTCCGCCCCGCAGGCCGCTCCTGACAGAGCCATACCCAGCAGGGCGACCCGGCAGATCGGGCCGGGGACCAGGGCGTTGCGCAAAGTCGTCGCAGCAGACCGCAGGAACGACGTGCGGCCTCCTCCGACGATCACTCTGAACAGTCTGCTGGTTGCGACTGCGCGCATGGCCTGGCCCTCCAAAAAGAAGGACCGGAATAGGAATCTTGAGCCGTATAATCTTAATGTCGTTCTCAAGCTTTTCTAAAGCGGCGCAAACAGCGCCGTCGCGTAGCCGCCTTTGGACGTCGCTACGACTTGGATCCGGGGCAGGCGGGAATCGGCCGATCCGTGAATACGCGTTCGACGACCTCAACGAGGGGATCCGCAGTTTCCAGGACGAAATCGCAGACGACATGGAAGCCGTCATCACAAAAGAGAGACCCTCCGAAAGGCTTCGAAGGGTCTCGTCAGAATTTATTTTTATGTCAGTGACTTATCGGCACTTTCGGAAGCGATGCCGAAAGCCGCCGAAAGGCCTGAATTATTCCCACTCGATGGTGCCGGGCGGCTTCGACGTCACGTCGTAGACGACGCGGTTGACGCCGCGGACCTCGTTGATGATGCGCGTGGCGGTCTTGGCCAGCACATCCCACGGGAACTGGTAGAAGTCAGCCGTCATGCCGTCGGTCGAGGTGACGGCGCGCAGGGCCAGCACCTTTTCATAGGTGCGGGCGTCGCCCTGGACGCCGACCGTCTTGACCGGAAGCAGCACGGCGAAGGCCTGCCAGATGTCGTCATACAGGCCCGCCTTGCGGATCTCGTCCAGATAGATGGCGTCCGCGTCCTGAAGCGTGGCGACCGCCTCCGGCGTGATCTCGCCGGGGATGCGGATGGCCAGGCCCGGTCCGGGGAACGGATGGCGGCCGACGAAGGCGTCCGTCAGGCCCAGTTCGCGGCCCAGGGCGCGGACCTCGTCCTTGAACAGTTCGCGCAGAGGTTCGACCAGCTTCAGCTTCATGAAGTCCGGCAGGCCGCCGACGTTGTGGTGGCTCTTGATGACATGCGAGGGGCCGCCGGTCGGAGACACGCTCTCGATCACGTCGGGATAGAGGGTGCCCTGGGCCAGGAAGGCGGCGCCTTCGATCTTGGCGGCTTCGCGATCGAAGGTTTCGATGAAGACGCGGCCAATGGTCTTGCGCTTGGTCTCCGGGTCCGAAATCCCGGCCAGTTCGCCGAGGAATTCCTTAGACGCATCAACGTGCACCAGCGGGATGTTGTAGTGCTCGCGGAACAGGGTCGTGACCTGATCGGCCTCGCCCTTACGCATCAGGCCGGTGTCGACGAAGACGCAGGTCAGCTGGTCGCCGATGGCCTCATGGATCAGCACGGCGGCGACCGAAGAGTCGACCCCGCCCGACAGGCCGCAGATGACCTTGGCGTCGCCGACCTGTTCGCGGATCTTGGCGATCTGCTCGTCGCGATAGGCGGCCATGGTCCAGTCGCCGGTCAGGCCCGCGACGCCGTGGGTGAAGTTCTTCAGCAGCTGGGCGCCGCGCGGAGTGTGCACCACCTCGGGGTGGAACTGCACGCCGTAGATCTTGCGCGTCTCATCGGCGATAGCGGCGAAGGGCGCGCCCTCCGAGGTGGCGATGACGTGGAAGCCTTCCGGCAGGGCCGTCACGCGGTCGCCGTGGCTCATCCACACCGGCTCGCGGTGATCGAGGGCGCCGATGCCCGCGAACAGGGGGCTGTCCTTAGTGATGACGATCTCGGCGCGGCCGAACTCGGCGTGGTGGCCGCTCTCGACCTTGCCGCCCAGCTCGGCGCAGATCAGTTGCTCGCCGTAGCAGATGCCCAGGATCGGCGCGCCGTAGTCGAAGACGGCGTGATCGACGCGCGGGCTGTCCGCGTCGGTCGTCGAGTTGGGGCCGCCCGACAGGATGATGGCCTGCGGCTGCATCGCCTTCAGGGCTTCACCCGCCTTGTTGAACGGATGAATTTCGCAATAGACGCCGGCCTCGCGCAGGCGGCGCGCGATCAGCTGCGTCACCTGACTGCCGAAATCGACGATGAGCACCTTCTGGTGTTGGGTCGGCTGGGTCATGAGGTCGAATCCGGGGCGAGCGATTGGGCGAGGGTTTGGCCCTGAAGGGCCGGAATTTCAAGGGCGGCCAATTCAAGAGCAGAGAGGCCGTGATCCGTCAGCACTGCAATCAAGCCGTCGACCGCACGCGCCAGATTCTCGTCCACCAGATGCAGGGTCGAGGTCCAGTCATGCAGGCCCGTCAGCTCGGCCTTGCCGTCCGACACCCCGCGCAGCGCGACCAGAGGCAGGCCGAAGGTCTGGGCCGCGCGGACCAGCGCCCACGTCTCCATGTCCACCATCTCGGCGTCGATGGCGTCATAGGCGGCGCCCGAGACGACGTTTCCGCCGGTCGACAGGCGCGCGCTCGGCACGCCGGGTATAGGGCACGACAGCGGCAGGACAGCAGGCTTGTTCAACAGCGGCGTCACGCCCTTCTCGAACCCCAGGGCGCTGGCGTCCATGTCGCGATAGGCCACCGACGACGCCTGATAGACCGCTGCGTGATCCAGCACGCGCGACCCGCACGAACCCAGCGACAGGATCAGGTCCGGCGTCTCTCCCCTCGCCTCCAGCCGCGCCAGGGCCGCCGTCAGCGACACCGCCCCCTCGACCGGCCCGATGCCGGTCATCAAGGGGTCGATGCGGGCGCGCAGATGTTCGCCGTATTCAGCCGGTGCGGCCATGACCGGCAGGACCGTGACGACGCCATAGCGCTCAAGCCTCATGAAGCGCGCTCGAACAGAGCGATGAAGAAGCCGTCCGTGCCGGTCGCGGCGGGCGACAGACGCAGGCGGTTTCCTTGCGCCAGCGCGGTCAGACGCCCTCGCCCCGCCTCGGTCAGGTCCGCGCTGTGAGCCGCATCGGCGACGGCGACGGGCTTGAAGTCCGCGTGTGCGGCCTCGAAGGCGGCGGCCGTGGCCTCGTTCTCCGCGCCCAGCACCGAGCAGGTGACATAGGCCAGACGCCCGCCCGGCCGCACCAGCTTGGCCGCCTGCCCCAGAATGCGCAGTTGCAACGCGTGCAGGCGCGCGACTTCTTCGGCCGTCAGGCGCCAGCAGTCCTCCGGTCGACGCCGCCAGGCGCCCGAGCCCGAGCACGGCGCGTCGACCAGCACCACGTCGGACTGACCGTTCAGATCCTCGACGCCGCCGCCGTTCGTGCCCAACAGGCGCAGGTCAGCCTCGACGCCCGCGCGGGCCAGTCGCGGCTTCACATTGTCCAGACGCTTGGCCGAGACGTCGCAGGCGATCAGCGACCCCTGCCCCTGCATGGCCTGCACCAGACCCAGCGTCTTGCCGCCGCCGCCCGCGCAGTAATCCACCACCGTCGCGCCGGGGAAGGCGCCCGACAGCCAGCCGACGACCTGACTGGCCTCGTCCTGAATCTCGAAATGGCCGTTCTGGAAGCCGTCCAGCGGCTGCACGTTCGGCGCCGGCTCGGCGTCAAGGCGCAGACCCCAGCCCGACAGTTCGGTGCGCTGGGGCGACAGACCGGCGTCGCGCAACTCGGTCTCGACCTCTTCGATCGTGGCGCGCAGACCGTTGACCCGCAGATCGACCGGCGCGCGACCGCTCAGGGCTTCGACCTCTTCGCGCCAACGGTCGCCGTGGACCGCCTTCAGGTCCGCCGTCACGAAGTCCGGCAGGGCGACCTCGGCCAGATCGGTCGCGTCCTCGTTCGCGGCGATACGCCCGCGTTCGTGCTTGGACAGGGGGCGCGGACCATAGCCTTCGCCGTTATAGAGGCCCTCGATCTCCTCCAGCGTCGCGCCGTCCAGCAGCGACAGGGCGCCGACGATCAGGGCGCGTCCGTCCTGACGCCCGCCCATGAAGGCCGACAGGCGGCCCCGCGCGCGCAGCACCTGATAGACGCGCTCGGCGATGGCGCGGCGGTCGCCCGAACCGGCATAGCGGTTCTGCTGGCTCCAGGCCTTGAGCACGGCGTCGGCGGGCTGGCGGCCCTGCGAAATGCTGTCGATGATGGCGGCGGCGGCGGCCAGGCGGGCGGCTGGGGTCAAATCAGACTCGGATGAAAAGGGCCAGAAGGCACATCGCCAGTCCCGCAAGCGAGACCAGCCAAACCAGCGACCGGATATAGGGAACGCCCAGGGCGTACAGCGGGATATAGGCGACGCGCGCCCAGAAGTAGAGGGCCGCGCCCCACGCCGTCAGCGCGCCGGTCCGATCCGCGACGTGTGCGATCAGCACGGCGCCGATGAACAGCGGCAGGGTCTCGAACAGATTGGCCTGCGCCCGCTCCAGTCGACCGACGACAGGGCTGTGCGCCTCGGGCGTCTTGTCCCGCGCTCCGGCGTTCCACGACAGGCCGAACTCGCGCGTCCGGGCGAAGGCGGGCAGGAAGACCTGCACCAGAGCCAGCACCAGCGTCGCCGCCAGATAGGTGAGTTCAGTCGTCACGCCGGTCTCCTGTTCTACTAGCCCAAAACAAAACCGCTCCCGGCCGGGGCCGGGAGCGGATCAGGTCAGCCCTGACGATAGTTGGGCGCCTCGCGCGTGATCATCACGTCGTGGACGTGGCTTTCACGAAGGCCCGCATTGGTGATGCGGACGAAGCGCGCGCGTTCCTGGAAGTCCGGAATGGAGGCGCCGCCGACATAGCCCATGGAGGCGCGCAGGCCCCCGACCAGTTGGTGCACCACCGGGGCGATCGGCCCCTTGTAGGCGGTCTGGCCCTCGATGCCTTCGGGGACCAGCTTCTCGGACGAGACTTCCTTCTGGAAGTAGCGGTCGGCCGAGCCGCGCGCCATGGCGCCCACCGAGCCCATGCCGCGATACGACTTGTAGGACCGGCCCTGGTACAGGAAGACCTCGCCGGGGCTTTCGTCCGTGCCTGCAAACATCGAGCCCATCATGGCGACATTGGCGCCCGCCGCGATGGCCTTGGCCAGATCGCCCGAGAACTTGATGCCGCCGTCGGCGATGACCGAGGCGCCCGTGCCTTCCGCCGCGCGGGCGGCGTCGACGATGGCCGTCAGTTGCGGCACGCCCACGCCCGCGACGATGCGGGTGGTGCAGATGCTGCCCGGCCCGATGCCGACCTTCACCGCATCGGCGCCTGCGTCGATCAGGGCGCGGGTGGCGTCATAGGTGGCGACGTTGCCGGCGATGATCTGGATGCGGTTGTTCTCGCGCTTGATGCGGCGAACCACCTCGGCGACCGAGGCGGAGTGGCCGTGGGCGGTGTCGATCACCACCACGTCCGCGCCCGCGTCAGCCAACGCCAGACCACGCTCATAACCGGCGTCGCCGACGGTCGAGGCGGCGCCGACGCGCAGGCGACCCTGCTCGTCCTTGCAGGCGTTGGGGAAGGCCTGAGCCTTCTGAATGTCCTTCATGGTGATCAGGCCGACGGCGCGATAGGCGTCGTCCACCACGATGACCCGCTCGATCTTGCGGGTGCGCAGCAGCTCGCGCGCCGCCTCCCGGCCCGCCGCGCCTTCGCGCAGGGTGATCAGCTCGCCGGTCGTCATCAGTTCGGCGGCCTTGAGGTTCAGGTCCGTCTCGAAACGCATGTCGCGGTTGGTCAGCATGCCGACCAGCTTGCCGCTCTTGGGATCGACCACGGGGAAGCCGGTGATCTTCTTGCGTTCGACGATCTGGAGGACTTCGCCCAGCGTCGTGTCGGGGGCGACCGTGACCGGGTTCACCACCATGCCGCTTTCATAGCGTTTGACGGCGCGGACCTCTTCGGCCTGCTCGTCGATGGTCATGTTCCGGTGCAGCACGCCCATGCCGCCGGCCTGCGCCATGGCGATGGCCAGTCGGCTTTCCGTCACCGTGTCCATGGCGGACGACAGCAGCGGGATGTTCAGTTTGATTTCGCGTGTCAGCTGGGTCGAGACATCAACATCAGCCGGCATGACCTCGGACGGACCGGGTTCGAGCAAAACGTCATCGAAGGTTAGGCCTTCGCGTATCTCCATTTGGAGCCTCCATTTTGCGGGCCGCGTATAGCCCCCGTTGGCAGGGAACCGCAACCCCAAGCCCGCGCTATCGTGCATATAAGAGGAATTGCCTTGAAACGGACGGCGAGAGGCCGCATTTCCCGATAATGGTTCGCATCTTGATCAACACGGCGCGGCAGCTCGCTCTCAAGATTGCGAGCTACGGCGCCATGCACCTGATCGTGGCGATCCTTGTGGCCTTCGCCCTGACGCGCGACTGGCGCCTGGCGCTGGCGGTCGGGGTGGTCGAGCCGATCTTCCAGACCATCGCCTATTCCGTCCACGACCGCGTCTGGCACCGGGTCGAGCGCCGCAAGATGCTGTCCGGCGTCGAGGAGACGGCCGAGGCCTTCACCGCCCGTCTGGAGGTCATGAACGCGCATGAGCAGAATCGCGCCCACAACCACCACGGCCATGGACACGGGCACAGCCACGCCCTGCCCCGCAATCTAAAGCAGATCGCGCTGAAGACCGGCACCTACGGCGTCATGCACTTCACGGTGGCGGTTCTGGTGGCCTACGCCCTGACGCGCGACATCCGCATCGCCCTGGCCATCGGCACGATCGAGCCTCTGGTGCAGACGGTCTTCTTCACCCTGCACGACCGCATCTGGACGCGGCACGAGGCCAAGAAGGCCGCTCGCCGCGCCGCCGAAGCGGCGACCGAGGGCGCGTCGGCGTAAGCAGCGCTCTTCACCACGCCTCCACGCGACACCCTCACAGCGCCGCCCACTCCCACACGCCGTCATCCTCGGGCTTGACCCGAGGATCCAGTGCGGCGGCGCGCTCATCCTTGCCCACGTCACGCAGACGGATAGCTGGATCCTCGGGTCAAGCCCGAGGATGACGGCAGAAAAGGGAGCAGAAGAGGGGAAGGTCTACCGCTTGTTCAGCGCCACCAGGAAGACCTCGGCGCTGCCCTTGCGGCTCGATTCGGGCTTCACGTATTTCACCGTCTCGAACTCTTCACGCAGGCGCGTCAGCACCCCGCCGGCGTCGCCGCCCTGGAAGTTTTTCGACACGAAATTCCCGCCCGGCCGCAAGGTGCGGATGGCGAAGTCAGCCGCGATCTCGATCAGGGCGATGATCTTCAGGTGGTCGGTCTGGCGATGGCCGATGGTGTTGTGCGCCATGTCCGACAGCACCAGGTCCGGCGGTCCGCCGATGGCGTCCAGCATCTGCTGATCCACGCCCGGATCGGTGAAATCGGCCTGAACCAGCGTCGCGCCCGGAATCGGCTCGATCATCAGCAGGTCCACGCCCGCCACCGCCGCCGCGCCGCGATCCAGCGCCACCTGCACCCAGCCGCCCGGCGCCGCGCCCAGGTCGATGACCCGCGAGCCGTGCCGGATCAGCCGGAACTTGTCGTCGATCTCCATCAGCTTGAAGGCCGCGCGACTGCGCCAGCCCTCGGCGCGCGCGCGGTCGGACCATTCGTCCGACAGCTGACGCTTGATCCAGGCCTGACTGGACAGGGACTTCTTGTCGGCCGTCTTGATCTTCTGGCCGACCTTGCGCCCGGCTGCGGTGCCGCCCGTGGGCAGGCGCACCATGCGGCGGCGTTCCTGCGGCTTGTCGGCGGGCTTTTCGTCTTCACTCATGCTTCCCACATAGCCCTGACGGCGTTCAGCCGCTATGACCCGCGCACAATTCCGGCTCGCATAACCTCAAGGAGCGCCCGATGGCCGACCAAACCCTGACCTTCACCCTGGACACCGGCGACGGCGAAGACCGCAACGTCGTCATCAAGCTGCGCGACGACCTGGCCCCGAACCACGTCAAGCAGATCACCGACCTGGCCAAGGAAGGCTTCTACGACGGCGTGGTCTTCCACCGCGTGATTCCGGGCTTCATGGCCCAGGGCGGCGACCCGACGGGCACCGGCACCTCGGGCTCGAAGAAGCCGAACCTGAAGCAGGAATTCTCGAAGGAGCCGCACGTCCGCGGCGTCTGCTCGATGGCCCGCACCGCCAACCCGGACAGCGCCAACTCGCAGTTCTTCATCTGCTTCGACGACGCCCGCTTCCTGGACGGCCAGTACACCGTCTGGGGTGAAGTGATCGAGGGCATGGATCACGTCGACGCCCTGCCGAAGGGCGAGCCGCCCCGCGCGCCGGGCAAGATCGTCAAGGCGACCGTCGCCTAAGGATCGGTATCAGCGGCGGGGGCTCAGTCCCCCGCCCACCATCGCATCGACACCCCGTCGAAGGTCCGCCCCCCGACCTTCAGCGTCCCCTTCAGGACGACGCCCTGATCTCCCAGATTGCGCCGCGCCTTCGCCAGCGCATCCTGGTCGAGCCTTCCATCGAACGACACCGCCCCCAGCTCCCGCGACGTCGCCTCGAAGCGCACCCGGTCCTCGCTCACGTCATAGGCCGTCGGAATCAGCCGCGTACGCCGCGTCTTATCCCCCGCTTCGAACTCCATCATGATCGGCGCGAATCCCACCGTCCGCTGGCCATCGCGCCAAGCCATGAAGTCGGGAACCTGGCCCATGAACAGGTGATGCAGCCGCCAATCGCCGACCTGAACCGCCGTCGTGGGGATGTAATAGCCGGACACGTCCTCGGGCAGGTCATGCTTGAAGGCGGTCGCCTGCGCCGTCTTCTCGGGCGCCGCGCCGCGTTCGCAGGCGGCGACCGTCAGGGCTAGCGCCGTCGCCAGCAGAATCGGCACAGTCCTCAAGGCAGGCGCACCAGGGCCGACAGCCAGCCCAGATCCTGCAACCGCTCGACCGACTCGAACAGCGGCACGGCCAGCAGGAAGACCAGGCCGTCGCGCAGCGTCGTCAGGAAGAACTGCGGCCGCACCTCCAGGCTGTCGGCGTCGCGCCATTTGGAGAAGTCCGGCCCGAAGCGCGGCGTCCGCGCGCAATAGTCCGCATAGGTCTGGCCGAACGCGCCCGCCAGCCAGGCCTCTTCACGCTTCACCGTGGCGTAGAAGACCGCGACGGTCAGCAGCAGGAAAACGGTCGCGAGCGTCACGCTGCCCGTCTGCGCGCCTACGCCGAACGCCCCCATGAAGCTGAAGACATACAAAGGGTTGCGGCTGATCGAATAGGGTCCGCGATCCACGATCTCGGCCTTCTTGCGCCCGCCGATATAGAGCGAACACCAGGCCCGGCCGACGATGCAGACGACGATCAGGCCCAGGCCGAACCCCTCCAGCCCCTCATGCAGCATGGTCTCGCCGCCGATGGACCTGCTGACGAAGGCCAGCCCGACCACGCCGATCAGTCCGACCAGCAGCGCCGCCTTCCGCAGCTTCTGCACTCGCTGAAGATCAAAGCCCTGCGTCGCCGACATCTGCATTCTCTCGACTGATGAAGGTGCGACAGAACGCCGCTCTGAAGGCGGTTTCAAGGCCTATCTTTGCAAGCGTTTCGCGCTCGCGAAAATCACTGATCCAGCCACTGATCCAGCGCGCGGAAGCCGCCGATGGCCAGTTCGGTCGAGTCCTGGAACACCGCCGGATTGACCTTCTCGAAGTCGTCGCTCGGGCGGTGATAGTCCGTGTGATAATTCACCCCGAAATACAGGAACGGCAGGCCCGCGCGGTGGAAGGCGGCATGGTCCGACGCCTCGACCCAGTTGTCGGCGCCCTTGTCGTCAGGCGTGTCCTTGCCGAAGGCCAGGGCGACCGTCTGACGCGCCGGAAGTCGCTCCAGCACCGGGCGGAAATAGGGGTGCTGATAGGTGCCTGTCACCCACAGCTTGCCGTCGCTGTCAGCCCGCGCCGTCATGTCGAAATTCAGGTTCATAGAGATCGCGTGCAGCGGCACCGGCGGCGCCTCGACGAAATGCTTGGCGCCCAGCAGGCCCCGCTCCTCTCCGTCCAGCGCCACGATCAGGACGCTGTGCTCGGGCGGATTGGCCTTCAGCCGCCTGGCCAGCTCCAGCATAGTCGCCACGCCCGAGGCGTTGTCGTCCGCCCCGTTGTAGATTTGGCCGTCGTTGACGCCGACGTGGTCATAGTGGGCCGTGACCACGATGTATTTGTCGGCCACGCGCGTACCGGGGATCACGCCGATGATGTTGGTTCCGCTGTAGGTCTTCGTCCCTTCGCGCGTGCGGCCCGACATCTCCCACGGCTGCAGACGCCCCATCGGCGACGGCTGGACGCCCAGCGCCTCCAGTCGGCTGACGATGTATTCGCGCGCCTTGGCCCCGCCCTCAGAGCCGGTGTCGCGCCCCTGCATGTCGTCGGCCGAGAGGATGCGCAGGTCGTCCATGAGTTGGGCGTAGTCAGCCGAGCCGGCGACGACCGGGGCTGTCGCCTCCGACACCGCCTGCGACACGGGCGTCTCACAGGCGGCCAGCGTCAGGGCGGCGGCGATCACGGACAGGCTGACGAGGACAGGACGCATGGAAGGGCTCCGGCAGGAATCTTTGAGGCGCGACGCTAGCGGCCCCTGCCCCCTGCGTCAGATTACGTTTCTGTCATGCCGCGTCTGCCATCAAGGTCGGGGGATGATAAGGAACCGTTCCGCCTTTGCCGACTTCCTGCGATTCTCATGTCCGACCTCTTCACGTCCGTCGAAACCCTGACCGAAGCCCAGGCGCGCGAAGAACTGGAGCGCCTGTCGGCCGAACTGGCGCGTCACGACGCCCTCTACTACGCCGACGCCGCGCCCGAGATTTCCGACGCCGACTATGACAACCTGAAGCGCCGCGCCCTCGACATCGAGACCCGCTTCCCGGCCCTGAGCAGCGCCGTCTCTCCGTCCCAGCGCGTCGGCGCTCCGGTCTCTAGCCAGTTCGCCGAGGTCCGCCACGGCGTGCCCATGCTGTCGCTGGACAACGCCTTCGACGACGGCGAGGTACGCGACTTCGTGGCCCGCATCGCCCGCTTCCTGAAGCTGCCGGGCGACGAGCCCATCGCCTTCGTCGCCGAGCCCAAGATCGACGGCCTGTCCGCCAGCTTGCGCTATGAAAAGGGCGTCCTGGTCCAGGGCGCCACACGCGGCGACGGCAAGACCGGCGAGGACGTAACCGCCAACCTGCGCACGCTGAACAGCATCCCCCAGACGTTGGCGGGCTCCGGCTGGCCCGACGTCATCGAGATCCGGGGCGAGGTCTATGCCCCCAACGCCGCCTTCGACGCCTTCAACGCCGCCGCCGAGGCGGAAGGGCGCCGCACCTACGCCAACCCGCGCAACTTCGCCGCCGGGTCGCTGCGCCAGAAAGACCCGAAGATCACGGCCCTGCGCCCCCTGACCTTCTTCGCCTACGCTTGGGGCGAGACCTCCGCCCCCTTCGCCGAGACGCAACACGGCGCGCTGGAGGCCTTCCGCGCCTGGGGCTTTCAGGTCAACGACCGCTCCGCCCGCGTCGAGGGCGCGGAAGGGCTGATCGGCGTCTATCAGGCGCTGGAGGCCGACCGCAGCCGCCTCGGCTACGACATCGACGGCGTGGTCTATAAGGTCGACCGGCTGGACTGGCAGCAGCGCCTCGGCTTCATCGCCCGCAGCCCCCGCTGGGCCATCGCCCACAAGTTCCCGGCGCAACAGGCGACGACCGTGCTGGAAGGAATCGACATTCAGGTCGGCCGCACCGGCTCCCTGACCCCCGTCGCCCGCCTGCACCCCGTCACCGTCGGCGGCGTCGTGGTCCGCAACGCCACCCTGCACAACGAGGACGAGATCGCCCGCAAGGACGTGCGCATCGGCGACACCGTCGTCCTGCAACGCGCCGGCGACGTCATCCCCCAGATTGTCGGCGTGATCGAAACCCTGCGCCCCGACGGCGCCCAGCCCTACGTCTTCCCCACCACCTGCCCCGTCTGCGGCTCCGAAGCCGTGCGCGAAGGGGATGAGGTCAAGCGCCGCTGCACCGGCGGCCTGATCTGCGACGCCCAGATCGTCGAGCGCCTCAAGCACTTCGTCAGCCGCCGCGCCTTCGACATTGAAGGGCTTGGCGAAAAGCAGCTGATCGCCTTCCACGCGCGCGGCTGGATCAAGGAGCCCGCCGACATCTTCCGCCTGGCCCGCGACGAGGAAAAGCTGGCCCTGCTGCGCGCCGAGGACGGCTATGGCGAGACCAGCGTCGGCAACCTGATCGCCGGGATCGACGCGCGCCGCGTCATCAGCCTCGACCGCCTGATCTTCGGTCTGGGCGTGCGCGAGATCGGCGAACAAACCTCGCTGGTCTTGTCGCGCGCCTTCGGCAGTTGGACCGCCTTCCGCGACGCCTGCATGGCCGCCGCCAACGGCCTCGCCAGCGACGACTGGAAGACGCTGGCGGCGACCCACGCCATCTCCACCCGCGTTCTGAGCCTGATGGCCGAGGCCCGTCCCGCCGCCGACGATCCCTGGCCGGAAGCGCCGATGGATCAGAAGATCGCCCTCGCCTTCCCCGGCATGGCCGCGCCCGCGCGCCGCTCGCTGGCGGAGATCTCGGATGGCTGGACCGACCTGACGCGCTGGGCCGCCATCGCGCGCAACGAAGGCCCCTCCGACATGCTGAACCAGATCGCGGGCGTCTCCGGCGTCGGCCCGGTCGCCGCCGAGGCTCTGGCCCACTTCTTCCACGAGCCGCACAATCTTCAGGTCGTCGACGCCCTACTGGCCGAACTTGAGTGCGTCGAGGACGTGGCCGCCCCCACGACCGACAGCCCCGTCGCGGGCAAGACCGTCGTCTTCACCGGCTCGCTGGAACGCTTCACCCGTGACGAAGCCAAGGCCCGCGCCGAAAGCCTGGGCGCCAAGGTCAGCGGCTCAGTCTCCAAAAAAACCGACTACGTCGTCGCCGGACCCGGCGCCGGGTCCAAGCTGAAGGACGCCGAAAAGCACGGCGTCGCCGTCCTGACCGAGGACGAGTGGCTGGCCCTCATCGCCTGAAATATGATCTCGTAATGCACGCCGTCGCCATCGACTTCGAAACCGCCAATGAGCAGCGCGCCAGCCCCTGCTCCATCGGCCTGGCCTGGATCAACGACGGCGTCATCGAATCCGTCGAGCACCACTACATCCGCCCGCCGGGGATGCGGTTCGCCAGCTTCAACATCGCCTTCCACGGCATCGGCCCCGAACAGGTCGAGGACGCCGAGGAATTCCCCTCGGTTCTGGCCGCCATCGCCCCGCGCCTCGAAGGCCGCACGGTGCTGGCCCACAACGCCGCCTTCGACGTCAGCGTCATCCGCAACACCTGCGACCACTACGGCCTGACCTATCCCGAGTTTGACTATCTCTGCACGGTCAAACTGGCCCAGATCAGTTGGCCCGACTTCGCCTCGCACAAGCTGAACAACGTCTGCGCCGAACTGGGCGTCGCCTTCCGCCACCACGACGCGGCCGAAGATGCCTTCGCCTGCGCCTCCGTGGCTCTGGCCGCGGCTCAGGTGCATCAGGCCGCCGACTGCCGCGCCCTGGCCGACGCCAGCCGCCTGACCCTGGGCCGCATCTGGCGCGACGGTTATACGCCCTGCTCCAACGCCGGAACCCGCCCCCGCCGCCCTCGCGGCGGCTGACCCGGCGCTTTCCTCCCCATGGCATAGGGAGGAGAAACCCGCCCAAATCCATCGCCTTAGACGTTTCGGGCGCGCTCAACTTTACCTAACGTCATGTAATCATTGAGTGAAGTTCACAATTTCAGCCTTGTTTCAGGCTGAAACCCGGATCAACCTTCTGGCAGGATCGTTCCACCGATCCATCAGAAGGAAAACGCCGATGAAGACCTCCGTCCTGGCGGCGCTCGCCGTCGCAGCCGCCGCCCTCGCTTCTCCGGCCCTCGCCAGCGACCCGACCGGCCTGTGGCAAACCCCGACCAACGGCGGCCAGGTGCGCATCACCCGCTGCGGCCAGGCCCTATGCGGCGCGCTGGTGACATCGGACCACATCCGCACCGACCCCAACGCCCGCGACACGCACAACAAGAACGAAGCCCAACGCACCCGCACCCTGCGCGGCCTGCCCATGCTCTCCGGCTTCACCGGCGGCCCGACCGAATGGCGCGGCGGCTCGGTCTATAATCCGGCGGACGGCGGCACCTATCGCGGGACCATCACCATGACCAACGACAACACCCTGCGCCTGCGCGGCTGCATCGTCGCCCCCCTGTGCAAGACCCAGACCTGGACTCGCATCCAGTAAGCCTGCCTCACAGGTCCGAATGAAAGACGCCTCCCTCGCGATCGCGAGGGAGGCGTTTTCACATCAGCGGTTCAGCGACGTCATGCCGCCCGGCGCATAGCGTTCGCCCGCCGCCGCCCCGCGCGGGAAGACGGCCTCGATCCGCGCCAGATCATCCGGCGTCAGCACGATGTCCGCCGCCGCCGCATTCTGCTCCAGCGTGGCGATGCGGCGCGTGCCGGGGATGGGGACCAGATCATCTCCCTGGGCCAGCACCCAGGCCAGCGCCAGTTGCGCCGCCGTCACGCCCTTGTCCGCCGCGATGGCGCCGACCGCATCGACCAGATCGAGGTTCTTCTGGAAGTTGTCGCCCGCAAAGCGCGGATTCGTCCGGCGGAAGTCATCCGGCGCCAGATCGTCGATCGACTTGATGTCCCCCGACAGGAAGCCCCGGCCCAGCGGGCTGTAAGGCACGAAGCCGATGCCCAGTTCGCGCACCACGCCCAGAAGTTCGTCTTCCGGGTCGCGGCTCCACAGCGAATATTCGGTCTGCAACGCCGTGATCGGATGCTCGGCGTGGGCGCGGCGCAGGGTGGCGGGCGCCGCCTCCGACAGGCCCAGGAAGCGCACCTTGCCCTCCTTCACCAGTTCGGCCATCGCCCCGACCGTCTCCTCGATCGGCGTATTGGGGTCGATGCGATGCTGGTAATAGAGGTCGATATGATCAACGCCGAGGCGGCTCAGGCTGCCCTCGACCGCGCGGCGCACATTGGCGGGCGAGCCGTCCGTGATCGCCGAGCCGTCCGGCTGGCGATTGATGCCGAACTTGGTGGCGATGAAGGCCTTGTCGCGCCGGTCCTTCAACGCCTTGCCCACCAGGACTTCATTGGTGTGGGGGCCGTACATCTCGGCCGTGTCGAACAGGGTGACGCCCAGGTCGAGCGCGCGGTGGATCACCGCGATGGATTGGGCCTCGTCGGCGCCGCCGTAAAAGGCGCTCATGCCCATGCAGCCCAGACCGACGGCCGAGACCTCAGGGCCGTTACGGCCCAGCTTGCGCATTTTCATCCGCGCATTCCTTCTGATGTGAGGGGGTCGGCGGCGCATCCGCCGACGCTCTCCAGATGGGCGCCGTATGGCCTTATTTCAAGGGGCGCGCCTCAGATCAGGCTGGCCACGATGGACAGGATCGTCGCCGTAGCCACCGCATTCAGCGCCATGCCCAGACTGGCGAAGGCGCCCGCCGTCTGGTCCACCTGAAACGCCCGCGCCGCGCCGAAGCCATGCGCCGATACCCCGACCGCAAAGCCCCGCGCCCGATAATCCCTGATCTTCAGCAGGTTCAGCAGCGGCGTCGCCGTCATCGCCCCGAACACCCCCGACATCAGCACGATCACCGCCGCCAGCGCCGGTATGCCGCCCAACTGCGAGGCCACCGCCATGCCGACCGGCGTGGTCGTGGCGCGCGGTGCTATGGAGGCCAAGATCTCAGCTGGCGCGCCGAACAACCAGACGATGCCCACGGCGCTGACGATAGCCGTCACAGCCCCCGCCAGCAGGGCGCAGGCCAACGGCTTCGCCAGCCGCCGGATCGTCGCCCGCTGCGCCCAGATCGGCACGGCCAGCCCCACCACCGCCGGTCCCAGCAGGAAGCCCAGCACCTGCGTCGCCTCGGCATAGGTCGCATAAGGCGTCTTCGTCGCCAGCAGCACTCCGATCAGCACCGGCGTCGCCAGCAGCACCGGATGGCACAGCGGATGACGCCCGCTGCGCCGCGACAGGATGTCAGCCGCCTCGAACACCACCAGCGTCACCGCCAGCCACAGCAGGGGCGTCGCGATCAGATCGCTCACGACGCGCCCTCCTCTTCATCGTTCGGCTCGTCGCGTCCGGCCACAGCGCGGAACACCAGCGCCGTCACCGCCAGCGTCAACAGGGTCGAGACCGCCACCGCCACGACGATGCCGAGGCCATGGCGCGACAGGATCGCCCCCTCCTCCATCACCCCGACGGCGGCGGGCACGAACATGATCGACAGATGCGCCGTCAGCCAGCCCGTCACCTGGGTCAGCGTCAGCCGCTCTCTCGGCACAAAGGCCAGCCACGCCAGCAACAGCACCATGCCGATCACCGACCCCGGCAGGGGCAGGCCCGTCAGCCGGTGGATCACCTCGCCCGCCAGTTGGCAGACGAGCAGCAGGGCGATGGCGCCGATCATCGGCCGGGTTTCTCCTTTTAGAGCGGCGTCGTCTGCGCCTTCAGCCATTCCAGCGCCGCCTCGTCCTTCTGAACGCCGCCGGCCAGCAGCGGCCCGACCTTGGCCAGAACCTCAGCATGATAGGCGTCGACGTAAGCCCGCTCATCCGCCGTCAGCAGCGCCGTGTCGATCAGACGGCGATCCAGCGGCGCCAGCGTCAGTTGCTCGAAACCGTGCATCGGCCGCTCGCCGCCCGGAACCTGCGCCGGGGCCGTGACCACCTGCAGGGTCTCGATGCGGATGCCCCACTCGCCCTCACGGTAATAGCCCGGCTCATTCGACAGGATCATGCCGGTCAGCAGCGGCTGGTCCGTGCCCCATCCGGCGATGCGTTGCGGCCCCTCGTGAACGCCCAGATACGACCCCACGCCGTGGCCCGTGCCGTGATCGAAGTCGAAGCCCGCGTTCCACAGCGGCTGGCGCGCAATGGCGTCCAGCTGGCGCCCGCTCGTCCCAGCAGGGAAGCGGATCACCGCCATGGCAATATGGCCCTTCAGCACAAGCGTGAACATCCGGCGCTGATCGGCCGTGCCCTCGCCGATGGCCATGGTGCGGGTCACGTCCGTGGTCCCGTCCAGATACTGGCCGCCGCCATCGACCAGCAGCAGCGAACCCGCCTCCATCGGCCGGATCTTGGCCCCGACCGGCTTGTAGTGCGGCAGGGCGCCGTTCGGCCCGACCCCGGCGATGGTGTCGAAGGACAGATCCTTCAGCATCCCCGTCGCCTCGCGGAAGCCTTCCAGCGCCTCGACTACCGCCCGCTCGTCCGGCAGCGCCTTCTGGGCGACCGTATCGACCCAGTGCAGGAAGCGCGTCAGGGCCGCCCCGTCGCGGATGTGCGCCCGGCGGCTGCCCTCGATCTCGACGTCGTTCTTCTGCGCGCGCGGCAGGGCGCAGGGGTCCATGCCGCGCACGATGTCGGCGCCCGCCGCTTCCAGCCGGTCGAAATACCAGGCCGAGGACACGGCCGGATCGATCATCACCTTATGGCCCGACAGGGCGTCCAGCGCGCCCGGCAGGGCCTCGGACGCCTCCAGCGTCACGGCGTCGCCCAGCCAGCCGGGCAATTCATTCGTCACCTTGGCCGGATCGAGGAAGACCTTGGCCGTCCCGTCCGCCTTCACCACCGCCTGTCCCAGCGGCAGGGGCGTGCGGATCACGTCGCCGCCGCGAATGTTGAACAGCCAGGCCAGAGACGACGGCGCCGTCAGCACGGCGGCCTCAGCCCCGGCGTCGGCGATGGCCTTGCCGATGCGGGCGCGCTTGGACGCAGCGTCCTCGCCGGAATAGCGGTCTTCGTGCGGCGCCACCGGCGCCTGCGGCTGAGCCGGGCGGGCGTCACCCCAGGCCAGATCGATCGGATTGGCCTCGACCGCCTTCAGCGTCGCCCCGGCCTTTTCCACGGCGACGCGCAGGCTCGCCAGCGCATCGGGGCTGTGCAGGCGCGGATCATAACCGATCACAGCACCCGATGGCACGGCCGCCAACCAATCGGCCAGCTTGTTCAGCGGCTGGCGCTCGAACAGGGCCCCATCCGTCTGGGCCTTGGCCTGCACCGTATAGCGACCATCGACGAAGACAGCAGCTTTGTCCTTCAGCACCACGCCCGCCCCGGCCGAGCCGGTGAAGCCGCTGACCCAGGCCAGCCGCTCATTGGCGTCGGGCAGGTATTCGTTCTGATGCTCGTCCTCGTGCGGGACCAGCAGGCCGTCGAGGCCCTGCTTCGCCATCTCGGCGCGGAGCAGAGGCAGGTGCTTGGCCCCGAAGGACGGATCGGTGGTTTCGTCGAATGTCTGGCGCATGATTGTTCCTTATCCCTTCTCCCCTCGAGGGAGAAGGTGGGCGCCGGAGGCGCTCGGATGAGGGGGCTGTGTCAGCAGGCAAGACGGAAAGGACGTGCGCGATGCCGCCCTCCCCCTCATCCGTCATGCTCCGCATGACACCTTCTCCCTCCAGGGAAGAAGGCTCAGGATTTACGCAACTGCAGCGCGCTCCACGCATCATGATGGATCGTCTGCTCCACCACGAAGCCCAGCGGCAGATAGGCTTCCAGAATACGCTCTTCCTGCGTCCGCAGCAGGCCCGACAGGATGGCCACCCCGCCCGACTTCAACGCGGCGCCGATCTCGGGCGCCAGAAACACCAGCGGCGCCGCCAGGATGTTGGCGAACACCAGATCATAGGGCGCATGCTGCGCAATCCGCGCATCACTCAGGCCGTCGGCGAAATAGAACTCGCACTTGGCGTCGTTGATCACCGCATTCTCATTGGCGATGCGGGCCGAAGGCTCGTCGATGTCGGTGCCGACAGCGATGGGCGAGCCGGTCTTCGCCGCCGCAATGGCCAGAACGCCCGTGCCGCAGCCCACGTCCAGAACCTTCTCGAACGTCTCGGTCTTCAGCAGATTGTCGAACGCCTCCAGGCAGCCGACCGTCGTGCCGTGGTGGCCGGTGCCGAAGGCGGCGCCCGCGTCGATCTTCAGATTGACCCGGCCTTCGGGGATCTTGCCCTGATCGTGTGCGCCGTAGACGAAGAAGCGTCCCGCCTCGACCGGCGGCAGCCCCGACAGGCTCATGGCCAGCCAATCAGCGTCGGCCAGCTTCTCGACCACCACTTCCAGCCCCGGCGTGGCGCGCAGGATTTCGGCGATGCCCTCGGCCTCTTCATCGGTCGTCGGGAAGGCGTCGATGCGCCAGATTTCCTTGTCCTCGTCCTCTTCCAGGATGGAATAGGTCGCGTTCTCCAACAGGGGATTGGCGTCGATGGCGGCGGCGGCGGCTTCGGCCGGGGCGCGATCGCCGCGCGCGATCACCTGAACTGCGGATTCGGACATTTCTCAAACACCGTTATAATGACGAATCGCCAGTGCGGGCTTGGTTCTTACGCCCGTGTCCAACGAGGGGTCGGGGAGTTTATGGCCAAAGCACCGTCTGAAACGAAACCTGCCGCGAAAGCGGCCTCCGCCGCTTCCAAGCCGAAACCGGCGGCAAAGTCGAGCGCGACAGCGACAAAAGCTGAAGCCAAGCCCAAGGCCGTAAAGGCCCCCGCCGCGGCGAAGACCGCCGCCAAGGCCCCGGCCAAGGCGGCTGCGCCCAAGGCCGCTCCCAAGGCGGCCAAGCCTGCTGCGGCCAAAACCGCCGCCGCGCCCAAGGCCGCCGCGAAGGCGCCCGCCTCCAAGAAACCCGCAACGCCAAAGGCTCCGACCGCCGCCAAGGCGACCACGGCCAAGGCTGCTGCGCCGAAGAAGGCCGCTGCGCCCAAGAAACCCGCGGTGCCCAAGACCGCTGCTCCGGCCCCGGTCGAAACGCCGATCGCCGCCTCTCTGGCCCCCGCGCCCATCGCAGAGACCAAGCCCGCGCCGAAGCCCGAGCCTGTCGTCGCGGCCGCCCCCGCTCCGGTCGAACCGCCCGTTCAGGCGGCCGCGCCCAAGCCCGCCGCCGAGCCGGTCAAGCCGGTCGAGGCCCCCGCCCCGCAGAAGAAAGGCTTCTTCGCCCGCCTGTTCGGCTGGTGATCGGGCGCTGATCCCAAACGCAAAGAAGGCCGGAGAGGACGCCCTCTCCGGCCTTCTTCAATTCTCGCTGTTCAGGCGGCTTATTCCGGCAGGTCTTCCGCCAGGATGGCCATTTCGAACATGAAGGAGCCGGCTTCGTCCTCATCTTCGAACACCACGCCGATGAACTCGTCATCGACATAGACTTCGGCGGAATCGGCGACCTTACGGGCCTTCACCTTGATGCCGCCGTGGTTGAAGGTGCGCTTCAGGTGCGTCTCGACGCGCTTCAGATCATTCTCGGTCACGGGTAGCCTCGTTCATCTCGTTGGCGGCGGACCCTAGAGAAGCCCTCTGCCGATTGGAAGCCCGCACGGCATCAGCCCACAGCCGCGTCTCAGATCACGAAGTCATAGACGATGTCGGACAGCGTATGGTCCATGGTCCGCGCGGGCGTAGCGTCGGTCGGGCAGTTGACCAGCCTTGCAGGCACCCCCGCCACGGTGCAGCCCGCCGGCACCGGCTTCAGCACCACCGAGCCGGACGCCACCTTGGCGTAGTCGCCGACCGTGATGTTGCCCAGCACCTTGGCCCCCGCGCCCAGCAGGACGCCGCGTCCGATCTTCGGATGACGGTCGCCGCGCTCGGCCCCGGTCCCGCCCAGGGTCACGGCGTGCAGCATGGACACCTCGTCCCCGATCACCGCCGTCTCGCCGATGACGATGCCCGTGCCGTGGTCCAGGAAGACGCCCGAGCCGATCCGCGCCGCCGGGTGGATGTCCAGTTGGAACAGCTCCGAAATCCGGCTCTGGAAATGGAAGGCCAGGGTGTCGCGGTCCTGCTCCCATAGCCAGTGCGCCACACGCCAGGCCTGCAACGCCTGGAACCCCTTGAAATACATGAAGGGCTGCAACAGCGAACGGATCGCCGGATCGCGCTCCTGCACCGCCTTTAGGTCCGCCTCGGCGGCAGCCACGATGCCCGGATCGGCGGCGAAGGCCGACAGGGCCACCTCACGCACCGTCATGGCCCCCAGTTCCGCATCGCCCAGCTTTCGCGCGATCTGGAAACTCAGCGCCCCGGCGAAATCCTCGTGCGCTAGGACGACGGCGTTCAGCTGCGACGCCAGGCGCGGCTCCTCGCGCGCAGCGTCCTCGGCTGCGACGCGCAACTGCGCCCACAGGTCCGGCTGCTTCGGCACGACTTCCAGCTTGGCCATCAGGCTTCCTTCGACTTCAGGCGGCGATCCTACGCGCCCAGCATGGCGCGCGCCAGCGCGGCCGGCAGTTCGCCCTCCCGCGCCATATGGTAGGCGCGGTACGCCGTCGCCACCGTCAGCCCGTCGCGCACGGCGCCGCGCGCGATCTCGGCCATCAGATCACGGAACGGCACGCGCGCCGACAGGAAGACCTCCGTCTCGTCCGGCGCCGTCTCGGTCTCGTTCAAACCCCACGCCACCCAGGCCATCGCCCGCTCGTCCGTGATGGAGTTGGACAGGTCCAGGTCCAGCGCCGCGCGCCAGTGCGCCGCCGTCAGCCCCGCCTCCTCGGCCAGTTCGCGCTTCACGGCCTCGAACGGGTCTTCGCCCTGCGGCGCCCCGCCCTCGGGCATCTCCCACGAATAGCGCATCAGGGCGAAGCGGTGCTGCCCGACCAGACTGACCGTCCCGTCGTCATGTAGCGGCAGCACGCCCGTGCCCACATTCTTCGGCCGCACGACCACATAGTCGGCGTCAGCTCCCGTCGGCGCGATGGCCGGGTGGCGCGTCACCCGCATCCAGGGCGTGTCGACCAGGACGCTGTCGCCCAGGCTGCGCCACGGCGGCGTGTCGGGCAGGCTCTCGGCCCAGCGGGGTTTGATGTCGCGGATTTCGGTCATGCCCCTGCTATGGCGCCGCGCGCCGCGAAAGCCTAGCTATCGTCCATGAGCCAGTCAGACCTCGCTTCCGCCCTGCCCCTGCCCGTCCGTTCGGAAGAGCTGCTGTCGCGCCTGGCCGTGCGCCGCTCGGCCCCAGCCCAGTCGCTGAGCCTGCCCGGCCCCTCGGACGCCGAGATCGAGCAGATGCTGCTGCTGGGAGCCCGCACGCCGGACCACGGCAAGCTGTTCCCCTGGCGCTTCGTCATTCTAGGCCCGCGCAGCCGCGCCGAACTGTCCGAAGCCCTGACCGTCCTGGGCGAGGCGCAGGCCCGCACCGGCAAGGAGATCGCCGCCCTGGCCAAGCTGGCCAACCCGCCGCTGACCGTCATGGTCGTCTCCACCCCCATCGAAGGCCACAAGGTTCCGGTGTGGGAGCAGCAACTGTCCGCCGGCGCCGTCTGCATGAACCTCGAACACGCGGCCAATGCGCTGGGCTATTCGGCCAGCTGGATCACGGACTGGTATTCCTACGACCCCGCCGCCGTCGCCCTGTTCGGCGTTGAGGACGGCGAGAGCATCGCCGGCTTCATCCACGTCGGCTCCCTGTCCGAGCCCCCGCTTGAACGCCCCCGCCCCGACTTGGAGCACAAGGTCACGGCGCGGCCCTAACGCCTCTCCCTTCTCCCCTTGTGGGAGAAGGTGGCAGCCGAAGGCTGACGGATGAGGGGTTTTGCAACGGCGGAGAGACCCCTCATCCGACCTCGCTGCGCTCGGCCACCTTCTCCCACAAGGGGAGAAGGACGCATCAGCGCCCCTCCTCCTCCGGCCGGTGCACGATCGACACCAGCACCACCGAAATGATCATCAGCAGGAACCACGCCCCCAGCTTGTTCAGGCTGACCATCTCCCATCCGGCCTCCTGCCCCGGATAGACCCAGGCCCGCGCGAACGTCCCCAGGTTCTCCGCGAACCAGATGAACAGCGCCACCAGCCCATAGCCCAGCAGCAGCGGCATCGACCGCCGCGTCCGGTCGGCGGTGAAGTAGAACCACCCCCGCATAAACAGCAGCCCCGTCGCCGCGAACAGCGCCAGCCGGATATCCGGCAGCCAGTGATGCGCAAAGAAGTTGACGTAGATCGCCGCCGCCAGCACCCACGTCGTCCACAGCGGCGGATAGTTCCGCACCCGGATATGGAAGATGCGCTGCACCCGCGCGATGTAGCTGCCCACCGCCGCATACATGAAGCCCGAGAACAGCGGCACGGCGCCGATCCTCAGCACCGACTCCTCCGGATAGATCCACGACCCGTGATACGTCTTGAACAGCTCCATGATCGTCCCGGCGACATGGAACAGGAAGATGACCCGCGCCTCCTCCCAGCTCTCCAGCTTCAGGGCCAGCATCGCCGCCTGTATCCCCAGCGCCCCCAGCACCAGAAAGTCATAGCGCGACAGCGGCGCCTGATCCGGCCAGAACAGAAACGTCCCCAGGATCAGCGCCAGCATCGCCCCGCCGAACAGACACGCCCACCCCTGCTTCAGCCCGAACCACAGGAACTCATAGACGTAACGGCGAAGCCGCGACCGGTCGGCCCACGCCTCCGCGCGGGCCATCAGGCGGCGGCCCCAGGCTTCGAGCGGGAGTCGGGGGGATGTGGTCATGGGCGGAGGCTAAGAGAAATGTCGGAGCGAGATGAGGGTGAACTTGTCAGATTTCCAAGCCAAATCCTGCGGTTGCGTCAAAAAAGCGCCTCATCGGTACTCACGAACTTGAAGCGCTTCGTACTTCCAACCCTCCACCAAGGGCGCGCGATGATTGGCACCTTCGGAGGTCACAATGTAATGTTGCTTGTGTAGGAAAGCCTCGTGAAGCTTTGGGGGACTTCCTAAATGGAAAAGATTGTCCTTGGCATAAATCTGAACAATATCGTTGAACGTTTCCACTTCGTTCTTCGACACCGAAATCGTCACACCTTCTGGGTATGATGGGTATTGCATTGGACTAAACCAAAGCACCGCAACCCGTGGCGTGAAGGCCGTAACAGCCATCGAATTCAGCCCCCGATCTGGAGTCGGGTTGATGTTTGACATGAAGCCATCCCCGAACACGAAATGATCTTCCTGTGTGATCAGGAAAGCAAACTTCCCTCCAGTTCGGATATCTCGTGCGAATGGCTCTTGGCAGCGCCTCAGATTTGCACCCGCAGTTTGGTGAAGATTACGAGGCTCCTCGAAGCCAATTGTCTGAAGCTGAAATTCGGAGACGTGCTTTTCGGAAAGATAACGGAGTCTTGGACTCCGAACAACCAACGACGCCAAGCATTCCGCGAGCGGCGCACGCATAGCAGTCGAGATGGTAACTGGGCTGATCCGAGCACCACTAGGGTGGGCATCCGCGATTGCAGTCAACCACTCGATCACTCGAGGAAATGCGTTATCTGCCGTATCGAAATCTGGCTCGAATGTCGTATCCCATGGGCTACCACCGTCCGACAGGATGTTGTGGTGGTCAGGGGAATACCCGATAGCGCTGGGGTGCTTCCGGCTGGTGAGGCCTCGACTATTTGTGCGCGAGACTAGGCCTTCTGAATCCACCCACGCCTTCGCCATGGCCTTGGGAAACCAATGATGCTTCTGGCCAGGAATCGGTCTTTTCATTCGCCGACCATAGATCGACGATAGATCTTACTTCAAACACTCTGAAACGGCGAAGCCCCCTCACCCCCGCCCGCGATAGGTCGCGACCCCCTGATCCGGCAGCCACACGCCCTCCAACGGCGCGCCGGTCTGCCAGAAGACGTCGATCGGGATGCCGCCGCGCGGATACCAGTAACCGCCGATGCGCAGCCATTTCGGTTGCAGCAGTTCGGCTAGGCGCTTGCCTATGGCGACGGTGCAGTCCTCGTGGAAGGCGCCGTGGTTGCGGAAGCTGGTCAGGTACAGCTTCAGGCTCTTGCTCTCGACCAGCCAGTCGCCCGGCACATAGTCGATGACGATGTGGGCGAAGTCGGGCTGGCCCGTCACCGGGCACAGGCTGGTGAACTCCGGCGCAGTGAAGCGCGCCACATAGAGCGTGTCGGCGTGCGGATTGGGCACGCGCTCCAGCACCGCCTCTTCCGGGTTGGTCGGGGCGGCGGTCTGGGCGCCGAGCTGGCTGAGGCTGTCGGTATAGTGCGTCATGCCCGCCATTTAGGCGTTCGCCCCGCCAAAGAAAACGCCGCCCTCGCCGCAATCGGCCATCCCCCCGCTTCACCCGTGCTAGACTGCGCCCCGGCCGAGGGGAGAACGGCCGTGCGGCGGCGGGGGGATTTCAGACGATTCAGACGAATTGGACTCTCTTTTTTCCTTCTCCCCTTGTGGGAGAAGGTGGGCGCCGGAGGCGCTCGGATGAGGGGTGTGAGCACCCCGGCGTCCAATGATCGCGCGGTTGAAGAGCAGA
>NZ_FUIE01000001.1 GCF_900163625.1 Brevundimonas diminuta 3F5N
CCACCTTCTCCCTCAAGGGGAGAAGGAAGATGGATATGGAGAAACACATGGATTGGCGACGACCGTTCGGTCGGCGGCGGATCGCTGCGCCCGAAATCAAGGATAGCCGCACGGGGCCGCTGATCGCCCTGACCGGCGCGGGCCGGGCGCGGTGGACGCCGCGCGATTACGCCCATCTGGCCGAGGAGGGGTTCGGCAAGAACGCCGTGGCCTATCGCTGCGTGCGGATGATCGCGGAGGCGGCGGCCTCTACACCGCTGATGGTGATGGTCGGGGGCGTGCGGACGGCGGATCATCCGCTGGCGCGGCTGATCGACAAGCCGAATCCCGAACAGTCGGGCGGGGAGTTGATGGAGGCGCTCTATGGCGCGCTACAGACGGCGGGCAACGCCTATGTCGAGGCGACCGGAGACGCCGACGGAGACGGGGCGCCGGATGAGCTGTGGGCGCTGAGGCCGGACAGGGTGAAGGTGGTCCCCGGAAGGGCGGGGTGGCCGGAAGCCTATGAGTATGCGGTCGGCGGGCGGTCGGTGCGGATCGCGCGACACGGCGACGGCTGGTCGCCGGTGATGCATCTGAAGCTGTTTCACCCGACGGACGATCATTACGGGTTTTCGCCGCTGGAGGCGGCGGCTTTCGCCATCGATGTGCACAATGCGTCGGGCGCCTGGAACAAGGCGCTGCTGGACAATGCGGCGCGGCCGTCGGGGGCGCTGATCTATGGCGCCAAGGACGGGGAGCGCCTGACGGCGGATCAGTTCGAGGCGCTGAAGGCGGAGCTGGGAGAGGCCCATGCGGGGGCGCGGAACGCCGGGCGTCCGCTGCTGCTGGAAGGCGGGCTGGACTGGAAGCCGATGAGCCTGACGCCGCACGACATGGACTTCATCGCCGGCAAACACGCGGCGGCGCGGGAGATCGCCCTGGCCTTCGGCGTGCCGCCGCAGCTGCTGGGGATTCCGGGGGATGCGACCTACGCCAATTATCGCGAGGCGAACGCGGCCTTCTGGCGCGGGACGGTGATCCCGCTGGTGCGGAAGGCGGCCGGGGCGATGACGGGCTGGCTGGGCGGGCGGTTCAACGACTGCCGGATCGAGCCGGATCTGGATGCGGTTCCGGCCCTGCAGGTCGAGCGGGATGCGCTGTGGGCGCGGCTGAACGCGGCGAGCTTCCTGACGGATGAGGAGCGGCGTCGGATGGCGGGGGTGGAGGCGTGATGGATTGGAAGAGGGCGCCGGTCGCCCTGATCGCGGCCTTGCTGGTGCAGACGGTCGGGGGGCTGGTCTGGGCTGGAGGCGCGGCGGCGCGGATCGCGGCGCTGGAGCAGCGGGTGGACGAGCAGAGGCTGGTCGCCGAACGGCTGGCGCGACTGGAGGCGCAGGGCGAGGCCGTGCGCGCGGCGGTCGAACGGATCGAGCGGCAGCTGGAGGGGAAGTGATGGCGCAGGGATTTCTCTCTCCCCTTCATGGGGAGAGTGTCGGCGCAGCCGACGGGTGGGAGGGCGTGGTGATGCAAGCTCGGCGTTTGAATAGTCTGGCCGGCCCCACCCGACTTCGCCCTGCGGGCTCAGCCACCCTCCCCATGAAGGGGAGGGAGAAAGGGGCGCTCGTTATCCAAGGCTACGCTTCGCTGTGGGGCGTCGCGGACCTGAACGGGGATGTGACGGCGCGCGGGGTATTTGCGGACAGTCTGGCGAAGACCGGCGCGGGCGGGGTGCGGATGCTGCACCAGCACGAGAGCCGCGCCGTGGTCGGCGTCTGGGACCGCATGATCGAGGACGAACGCGGCCTGTGGGTCGAGGGGCGGATCGTGGACTGGTCCGCCGAGGCGCGTTACGCCGCCGCCCTGACGCGGGCCGGGGCGCTGGACGGGCTGTCGATCGGCTTTCGGGCGATGAAGGCGCGGCGCGACGGGCGGCTCAGGGTGCTGAGCCGGGCGGAGCTGTGGGAGGTGTCGCTGGTGACGTTTCCGATGCTGCCGGGGGCGCGGTTCAGCACACAGACACTAAGCGGCTGATCGCGCGTCAGTCGGGCGAGGCGAGCGGGCGGTCGTCGCGGCGGCCGTGCAGGCCGGGCGTTTCCTGGCGATAGCCGCGCATGGCGATGGCGCAGGTTTCAGGCGTCTGGCGCGAGGCGACGGCGGGGCTGCGGCCTCTGTCATAGGCCTCACGCAGGGCGCGGCGCTCGGCCTGGTCGGCCGACGGAGCGTGGCGGCGGAGATGCTCCGCGAAAGCCTGGTCGCCGCCGCCGTCGCGATTGAGATGCTCGCAGGCGCCGAGGGTTTCGAACATCCGCAGATTGATCGCGGTGTAGGCCGAAAGGCGGCCTGGCCCCGGCGACAGCCGTTGCGCCTCTGACGGCGAGGCGGTCGAGGGGCGCTGAGCCGAAGCGTCATGCGCCGTGCATGACATGAGCCCAACCGCAGACAGGGCGGCGACGGCGATCTTGAACATTGATCCATCCCTTGATCCGAGGACGGCGTAGCACGGTTCCCCGGATGCACGAAGGATCGCACGCGTTCCGGGCCTGGCCCGGTTGACGGCGCGCCGCAGGACGGTCGCGCATTTTTTCTGGAGAGACCATGAAAGAGATCAAGACCGTCTCGGGCACGCCCATGCTGGCGGACTCGGGGCGCGCGCCGCCATGCATGAGATGATGGCCGCGTTCGAGGCGTTCAAAGGGGCCAATGACGCCCGTCTGGACGAGATCGAGAAGAAGGCTTCGGCCGATGCGCTGCTGGAGGAAAAGGTGGCGCGCATCGATCAGGCGGTGGCCCAGGCCCAGGCGCGCATGGACCGCGCGCTGAGCGGGAGCCGTCGTCCGATGTTGGACGCCGAGGCGCCCGCCGTCGTGGCGGCGCCGGAGGCCAAGGCGGCGTGGGACGGCTATATGAAGTCGGGTCAGGCGCATGGTCTGGAGCTGAAGGCGGGGCTGTCGTCGGCGTCGAACTCGGCGGGCTATGTCGTGCCGCCGGAGACGGAGCGCGCGATTGAGCGGCGTCTGATGGCGGGCAGTCCGATGCGCGAGATCGCCACGGTGCGCGCGGTCGGCTCGGGCGTGTTCAGGAAGCCGGTGTCGACGGCGGGGGTGCAGGCGGGCTGGGTGGCCGAGACGGCGGCCAGGCCCGAGACGGACCCGGCGACGCTGGCGTTGCTGGAGTTCTCTTCGGCGGATCTCTACGCCTGTCCGGCGGCGACGCAGAGCCTGCTGGACGACGCCCTGATTGATCTGGACGAATGGCTGGCGGCCGAGGTCGAGGACGCCTTTGCGGCGCAGGAGACGGCGGCCTTCGTCAGCGGCGACGGGGTCAACAAGCCCAAGGGCTTCCTGGCCTATGCGACGGCGACGGAAGGCACGCAGACCTGGGGCCAGATCGGCACGGTGGCGTCTGGCGCGGCGGGCGGCTTCGCCAGCGCCAGCCCGGTCGATAAGCTGATCGATCTGATCTATGCGCCCAAGGCCCAGTATCGGCCGAACGGGCGCTTTGTGATGAACCGGCGCACGGTCTCGACGGTGCGCAAGTTCAAGGATGCGGACGGGAACTATGTCTGGTCGCCGGCGACGCGGCCGGGCGAGACGGCCAGTCTGCTGGGCTATCCGGTCACCGAGATCGAGACCATGCCGGATGTGGCGGCGAACAGTCTGTCGATCGCGTTCGGGGACTTTGCGCGCGGCTATCTGATCGTGGATCGGGCGGGGGTGCGGGTGTTGCGCGATCCCTATTCGGCCAAGCCCTATGTGCTGTTCTACACGACCAAGCGCGTGGGCGGCGGGGTGCAGAACTTTGACGCGATCAAGCTGATGAAGTTCGCGGCTTCGTAAGGGCTGGCGGCGGGTCTTCCTTCTCCCCTGCGGGGGAGAAGGTGGCTCGTGAAACGAGACGGATGAGGGGGACGGGGGCTGCGTGCACCCGGTCGGCCGGTCGTCTGTTGAACCCTTCCCCTCATCCGAGCGCCTCCGGCGCCCACCTTCTCCCCCAAGGGGAGAAGTCAGAAAGCATAGGAGATCTGAATGACCGCACCCGTGAGCCTCACGGAGGCGAAGCTGTTCCTGCGTGTCGAGCATGAGGCGGAGGATGGGTTGATCCAGACCCTGATCGACGCGGCCAGGGCGCGGGTGGAGGGGGAGGTCGGGTTGAGCCTGACCTCGACCTCTGCGGCGCCGCTGAGGCTGGCGGTGATGATGCTGGTGATGCGCGCCTATGAGCGCGGCGACGGCGAGATGTCGGCGGCGCCGGTCGAGGGGTGGATCGCGCCGTACCGTGTGGTGCGGCTGTGAGCGCGGGCGCGATGAAGGTGGTGGCGACGCTGGTGCGGCCGGTGGCGGCGCAGACGCCCTATGGCGGACAGGTGGTCAGCTATGAGCCGGTCGGGTCGCTGTGGCTGGCGCTGGGCGCGCGACGGCGGCGCGAGCGGACGGACGCGGGCGTGACGCTCGCGGTGGAGACGCTGAGCGCCACGGTGCGGGCGGATCCGAGGCTGGAGGAAGGGTTGGTGGTGCGCTTCGGCGGGGCGGACTGGGGCGTGGTCGGGATCGAGGCCGACCCGAAGGCGGCGGGCCGGGTGCGGCTGGACCTGGAGCGGGGGCGATGACGGATCATGAAGGGGCGCTGGTGAAGGCGCTGATCGAACATTTGCGCGGCGACGGGGCGCTCAAGGCGTTGCTGGGCGATCCGGTGCGCGTCTGGGATGAGGCGCCACAAGGGGCTGGGTTTCCGCATCTGGTGATCGGGCGGTGTGAGAGCCGACCGCTGAACGCGGACGGCGGCGGGGTGGAGCAGCGGCTGACCCTGACCTGCGCCAGTCGGTTCAGGGGGCTGGAGGAGGCGCGGGCCGTGGCGACGGCGGTGCGGGCGCGGCTGGACGATGCGCCGCTGGAAGCGGACGGGGTGAAGGCGGTCAGCCTGGGCGTAACGTTTACGGACCTGTTCCGCAGCCCGGATTTGAAGCGGGCGTGGGCGGTGATGCGGGTGAGAGCCGTGACGGAGGAGATCTGAGATGAGCGCACAACGAGGCAAGGACATTCTGCTCAAGATCGAGGGCGCAGGCGGCGTCTTCACGACGGTGGCGGGGCTGAGAGCGAGGACGATCTCGCTGAACGCCAAGACGGTGGACGCGACCGACAGCGACAGCGCCGGGCGCTGGCGCGAACTGTTGGCCGGAGCGGGCGTGAAGTCGGCGGCGGTGTCGGGGCAGGGGATTTTTCGCGATGCGGCGTCGGACGCCCTGATTCGCGAGGCCTTCTTTGAGCAGGCGGCGAAGACGTGGCGGCTGATCGTGCCGGACTTCGGCGTGCTGGAGGGCGCGTTTTTGGTCGCGGCGCTGGAATATGCGGGCGAGCATGAGGGGGAGGCGAGTTTCGCGCTGAGCCTGGCCAGCGCGGGCGAGGTGACGTTCAGCGCGGTGTGAATGGCGCGACGTCTCTCCCTCCCCGTCCCGGGGAGGGTGGTCGCGAAGCGACCGGCATTGGGTAGCAAACGCACCTAGCGGCAAATTCTGCGTTGAGCGCGGGCGCGCGGCGTTTTATCCGCCGCCTACATGCAGGATGAGAATGTCAATTTGGCCCGTCGGCTAGGAGCCGTTTACGCAAAACTCCTAGGCGAACGCGAGCGCTTGCTGACACCGCCCAAGTACGTGACGCGGTCCGTCGCTGATAAGCGCGCGTATGAGGCGGAAGAAGGCGTTCGTCATGCGAGGGTAGCGGAGATCGAAGCTGCGTTGCCCCATTTCATTTACGTGCTGAAGGCGCTCGACCCTGAAATCGATGAACGCCAGATCAGACCCATTCGCCCTAAGCGTCGGAACCATGCACCAATGCCGAATGGGATCGCGGGAACTGCCATGGATATTGTGCGTGAAGCGCACACCCCCTTAGCCCCCTCTGAGATTGTCGCCATTATGGGGGAGCGGTTCGACCTCAACCTTTCCACTGTGCGCGAACGCCAACGGTACTATGACGCCATCAACCATGCGTTCATGGGGTCGTATCGTCACGATTTGATCCAGCATCCTGGCCTTGGCGCTGAGACCGATGCTGATCCCGGTTGGCGGCGACGCTGGTCGTGGAAGCATAGCGCGCCGACGAAGCCCTAACGACGCCTTTGGCGGCTCGGTCCTGTAGAAGGGGGCGGCCAGCGCGATGCTATTTCGCCAAAGCGTTTCCGGAGTTCGAGAAGGCGTCGTGCATATTCTCCGCCATTCGATCGCTGGACGTTCAGAGGAGAAGCGACCGCATTCAGCATCACTGTTTCAACATCACGCACATAGCCGCACGACTTGAAGCCAATAAGAGTGTTGGCTTTCAGCCATTCGCTGAGACCTGCTTCAACCGCCGTTCGCCCGTTATCCGACGCAAGTCCGATCAACTCTGGATTGAATTGAAGCGCAGCGAGAGTAGCGCGCAGATTCGACGTCTCGATGCCGCCAAGCAGATGCTGGGTCAGACGGGTGCGAAGACCATAGGTCTCGCCAGTGTAAACGTGGACGGCCGTTCCGCGCCGCCAAAGCGGTTTGTGATCCTGTTCGACGAAACCGCTGGCGCGCAGAAGATCGTCCCCCTCGCGAACGAAGAGCGCGTAGACGCCCGGCCCGTCGGGCACGGTGGCCGGATTGGAGACAAATTCTGCGGTGCTGACGAATTTGAAATTCTCCGGCCACGTTTTTTCAAGCGAGCAGCGTGGGCGATAGGGGACCAGTTCAACACCCTTTCGGACAAAGTCGGTTCGCCCCTTTTTGGGAGCGGGTTTCCAGCCTTCAATCGTCCCGTCGGGTTTGCAGACCGGACAAGTACGCTTCCGCCCCTGGAAATAACCCGCCAGCGGAGATCGGCCAGGACGGCTCATCCACGTCATCACCTCCCTGAACGCCTCGCCTTCCGGCTTCTTTCCTTTCGTCAGCGTCCAGGCTGCGTCAGCGGCGTACAGGTCAAGATAGTTTTGGGTGATGTGGCGGTGGATGCGCTCCATAATGCGCATCAAGGCCCACAAGGTTTCCACGCCGTTGGTACAGGCCTCGGGAGTGTAAAAGGCGGACGAATGATCAACCTGGAAAAGGGAAAACCGCCCTCTGAGCGGACCCCATCCAGCCGCCTTATCGGTGAACAGCACCGAACCAGGTTTTATCGCATCCGCGATGAAACTGCGTGCATGGGTCTCCTGCTTGGCGACCCAGGTGCAGATGCCTCCGCCTCTTTGACGAGCAGCGACAACACTAAGCGCGCGGTCATTCGCGCGGTAAGGAATTTTCCGCAGGTCTTTCCGCGTTTTTTTCATGTTCTTGGGGCGAACATGACCTCCGAAATAGGCGCCATCGATCTCAACCTCTCCTTCCAGGGAAGTTTCTTTGGCCTTTCGGCTAATTTCCTCTCTGATTTTTTGAACCCAAACGAAGGCAGTCTTGTAGTTTACACGACACCACTTGGCCAATTGTCGGATGCTAGTCGCCTGAACGTTCTCTGAGACCAGAGATATCAAGTACATCAGATTTCGATATTTGATCTTGGCGTTCGCCCAAGGCGTCCCAGATTTATCGGAAAACTGCCTCCAGCACCCCTTGCACTTGTAGATGGGGCGCGACTTGTACCGATTGACTGCGTCACAACCACATCGCTGACAGGTCGGCCGGCCTCCGAATTCGGCCCAGCGAAACGCCGCGAATTGCGCGCGCGCTTCATCCTCCGTCCAAGCGCCGACGTCGAAGGGCATCAGGGCTGTCGCCCGGCCAATATGATCGACACAAGAGATCAATATCCAAAATCGATGCGAATCTATCGATTTTGGTCATATCTAAAATTTGGGCGTCGTCAAGAAATTTGTATCCAAATTTAATGACAACCGCACTTTTTTTGGTTGCGCGCTCTTTCTGATCGGCGGGAGGAACTATAAACTAAGATTCGCATGTGGCCTGACGATCAGGCGCGCTTTCCGGAAAATCACATGATCGATCATGAATTCCCCCTCTCCCTGGAAAAACGGGATTGGGCCGAGATCGCCAAGGGCATGATCAAGGCGGAGATGAAGCGCAGGAACTGGAGCTATTCCGATCTGGTCGAAGCACTGGATGCCGTCGGGGTGAAAGAGAGCGAGGCCAACCTGCGGAATAAGATCAGTCGCGGTAATTTTTCGGCTGTCTTCATGCTGCAAACGCTGGACGCCATCGGCTGCACGGTTCAGGCGGTCCCGAGGGGGGGCTCCTATTCCGGAACCCGCCGGTACCCCGAATTGACGGCGCGACTTCGGTCAATGACCGAGAACGCTAAATCGTCTTCAGAAGAGCAATCCGACGAATAAGCGTACCTTGATGCACGGCAGGTAGATCAAGCCGCAGGCAATGGCTGTCGGCTGAAGTCCAACGCACGCCGCTATCGGACCCGCAGAGCATCGACGATGATCTGGAAGGCACGCAGGTTCTGTCGCCGGCTGGGATAGTAGAGGAAGTAGCCGTCGCATGGCGGCGACCAGTCGTCGAGGACCAGTTTCAGAGCGCCCGACGCCAGGGGCACCGCGACCATGCTGTCGGGCACATAGGCGACGCCCAAGCCGCTGATCGCCGCGTCGACCATGGCGTAGGAATTGTTGAAGGTCAGCTGCCCGTCGACGCGAACGCGCCAGGCCTGGCCGTCTTTCTCGAATTCCCAGGCGTAGAGGCCGCCCGAGGTTTCCTGACGCATGTTGATGCAGCGGTGGCGGATCAGGTCCTGCGGATGCGTCGGCCGACCGTGCGCCGCTAGGTAGTCGGGCGAGGCGACCGCGACCAGCCGCCAGTCCGACCCGATGCGGACCGCGATCATGTCCTTCTCGACGCTTTCGCCCAGACGGACGCCAGCGTCGTAGTCCACACGCACAAAATCCTCCAACGACGTCATGGTCCGCGAGATGGAGGCTCTCGTGGAACAACTCGGTCTTGATGTCGGGATCGCGCCACGCGATTTCTATCCGGCGGAGCGGATATTGGCGACCGCGACCGGTCCTGACCTAGGCGTTAAGCCTGTGCCAACGAGAGGCGATGGCCCGCGACATGGCGGAACGCTTTCGTGCGGCAGGTCAGCAATATAATCTGCATGCGCTCGCTGGCGGTGGTCAGGATATTGGTCATCAGTTCGAACCGACCATCATCCGAATAGACCAAGGGATCGTCGAGGATGAGGGACACAGGTGCGCCCCTGTCCAGCAGGAGGTCCGCGAAGGCCAGGCGGGTAAGCACCGCCAGCTGCTCCTGGGTGCCCCGGCTCAGGTCGCCGCTTGCCTCCGCCGTCGATCCCCTGGTCAGGGCCGTCAGGCTCATCTCCTCGTTGAACCGGGGCTCGGCCCCCGGCAGGACCTGTTCGACATAATGGGCCACCCGCCGCGTGACCGGCTCGAGGAAGGCCCGCGCCGTCTCGCCGCCCACATCCGACAGGGTTTGCCGCAGAAGCTCCAGCGCGTCGGCTTCTGCCGCCAGCCTAGCTTGTCGCTCCAGTGCGGCCTGATGCTGTTCGTCCGCCTCAGCCGCCAGGCTCGCCGGGCCCTTGGAGCCCTCGTTGTCGATCAGGGATTCCAGCCCGCCGATCTGGCTGGCGAGATCGATCTGCTCCTGCTGGCCCTGCGCCTGTTCCCTTACGATGTTGGCGATGCCCTGGGCAATCCGCGCGACATCGAACGTCCCCGCCAACTGCCTGACCTGTTCCAGCGCCTCGGATCGACGTGCGAGTTCCTCCTTGAGCGCTAGGCAGGACGCCTCCACCGCCTGCAGATCGCCCTCCTGCTCGGCGGCCTCGAGAGTCTGGCGGGCCTGCCCCAGGCCACGCGCCAGGTCGGCGCGCTCGGCTCCAAGGCGGGCCAGGGTCTTGTCATGCTCGTGCGCGACGGCCTGCTGGGCCTCCAGACGCGCCCGGGCCGTCTGTTCCTCTTCACGCGCCGATTGAAGCGCCGCCTCGAGCGCCGCCAACTCGACGGCCGGGCCGTCGGGCGCCGTATCGGCCACATCGCCCAGATCGATCAGCAGAGCCTTCAGCGCCGCCGAGCCGGGCGCCAGCCCCAAAACCGGCTCGCCCGGGCAAAGCCGCTCTATCTGTTGCCTGAGTGAGGCGATCTCCTCGATCGCATTGGCAGCGCGTTCGGCGCGCGCCCGCGCGGCGGCCACGGTCTCCGATCCTAGCGGCACCAGGGCGCTCGCCAACGCAGCTTCGGCGGATTTCAGTTCGGATTCGGCGGCCAGCCCCGTCGCCCCGGGCGGCGTCACCACGACCCTTGCCGCCTTCCCCACAAGGAATTCTGTCGGACGAACGAGGTCGCGCCGTCCCGGTTCGGCGGCCCGACCATCCACCGTCAACGCCACGTCCGACAGGAGTTCGATCTCGACCGCCACTGCGCCCAGTTCGAAGGCGATCCGCGCCTCGGTGACCTTCAGGTCGAGCGCGTCCAAGGCCTGGAGATCTGCTGCGTCGATATGAAGCCTCGCCGTCTCGTCGCGCTGCGCGATCACTTCCTCGAGTCGGCGGATTTCCGCGTGCTGGGCCCGGATGCGCTCCACGGCGCCTTGTTTTTCGCGCTCCGCGAAATACGACCTGGCCTCGATCAGGGCCTTGTCTGCCACTCCCAGACGCTCTCGGGCTTCGGCGAGGTGGTCACGGTTCGCATCCAGGGCTTTCAGCGCCGCCGCGAACCCGACCTCTTCCTCGGATTGGGTGAGTTCGGACTTGGCGAGGGCTTCAGACAGGTCCACAACCTCCTTGATCGCCGAGCGATGGCGCAGCAGGCGCTGTTCGAGGTTCAGCACGGCCGCCGCCGTCTCGCCGAAACGCGCTTCGGCGGTTGATAGCCTCAGCTGGCTGTTGTCCGCCGCCTTCTTGTCATCGTGAAGCCGGCGCAGCCGTTCGGCGATTTCCGGATCCGCGAGATCCCGATCGAGCAGCCGCCGGCGCGCGCGCGCCTCCTCGAGGCCAGCGAGAGCGCCCTGATAGGCCGCCAGCTTCGCGGCGGCTTCGTCGCGCCTTGAGCGGGTCGCCTCCACCTCGGCCTCGGCCGCCGCGAGCCGGCCCGTGGACTTGCCGGCCCGGCTCGTCCGGTACTCGGCATAGGCCTCCTCGACGCGCGCCTTGACCAAATCGAACCGACGCCCGCCCAGGACGACGCCGACCTCGGCCTCGAGCGCTTCGCGCACACTTTCCCGAACCAATTGGCCCGGCGCAGCGACCGACAGGGCCGTGGCCTGTTCGACCCAAAGCAGACCGAGAACGCCGCGCGTTTCGGGATCGCTCCCTCGATTGTTGCCTTTCTCGAAGCCGAGCAGATCCTGCAGTCGCTCTTCGGCCGCGTCGCTCTCGAGCCGCCCTTCCGGCCCCTCCAGCAAGACCGAAGGTGCCTTGAGAAACTGCTTCTCCAGCCGCCAGCGCTGTTGATTGATCTCGAACTCCACCGCGACACGCGGCGCGACATCGTCGCCGAAGGGACAGAAGGACCGTACAAGCTCGCTCTTGGCGGAGTGACGCACGAAGAAGGCCGCGCGAAGCGCCTCCAGAAGCGTGGATTTGCCCGTCTCATTCGGCTCGACCACGATGTTCAGCCCGTTGCTGAACCCGGAGATCGTCACGGGTTTGCGGAACTTGCGAAAGTTGGCGAGCGTGAGTTTGCGAACCTTCATGACGACGCCTCGTCACCGACCCGCAAAGCCTCGATGTAGAGCCGTTCAAGCGCGGCCCTGGCCGTATGGGCGCTCACCTCTCCCGACCGGGAGGAGGCCAGCAGGCGTTCGGCGACGAGCGCCAGGACGCCCTGCACATCGATATTGGATAGGTCGTCGTCCGTGGGGCTGGCGAGCAGATCCTCGCTTCTCGCCTCCAGCCAGCGAAGGGCGTGCGCCACATCCTGTTCCAGCCGCTCGAGCACCGCCACCCGCGCGGCCAGGGAAACAGCCCCCGCGACGGTCAGTTTGAGCAGGGTTCGGGCGGGCTTGCAGGATGCGCGAAACGCGTCGAGTTGGTGCTCGAAATCCTTCGCGTCGGAGAGCTCCCAATGCCGGGTCAGCCACCGGAACCGGCCGGTCTCGACACGCTCCAACCTGGGCGGCGCGCCGAGCCGGACGTCGGCGACGATGACGCTGCCGGCCTCGTCGCGACCGAAGCGGTCCACCTCCGGCGTGCCGCTGTAGGCGGTGTGGGCGTTGATCTCTAAATGCCCGTGCCAGTCCCCAAGAGCGAGATAGTCCAGCCCCGCCGTCCGGGCGCGATCGGGGGAGATCAGGTTGGAGGAGTCGTTCGACCCGCCGAACTCCGTGATGGAGCCGTGGGCCAGCCCGATCCGCGTCGCGCCCGGCGGCGTGGCCATTTCGCCGAAGCCCGCCGTGGGATCGTCACGGTTTCGCCTGTGGTCCAGCGGGGCGGGCAGCAGCCAGGCTCCCTCTTCCAGCATCGTTGCCACGGGCGTGTCCAAAATCCGGACTTTGTCGGGCGCCCTGGCGCGCACGCGCGTCCACAGGCCGGCGGCCCGGGCGTGATCGTGGTTGCCCGGCATCAGCCACCAGGTCACAGGCGCCTGATCCATTCTGGACAGCGCCTGGCCGAGGACGCGGTCTCCCGGGTCGATGTTGTCGAACACATCCCCGGCCACCACGACGTGTAAGGCCTGGTGGGCCAGCGCGACCGCCGCGATCCGGTCGATCACCTCGAAACGCGCTTCCGTCAACGCGGACCGGACATCCTCCGGAAACCCGCCGAAGGGTTTCCCGAGCTGCCAGTCCGCAGTGTGGACGATCTTGACCATGAGGCTTCTGTCCTAAACCGCCACTTGGGCGGCCATCAAGACCCGCAGCCTCACTGCTTCTGATACGGGTAGCGAGGCTTGATGTAGGCGTTCAGGTAGGTTCCGTGGGACCCGGCGGCCATCAGGGCGTCGTACTCTGCCTCCGGTACATTCAGATAATGATAGACGGACCCATTGAGGAACTCGACCTCGAGGATCTGAAGGGCGGCATCGTAGCCGATGGACGCGATATTGCTGGAGCTGACGGGTTGGCGGATCATGGCTTCACTTTCTGGATTTTCGGTTTCGACCAATTCGGGTTTTGCGACCGCCAGGCGGCGGCCAGTCGTTCGTAATCCTCGTCTTCCCTGGGTCTGGCCCAGGCCTCGGCGACATCGGGATCGGCGCTGTTGGGCCGCTCGTTCTCCGGTGGAAGATTGATCCGGCAGCGGATCGGCAGGCGCGCCGCCTCTCCCATGATGATCGCCTCACCGGTCCTCAGGACCGGGAGGGTGTCGACCAGTCCCCCGAGGCTGTCCGGCAGGGCGGCCTTGACCTTGCTCTGGTCCGCGCTGTTGGACAGTCGCAGCGCCATCAGCGATCCGCACTGAGAAAGGATGGTCTCGTCGATCTCCGAGGGTCGCTGACTGACGATCATGGCGCCGACGCCGAACTTCCGGCCCTCCTTGACGACCCGCTGCACCATGTCGCGCGCCGGATTGTTGGTATCCTTGCCGAGGTAGCGGTGGGCCTCTTCCATGACGATCAGGCTTGGACGGGCCCGCCCGCCTTCGGGAAGCGAGCGCCCCCAGAACATCGCTTCGTAGGTGATGTTGAGAATCCCGCCGATCAGGTGGATCAGGACGTCGCTCGGAACACCGGACAGGTCGAGAACGGTGATGGCCTTGGGGTGACCGAACCAGCCAGCCAAGAGATCCGGCAGTTCCTTCGCAGGCTTGCCCTTCAGGTCGGGCTCCCATTCGCCCGGATGCAGCATGAAGTCGTACTGGTGATCAAGCAAACGCGATCGCATCTGGTTCAGTTGGCGGCGGAGGCCGAAGACACCGACCGTGTTCTGGTGAGGCAGGGCTGACCCGGCCCCTGCCGGTTCATACTTCGGCATGCGGAGGGCTTCCGCATCCCCCTCCGCCTCCAACGCCGGCACGGTGCGCGCCGCGTCTGACCAGGTCCTGTATTCCGGATCGACGAGATCAAACCAAAGCTGCTTCAGGCTGAACGGCAGGGGCGTGTTGGCCGTCAGCGCATTGACATCTACGCCTGCGACACCAGGGGCGACCGCCAGCTTGGCCTCTTGGATCCGGTCAAGTATGCCTGTGTGAGCGCTCTCCGACACCTTGCCCAACAGGAATTCAATCAGCTGGGCGGTGTCCAGCGCCCAGTAAGGGACGTGAAGCGGCCGGTCATCCGCCTCGGTCGGATTGATACGGAACACGGTCGCGATCGACTTGAGCGCGTCGCCGTACTCGCCGTGGATATCGAGCAGGAGAATGCGGGCACCGGGGCTCTCGTTGCGTCCGCCGGATTTGCAGATCGATCGAAGCAAGCTGGCCACGGTCGTGGACTTGCCGGACCCGGTCGAGCCCAAAACGGCGCTGTGTCGTGTGACCAGCTTGTCCAGATCGATCCTGACCGGGATGCTTTCGGCTCCCGCCAGCCGGCCGATCACGATCTGTCCCATGTCATCGAGGCCGTAGATCCGCCCGAGATCGTCCTCGGTGACCAGATGGACCTCGTCGTTGATGCCCGGATACTGGCTGATGCCGCGCTCGAAACTGGTCTCGACGATTTCGCCGACCAGCTGGACCGTCATCCAGCTTTCCCCCCGCTGCCGGGCGTCCACGAGAGTCCCGGGCGTCGCCTCGGCTCCGACCTCCGAAATGACGCCGTAGAGGTCGTGATACCCTTGGGGGATCCTCACGAAACTGCCAACCTGACCCACGCGATAGCTGCGTCCGCCGATAATGGAGATGCCGGAGGCGACCGACTCCGATTGCCGCACGCTGACGGTGGAGCCAGCGACGTTTCCGACCCGGCCGAGGAATGTCGGCGCGGTCACGCGGCAGGTGCCGGCGCAAGCGCGACCGCCGGCGCCGGATCGAAGGCCTGCGGAGACCTGGAGTTGGCGAAGAAACGGGCGAAGGCGTCGATGGCCCCCAGCTGGAACTCGGGCGGCTCCCCCTCGGCGCTCGATGCCCAGTAACTCTTGCGGATCGGCCCCCAGTCCTTTGTCGGCAGATCCCCCGGCGCCGACCAAGGCGCGGCCACTCCGTTGATGACGGCCTTGTCCCGCGCATAGACACTGAAGTTCGAGCGTTTCGTCGCGAGATCGACTGCGCAGACCTCCTTGTCGAGGGTCTGGTACTGAAAGGCAAACACGCTGGAGGCCGGATTGGCGGCGAGCGCTTCGCTGATCCGGGCGGTGATGTGGGCGTCCGCATAAGAGAAGCCGACCGACACCAAAAGGGTGTCTTCGGTTGCCAGGAACGCCCGCAGACGGTCGAGCAGCGCCGCATAAGGTGCCTTCTGGGTCTGGTCGTATTTCAGATGTTCGGGGAAGATCAGGTGGGTCGCATTGGGTTGACCGGTCCGGATGACCTCTCCTCGCCCGTTGGCCCGCCATCCCAGCGACCCATGCAGTTTCCAGAGCTTGCTCCAGCGTGGCGACAGACTGTCCTCGGACACCGAGGCAGGATCGAAGAAGGCTTCGCGGGATCCGGAGAAGCCGTCGAAATACGGCGCCTGGGCGCGTTCGAAGGCCTCCTCGAACAGAAGGTCGTAGTTCGTGGTGAAGACCTCGACCGGATGGGCGCGCGATGCGCCGGTGATCCAGCTCACCAATTCAGTGTAGGGTGAGACGTCCGGGGGAAGCCGCACATCCACGATTTTGCCGATCTCGGCGCAGATGGATTCGGCCATCTCCCGGTAACCGTCGGCGTCCAGACCATGCACCTGGGTGGAGCCGATGACGGTCGACAGGGACCGGATGCGAGACAGCAGAGTCTCGATATCGTGGGTAGTCAGGTCAACCTTCAATCCTTCGATTTGCGCCGCGTATTTCGGACCGAGGGTGTTGAGGACTTGGGTCGTCAGGCCGGCCACGGCCGGAATAAGCGGCTTCGAGCCGTCAGCCCGGCACATTCCCGCTGGCGCGCCCGCCCCGACAAGTACGGCGATCCTTTTGCGGCTCTGCGCAATCAGGGTGCGTAAGGCGGCCATATACTGATCGGGATTGTGGACGCTGACGCTCAACCTGTGCCCCCCTTGGTGATTCGGCGCTGGACACATTTTCCGGACCCCGACTCAACCTTGACGGTAAATCTCGCACCAAGTTGCGCCACACTCCAGATTGAAATGCGAAAGTTGAAGCCAATCTCGATCCAGTGATTGTCATTTCACCTCACCGTCGTCGAGACACGCTGCAGCGGCCTCGGTCGCCTCGTGATCGATCAGGCCCAGTCGGGACAGGATGAGACCTTCGGCAAACGGCGTCACGACGCCTCTAACCATACCGATGTAATCCTCCGCCAAGGTCGGAGAGATCGTCTGGTCGGAGCCTTCAGTGGCGACCCGCTGCGCCGCCTCGCACAGAAACATCGCGGCATCGCCCACCATCGGATCAGGATTGTCGCCGAGGAAGGGGACGAGGGTGTCGAGGTCGGCGGTCAATCGGTCGGCCATCACATTGAAGAAGGCCTCCTCCTCTTCATTGAGTTCTCCGTCACGCTGTCGGCTCATGAACGACAGGGCGAAGGCCGCGTCGATGCCGCGCTCGAAACGCTGCCGGGCCTCGCTTTCCGGCAGAGGCGGGAACGGCAAATGGTCCTTCCAGTCCTGCAGGAAGGCTGTGAGGGGGAGGACTGAGCGGATGTAGACGAACCCGACGGGCGCCACATGCCCCTGCACCACCGGCGCGAGACTCAGGGAGCCGTCCAACTCGAGGGCAAGGCCGCACTCCCCGAGAACCGGCTCGAGCGGAAACAGGTCGAACACTGTCTCCATCGGGACAAGCGCCGCATACTCCACTTCGGGCCATTGCCAGCCGCGCGCCCTCTCGGCCGGCCGCGAAATGACCGTCGCGGTCACCCCGCGCGTGGCCAGCGCGACCCGGATGGATTCGCTGGTCTGTTCCGTCCTTCGCTCGGCACGCGTCCGCGCCCGGTCGGCGGCCCGTTGCAGGACGCTGTGACGGCGGCTCATCGTGCCGAACTGGAGCGCGGCCGTTTGTCGAGACGAGGGGTCGTTCACGGCGTCGCCCAGGACGGCACGGATATTCCACAGCGTCGCCTCCAACACCTTAAGTGGCTCGATCGGGGGCTCTCCGGTGTTGCGCCAGACGGTCGGATCCTGGAGCTTCAGCGCCTCGCGCGCCAGATCGACGGTCCGCACGGCGATGAGATTGGGCTTGTCGCTGATCCCGTCCGTCAGCTCCGTCATCAGTCGCTCGAGCCCGGTGACGAACCCATGCAAATGATCGTGACCTGCCATGGCGCCGGCGGCGAGCGGTCCGCCTTGAACATTGTCGACGGGCGGCGGACTGACAAAGGTGGTCAGCAGTTTGCGGACCTGGAGGAGAGCCAGCCAGCGCGCGTCAGGCCGGGTTTGCCGGCAGTAGAAGTCGCCCGCCTGCTCGACCCAGCCCGCAACCTCCCGAATAGCCGACGCCAGGAAGGTGACGCGCCCCGTCGCCGTGCCCGTTGCGACCAGCCGGCTGATGGCGCGGGACTGCGCCCGGTTCCAGGCGACGGCGGCGTCCGGTATCACCGCCCTTCGGACGAGCCTGAGCGTTGCCATCGTGTGATCGCCCATTCCGGCAGGCTGACCGTCCGCCCACACGGCGTCGCAGACAATCCGTTCGGCTCCGGGGGCCACAGCCGCCAGTTTGCGGCAGTAGGCGACCGCAGCAGCGTGGATGTCAGGCTGCACCTCCGGGTGAACGAACTTCAGGTTCGAGAACACCGCGGCTTGCCCTTCGAACTCTCCGCAGGTCGGAGGCGTCGCCCACGCCGTCTCGGCACAGAGACGGTCCAGCAAATGGTCGGTCCCGCCTGCAGCGTCGACGAGGGTCTGCGCCGGTTCAACGCCACGCATCCGCGCCGTCTCTAGGAGCGGTATCAGCGAGCCTAGGTCGGGATCATCGAGCTCCGGAGGAACGAGCGTTATGGTCGGCGGCTCGGGCGCACCGTGAAGGGGCAGCAGCACGGCGGCTAGGGCATTGGCTTCGGTCCAGTCCAGTTCAGGCGGCGACACGCCGTCCTCAAGGCGGTCGAGCAGCGCGCGTCGTCGATCCGGAACCGTGAGCGTGACGAAAGCGGCCCGCGCTCGGTTGAAGTTCGCGAAGATGGGATCGTCCTCGAACTGGGAGTTCATCGACGCCAGCATGAACAGGGTGTCCGCGCTGCGATCATCGAGTTCGGCTTCCCTGGAAATGTCCAGCCAACGCGTGGCCACATCGTCCGCCGTCGCCAGACCGAGGCCATGGAACGCGCCGATCCAGGTCGCGGCATCCGCGTCTTCAAGGCGCTCGACCAGGCCGTCCATCAACACTGCCTCGGCCTCCGGCCAGCGCCGCAGCACACTCGGAATGAAAGCGGCCAGACTGGCGGGGCTGAGCGTCGCGAGCGCTGCGGCGATCGCAACCTCCGACGTTTCGCCGAGCAGGGATCGCACCGCCTCGTCCAAGTGTTGCGACCGAATCTCGTGAAGACCCGCGATGGACCCATCCGGACGTACCCGGATGGTATGCTCATCGACCAGCCTCTGCATGGCCTGGGCGAAGGCGATCTCATCGAGATTTTCGCGCCCACGGAGGCGGATCGGGTCCACCGCGCCGCCGTGGGCAGAGGCGCAGGCGACCGCGCGGAGCACACGCAGCTCGGCGCTACGGCCTTCGGCGAGACGGCGCCGCACCTGCTCCCGGATCGTTTCGGCGAGACGTTGGCCCGCTGTGAGCAGATGGACGTACTCGAGCAGCAGCCCTTCGCTTCGTTCGAAAGGCTCTCGCCAGTGGGCGAACTCTACCGAGCCCTGCGCATTCAGCGCCGCCCAGAGCCGCGCCGCCAGATCCTCGTTGAGGGTCGGACGGATGGCGCGGGTCCGAGTCGCGGTCGCCAACAGGAACAGGTCCTCTTCGCGAACCGTAGCCAGAGCGAGCAGACCGGGAGTCTGTTCGACCTCCTTGATCAAATCATCCCAGCCATCGGTCGTGTCACGGCCAGCATCGTCGAGAACGAAGCCGACCGGACGCTCGGTCGTGGCCTCGAGGCGTCTGGCCAGAGCCGCAATCCGCCCCACGTCGCCCTGCCTCAGACTCCTTAGCCTATACCAGCGGACCGTATGGCGAGAGTGGTAGGCGGCAAGCCACGCGAGCGCTGACTTGCCAGCGCCCGACGGTCCGACGACCAGGGCAGCCCTCCGGCTCTCAAGCGCCTCGAGTACTTCGGCGACGGCCTCGGGTCGATCGAACACGAGGCCCGCGCCAACGTGGCCGGGTGCTGTGTTGACGCCGGAATAGAAGCCCTCGGTCGGCATCGTCGCCGCGAAATCCGCGATGTCGGCCAGTCCCGCAGTCAGGTCCAGATATCCAGCCGGATCGATCAGGCCGGTGGCATGGTCGAGCCGCTCCTGCACAGTCGATCGACCGAGGGTGAAGATTGCAGGAGGTGAAGCCCGATAGTTCCGATCCGCGTGATCGCCTGCGATGTCCCGCAGCATCTGGGCGACCAGCGTCCGGGCCGCCGGATCAACGTCTGAAGGGGCGAGGGCCTCGGCGCAATGCGTGAGCGGCTCGGGTTCGACGACCACGCTGACCCGGTCCATCAGCGCGTCCAGATCGAAGCCGTCAGGAAGCTGGGCGCTCAGCGCCTCGGTCAAGGCATCCACCCGCTGACCCGCGGATGCGAGGCTATTGAGAAAACCGGTCTCCATGAGGTCGGCGGGCGGTCGCTCAAGGACGACCGCGATCCGGTATCTGGGGTCATCGATCCATCCTTCGGGGAGATCGACCGCCGCCTTTGCGACGTATCCGGCGATCTCTACCGTGCTGAACAGACCTCTGGGATCGTGCCGGGATTTGATCTGGATCCTGAGTTCGAGGTCCTCGCCATGCAGCGTGACGTCATCGACGCCTTCCGGGACGACCGTGACCCACGCCGCGCTGCCGGACCAGGCCTCCGCGGCCAGCCAGGCCGCAACCGCATCCTGATACCGGAAGCCCCTGCCGGCGCGCGCGCCGCTCCGCGTCCGCGCCCAGAGCTCGGCGTCGATTAGATGCAGTTCGTCCGGCTGCAAGTCCATAGACCAAGACCCTCCTCCCACGCCCGCAGCCACACCAAGGTCGGGCCGGGTCGAAGAGATCAGATGGGTATCCGGCGCCTACGTCACTATGGGTCGCTCGACCGGAGGCGCAGGTCCGCTGTGGAAACCCACCAGCTTCTCACCGACCGGCTAGACATGCCGCGTATCCGCAGCCGGGTGACCTCTCCCGCAGACGTCATTCAAAAGCAGACATTCCGAACCGCCGCATTGTGTCAAACGCCGCTGTTCAATCGAACAATTGCGCAGGATGAATCTCTAGCGCTTCCGCCAACTTCACCAAGAAAGCCAACGAGGGGTTCTCCTCGCCGCGCTCAATGCCTGCGAGATAGCGCATCGCCATACCCGCTTCATGCGCAAGCGCCTCTTGGCTGAGCCCTTTCGCTCGCCTCAATCGCCTCACATTGGCGCCGACTCGGTCCTCCCATCGCATGGGCGCATGGGGACTGCGACACCGCTCAAGCTCTAGGAACTATCTTGCCTAACTTTCTGGCAACTCTTCATAGGCACTATGTTGCCTATTGATAGGGAGACATATCGTGACCAAGGGCATTCTGCTGGCTGGAGCCATGCTGACGTTGAGTTTGACCGCCGCAGGGCCCGCATCTGCGCAAGCCGACGCCTGCTCGACGAATGGCGGCTACCCGCCCGGCAGCCCCAATGCGGTCATGGCGCGGATGCGGAACATCGCCAGCGGCGCCTATGCGGCTTGCGTCGAAGCCCAGCGCGCCCGCACGCCGCCCGTGAACTGGACGCCGACGCGTATTCGCGCCGCCGCGCGTCAGGCGGTCACGGACAAACTCCGCGATCCGTCGTCCGCCCAGTTTCGGAACGTGCGCCGCATCGAGCACTCCAACGGCTCGACCATGTTCTGCGGTGAGATGAATGGCCGAAACGCCTATGGCGGCATGTCGGGCTTTCAACGGTTCGAGGCCGGCGTGGATCGCGCAGGCGACGCCTCGGCCTTGATCGACGGCGGCGAGGAACTGAACGCCGCCTACTTCGAAGGCGCCTGGAACCAGTTCTGCGGCCGCATCGCCGGCACGCCGGTTCAGTTCTGACGGAGGGGGACGATCGTGGGGATGAAGTCGATGTTTCCTAAGGCTGCTGTCGTCGCTGCCATGGTCGCTCTGGCCGGCTGCGCCACCACGCCGCCAGCAGAAGTGCGGATGATCCCGACGGCCGACCACGGCGTGGGCGTGCGCTTCTCGCGCGGCAACGCCCTGATGGTGTCGAACGGACCGTCCGGCGCGATCATGCTGCTGCCGGTCCGCTACAACGACACCCAGAAGTTCTTCTTCTCGATCGCCGCCTTCAACACCTCGGGCTATCCGATCAACATCGGCTCGGAGGATGTGCGCCTCTATCTGGATGGGCAGCCCTACCGCGTCGAGGATTTCGACTACCTGCGCCACACGGCGCGCACGACCGCGCAGCGTGAGATGAACCTGGCCTGGGCCGACGCGGCGGTGGAGTACTTCCTCACCCTTCAGGAAATGGAAGACCATCCGCGCCGCCACGACATCGCCTACCGCAGCGCCTCGGGGCAGTTGCAGGCGTCGCACGACCACATCCAGCGGCGCCTTCGCCAAACCATCTCCACCCTGGGACGAACCATGCTGGAGACGACGACCATCGACCCCGGCACGGCGCATGGCGGCGCCATCCTGGCGGAGCAGATTGTCATCCCTGACGGCATGGTCCGCGACATGGTGATCGAAGTGCGCTTCGGCGGCTTCCCTCATCGGTTCCGACTGAACCTGGCGCCGTCGGGCACCTATGCCCCCACGCCGGTCGACATCCCGGCCGTCCCCGCCCAGGTCACGCAGGAGCTCATGCGCACCCGCGAGACCTGGCACTGGACCGACGGCCCGCCGCCCTCGCCGGCGATCTTCAAGGGCATGCCGGTAATCGAATAGGCGACGCTAACAAGATCAGCCGCAACTAACCAGCGCACGCAGCACGAACGCCTTTTCACTGCCGCGAGCGACAGGGCGACCATTATGAAGTCCGACGAAGTCGGCACCGCCAACAGGGTCGCGCGTGATTTCCAGCAGGTCATCTCCCTTGGTCAAAACCAAGGGATAGAGGCACGGGTTGGTCATTGAACAACATCCCATAGTTGGGCGAACCCGTCCTTTCCGACAGGATGCAGCACGCCCTGATTTCGTTGATTCCGCAGACATGCGCGCACGCGTTTCAGCATGACGTCGAGTTGCACCACATCTTCGACGCGCATGCCGCGCCGCTTCATGACGCGTTCTGTGATCGTTCGGGGCGGTAGCGGTTCACCCGCCTCCCGCAGCACATCCAAGAGGATGTTGGTAACCTCGCCTTTCTGCGAGCGTTTGAATGATGGGCGACTAGGGCGGATTGCGCTGATGTCGATCGAAGCGTCGAGAAGCCGAATAGCGGCTTCAATATGCGCCAGGTCATCCGTCAATTTCTGAACGGTTGATCGGGCCTGATCGGCTTGGCTGGCGATCTCTGCGTATTTGCGGACGAGCGCATGCAACGCCAACGGATTATCAGCGCCTTTCGGCACGAGTCCTTGTCTTATCGGCATATCTCCTGTCGCGGGCGGCACGCTCTGGGATCAAGAGCATGGTGGCCTGACGCTTCCCACAAAACGTCGGCTACAGGGACAATCTACCAAAAATCATTGAAAATCATAAGCTTGGGTAGGTGCGCTTGCTACCCAATGCCGGAAGCGACCGGGTGGGGAGGGCCAGGCGATCCAACCTCTGCGTCTGATCAGCCTCGCCGCCCCCACCCGGCTTCGGCTTCGCCTCAGCCACCCTCCCCGGAACGGGGAGGGAAAGGTTGGCGCTGATCTCCCTCATCGCCTACGGCTCCGGCCGTCATTGCGTCCCGCTGCCGGCCGCGCCGTCAGGAAGTCCTCGCCCGGAATGTCCGGAAAGCCCTGAAAATTAACCCCATTGCCGAACACTCCCACGCAGGTCGCCCACCGCTTGTCGCAAACCCGCCCCGCGACCGCCGCCGCATCCAGCCTGCAGCGCCCATCGCCCAACACCGCGTCGCAGCCCCGGCTGTAGGTCCGCCCGACCACCCGTTCCAGCGCCGCCATCGGCCCGTCCAGATCGGCGACGAAGCGCCCGTTCTCCCTCCGGATCCGCGCCAGCCGCCCCTTCCACAGCCGCACCCTCAGGTCCGGCCGCATCCAGTCCACGCGCCACAGCTCGACCTCGGCGGTGTCATACCGCCCCGCCGCTATGTCCTCTTCGGTGATCGCCGCATCATCCAGCCCGCCAGACGCCGACAGCGACCCCGCCGCCAGTCCGACCTCGCCGTCGCCCGCCCCGCCGGTCCAGCCGCTGGCCGCCCGGCACGCCACGCCCTCGACCTCCAGATCGCGGTCATGGTCGGTGAAGCCCATCGCCTGCCCGTCCGTCCGCCTCAGCAGCCAGACATGGCACAGCGTCGCCGCCCCGCTCTCGATGCGGGCGGCCAGTTCGCTTGGAACATTCCGCATGGCTCAGACCCGCACTTCGATCAGAGGCATGGCGACCATCCGCCCGGCGCCGAAGCTCTCCAGCGTCACCTCCATCCGGTCCGCGTCGAACCGCACCGGCACGTCAAAGGCGAAGCCCGCGCTCACCGCCGCGCCCTGCGGCGGCGCCGTCGCCAACGTCACCCGCCCTGTGACCGCATCCAGATTAAAGGCCGCCGTCTCCACGCCCCCTACGGCCACCCGCACCGACCCTTCGACCGGCTTGGCGATGATCCGCCGATGATCGCCGTAAGCCTTGCTCAGTTGGAACACGCGCGTCTGCCCGTCCCCCGTCCCGATCGCCTGATCCAGCGGCGTCACGGCCGCCCCCGGCGCCCCGCTCCTGAAGTCCGCAAAGTCGCGAAACCGGAACCCGTGCAGCCGCCCGCGCCGCGCCTCAAAAAACTCGGTCAGCGCCGCCATGTCGTCCAGCGACCGCAACCCCGCCCCGATCAGATACCGCCTGCGCCCGTCCGCCCACGGCGTCGAGCGCCGCTCGAACCCCGAGGCCAGCGTCGTGGTCTCCGTCCTCCGCTCGACCCCGCCGGTCGAACCGAACGCCAGCCGCGCAGGCAGGCGCACCTCATGAAAGGCCATGCGTCCTCGCTCAAATTACCTGGATTGCGTCCCGTCGCGGGACAGGTTGCGAACGTCTCGCGAAAAACTTCACCTGACGGCAGTCTTCGGGTTGTCCGAACGGCCAGGCTCAGCCATGCTTTCGCCACATCACGGCGAAGCCGTTCAACGACAGGAGATCCGCGTGCGCGGCGAAATTCTCAGCTATGACGACACCTCGGGCGCGGGCCTGATCAGCGGCGACGACAGCATCCGCTACGGCTTCACCCGCGCGGACGTCCAGGCTGGCGGAACCGTCGCCGTCGGCGCCCGCGTCGACTTCGTGCCGGAAGGCATGGAGGCCACGCAGGTCATGATCCTGGCCTCCACCGCTCCCGCCGCCGCCTTCGGCCAGGCCGCCGCCTCATCGACGGGCGGCGCCCCGCTCGGCGCCTATGACTTCGCCACGGCTCTCTTTTCCTTCAACGGCCGCCTGCGCCGCCAGCATTTCTGGATCAGCTGGCTGATCCTGTTCGGCGTGGGCCTGGTCCTGAACTTCATCCCGTTCCTGAACCTGCTGGGCCTCGCCCTGCTGTGGCCGCACCTCGCCATCGGCGTGAAGCGCCTGCACGACATGGGCAAGGCGGGTTGGCTCATCGCCATCCCCTACGTCGTCATGATCGGCGGCTGGGTCTTCGCCTTCATGTCGATCGGCGTTTCGGCCCTCATGAACGCCCAGGCTCTGGAGAACGAAGATCCCGCCGTCATCCTCAGCACCTTCGGCCCCGCCCTAGGCATCCTCAGCCTGACCTGGCTGGTGGCTGTCGGCTTCTGGCTCTGGATCGGCATCACCGACAGCCAGCCCGGCGACAACAAATACGGCCCGAACCCCAAGGGCGAATAAGCTCTAAAGGGCGCTCTCCGGAGCGCCCTTTTTTGTTGCGCTATCGCTTGGCGCGCCGGCGCCTCATTGCTTCAGCGCAGCTTGTCTGCGCTATCGCTCGGCGCACGGCGCCTCGCTGCTTCAGCGCGCGCCCAGGGCCGCCGCCCGCGCCAGCATCCGGGCGATCTGCGTCTCCGAACGCAGCAGCCCTTCGGCCCCGCCGTCCACCGTGACGTTGACCGTCACCCCCGCCCCCGAACCAAAGCGCCCGTTCGTCGGCTCGATCGTCCCCGCACCTGCCGGACGGAACACTTCCGGCCCGCGCTCTCCGACCAGATAGGCCCCGCCGCCCAGCACCGGCCCGCCGTCCGCCCGCGCACCGCCAAAGCCCCCCAGCGCCGCCGCTATGGCGCCCGACAGTCCGCCGCCGCGCGCACCCGCCGCCGCATTGACCGCGTTCAGCACCGCACGCGCCAGCTCGGCCAGCGTCACCTCCCCGTCCGCCGCCGCCCGCGTCAGCGACCGCGTCAGGCTCGCCCCCGCGCGCCCGAACGCATCCTCGATCGAGGCCGCCGCCCGTTCCGCCGGCTCCTTCAGCGCCTCCAGCGCCGCCGCGGCCTCAGCCGCCCTCACCGGCACGGCGTCGATCCCGTCCGGCCTGAAACCATCAGTCATCCGGCCACATCTCCCTCATTCGCTCCAGTTCCCCGCGCCCCAGCGGCGCCGCCTGAACCGGCCCCGCCGTCAGCATCCGCCATTCCCTCAACGACAGCCGCCAGAAGCCTTCCGGCCCCACGCCCATCCGCGCCGCCGCCTGCATCATGTCCACCCAAGGGGTCATCAGGCGGCCGCCGCAAAGGCCTTCGCCACCGCCTCCGCCGCCTCGCGCGGATCGACCGACGCGCTCGCTAGCCCATCCGCCAACGCCGTCTCCCCCCCGCCGCGCAGCAGCGCCGCCAGCACCACCATCAGATCCCGCGCCGACAGCGCCTTCATCCGCTCCGCCAGCGCCGCCCTCGCCGGCGATCTTCAAGGGCATGCCGGTAATCGAATAGGCGACGCT
>NZ_FUIE01000026.1 GCF_900163625.1 Brevundimonas diminuta 3F5N
GCTCGTCAGGCTCATAACCTGAAGGTCGTAGGTTCAAATCCTACTCCCGCACCCACTACAATAGTACAATCGCCGTCCTGGCCTACCAGGGCGGCGATTTGTCCTTTGACGGTTAGTCCATACTGGCCCCGCTCCGGCAGCGGCGTGACCACGACCGTCTCGATCAGCCGGCGCACCAAGTCGCGCGCCTCGGCCGCCGCTTCGCTGTCGCTGCGGTGAAGCGCCTGGGCGAGGTCGCCCACCACGCGCCGATAGTGCTCGGCGATCCCCGGATGCAGGGACACCGGCGAAGGGGCTTCCTCAGCCGCCAGTTCCGCCTCCAGCGCCGTGCGCTGGGCCTCGAGCGCGGCCAGTTTGTCTTTGATCGCCGCGCCGCTCAGGACGCCGTCGGCGACCTGGTCGATCAGGCGCTCCGACCGGCGTATGGCTTCGGCCAGATCGGCTTCCTGCTTGCCACGCCGGCTTCGGACCTCCCGATTACGTTTCTCCATCTCCAGTCGCGCTTCCTCCATGGCGGAGGCGACGATGTCCGGCGCCAGCAGGCGATCCCTGAGGGCCGCCAGAACCCGGTCGGCGATGTCGGCGCCCTTGACCCCGCGCCCGTTGTCGCAAGCGGTCGGGCCGCGCTCGCGTCGCCACGAACAGACGAATCTCTGTTCGGATCCGCTGCGGATCATCGGGCCGCCGCAGCAGCCGCAGGTCAGCTTGCCGCTGAGGAGATGCTTCGGGCGCACCGATGCCAATGGCGATGTCTTCTGCGGACCTAGCCGATTTTCTTCGTAGCGGGTGCGGGCCCTGAGCCAGAGTTCCTCGGGAACGATCCTCAGATCGGGCACTGCCTGGCGGACAATGGCGGCGGGATCGCCTTTGCGCGCACTGCGGGCGCCGGTGCTGCGGTCCTTCAGCCAAGTCTGGCGACCGAACACCAGGAAGCCGCGATAGAGCTCGTTGTGGATGACGCCATTCCCACGCTCGGCGTTGCCGTTGATGGTTGAGGCGTTCCAGGCCTTGCCTCGCGGGCTGGGAATGCCGCGCGCGTTCATGTCTGCCGCTATGGCGCGTGGGGAGGCGCCCGCAGCGTACTTGCGAAAGATCTCCACAACGACTTCGGCCTCGGCTGGGACGATATCGCGAAGACCTCTGATGGGTTCACCTGCGGCGTCGAACTCGCGGCGGATGGCGTAACCGTAGACCCGTCCGCCGGTGTGGCGGCCATCGCGAACCACGCCTTCCAAGCCCCGCCGGGTCTTTCGGCGGATCTCCTGGAGGAAGAGGGCGTTCATCGTGCCCTTGAGGCCGACGTGCAGTTCATCGACGGCGCCCTCCGAGATTGTGTGTATGGCGACGCCGTTGAACCGCAGGTCTTCATAGATGGCGGCGATATCGGCCTGCGACCGCGACAGGCGGTCCAGGGCTTCGCAGATCACTACGTTGAATGCGCCGCCCTTGGCGGCGCGTTCCATGGCCAGGAAGCCGGGGCGGTTGGCGATCGAGGCGCCGGATATGCCGGCGTCCTCGAAGGCGCCGACGATCTCGATGCCCTGACGGGCGGCGAAGGCGCGGCAGGCGACAAACTGATCCTCGATCGAGGTCTGCTTCTGCAGATCGCTGGAGAAGCGGGCGTAAAGGGCCGCCCGCATCAGGGGCCGGTTTGCGGTTGAAGGGGCGGCGTTGGCCATTACGCGGCCTCGGGCTCGGGTGCGGACGGGCTGGTCTCTTCGCCCTGGTGTTCGGTCATAGCCTTGCGCTGCATCGCCTTGAGCCGAGGGGTGTCCGACGCTCCGTTTTCGCAGACCTGCATCCCGTCGACGCGGTTGTCCGCCAGAGTGACGACTGAGACGTCAAGGACGCGCAGGGCTTCGAAGATGTCGAGGATGTCCGCCTGGGATCGAGACAGACGATCCAGTCCTTCGCAAATGACAACGTCGAACGCGCCGGTTTTGGCGGCCTGCATCAGGTCAAGGAAGCCGGAGCGATCGACGCTGGAAACGCCGGATGCTCCTGCATCTTCGAAGGCGGCGACGACGTCGATGCCTTCGCGCTCGGCGAAGGTCCGGCACGCCATGAACGGGTCAAGGATCTCGGCGGATTGTTGGGGAACGCTGGCGCTGCGGGTGTAGAGGGCGGCACGCATGAGAGGTCTGGCTCCGGTGGGGAAAAAACAAGGGCAGGGTCGCTGATCGGGCGCTGCACGCGCTAGGGCGATGGCGCAGATCAGCGGAAAGGCGGCCAGCCACGATGGCTCGGGCTGAGGGTGACAGGGCTGCGTCCAGGCGATGACCTGAACGTGGGGGAGGGGGCGCCCCGCCGACTGCCGGCGGGGCTTCGCCTGCACAGCGAGGCGTCAAGGGTCAGGTTCCGGCAGCGCCGAGGGCGCGCAGGTCTGAGAGCCCAGCGCCACGCGCATCAAGGCGCGGGCGAGCTCGGCCAGGAGGCCTTCTGCTAGGGCGATCCGCACCTCCGGCCGCGCGGAGGCGCCCAGAGCAAGTGTCTGGGCTTGCATGAAGATGACGGCAGCCGCATGCATCGATGCCTGAGCATCGTGTGCGGCCATGCCCGACGAATCCGGCGAGCCGGTCGCAGGACTTGATCCCGTCGTCGTTGCGGGAGCTGGGGTCTGCTCCTGCGCGAGGCGGGTCGAGGTGGTCGAAGCTCCAGACGGAGCGGTCTTATCAATACTCATTTTCCTGCATCCTTTGGGTAAGGGGATGCAGGGATCGG
>NZ_FUIE01000038.1 GCF_900163625.1 Brevundimonas diminuta 3F5N
GCGCCGCAGAGAGGCTTAGAGATCGGTGGGCAGTTGGCCGCCGTGGCGCCCCAGCCCGCCGCCGAGGTCGACGTCGCCGGCATCCTCGACTTCATGAACGAGCAGCGCGCGCAAAAGCTGAACTGGCGCACCTCCATTGTCGACCTGATGAAGCTGATCGGCCTGGAATCCTCGCTCGCCGAGCGCAAGGAGCTGGCTGACGAACTGGGCTACACCGGCGACAAGTCGGACAGCGCCAGCATGAACATCTGGCTGCACAAGCAGGTGATTCAGAAGATCCGCGACAACGGCGGCCAACTGCCCACCGATCTCTAAGCCTCTCTGCGGCGCGAGGGGGTGCGCGAGCGCGCTCCTTCGCGCTAAGAGTGGGCCATGAGCGACGCTGATCACAGTCTCGATGGTCCTCCGTGGGAGGAAAACGCGCCCGAAGTCGAGGTGCGCGACCCCAACACCGACGACATGTTCGGCGCCCCGCCGCCCGTCGCTGCGGCCGAACCCGCGCCTGAACCGAAGGCGGAGCCCGCGCCCGTCCCCGCTCCCAAGGCTTTCGAAGCGCCGCCCGCCGAGGGCGAGGCCTACACCGTCCTGGCCCGCAAATACCGGCCGCGCGCCTTCGAAGACCTGATCGGTCAGGAAGCGATGGTCCGCACCCTGACCAACGCCTTCGCCACCGGCCGCATCGCCCACGCCTTCATGCTGACCGGGGTGCGGGGCGTCGGCAAGACGACGACTGCGCGCCTGCTGGCCCGCGCGCTGAATAATGAAACCGAGACCATCGACAAGCCGTCCCTGGCGCTGACACCCACGGGGCGGCACGACGCCGCCATCATGGCGGGCCAGCACATGGACGTGATGGAGATGGACGCCGCCTCGCACACCGGCGTCAACGACATCCGCGACATCCTGGAAAGCGTCCGCTACGCGCCGGTCGAGGCCCGCTACAAGGTCTATGTGCTGGACGAGGTCCACATGCTGTCGACGCAGGCGTTCAACGCCCTGCTGAAGACGCTGGAAGAACCGCCGCCCCACGCCAAATTCATCTTCGCCACCACCGAGATCCGCAAGGTGCCGGTGACGATCCTGAGCCGCTGCCAGCGTTTCGACCTGCGCCGGGTCGAGCCGGAGGTTCTGGTCGGCCATCTGAGCCGCGTCGCCGACCGCGAAGGCATGAAGATCGAGCAGGAGGCGCTAGCGCTGATCTCGCGCGCGGCCGAAGGTTCGGTGCGCGACGGTCTCAGCCTGCTGGATCAGGCGCTGGTTCAGGCCGAGCGCGGCGCGGTGGTCGAGACGGCCACGGTGCGCGACATGCTGGGTCTGGCCGACCGCACCCAGACCATCGCCCTGTTCGAACAGACGATGGCGGGCAAGACGGCCGAGGCCCTGACGACCTTCCGCACCCTGTACGGCTACGGCGCCGATCCGGTGCAGGTGGCCAACGACCTTCTGGAGCATTGCCACGCGGCCTCGGTCGCCAAGATGCTGGGACCGAACGCCACCCGCCTGCCCGGCGATCAGGCGCAGAAGCTGGCGGCGCTGGGCGCGGCGATCTCGGCCGGAACCCTGTCGCGCACCTGGCAGATGCTGCTGAAGGCGCTGGACGAAGTGCGGCGCGCGCCCAATCCGGCCGATGCGGTGGAGATGGCCATCGTGCGTCTGGCCTACGCCGCCGACCTGCCCGGCCCGGAAGAGGCGCTGAAGGCGATCCAGTCGGGCGGCGTCCCAGGCGGCGGGGCCGGTCCGCGCGGCGGCGGCTCAGGCGGTGGAGGCGGCGGCGCCTCGGCCATGCTGGCAGCGCGCCCGATGGCGGCGCCTGCGCTGCCTGACCCGCAGAGCTTCGAGGCCGTGGTCGCCCTGATCGGCGAGAAGCGCGAGATCACCCTGCAGATGGACGTAGAGCGCTACGTCCGGGTGGTCAGCTTCCGTCCCGGCGCCATCACCTATGAGCCGGCCGAAGGCTCGCCCCACGATCTGGCGCGGCGTCTGGCCGGGCGGCTGAAGGAATGGACCGGCCGCACCTGGCTGATCGCCGCCAACGGTCAGGGCGGCGGCGAGACCCTGATCGAGGTCGAGAAGAAGGCCCGCATCGCCCGCCGTGCGGCGGTCGAGGCCGACCCCTTCATCGTCTCCATCATGCAGGCCTTCCCCGGCGCCGAGATCAAGGAGATCGTCACCCTGGCCCCAGCCGTGGAGATGCCCGCCATCCCCGACGACGGCGAACCGGGCGAGGACGACTGATCAGGCCAGCGCCCGCGCGGCCTCCAGGTCCGCCGGATTGTCCACCGACAGCGGCGCCTCGTCGATCACCGAGGCCCAGATCTGCAGACCCATCTCCAGGGCGCGCAACTGCTCCAGCTTTTCGCGCTTCTCCAGCGGCGACGGCGGGGCGGCGCAGAAACGCGCCAGGGCTTCGCGGCGATAGCCGTAGATGCCGACGTGACGCCAGATCGGAGCGTCGCCGTAGAGGGTCGAGCGCGTGAAATAGAGGGCGCGGCCGCTGGTCCCGCCGTCCGGCAGGGCCAGCACCGCCTTGACCACATCGGGGTTAGCCCGGTCCGAGACATCCGCCTCGGCCGCGACCAGGGTGGCGATGTCGCAGGCTGATTCGCGGGCCAGCAGTTCGGCGCAGGCTTTCGCCAGGTCTGGTGAGGCGAAGGGCATGTCGCCCTGGATGTTGATGACCACCTCATGCGCCCCGTCGGGATCAACCGCCTGGGCCGCCGCCAGGATGCGGTCCGAGCCGCTGGGCAGGTCGGGATCGGTCAGCACCGCCTCGCCGCCCGCCGCCTGCACCGCCGCGACGATCTCCGGATCGCCCGCCGCCACGGCGACGCGGAAGCCCGAGGCCATGGCCTGCTCCCAGGCGCGTACGATCATCGGCTTGCCGCCGATGTCGGCCAGGGGTTTGCCGGGCAAACGGGTGGCGGCCATGCGAGCGGGTATCATTATCAGCGGATTCATGATCGCCAAGCATCTTGAAGCGCCCGGAAACGTCCGGGCCGGTTGCGAAGGTCGCGCTAGCGTGTAAGAGACGCCCACGCAAGAATACGCCTGAACGCCGCTTCGCGGTTGGGGGGCTCACCTAGAGACGGGATGCGACGACGCGGAATGAGCGGCGATCTGAAGTGGAACAAGATTATGGGCGCGTGCCTGGGCACCGCCTTTGCGATCCTGGTGGTCCAGCAGGTTTCGGGCATGGTCTACCACACCAAGCAGCCCGAAAAGATGGGCTACTTCGTCGACGCGCCGGATGAAGCGGCCGCGGGCGCAGCCGAAGCCGCCCTGCCGATCGACTGGGGCACGGTCCTGCCGACCGCCGACCTGGCCGCCGGTGAAGCCGCCTTCGCGCGCTGCCAGGCCTGCCATACCGTCAACTCGGGCGGCGCCGACGGCATCGGCCCGAACCTGTTCGCCGTAGTCGGCGGCCCCGCCATGCACCGCGCGGGCTTCGCCTATTCGGACGCCATGGCCAAGCACAAGGCCGAGGCTCCGACCTGGAACTATGACGAGCTGGATCACTTCATCAACGCGCCGGGCCGCTATGTGCCGGGCACCAAGATGTCCTTCGCCGGCATCCGCGACGAGAAGACCCGCATCAACCTGATCGCCTGGCTGCGCTCGCAAGGCTCGGCCGGTTTCGCCATCCCGGCGCCGGACCCCGCCCGTCAGCCGGGCGCCGCCGCCCCGGCCGCCGCCGAAGGCGAAGCGCCGGCGGCTGAAGGCGCCGCCGCGACGGAAGCCGGCGCCGCTCCGGCCGAGGCGCCTGCCGCCGAGGCCGCAGCAGCCCCCGCGCCGCAAGCCTAAGGGCGAACGGACACGACAGACGACGGAAAGGCGGCCTTCGGGTCGCCTTTCTTCGTTCTGGCCTATTTCAGAGCGATCAATCCGGCGTCGGTCGGCGTGAACCCGCAGGCGTCGAAATAGAAAGGCCGAAGGTGCGGGTCGAAATCGACGTGCAGCCATTCGCAGCCCGTGGCCCGCGAACGGGCGACTGCTTCTTCGATCAAGGTCCGCGCGAGGCCCTGCCGCTGGTGGTCCGGCGTCACCATAGTGTCCAGAACGAAGGCATGAACGCCTCCGTCCCAGGCGACGTTCACAAAACCGATCAACCGCTCCCCCCGTCGCAGACAGACCCAGCCCAGGCTGTATCGATTGACCTGCGCCCACCAGTCGTCCGCGAACAGTCGGTGCTCGAAGCATTCGGCGTGAAGCACGTTGAGCTCAGCGTTATCGAACGCCCCGCGCCATTCGGTGATGATCTCTACGGCAGGCGCCTCTGGCTTCATTCGCTCAGTTATGAGCGGACGAGCGATCCCGCGTCAACGCCGCGAAACAGGCCTCAGAGACGGCGGAAAACCGCAGAGGCGAAGCCGTCGGCGGTCAGGCGGGCCTCGACCTCGGCCAGGGTCTCGACCACCACGCCGCCACGGGCGCCGGTCGAATGGATGACGCTTTCGGCGTCGACCATCAGGGCCGAATGGCCGGTCCAGTCGCCCTCGGCCTGCGACAGCCAGACGACGAGATCGCCGCGCTGGGCGTCCGCGCGCGTCACGGCCAGGCCCAGGCGGGCCTGCTCATCCGCACGGCGCGGACCGGGCAGGCCGCAGGCCAGCAAAGCCTGCTGCACCAGACCCGAACAGTCGGTCTCCAGCGAAGAGCGGGCGCCCAGGGCGTGCGGACGGCCCAGCAGGCGCTCGGCCACGGCGGCCAGATCACGCTCGAACGCGCCGACGGACTGAAGATCAGACTCAGCCAGGCCGGGAGCATCATCGCCGACCAGGGCGTTCAGCGGCAGGGCGGCGGAAACGGAAGCCACGCGGCGCGTCGCCAGCGGCGCGCCGGGCGCCAGGGCGTCCAGCGAAACCCAGCCGACCGCGCCGTCGCGCCGCGCTCGGCCCCAGGCGCGGTCCTGACGGCGCTCCAGAACGTCGAAGGCCTCGCCGAACAGCAGCTGGTCGATGCGCCCGCCGTCGTCCGCAACGATATCGGCGACCGGCAGACGGCAATGGGCGGGCTCGGTCCGGCGATAGGCCTCGGCCCGCATCAGGCCTTCCAGCGCCTGCTCGGCCAGCACCACGCGATCCCCGTCCCGCAGGATCAGGGGCGCGCCAGGCGGCAGCAGGGCCAGGACATCGGTCAAGCGGCGGTCTCTAGACGGCTCGGACAATTCGAGCCGCCCACCCTAGGCGCCGATCCCGAAGGGGGCGTTAACAGCCTTGGCTATTTGACGAATTTGTCGCTGAGGTAGCGGAAGCAGGCGCGGATGGCCTGGGCTTCTCCGCCCTCGGGCCAGCCGGGACGGGCGCGCGGATTCCAGGCGAAGACGTCCATGTGCGCCCAGCTGCCCGTCGCCGGGGCGAACTTCTGCAGGAAGAGCGCCGCCGTCACCGACCCGGCCTGGGCCCAGGCGGCGGAATCGTTGCGCACATCGGCGATCTCGCTGTCCAGCGAGGCGCGATAGCCCGCCCACAGAGGCATCCGCCACAGGGGGTCGCCCACGGCGCGACCCGCGTTCAAAACCCCCTCGGCCAGGGCGTCGTCGTCGGTGTAAAGCGGCGGCAGCTCCGGCCCCAGGGCGATGCGTGCCGCGCCGGTCAGGGTGGCGAAGTCCAGCGTCAGGTCCGGCTCATGCTCGCCCGCCCGCGTCAGGACGTCGGCCAGGATCAGGCGGCCTTCCGCGTCGGTGTTGCCGATCTCAATGGTCAGGCCCTTGCGGCTGTTCAGAATGTCGCCGGGGCGGAAGGCGTCGGCCGACACCGCGTTCTCGACCGCCGCGACCAGCACCACCAGCCGCACCGGCAGACCGGCCTGCATGATCAGGCGGCCCAGCGCCAAGGCGTGGGCGGCGCCGCCCATGTCCTTCTTCATATTGCGCATCCCGGCGGCGGGCTTGAGGTCCAGACCGCCGGTGTCGAACACCACCCCCTTGCCGACCAGGGCCACCAGCGGCCGGTCCGCCTTGTCCAGATTCCAGCCGATCTCCAGCACGCGCGGCGCGCGGTGCGGGGCGGCCGCGCGGCCGACGGCGTGGACCGCCGGGTAATTCTCCTCCAGCAGGACGTCGCCGGTCGTGACGGTCAGGCTCGCGCCCGCGCCCTCGGCGATCTCACGCGCGATGGTTTCGAGTTGCAGCGGCCCCATGTCGGCGGCAGGGGTGTCGACCATCTCGCGGGTCAGGGCGCAGGCGGCGGCGATGTTCAGCGTCGCCGTCAGATCAAGCCCCTCCGGAGCCGCCAGACGGGCGCGGCCGCGCTCAGGCCGGGCCTTGTAGCGGTCAAACAGATAGCCCCCCAGCGCAAAGGCCAAGGCCGCCGAATGCGCCGCCTCGCCCTCGACGCCCTCCAGTCGCCAGTCGCCGGCGGGCAGGCGCGTCGGCAGGCCGCGCGCCGTCATGGGGTCAAAGGCCTCGCCTGCCCCGAACAGGGCCAGCTCCGGCGCGCCGTCGGCGCCGGGGACGACCAGCAGTTGGCCCGCCTTACCGGTAAAGCCGTTGGCCTCAGCCCAGGCGGCGATGCGTCCGTCCAACGTCGCGCCCGCCTTGGCGATGCGGACCGGGCGCGCAGCCGCTGAAGCGGGGATCAGCAGATCGGACTGATGGGACATGGGGCGACCTTTCCGACGCTTAACGCCGATTAACCAAACCTTGACCCGTCGGCGCGACCCTAGGGGCTGAACCGCCACGGACCCCTTCCATGTCGCGCAACGTCGCCCTCGCCGCAACCGTCAGCCTGACGCTTATGGCCCTCGCCGCCCCGGCTCTCAGCCAGACAGCGCCCGCGCCGCGCGCCCCCGCCGACGCCGCGACGCGCGCGGGCTATGATCGGGCCGACGCCCTCAGCCGCTCGGTCTTCTGGACCCAAGAGCAGCAAATCAATCCGGTGGACCCGCTCGCCGGGGTGAAGCTGTCCCAGGCCCTGCGCGAACTGGGACAGTATGACCAGGCGGCCGAAACAGCCCAAGGCGTGCTGGTCGTCCAGCCCGCCAATGTCGAGGCCATGCTGGAGGTCGGGCGCGCCCACATCGCGCGCGGCCAGGCCTTCTACGGCATCGCCGCGCTGGAACAGGCGAAGGCGGCTGCGCCGCGCGACTGGCGCCCTCTGTCGCTGCTGGGCGTAGCCTATCAGCAGGTGCGCCGTCCCGACGACGCCAAGGCCGCCTGGAACGAGGCCCTGCGCCTTTCGCCCGACAACGCCGACGTCCTGACCAACGCCGCCATCGCCCGCATCGGCGAGGGCGACGCCCCCTCGGCCGAAATCCTGCTGCGCCGCGCCGCCGCCCAGCCGGGCGCCGGGATGCAGGTGCGCCAGAACCTGGCCCTGGCGCTGGGCCTGCAGGGCAAGACCGCCGAGGCCGAAGCCATCCTGCGCCGCGACCTGCCGCCCGAGGCGGCGGACCAGAACCTGCGCTGGCTGGCCGCGCGGATGCAGCCGGGGCAGAGCCCGATGCCTGCCGTCGCCGAGACGTCGCCGACGGCGCGAACGTGGTCGTCGCTGCAAGGCGGGTAAAGCGCAACGCCTCTCCCTCCCCGTCCCGGGGAGGGTGGTCAGAGCGAAGCGGAGACCGGGGTGGGGAGGGCCTGGTGATACGGAACTCGACGCGATCCCGGCCTCGGCGCCTAAATAGCCTTGCCGCCCCCACCCGGCATCGCCTTTCAGGCTCAGCCACCCTCCCCGGGACGGGGAGGGAGAAGCCTCGCGCTATCTCACCGCCTCCCTTCACCTTGCGCCCGTGAACGCCTATCTTCATCCCGTGATCGACGACCTCTACAGCGCGCGCATCCTGTCGCTGGCGGCGAACCTGCCGCACAGCGGGCGCCTGCCTGCGCCCGAAGGCTCGGCCGAGCGGGTCGCCAAGCTGTGCGGGTCGAAGGCGATCGTCGATGTGACGCTGGACGCCGACGGCCGCGTCAGCGACTTCGCCCAGACGGTCAAGGCCTGCGCCCTGGGCCAGGCGGCGGCGGGCGTGGTCGGGGAAAACATCCTCGGCGCCTCGGTTCAGGAGATCGAGGCTGCGCGCGACGCCATGTCGGCCATGCTGAAATCCGGCGGCGACGGCCCCGAGGGCCGCTTCGAGGGCCTGCGGGTGCTGAAGCAGGTCGCCGACTATCCCGCCCGCCACGCCTCGACCATGGTGGCGCTGGAGGCGACGCTGGACGCCGTGCAGCAGGCGTTGGCGAAACACCACAGCGATACGCGAACTCGCCTCGCCGGCGCGGCCTGAACGGCGCGTCGGTTGATCCCCCTGCTGTGAAGAGGGATAAGCGCGACGAACCCGAAACAGAGCCCCCGGCGAAGGGACAGATGTCTCTCTATGAACGCAGCGTCCGCGCGGCCCATCGGGGCTATAAGCTGACGCTGTCCCCCCTGATCGGCCAGCAGTGCCGGTTCATGCCGACCTGTTCGGATTACGGGCGCGACGCCCTGATCCGGCACGGTCCGGTGCGGGGGGGATGGCTCACCGTGCGGCGCCTCTGTAAATGCCATCCCTTCGGCGGTTCGGGCTATGATCCCGTCCCGCCCGCCAAGTCTGAAAAAGAACGACCGTCATGATCGAACTGAAATTCCCCGACGGCGCCGTGCGTCAGTATCCGGCCGGCTCGACGGGCCGCGACGTGGCCGCCGCCATCTCGCCCTCGCTGGCCAAGAAGGCGGCCCTGGTCGTCTGGAACGGCGAGCAGCGCGACCTGGACCGCGTTATCGACGGGAACGGCGACTTCCGCCTGCTGATGCGCGACGATCCCGAGGCGCTGGAGACTATCCGCCACGACGCCGCCCACGTGCTGGCCCAGGCGGTGCAGGAGCTGTTCCCCGGCACTCAGGTCACGATCGGCCCGGCCATCGAGGACGGCTTCTATTACGACTTCGCCCGCGACGAGCCCTTCTCGACCGACGACTTCCCGAAGATCGAGAAGAAGATGGCCGAGATCATCGACCGGGGCGCCCCGCTGGAGCGTCAGGTCTGGAACCGCGACGAGGCCATCGCCCACTTCGAAAAGATCGGCGAGGAATATAAGGCCGAACTGATCCGCGACCTGCCCGAGACGGAAACGATCACCGTCTACAAGCAGGGCGAATGGGCCGACCTGTGCCGGGGGCCGCACTTCCCGACGACCAAGTTCGTGGGCAAGGCCTTCAAGCTGACCAAGCTGGCCGGCGCCTATTGGCGCGGCGATTCCAACCGCGCCCAGCTACAGCGCATCTACGGCACCGCCTGGGCGAGCAAGGAAGACCTGGACGCCTATCTGCTGCGTATCGAGGAGGCCGAGAAGCGCGACCACCGCAAGCTAGGCCGCGCAATGGAGCTCTTCCACATGCAGGAAGAGGGCCGGGGCATGGTCTTCTGGCACCCCAAGGGCTGGGTGCTGTGGCGCGTGCTGGAGGCCTATATGCGCCGCCGTCTGGACGCTGCGGGCTATGTCGAGGTCAAGACGCCGCAGGTGCTGGACCGCAAATTCTGGGAACAGAGCGGCCACTGGGACAAGTATCGCCCCAATATGTTCGTCTGCGAAACGGTCGAGGGCGAGACGCTCAGCCTCAAGCCGATGAACTGCCCCGGCCACGTGCAGATCTTCGATCAGGGCCAGCGGTCCTATCGCGAACTGCCGTTGCGCATGGCCGAGTTCGGCGCCTGCCACCGCTATGAGCCGTCGGGTTCGCTGCACGGCCTGATGCGGGTGCGCGGCTTCACCCAGGACGACGCCCACATCTTCTGCCGCGAGGACCAGATCGTCGAGGAGACGGCCGAGTTCATCAAGCTGGCGCGCAGCGTCCACGCCGACCTCGGCATGGAGACGGCCTACATCAGCCTGGGCACCCGCCCCGAGAACCGCGCCGGCACGGACGAGTTCTGGGACAAGGCCGAGGCCCTGATGGCCGAAGCCGCCCGCGCCGCCGGGACCGAGCCGGTCGTCACCGAAGGCGACGGCGCCTTCTACGCGCCCAAGCTGGACTTCATCGTCAAGGACGCCATCGGCCGCGAATGGACCTGCGGCACGATCCAGCTGGACTACGTCCTGCCGGAAAGGCTCAATGCCACGTACATCGCCGAGGATGGCCAGAAGCACCGCCCGGTCATGCTGCACCGCGCGATCCTGGGCTCGTTCGAGCGCTTCATCGGCATCATGATCGAGAACTACGCCGGGGCCTTCCCGCTGTGGCTGGCGCCGACGCAGGCCGTGGTGGCGACCATCACCTCGGATGCCGACGGCTATGCCGAAGAGGTTCTGGCCAAGTTCCGGGCGGCGGGTCTGCGCACCGAAATCGACCTGCGCAACGAGAAGATCAACTACAAGATCCGCGAACACTCGGTCGCCAAGGTGCCCGCCATCGCCGTGGTCGGCCGCAAGGAGGCCGAGGAAGGCAAGGTCGCCATCCGCCGCTTCGGCTCTCAGGCCCAGACCATCGTCACGGTCGAGGAAGCCATCGCCATGCTGACGGACGAAGCCCTGGCGCCGGATCTGAAGCGCATCCGCGACGGCGTGGCGTAAGACGGAACGCGCTTCTCCTCCCCACTTTGTGGGGAGGTGGCGCGGCGCCGCAAGGCGACGTGTCGGAGGGGCTGCCGGTCGTGCTGGCCCCTCCACCACTTCGTGGTCCCCCTCCCCATGAAATGGGGAGGAAAAGGCGCCATAAGCCTGTCATGGCCACAACCCTCTACATCGACGCCGACGCCTGCCCCGTGAAGGAGGAGGTCTATCGCGTGGCGCGCCGCTGCAGCCTGAAGGTCTTCGTGGTGTCCAACGCCTGGATCAACACGCCGCGCGAGCCGCTGATCGAACAGGTCGTCGTCGACGCCGGGCCGGACGTGGCCGACGACTGGATCGCCGAGCGCGCCCAGCGCGGCGACATCGTCATAACCGCCGACATTCCGCTGGCCGATCGCTGTCTGAAATCGGGCGCCCAGGCGCTGAAGTCGAACGGCCAGCCTTTCACGACGGACTCCATCGGGTCGGCCCTGGCCGGGCGGATGATCGGCGAGCACCTGCGCTCCATGGGCGTGCCGACCAGCGGGCCGCCGCCATTCTCGGCCGCCGACCGCTCGCGCTTCCTGCAGGCGCTGGACGCCGCCGTCGTGCGGGCGCGCCGGGAGGCGTCATGAGCCGCATCCCCGAGGACGAGCTGGAGTTCCGCTTCTTCCGCGCCGGCGGCCCCGGCGGCCAGAACGTCAACAAGGTCTCGACCGCCGTGCAGATGCGGTTCGACGTCAGGAACTCGCCCAGCCTGACCGAGCCGGTGAAGGCGCGGCTGATGAAGCTGGCGGGCAGCCGCCTGACGCTGGACGGGGTGATCGTCATCAGCGCCGTGCGCTTCCGCACGCAGGAGCGCAACCGGGCCGACGCCATCGAACGGCTGGAGACCATGGTCGCCGAGGCCTCGATCAAGCCGGTCTATCGCGTGCCGACTCGGCCGACGCGCGCATCGAAGGAACGGCGGCTGCAGGCCAAGTCCAGCCGATCTTCGATCAAGAGCGGGCGTGGAAAGCCGTCGCTGGACTGATCAGTCCTGCGCCGGACGGAACAGCAGGGCCGCGATCTGGTCCTGGTCGTCGAAGGCGATGACCCAGTCAGTGGCCTGCTTCTCGAACACCACGCGGAACATGTCGGCGCCGCTCTGCTGGCCGCGATGTTCGATCGTCTTCAACGGACCGAACTGCTGGATCAGGGGCGCCACAGCGCCGGATTGGGCGCGGATCTGCTCGGCCATGTCGGTGCTGAACACCGCATAGTCGATCTGATTGGTCTGGAAGGCGGCGATGACCCGGCGCAGGGCCTCTTCAGAGCGGGCGATGTCGGGCGCCTGGGCGGCGGGACCGGCGATCGACGGCGAGGCGGGCGGCGCCGAAGCGGCGGACGCATCCCCCTCGAAGGCGTCGGGCAGCGTCGCCGCAGCCGCGCCCTGGGTCGGCGCCCGGCTCGGAGCGGTGGTCTGGGCCAGCGCCGGGACTGCCAGCAGGAGAGCGCCCGACAGGACGACGGCGAAGGAAGAGGTCTTCATGAAACTCAGGCTCCGAAGAAACGTCAGGCGACGATCATCGGCCAAAGCGTCAGCACCAAGGCGGCCGTCGACGCGCAGACTGCGACGGTGACGGCGGCGACCACCCAGGGCCGCGTTCCGGCCTTCTCGATCACCAACGTCTGAGATTGCGGCGGGTTCTGCACCAGGCGCGACAGGGCCTTGAGGGCGGCCATCGCCTCCTCGACGGTTTCCTTGATCTGGGCCTGCGGTCCCAGCTCGCGCTTGATCCAGCGCTCGACCACCGGCTTGGCGGCCTCCCACAGGTCGTGATCGGGGTTCAGACGGCGCGCCACCCCCTCGACCGAGACCATGGTCTTCTGCAGCAACACCAGTTCAGGCCGCATGTGCATGTCGAACAGGGCCGTGATCTCGAACAACTGGCCCAGCAGACGGCCCATCGACACCTGGCTGGCCTGGCGGCCGATCACCGGCTCGCCGACCGCGCGCAGGGCCTGGGCGAAGGTGTCCACCGAGTGATGCGGCGGCACATAGCCCGCCTCGAAATGGACGCGGCTGATGCGGTCGTAGTCGCGGCTGATGAAGCCCCACAGAATCTCGGCCAGGTAGCGCCGCTCGGCCGGGCCCAGCCGGCCGACAATGCCGAAGTCGATGGCCGTCAGTTGGGCGGGGGCGTCGGCGAACAGATTGCCTTCGTGCAGGTCGGCGTGGAAAACGCCGTGGTCCAGCGCCTGGACCAGGAAGGCGCGCACCACCTTGTCGGCCAGGGCGTCCTTGTCGAGGCCCGGCAGTTCGACCAGGGCCGGGTCCGTCATCGGCAGTCCGGGCGCCCATTCCAGCGTCAGCACCCGCTTGCCCACCCCGTCCCAGACCACGGCAGGGGCCGACATATAGCCGTCCTTGGCCATGACCTCGGCCAGTTCGGACGCGGCCGCCGCCTCCAGCCGCATATCCAGTTCCAGCTGCAGCGACTGGGCGATGATCTCGACGAAGGCGCGCGGCTCAAGCCGACGGGCGGGTTCGACGAAGCGGTCGACCAGCTTGGCCCCCAGGCGCATGGCGTCCAGCCCCTGGGCCACGCGGCGCTCGACGCCGGGGCGCAGCACCTTGACCGCCACCTTGCGCCCGTCGGCCAGCCAGGCTGGATGCGCCTGGGCGAGCGAAGCGGCGCCCATGGGCTCCACCAGGTCGATGAACAGGCTCTCGGCCGGACGGCCCAGCGACCGTTCGATCTCGCGCTTGGCCTCTTCCAGCGGGAAAGGCGGCAGCTTGTCCTTCAGACGCCCCAGATCCTGGGCGAACTGCAGGCCGAAGATGTCGGCGCGGGTCGCCAGCACCTGGCCCAGCTTGATGGCGACCGGGCCGAGATGCTCAAACGCCTGGCCGACCCGCTGGCCGGGTCGTCCGGCGCGGTGTTTGCGGCTGGCGAACAGCTGGATCAGGCGGGCGAACGGGCGGCCCCAGGCGGGCAGCAGGGGATTGGCCTCACGCGGGATCAGGGCGTCATGGCGCGCCAGCACCCAGCCCCAGCGGACCATGCGCAAGGCCGCGCCGACCGGATGGCGGACCGGCTGGGCCTCTGGCGTCGGCGGCGGGGCGTTGAAGGTCAGCCGGCTCAGATCGCCCACCCGTGGTGGATGGCGGCGATCCCGCCCGACAGATTGGTGACGGTGACGCGGCTGAAGCCCACCTCCTCGATCATCCGCTTGAAGGTCTGCTGATCGGGGAAGCGGCGGATGCTCTCGACCAGATACTGATAGGAGTCACGGTCCTTGGCGACCAGTTGGCCGATGCGCGGAATGGCGTGGAAGGACCAGGCGTCATAGGCCTTGCGCAGCGCGCCGGTCGTCGGGCGCGAGAACTCCAGGCAGATGAAGCGGCCGCCCGGCTTCAGCGCGCGGCGCGCCTCGCGCAGGGCGCCCGCGACGTCCGACACGTTGCGGATGCCGAAGCTGATCGAATAGGCGTCCAAGCAGGCGTCGGGGAAGGGCAGGTTCATGGCGTCGCCGACGCCCCAGGCCATCTCCGGCTCGCCGCCCTTGGCCACGCCGTTCAGGATCATCTCGGCGTTGTAGTCCATGACGATGACGGTAGCGTCCTCGCCGCCGCGCCGTTCCTGGGCCGCGCGGGCCATCTTGGAATAGCGGCGAGCCATGTCGCCGGTGCCCCCGGCCATGTCCAGCACCACCTCGCCCGGACGGACGTTCAGCTTGGCCGCCGTCGCGTCCTTCCAGATGCGGTGCACGCCCGCGCTCATCAGGTCGTTCATCAGGTCGTAGTTGGACGCGACGGAATCGAACACGCCGCGCACCATCTGCACCTTTTCCCTGGCGTCCACGTCGCGGAAGCCGAAGGAGGATGTCTTGCCGGAAGCGTTGGAGGAAGGATCGGCCTGGGTCATGGATGGGGGTGTAACGCCTCCCGTCGCCGCCGTCATCCGGGGAAGCGTCGCATCTGACGCAGGCTTGCGGCTTGTCGCGCCTCGGGGGCCGCGATACGCCTGAACAAAATCCAAGGAGACGCCCATGACCGCCGCCCTCGACGTGACCGAAGTTCTGGCGGGCCTGCCCGACTGGCGCCGCGCCGACGATCCGCGCCCGGCCATCGCGCGCACCCTGCGCTTCGCCGATTTCAACGCCGCCTTCGGCTTCATGACCCGCGTCGCCCTGCTGGCGGACAAGGTCGACCACCATCCTGAGTGGTCCAACGTCTACAACCGCGTCGAGGTGCTGCTGACCACTCACGACGCCGACGGCGTGACGGAACGCGACGTGGCGATGGCCCGCTTCATCGACGAGGCGGTCAAAGGTCTGGTCGAGTAATGGGCCGCGTCGCGGGCAAGGCGGCCCTGATCACCGGCGCCGCCGGGGGCCTGGGTCAGGCGATGGCGCGGATGCTGGTTCGCGAAGGCGCCAGGGTGGCGCTCAGCGACCTGGACCTGAACGGCGCGCGGGCGCTGGCCGAGACGATCAACGCCGAGCATCCCGGCATGGCCTTCGCCTATGAGCATGACGTCACGCGCGAAGACGACTGGGTCCGCGTCGTCGGCGCGGCGGTTCAGGACATGGGCGGGCTCAGCATCCTGGTGAACAACGCCGGGATCGGCGGCAGTCTGCTGTGGGCCGAGCAGGACACGCTGGAGAACTGGCGCAAGGTTCAGGCGGTCAATCTGGAATCCGTCATGCTGGGCTGCAAGCACGCCATGGCGCCGCTGCGGGCCTCGGGCGCGGGGTCGATCGTCAACATCTCCTCGATCGCCGGACTGGCGGCCGCGCCGGGCATGGGCGTCTATAACGCCACCAAGGCGGCAGTCTGGCTCTACACCAAGACGGTCGCGCTGGAATGCGCCAAGGCGGGCTGGAACGTGCGCGCCAACTCGGTGCACCCGGTCTTCATCAAGACGCCGATCCTTGATCCCTTCATCGCCATGGCGGGCGGGGACGAAGCGAACGCGCACGAAAAGCTGGCGCGCGGCATTCCGCTGAAGCGCATCGGCGAGCCGGACGACGTGGCCTATTGCGTGCTGTATCTCGCGTCAGATGAATCAAAGTTCGTGACCGGCGCCGAGTTCAAGATCGACGGCGGACTGACGGCGCAGTAGGGGGCGCGCTTAATATAACCCGCTCATCCCGGCGGACGCCGGGACCCAGT
>NZ_FUIE01000007.1 GCF_900163625.1 Brevundimonas diminuta 3F5N
CGCCCAGGCTCCGACGCCTGCCGCGCCCCCGCCCCTGGTCTCCAGAACGCGGCGGATGATGTGGGGCGTGGTCCTGGGCGTGATCGCCCTGATCGGGGCGGGGCTGATCCTTCACGCCTGGGGCCTGCCGCCGTTTTCGGGCGGACCGCAGACGACCGAGAACGCCTATGTGCGCGGCCAGGTGACGATCATCAGCCCCCAGGTCAGCGGCTATGTCACCTCGGTCGAGGTGCAGGACTTCCAGGCAGTGAAGCAGGGTCAGTTGCTGGCGACCATCGACGACCGGATTTATCGTCAACGGCTGGAGCAGGCTCAGGCGGCCCTGCACTCGGCCGAAGCGGCCCTGGCCAATTCGGCCCAGAGCCAGGCCTCGGCGCGCGGATCGGTGGCCCAGACGCGCGCCGCCATCGCCGCCGCACAGTCGGCCGTGACCAAGGCTCGCGCCGATGCGACCCGCGTGCGCACACTGTTCGAGGGCGGCTGGGTCGCTCAGGCTCAGGTCGACGTCGCCCAGAACGCCCTGCGCGCCGCCGAGGCCCAGTTGGCGGAAGCCCGCGCCGCCGAGGGCGTGGCCCAGACCGGCGTGACCTCGGCCGTGGTCAGCCGCGGCTCGCTGGAAGCCGCCGTCGAGAACGCCCACGCCCAGGTACGCCTGGCCCAGATCGACCTGGACAACACCCGCATCGAGGCTCCACGCGACGGCCGCCTGGGCGAGATCTCCATGCGCCAGGGCCAGCAGGTCGCCGTCGGCACGCAGATGGCGGCCCTGGTCCCCGACGTGGTCTGGGTCACGGCCAACATGAAGGAGACGCAGATGCGCGACGTCCGCGTCGGCCAGCCGGTCGAGATCACCGTCGACGCCCTGGGCGGACGCGCCCTGACCGGCAAGGTCGAGCGCATCTCGCCCGCGACCGGCTCCGAGTTCAGCGTCATCCGCCCCGACAACGCCACAGGCAACTTCACCAAGGTGGCCCAGCGCATCCCCGTCCGGATCGCCGTCGATCCGGGCCAGGAAGGCGTCGAGCGCCTGTCGCCCGGCATGTCGGTGACGGCGCGGATCAAGGTGAAGAGCTGATCTATCCGGTTCACCCGGCCGGGGTGACTTCTTGTTGCAGCGCGGAAAACTTCACCTTTGCAGGGTTGCGTCAGCCTGACGCAGGCCGCATCTGGAGCCGATGAACAGCGCCCCGACACCGTCCGCCGCGATCGAGGCCAAACCGCCGCTTCCCGCCAAGGGACCGGGTTTCGCCGAATTCGTCTGCCTGATCGCCGTGATGATGGCGCTGAACGCCCTGGCGATCGACGCCATGCTGCCGGCCCTGCCCCACATCGGCGAAGACCTGGGCGTGACCAATGAGAACAGCCGTCAGTGGATCATCACCGCCTATCTGCTGGGCTTCGGCGGCGCGCAGCTGTTCTACGGCCCGCTGTCGGACCGTTACGGTCGTCGCCCCGTGCTGTTCGCGGGCATCGGAATCTATGTGGCCTTCAGCGTGCTGGCCGCCTTCGCTCACAGCTTCGACATGCTGATCCTGTCGCGCATCGGCATGGGCGTGGGCGCAGCGGCGACGCGGGTGCTGGCCGTGTCCATCGTGCGCGACCGCTATGTCGGGCGGACCATGGCGCGAGTCATGTCGCTGAGCTTCCTGGTCTTTCTGGGCGTGCCGATCATCGCCCCCGCCGTGGGGCAGATGATCATGCTGGTCGCGCCCTGGCCGTGGATCTTCGGCGTCTTCGCCCTGTCGGGCGGGGCCTTCCTGATCTGGGCGGGTCTGCGCCTGCCTGAGACCCTGCACGCCGAAGATCGCATGCCGATCAACATCAGCCGTATCGCCGGCGCCTTCCGCTTCGCCCTGACCCACCGTCAGGGCATGGGCTACACCCTGGCCATGACCGTCATCAGCGGGGCGCTGTTCGGCTTCATCAACTCCTCGCAGCAGATCTTCTTCGACGTGTTCAAGGCGCCGGGCCTGTTCCCCGTCGTCTTCGCCCTGGTGGCGGCGGGCATCGCCGTGGCCTCGATCCTGAATGCGCGTCTGGTCGAGACGCTGGGGTCGCGCCTGATCGCGCACACGGCCCTGATCGGCTTCATCGGCTTCAGCGCCCTGCACGCGCTGATCGCCTGGCTGGGCCACGACAGCCTGTGGATGTTCGCCGCGCTGCAAGCCTGCAAGATGTTCTGCTTCGGCTTCATCGCCGGCAATTTCGGCTCCATGGCCATGGAGCCGATGGGCCATATCGCGGGCACGGCCTCCTCGGCCCAGGGTTTCATCTCCTCGATCGGCGGCGCCCTGCTGGGCTTCGCCATCGGCCAACAATTCGACGGCTCGACCGTGCCGATGACCGTGGGCTTCGTCCTGCTGGGCGTCGCGGCGCTGCTGCTGGTGCTGGCGGCCGAGAAGGGGCGGCTGTTCAAGGCCCACCACCTGCCGCCGCCTGCAGCAAAGGCTTGATCTTTCTGGCGCGAGGGAGCCTTTTCGGGCGCATCTGAATACGGAGCGTTCGATGACCCTGAAGCTGGTCGGGCGGGTTTCCGCCCTTGCCCTCGCCGCCGCCCTCGCCACGTCCCTGGGCGCCTGCGCCACGACCGGAGAGATCACCCCCATGACTCCTCTGGTTCCCGCCGCGCCGACGCCGGCCCCCGCGACCGACTACGTCAACGACGCCCACTCCTACGCCCGCCCGGCCGAGGCGCGGGTCACGCACGTCGATCTGGACCTGGCCGCCGACTTCGCCGCCAAGACGTTGGCGGGCAAGGCCACGCTGGACGTGACCGGCCGTCCCGGCGCGACCGAGGTGGTGCTGGACGCCAAGATGCTGGACATCAAGGGCGTGACCGACGCTCAGGGCCGCGCCCTGCAATGGAGCCTGGGCGCGTCTGATCCGATCAAGGGCCAGCCGCTGACCGTGCGCATCCCGGCCTTCCGGGGCGGCGAGACGCAGAAGATCGTCATCGACTATTCCACCCGCCCCGACGCCTCGGCCCTGCAGTGGCTCAGCCCGCAGCAGACGGCGGGCGGCCAGAAGCCCTATCTGTTCAGCCAGGGCCAGGCGATCCTGACCCGCACCTGGATTCCGACTCAGGACAGCCCCGGCATCCGCCAGTCCTACAGCGCCCGCATCACCGCCCCGGCCGATCTGACCGTGGTCATGTCGGCCGAGCAACTGACGCCGAAGGGCGAAGCGGCCGGCGCCGGGACCAAGGCCTGGCGCTTCAAGCTGGACAACCCCATCCCGCCCTATCTGATCGCCATCGGCGTCGGCGACCTGGCCTTCGCCCCGTTCGACGAGCGCACCGGCGTCTGGGCCGAGCCGAGCCAACTTCAGGCCTCGGCGCATGAACTTCAGCCGACCGCCGAGATGGTGGACGCGGCCGAGGCCCTGTACGGCCCCTACCGCTGGGGCCGCTACGACCTGCTGGTCCTGCCGCCCAGCTTCCCCTTCGGCGGCATGGAGAACCCCATGCTGACCTTCGCCACCCCGACCATCATCGCCGGGGACCGCTCGCTGGTCTCGCTGGTGGCGCACGAACTGGCGCACTCCTGGTCGGGCAACCTGGTGACCAACGCCACCTGGGACGACTTCTGGCTGAACGAAGGGTTCACCTCCTATTTCGAGAACCGGATCATGGAGGCCGTCTACGGACGCGACGCCGCCGTGCAGGAACAGGTTCTGGCCTGGGGCGGGCTGCAGGACGAGCTGAAGGAGCTGGCTCCCGCCGACACCCGCCTGCACCTGGAGCTAACCGGACGCGATCCCGACGACGGCATGAACACCATCGCCTATGACAAGGGCGCCGCCTTCCTGAGAACGATCGAACAGATCGCCGGGCGCGAGGCGTTCGACGCCTGGCTGCGCGGCTATTTCGAGCGCAACGCCTGGCGGCCCATGACGTCGGAACGCTTCCTTGAGGACATCCGCACGCACCTGATCAAGGGCGACGCGGGTCTGGAGCAGAAGCTGCAACTGAACGCCTGGGTCTATGAGCCGGGCCTGCCGTCCAACGTCCAGGCGCCGGTGTCGCACGCCTTCGAGCCGGTCGATGCGGCCGCCCGCGCCTTCTACGTCGCCAAGGGTCCGGCCTCGGCCGTGCCGTGGAAGGACTGGAACACCCAGCAGCGCCTGCGCTTCCTGTCGTGGCGGCCCGAGGGGCTAGAAACGGGCGGCGACTGGCTGAGCCCAGCCCAGCTGGCTGATCTGGAAAGCACGCTGAAGCTGGACCGCGAAGGCAACGCCGAACTGGTCTTCGCCTGGCTGCAGGCCGCCCTGGCCAACCGCTATGAGCCCGCCGTCGCCACGGCCGACCGCTTCCTGACCAGCCAGGGGCGACGCAAATTCGTCCTGCCGCTGTTCCAGACCCTGTGGGCCGAGGGCGACTGGGGCCGTCCCATCGCCACGCGCATCTACGCCAAGGCCCGCCCGCTGTATCACCCGGTCACCAGCAACTCGGTCGATCAGGTGGTGGGGCGCCCGTAAGACCGCCTAGAGGTTCACCACCTCAGCTCCATCCTCGCGCGCCAGCCGGCCCGCGAGGATGGAGCGATGGCAGCCGCAGGCGTCGGCTTCGAAGCACAACAGGGCGACGCGCCGCTCGCCCGCCACATGGCGCAACTGCTGGAAGGCGGCCTCGGCGTCCGGCTCATGCATGTGGGCGGAGAAGACGGCGTGCATGGTTGCGACATCGCCCTTGCGCGCTGCGTCGCGCCCCGCCTTGGGCGTGCCCAGGGCGCGCAGCTGCAGATAGTCGAGCCCTTCCGCCTTCAGGCTTTCGCCCAAGATCGTCTTGGAAAAGCCGGCGATGCGGGACGAGGCCACCGCCCGCACGTCGGCGACCAGCTCCACGCCCGCCGTCTTCAGCCGGTCGATGACCTGGGCTTGCGTCGCGCCTTCATAGCCGATGGTGAACAGCTTCATGCGGCGATGATGCGCGCAGGATCGCTTGACGCCAAGCTCGGCTGAGGCTCCCCTGCGCCGCGACTGGAGGCGCTGATGATCCGAACCCTGAAGACCCTGTCCCTGGCCGCCGCCCTGATGCTGGCGGCCGCGCCTGCGGCCTACGCCCAGAACCTGTTGATCCGGGGCGGGCCGATCCATACCGGCGACGAGACCCGGCCGACCGCCGAGGTGGTGGTCGTGCGCGACGGACGCATCGCCTATGTCGGCGCCGCGAACGGCGCGCCTTCGGCCGAGGGGCTGGAGGTGGTGGATCTGAAGGGAGCGGCGCTGTTCCCCGGCTTCACCGACGGCCACGCCCACCTGGACGGCATCGGCTGGCGCGAGACGACGCTGAACCTGGAAGGTTCAGCCTCGGTCGTCGAGGCCATGCAACGCCTGACCGCCTGGGCCGAGGCCCACCCCGAGGGCGTCATCGTCGGGCGCGGCTGGATCGAGACCCGCTGGCCCGAGAAGCGCTTCCTGACGGCGGCCGACCTGGACGCCGCCGCGCCGGGCCGGATCGTGATGCTGACCCGCGCCGACGGCCATGCGGTGGCCGTCTCCAGCGCCGCGATGAAGGCGGCGGGCATCGACGCCTCGACGCCTTCACCCTCGGGCGGCGACATTCTGAAGGGGCCGGACGGCCAGCCGACGGGCCTGCTGGTCGACGCCTCGGGCGATCTGATCGCAGGCCTGGCGCCGCAGGCCGACGTGGCGGCCACGCGCGCAGCCTATCGCGCGGGCTTCGAGGTCTACGCCCGCTACGGCTGGACCGGCATCCACTTCATGAGCGCGCCGTGGAAGGACGTGCCCCTGCTGGAGCAGATGGCGCGCGACGGCGAGGCCACGGCCCGCGTCTATAACAATATCGACATGGGCGACGCGCGCGCCCTGATGGCGGGCGGCCCACGCGACGCGGGCGACGGCCTGGTCATCACGCGGGCGATCAAATTCTACGCCGACGGCGCCCTGGGCTCGCGCGGGGCCAAGCTGTTCGAGCCCTATTCGGATCGCCCGGACACCACCGGCCTGATGCGGACCTCGCGCGAGGAGGTCATGCCGCTTTATCAGGAGGCGCTGCGCACCGGCATCCAGATCGCCACCCACGCCATCGGCGACCAGGGCAACCACGACGTCGCCGCCTGGTATGAAGAAGCCCTGCGCGCCGTGCCGAAGTCCGAGTGGAAGCTGACCGATCCGCGCTGGCGCATCGAGCACGCCCAGATCATCCGGCCGCGCGACTATCACTACTTCGACGAACTGCCGATCATCGCCTCCATGCAGCCCAGCCACGCCATCGGCGATCTGCATTTCGCCGCCGACCGCCTGGGCGACGCGCGGCTGGACGGGGCCTACGCCTGGCATACGCTGGTGGATCGCGGCGTGATCGTGGTCGGCGGCTCCGACGCGCCGGTCGAGCGCGGCGACCCGTTGATCGAGTTCTACGCCGCCGTGGCGCGCCGCGACCTGAACGGCTTCCAGGGACCGGACTGGCGCCCGGACGAGGCGGTGGACCGGGCGACGGCGCTGAAGATGTTCACCCTGTGGCCCGCCTACGCCAGCTTCCGCGAGAATGAGCTGGGCACGATCGAGGTCGGCAAGCGCGGCGACTTCACCGCCTTCGACATCGACCTGATGACCGTCCCCGCCGCCGACATTCCCAAGGGCCGGGCCGTGCTGACGGTCGTGGGCGGGCGCATCGTTCACCGGGCCGACTGAGGGGCTGCCCAAGAGGCGAATGGATCGGGCGGAATCCCGCCCCTTCTCGTTGCGGGGCGAGGCCGCTTCGGTTAAGCCCCGCCCATGAGATTTTCGCCTCCGGCTGCGTCTGCGGCCGGGGCTTGGCGTTGGAGCGTCTGAGATGGCTGATTTCGCCCCCGGTCTGGTCACCGTGTTCGGAGGCTCGGGCTTCATCGGAACCCAGGTGGTGCGCGCCCTGGCCCGTCGCGGCTGGCGCGTGCGCGTCGCCGCGCGCAACGCCAAGAGCGCGCCCGTGCTACACATGGCCGGCGACGTCGGCCAGGTTCAGGTCGTGCGCTGCGACATCACCGACAAGGCCGCCGTGGCCGAGGCCGTGCGCGGCGCCGACGCCGTGATCAACCTGGTCGGCATCCTGTTCGAGACCGGCGGCCGCAAATTCCAGACCCTGCATGTCGAGGGCGCGACCAATGTCGCCGAGGCGGCCAAGGCGGCGGGCGCCAAGCGCCTGACCCACATCTCGGCCCTGGGCGCCGACGCCGACGGCAAGGCCGACTACGCCCGCACCAAGGGCCAGGCCGAAGCCGCCGTGCGCGCCGCCTTCCCTGGCGCGGTGATCGTGCGTCCGTCGATCGTCTTCGGCTCGGGCGACCACTTCCTGAACCGCTTCGCCGCCATGGCCAGCGGGTCGCCGGTCTTGCCGCTGATCGGCGGCGGCCAGACGAAGTTCCAGCCCGTCTATGTCGCCGACGCCGCCGAGGCCATCGCCCGCGCCACCGTCGCCCCCGAAGCCGAGGGCGAGACCTATGAACTGGGCGGCCCGTCGGTCTGGACCTTCGAGGACATCCTGAAGTTCATCCTGCGCGAGACTAACCGCCGCAACATCCTGCTGCCGCTGCCCTTCCCGGTGGCGCGCCTGATCGGCGCGCTGGCCCAGATCCCGGCCATGATCGGCCTGGCCCCGGCCCTGACCAAGGATCAGGTCGTGCTGCTGGAGAACGACAACGTCGTGACGCCGGGGGCCAAGGGCCTGGCCGACCTGGGCGTCGAGCCTTCGGGCCTGGAGGCCATCGCGCCGAGCTATCTGTGGCGCTATCGCGACGGCGGCCAGTACGCCGAAAGCCCCGCCGCCTGATCTCAACGACGGCTCAAGAAAAACCCCTCGAGACCGGCGTCCCGAGGGGTTTTTGCTGCACGCTGCATGAGGGCGTCAGAGCGCGCCCGTCACGCCCAGGCCGATGATGCCGACCACGCCGACCACGATGCGCCACCAGGCGAAGGGGCCGAAGCCGCGCTTGGACACGAAGTCGAGCAGGAAGCGCACCACGGCCAGGGCCGAGATGAAGGCGGCGATGAAGCCGATGGCGATCAGGCCGAAGTCGCTGAAATCCAGCACGTCGCGGTTCTTGAACAGATCATAGAAGACCGCTGCGCCCATGGTCGGCAGGGCCAGGAAGAAGCTGAACTCGGCGGCCGACCGCTTGTCCGTGCCCAGCAGCAGACCGCCCGCGATGGTGGCGCCCGAGCGCGACACGCCGGGGATCATGGCCAGGCACTGGAACAGGCCGATCAGGAAATAGACCCGGAAGGGATAGCGGTCCGCGTCCAGATAGGCGGGGATCTTGTTCATCCGGTCCAGCCACAGCAGCAACACCCCGCCGACGATCAGGGCGACGCAGACCACCAGCGGCGTCTCGAACAGCACCGTCTTGATGAAGCCGTAGGCCAGGAAGCCGATCACCACGGCGGGGGCGAAGGCGACCAGCAGGCCGATCAGGAAGCGCCGCGCTTCCGGGTCGAACGGCCAGCGCGTCGCCAGGTGCCAGAGTCGTTTAAAATAGACGCTGATGATGGCCAGCAGGGCGCCCAGCTGAATGACGATCTCGAACGTCTTGCCGGTGCTCTCGAAGCCGAGGAAATGCCCCAGCAGCAGCAGGTGGCCGGTGGACGACACCGGAATGAACTCGGTCAACCCTTCGACCAGACCCAGAAGGATCGCCGTCAGCCAGTCCGCCATGAATGCTCCGTCTCGATCTTTACGTCGGGCGCGCTGCGCCCTGCGGCGTCCCGTCTCCTCTTCTTAGCGTCCCCGCCCGGCCGCCGCCATTGGCGCGGGCGCTGTTTTGGGCGACAAGGGCAGGGAAATGACCGCCTCTCCCCTCGACGCCGCCCATGAGACCACGCGCCGGATCACCACCTTATCGGTGGCGACGGCGGTCCTGCTGATCGTCATGAAGGCCTTCGCCTTGGGGGCGTCCGGCTCGGTCTCCATCCTGGCCAGCCTGGCGGATTCGACGCTGGACCTGATCGCCTCGCTGGCGACCTTCTTCGCCGTGCGCTGGGCCGCCGCCCCGCCCGACGACGATCATCGCTATGGACACGGCAAGGCCGAGGGCCTGGCCTCCCTAGTTCAGGCGGGCATGGTGCTGGCGTCCGGCGTCTTCATCGGCTGGGAGGCGGTGCAGCGCATCTTCGACCCGCGCCCCGTCACCTCGGGCGGCTGGGCCGTGGGCGTGGTCGTCCTGTCCATCGCCGTCACGGCGGGTCTGGTGTGGATGCAGACCCAGGCGATGAAGAAGACCGGCTCCCTGGCCGTGGCGGGCGACCGCGCCCACTACGCCGCCGACCTGGCCGCCAATGTCGTGGTGCTGATCGGGGTGATCTCGGGCGCCTTCCTCCAGGCGCCGGGACTGGACGCTGCGGCGGGCCTGGTGGTCGCGGTCTGGCTGGCCTGGGGCGCGATCAATCTGCTGAAGGGAGCGGCCGGCCACCTGCTGGATCAGGCCGCCTCGGACGAGGACCGCGCCGCCATCGTCGCCGCCGTGACCGAGGACGCCCGCATCGCCAACGTCCACCAGCTTCGCACCCGCATGGCCGGTCAGGCCCTGATGGTGCAGATGCACGTCGATCTGGACCCCGACCTCAGCCTGAAGGCCGCCCACGACATCATTCTGGACGCCGAGAAGCGGGTGCTGAAAGCCTTCCCCCACGCCGACATCCTGATCCACGCCGACCCGCGCGGGGCGGCCGAACCGCACGGCGGCGCCTTCGCCCCGGCCCGGCCGTCGACGCCGGAACCGACCGCGCCCGACGCGCCCGTCGCCCGCACCGGCCCCTGGTCCTGAACCCCTGCGACAATCGCGCGCGGTAAACGGAGCCTTAACGCGCGCGGGCGCATGAAGACCGGACGATGTCCACGCCCGCCGTCCTCTATCATTTCGCCTTTCATCCGGCTTCGCGCGCGGCGCGGCTGGCGCTGGGCGAAGCCAAGGTCGACTACAGCGAGGAACCCGTCCGTCCGTGGGAGGACGACTGCCCCCTGTTCGAGCTGAACCCCTCGGGCATGCCGCCGGTGCTGGCGACGACCGAGAAGAACCGGCCCCTGACCCTGTGCGAGCTGGAGGCGGTTCTGGGCTGGATCGAGGATCGCTCCAAAGGCGATCTGCTGCTGCCCGCCGATGCGGCCGAACGGGCCGAGGCGCGCCGCCTCGCGACCTGGTTCAGCCGCCGCTTCACCGACGAGGTGGACGCCGTCCTGCTGCATGAGCGGATGGAGAAGCCCTTGCTGCGCCTGGGACCGCCCGACGCCCGCATGCTGCGCGAAGGGCGCGAATCCCTGAAGGTGCATTTGTCGGTGCTGGAGCCGCTGGCGTCGAGCCGCGAATGGCTGGCCGGGCGCCGTCTCAGCCAGGCCGACCTGATCGCGGCGGGCCATCTGTCGGTGCTGGACTATTTCGGCGAGATCGCCTGGGCGTCCTGGCCGTCGCTGAAGCTGTGGTATTCCAAGCTGAAGTCGCGCCCCTGTTTCCGGCCTCTGCTGGGCGACCGCTTCCCCGGCGTGCACCCGGCCCCCTGGTACGCCGATCTCGACTTCTGAGGGCTGGGGGGGCTAAAGCGCCCTCATGGCGGCCGATCCCCGCATCTTCATCCGACAGCGCGCCGCCGAACTGGGCTTCGGCGTGTGCCGCTTCGCCTCGGCCAGCGATCCGTGGAGCGCGGGCGAGAAGCTGGCCCACTTCGTCGATGCGGGCCGTCACGGCGACATGGGCTGGATGGAGACGACGCTGGAGCGCCGCGCCCACCCCACCGCCATGTGGGACGGGGCGAAGACGGCCATCGTCCTGGGCATGAACTACGGCCCCGACGAAGATCCCCGGCCAGAACTGGAGGAGGCGTCGGCGGGCTACATCTCCGTCTATGCGCGCGGCGACGACTATCATGAGGTCATCAAGGGGCGGCTGAAGATCCTGGCCGGTCAGATCGCCGCGCGGCTGGGGCAGGAGGTCAAGGTCTTCGTCGACACCGCCCCCCTGATGGAGAAGCCGCTGGCCCAGCGGGCGGGGCTGGGCTGGCAGGGCAAGCACACCAATCTGCTCAGCCGCACCCACGGCAACTGGCTGTTCCTGGGCACCATACTGACCGCCGCCGAGATCGAAGCGGACGCGGCCGAGACCGAGCACTGTGGCCGCTGCACCGCCTGCCTGGACGCCTGCCCGACGCAGGCCTTTCCGGCGCCGTTCCAGATCGACGCCCGGCGATGCCTCTCCTATCTGACCATCGAATACGCCGGCGCCTGGCCGCGCGAGTTCCGCATCGCGACGGGCAACCGCATCTACGGCTGCGACGACTGCCTGGCCGCCTGTCCGTGGAACAAGTTCGCGCAAGGCGCGTCGGAGGCGCGGTTGCAGGCGCGCGATGTGCTGAAGTCGCCGCCGCTGGCGGACTTGCTGGCGCTGGACGACCCCGCCTTCCGCGCCCTGTTCACCAAGAGCCCGGTCAAGCGGATCGGTCGTGATCGGTTCATTCGCAATGCGCTTTACGCGGCCGGGAACTCGGGCGAGGCGGCGTTGATCGCAGCGGTCGAAGGGCTGCTGGCCGATCCGGCGCCGGTGGTGCGCGGGGCGGCGGTCTGGGCGCTGTCGCGCCTGGCGCCGGAGTGGTTCGAGGCCGAACGCGCCGGGCGGCTGGCGCAAGAAATGGACGAAGACGTCAAACAGGAATGGTCCTTCTCCCCTTGAGGGAGAAGGTGGCTCGCGCAGCGAGACGGATGAGGGGTGG
>NZ_FUIE01000024.1 GCF_900163625.1 Brevundimonas diminuta 3F5N
CCAGTGGCTTGCCACCTTTTAGGTGGAGCACCTTTAGCGTTAGACTGACAGCACCACCGCCAGACCCAGCGCCGCAGCGCGCCAGAACCAGGCGAAAGCGCGGGTCTCCGTCAGACGGCGCAGGATGATCCACATTCCCAGGGTCAGCACGATTCCCGTCCCGAGGCTGGCCAGCCGGGCGAGGACGACTCCATCCATTTGATTGAAATCGGACGGAGAAATCAGCGAGCGGACGCTCAATTGCAGGGCGTTGATCGTCCAGAAGACGAGGGTCAGCACGACGACTGTGCCGTCCAGCCGCGTGAAGATCCAGGGCCGCGTCTCGAAGTCGTCGTGTTCGGTCATCGTTTCTCCTGTCGGGGGACAGAAGCATCAACTGCGGTCCAAGCGCAAAGGCGAGGCGGCGAAGCGGTCGCTTAGCGCGACGAAATGCGCCCTCTGTCGCGACGGAGCGACGATGAAATCGACCAACCGGCTGTTTGGCGCGGTCGGAGGCGTATGTTCAGCATCACAATGGCTTTCGAACGAGGGGAAGCCGCTGCATGACCGACGCCGCCGATCACATGACGCAGACTCTGTTGGCGGCCTTGGCCGAAGTCGAGCGCGCGGCGCCCGGTCTGAGCCTCAGCCAGTTGGTCATGTTCCTGCACATCCGGCGCCAGGAAGGCGTCCGAATGCTCGAACTTTCGTCACTGTGCGGTCGAAACGACGCGGCTGTTTCACGCGGAGTGCGCGCTATGGCGGGCGAAGGTCAGCCGGGCTCCCTGACGCCCGCTTATGGCTTGGTGGAGCTGTTGCGCGGAACGGACGGCCGCAGCCGGCATCTGGCCCTGACTGTGAAGGGCAATGCGCTGGCGAACCGGCTCGGCGCCATTCTCGCAGCGGAGCCAGGGGCCGATAGGGCGGCGAACACGTCCGGCGCGCCATCGACGATTGCGGAACGCATGAACGCCGCTTAGTCGCGAGGCCAGCTCCGCTTGGGCGCGGGTGCGCGCGGCGAGCTGCGCGGCCGCCGATCGGCGAAGCGGATGTCGATGCGGTCAAAGTCGGGGCTGAGATCGGCCAGCGCACGGCGGATGCGGCTCTCCTGAGCCTTGGCGCCCAGATAGTCCTCGACTTCATATTCAACGGTGATCACGGCCTTGCGCTTCATCAGCCGGACGTCGGCGGCGCCGTTATCCGGCCGCGCATCGGAGCGCAGGGCGCTCATGCCTGCACCAGATTGGCATCGAAACGATAGCCCTGCCCCCAGACGTTCTGGATCGGCAAGGCGACCCCGGCGTCGGCCTTCACCTTGCGTTTCAGACGACTGATCGCGGTGCGGATATGGCCGCGCGGATAGTCCCGCTCCAGCAGCAGGCCGCCGGCGTTGTCAGTGAAAGCGTTCAGCAACGCCTGGTCGCGCCCCGTCAGCTTGATCGTACGGCCCGAAGGCGTGATCAGCGTCCGTTGAGAGGGCTTGAGCGCCCAGTCATGCGCCGCCGCCGGACGGGCCGCCACATCCGGTTCCGGCCGCCGGCGGATCAGGCGGTGCAGCCGCGCCAGCACTTCACGCGGTTCAGCCTCTCGCCCCACCAGATCGTCGGCCCCCATCTCGAGCACCAGCACCCGCTCCATCGCCTCGCCTTCCAGCGCAACCACCAGCAGGGGCGGCGCGCCTGCGCCGTTCAACTGGCGAATGGCGGCCAGCGCCTCTGCGTCTGGCAGGCATGCGATCAGCACGACCGCCTCGAATGTCTCGGCCAGGGGGCCTTCATCATCATTATGCAGGTGGGCGGTCGAGCCGATCTCCATCAATTGGAAGCCTCGGCGTTCCAGATAGCCGCCCAGTTCTTGTGGTTCGTCGCCAATCAGATTGATCAGCAACAACGCGCGTGTGCGTCCGGTCCCAGCGGGCAGACCTGTGCTCGCGACCTCAAGTCGTTCGTCCCGTCGTACCGTGTCTATGTGCAAGGTTCCCTCCCCCCGGCAATGATGCAGATGGTGACAGGTTAGTCGCACTTGATGCGGTTTAGTCGCCGTTAAGTTGGATATGGCCGAAAGCACGCGGATTTGGCGTGTTAAACTGCCGGTTGAACTGTCGAGCCTCATACGGTGCGCCAGATGGATCTGGCGACCGCCGACTTCGTGTGAACGAGGCGGAATCAGCAACCGTTGGTAAAATCTTCGACCGGCTGATTGCGCGCCGTTCGCTTTATGATCTTCGGCAGCAACTGGCTGAGAAGAGAAGCCGTCGTCTATCGCGAGGTCCACGGCCGCGACATCCAGCGCAGCTTCGCCGCCGAGGCGCTGCTTCGCGACGAACTGCCGTCTCCCCTGGATCAACAACAGCTCCTGGCCCGCCTGATCGACCTGCATCGTCAGGTGCGCAACGACATGGCGGAGGGCGGCGCCAACACCCTCTTCCTGGCTGTCGGCTTCCTCCGCTGGAAGAAGAAGCCCGAAGACGAACGCAGCGTCGCGTGTTCCTCACAGTCGAACGCCGACGTTGCTGCCGCCTATCGTTTCTAGACAGCAAATCCGCGCCCTCGCGGCCTCGACCTTGCGTGAAGCGCTGAAGCCCTTGAGGCCTCTCATCGTTCTATTGATAGGACGCAGCGAGGCGATTTCGCAATCTGCTCAAGA
>NZ_FUIE01000031.1 GCF_900163625.1 Brevundimonas diminuta 3F5N
CTGGATCCTCGGGTCAAGCCCGAGGATGACGGCGCGGGGGAGTGGGACGCCTCAGTTCGCCGCCGCGTAGGCCTCGACCTCGGCGATCCGTGCTGCCTTGTCGGCGTCGCTGAGGAAGCTGCCCTCGAAGCTGTTCTTCGCCAGTTGCGTCACCTGTTCGCGCGTCAGGCCGACCGCCTCAGCCAACTGGCTGTAGTTGGCGTTCACATAGCCGCCGAAATAGGAGGGGTCGTCCGAGTTCAGGGTGACGTGCAGGCCGCGACGCAGCATTTCGGGGACGGGGTGGTCCTTCAGATCCTTGACCACGCACAGCTTCAGGTTCGACAGGGGGCAGACCGTCAGCGTCATCTGTTCAGCGGCCAGACGGGCGATCAGGGCCTCGTCCTCCATCGAGCGGTTGCCGTGGTCCATGCGGTCGATGTGCAGCAGGTCCAGCGCCTCGCGGACGTATTTGGGCGGGCCTTCCTCGCCCGCATGGGCGCACAGCTTCAGGCCCAGTTCGCGGGCGGCGGCGAAGACGCGCTGGAACTTCGATGGCGGGTGGCCGACCTCGGAGGAATCCAGTCCGACGCCGATGAAATGGTGCAGATAGGGCTTGGCGGCCTCCAGCGTGGCGAAGGCTTCGTCTTCCGACAGGTGGCGCAGGAAGCTGAGGATCAGGCCGCTGGTGACGCCCAGCTCACTCTTGGCCCGGTCCATCCCTGCGATCAGGCCCTCGACCACGACGGCGAAGGGCACGCCCCGGTCGGTGTGGGTCTGGGGGTCGAAGAAGATCTCGGCGTGGCGGACATTGTCGGCGGCGGCGCGCTGGAAATAGGCGAAGGCCAGATCCTCGAAGTCCTGACGCGTCAGCAGCACGGCGGCGCCCGCGTAATAGATGTCGAGGAAGTCCTGCAGGTTCGAGAAGTCATAGGCCGCGCGCACGGCCTCGACGCTGTCGTAGGGAATGGCGACGCCGTTGCGCTGCGCCAGTTCGAACATCAGTTCGGGCTCGAGCGAGCCCTCGATGTGCAGGTGCAGTTCGGCCTTGGGCAGGCCGGCGATGAAGGCGTCGAGGGACATAAGGGGAGGCTCCGTAGCAAGACGGGAGCATAGCGAACCCGCTCCTGTGCGTCATCTGCCGAGACCCTCTCCCGGCGGGAGAGGGCTTGAGCCTCGGAGAGCGGAGTGATCCGCTAGGCGAAAGGGTGAGGGGCTGCGGCGTCTGTCGGCGTAAGCCGTAGCGCTACGGCTCACGCCGACTGAAAGCGTCGACCCTCATCCGGCCCTTCGGGCCACCTTCTCCCATTGGGAGAAGGAAGCAGACCTTACATCCGCTCGGGCGTCTGGATGCCCAGCAGCTCCAGCGCCTGTTCGAGCTGGTGCAGGCTGGCGGCGGCCAGGGCCAGGCGCGAGCCCTTGGTGGCGGCGTCGGGCGCGACCAGGATCGGGCAGGCGGCGTAGAATTTCGAGAAGCTCTGCGCCAGCCGATAGGCGTGCTCGGCGATCAGGTTGGGCGAGCGCTTGTCGTAGGCGTCGGCCGTGGCGGCGTCGAAAGCGTCCAGCGTCAGGGCCAGGTCGCGCTCGGCCGGTGCGGCGACGACGATGGGGGCGGTCTCGACGCCCTGATCGGCGGCCTTGCGCAGCAGGGATTTCACCCGCACCGCCTGATACAGCAGATAAGGGCCGGTCTTGCCCTCGAAGCTCATGAAGCGGTCGAGGTCGAAGACGTAGCTGGTGGTGCGGTTGTTCGACAGGTCGGCGAATTTCAGCGCCGCCACCGCCACCTTGCGGGCGATGTCCTCGAACTCGGCTTCCGGCAGATCGTCGCCGAGTTTGGCTTCCTTCAGACGCTCGCGCGCCTTGTCGGTGGCCATGGTGATCAGGTCGTGCAGCTTCAGCACGCCGCCGGCGCGGGTCTTGAACGGCTTGCCGTCGGCGCCGTTCATGGTGCCGAAGCCGAGGTGCTCCAGCGACTTCTCGGGCGCGTAGCCGGCCAGATAGGCGGCGCGGAAGACCTGTTCGAAATGCTCGGCCTGACGTTCGTCGACGACGTAGAGGATCAGGTCGGGGTCGATGGATTTGCGGCGGTCGAGGATCGTGGCCAGATCGGTCGTGCCGTACATGGCCGAGCCTTCCGACGACACCACCAGCAGGGGCGGCGGGCTGGGGGCCTCGATGACCGAGCCGTCGGCCAGCTTCTTCTTGCGGGTCTCGCCGGGCTTGGCGACGTGCACCACCTGGGCGCCGTCGTCCTCGACCAGGAGGCCGGTCTCCTTCAGGTGCGCCAGCATCTCCGGCATCAGGGGATCGGCGTCGCTCTCGCCGTTCCACAGGTCGAAGGTGACGTCCAGGGCGCCGAACTCGCGCTTCAGCGCGGTGCGGCTGACGGCGACGAAGTGGGCCCACAGCGCGCGGTAGCCGGGACGGCCGTTCTGCAGTTCAGCGGTCGCCTTGCGGGCGCGGTCGCGGAAGGCGGGGTCTTCCTTGGCCTTGGCGGCGGCCTGGGGATAGAGGCGTTCGAGGTCCTCCAGCGTGACCGGGCTGTCGGCGGGGAAGGGACCGTCGCCGTCGGCCATGAAGGGCATGGCCAGGCCTTCGTCGCCGCAGGCGGTGATCAGCAGGCCCATCTGGAAGCCCCAGTCGCCGAAGTGGGCGTCGCCCCAGACGGTGTCGCCGCGGAAGCGGAACAGGCGCTTCAGGCTCTCGCCGATGATGGACGAGCGCAGGTGGCCGACGTGCATCGGCTTGGCCACATTGGGACCGGCGTAGTCGATGACGACCTTGCGCGAGGGCGTGTTCAGCGAGGCACCGGCCAGGGTTTCGTCAGCGGCGACCTCGGCGGCGCGCTGCGACAGGGCGGCGTCAGAGAGCTTCAGGTTGATGAAGCCGGGGCCGGCGACCTCGACCGACGACAGGCGCGGATCGGCGGCCAGGCGCTCGGCGACCTTGGCGGCCAGTTCGCGCTGATTGGCTTTCAGCGCCTTGGCGGCGGCCAGGGCGCCGTTCGACTGGAAGTCGGCCAGGTCGGGACGGTCGGAGGCGGTGACGCGGGCCAGGGTCTGGTCCACGCCTTCGGCGGCGAAGGCGGCCCCGACCGCTTCGCTGAGGGAAGTCTTGAGGTCGGTCATGTCTTAGTTGGTCTGCTGGCCTGCTGTCGGGCGGAAGCGGCTGCCCGATCGGTTGAACTCGGCCATCTGCGGCGTGACGTCGAAGCCGATCAGGACTTCGAAATTGCCGCCGCTGGTGGTGGCGTCGGCGCGCGGGATGATGATGGTCTGGCTGGCTTCAGCCTGGGTGCGGTCGGCGCCGCCGAAGGTAACCGGCAGGTCGAAATATTCCTTGGCCAGGACGGCGGAGTTCCGCTCAGTCACGGCGATCCAGTAGCGATAGGTGCGGGCGTCGCCCTCGGCCAGCGGGCCCTTGCCCAGGCTGAACAGCAGGTTGACGTCCAGACGGATCGGATCGGACTCGCGATAGACGCAGTCGGAGCTGACGCCTTCGATCTCGCCCGTGAAGCCGACGCCGGTGGTCGTGGGCTGTTCATAGTTGGACAGCTCGACGAAGCGGGCCGCGTCGTAGAGAATCTTCACATAGGGGCAGGGGCCGGCGTTGGCGCGACGGCTCAGCGGCGCGATGCGCATGGGGCGCGCCGGCGCCTGTTCGGCCTTCTGGCCGCCCTGCTGGCCGCCTTGGGGGCGACCGCTTTGGGCCGCGGCGGCGTGAGGGATCAGCGCAGCCGCGAGGGAGAAGGCGGCGAGGGCGGTCAGGACGCGACGCATCAGGAGCTTTCCGGCAGTCGATGAAGGCGGGGCCGATCAGACGCCCGAACGGGCCACGCTGGGTGGTGATAGCGGCTAAAGCGAGGCGCGGCAAACGGCGCGCGCATCCCTTGGCGATGAAGGTGGCGAGCGCGCGCGCGAAGGACTAGGTTCCGGCCCATGAACGCGCCCGTATCACCCTCAGATTTTCAACCTCGCCCTCTGGCGGTCCGCATGGCCACGCCGCGCGGCTTCTGCGCCGGGGTGGACCGGGCCATCCAGATCGTCGAGCGCGCGATCGAGAAATACGGCGCGCCCGTCTATGTGCGCCACGAGATCGTTCACAACCGTCACGTCGTCGACCGGCTGAAAGGACTGGGCGCGGTCTTCGTCAAGGATCTGGACGAGTGTCCGGACGACCGGCCTGTCGTCTTCTCCGCTCACGGCGTGCCCAAGTCGGTGCCTGCCACGGCGCGTTCGCGCGAGATGCTGTTTCTGGACGCCACCTGTCCGCTGGTGTCCAAGGTCCACGTTGAGGCCGAGCGGAATTTCGCGGCGGGCCGCCACGTCATCCTGATCGGCCATGCGGGCCACCCCGAGGTCGTCGGCACCATGGGGCAACTGCCTGCCGGCGCCATCAGCCTGGTCGAGACGGTCGAGGATGCGGAAGCCTTCCAGCGGCCCGGCGACCAGCCGCTGGCCTACGCCACCCAGACCACGCTGTCGGTGGACGACACGGCCGAGATTCTGGCGGCGCTGAAGCGGCGCTTCCCCGAACTGCCCGATCCGCACAAGGAAGACATCTGCTACGCCACCACCAACCGTCAGGAGGCGGTCAAGCGGCTGGGCGAGGGCTGCGGCCTGGTGCTGGTGGTGGGGTCCAAGAACTCGTCCAACTCGGCGCGTCTGGTGGACGTGGCGCTGAAGGCCGGGGCCAGGGACGCGCGCCTGGTCGATGACGCGGGCGATCTGGACTGGAGCTGGTTCGACGGGGTCGAGACGGTGGGCCTGACCGCCGGGGCCTCGGCGCCGGAGCCTCTGGTGCAGGGGGTGATCGAGGCGATGCGCGCTCGTTTCGACGTGACCGTCACCGAGGACGACGGCGCCCGCGAGACCGTGACATTCAAACTGCCCCGCGCCCTGACGGCCTGAGGCGACGCCTGGAACGGCCGGGGAGGGCCGCGACATGAGCGGACTGGACGCCATCGACCGCCGCCTGCTGGCCATACTGCAGGACGACGCCACCGTTCCCATCGCCGAACTGGCGGAGCGGGTGGGGCTGTCCCAGACGCCGTGCTGGAAGCGGGTGAAACGGCTGCAGGATACGGGGATCATCGTTGCGCGCGTGGCCCTGCTGGACCGCGAGGCGCTGGACCTGCCGCTGGTGGTCTTCGTCTCGGTGAAGACGCGGCGGCACGACGCCGAATGGCTGGAGACCTTCAAGCAGGCCGCCGCCCTGCCCGAGGTGGTGGAATTCTATCGCATGAGCGGCGAGGTCGACTATCTGCTCAAGGTGCTGGTCAAGGACATCGCCGCCTATGACCGCTTCTATCGCCGGCTGATCGCCATCGCTCCGCTGGATGACGTCTCCTCGAGCTTCGCCATGGAGCAGATCAAGTTCACTACGGCTCTTCCGCTCTGATGAAAGAGAATAATATTCTCCTTTTGGGCTGATTTCAGAGTGTGAACGAGAATGATCCTCTCTGGTAATCGGAATACCCTCTTCCGCCTGTAGCGGAGGGTTCATGCTCAAGCGTCTGTTCGTCGATCACCCGGCCTCGGTCGGAGAGAGCTATACGGAGCACATGGGCGTCGCCGCCTCGTTCGGTGCGGCCATGTTCGTCGGTTCGCTGGCCTGTTTCGTCCACGCGGTGTTTCCTGGCCTGTGCGTCAAGACGGGCAGCGGGGTCATCAACGACTTGCATCGCCGCATGGTGACGCACCGCGTCGAGCCCGCCCGCCTGGCGGCGACCGAGCAGGACTGAAGCAAACCGGGCCGCCTCTTGGGCGGCCCAGACAGCTCTGAATCTCAGGCGGCGAGGATTTCGTCCGCCGGGCCGAAGAACTCATAGTGGATGCGGTCGGCCGGGACGCCGGCGTCGCGCAGGTCCGACACCAGGGCGCGCAGGAAGGGGCGCGGGCCGCACAGATAGTAGTCGGCCTCCTGGATCGGCGTCTGCTGGCTCAGCCAGGCGCCTGAGATGCGTCCCGCGTGGTCATGGCCGTCGCCGTCATTGGCGGGCGCTTCATAGAAGACGGTGCTGCGCGCGCGCGGATGGGCCGCCGTCAGGGCGCGGATGTGCGGCCCCATGGCGTGCGCCCCGGCGTCATAGGCGCCGTGGACATAGTGAACCTCGGTGTCCGCCTTCTCGGCCACCAGTGTCTCGAGCATCGACACCATCGGCGTCAGGCCGACGCCGCCGGACAGCAGGACGACCGGGCGCTGCGGCGTCTCGGGCAGGAAGAAGTCGCCCGCCGGGGCGCCGACCTTCAACACCATGCCGACACGGGCGTTGTCGTGCAGCCAGCCCGAGGCCAGGCCCTTGTCCTCGCGCTTGACCGAGATGCGATAGGTCTCGTCGTTCGGGGCGCAGGAAATGGAGTAGTTGCGCTTGATCGGCGGATGGCCGGGGACATCGAACCAGAAGGTCAGGTACTGGCCCGGCCGGTGACGCAACACCGGGCCGCCGTCCTTGGGCTTCAGCACGAAGGAGGTGATGACCGAGCTTTCGGGGCGCACCTCGATCACCTCAAAGGCGCGCCAGCCGTTCCAGCCGCCCTTGGCCGCCGCCAGGTCTTCGTAGATGGCGGCCTCGCGGGTGATCAGGATGTTGGCCAGGAACCAGTAGGCCTCGCCCCAGGCGGTCATGATCTCCTCGGTCGCAGCCTCGCCCAGCACATGGGCGATGGCGCCCAGCAGGGCGGCGCCGACGTGGGGATAGTGTTCGGGCAGGATCTGCAGCCCGACGTGCTTTTGCGCGATGCGCTCGACCGCGGCCGCCAGGGCGCCCAGGTTATCGATGTTGGCGGCGTAGGCCAGGATGGCCCCTGTCAGGGCGCGTGGTTGAGAACCGGCGTCGCCGTGGTGCGACTGGTTGAACAGATCGCGGATCTCGGGGTTCTGGAACATCCGCGAATACATCTCGCGCACGATGTCGAGGCCGTGGGCCTCGAGGGCGGGAACAGTGGCTTTGACAAGCGCGATCGTGCGCTCGCTGAGGGCTTGAGCCATCAGGAAACTCCTAGGCGTTGCGATGTGAGAGGGAAGGAAAAGAGAGAGGTCGCGCCCTAGCCGTCGGGCGGCCGGTCAAAGAAGTCGACGCGCATCTTCATCGGCCCCAGCGGCTCGACGAAATGGACCTGCTGCGGCCCGATGCGGCCCGGCGTTCCGGGCTTCAGGATCATGGTCAGGTGCGGGTCGCTATAAGTCAGGCGGACCTCGCCCTCCAGCACCTGGATTAGGCCCCAGGTTCCGGCCTTGAGGCTGTGATCGGCTCGAAGGGCGGCAGGCAGGGTGGCGGCGTCGAACACCGGGGTGGAGCGGTAGGGCGCGGGCGGCGCGGCGCCGTCCGTCGGCTGTGGTTGCTGGCTATGCGAGCGGCCGTTCATCGCCTTCGCTCCATTGATGCATTGATAATGCATCTATAGCCCGCGTTTGAAACATGCAACGAGGATGCATATAATTTTCTGCGGCGCGATGACGCGCTGATCGAGTGACTGCCGTAAGCGGCTCCAGAGAGGCTGAATGCGCCTGACGCGCTACACCGATTACGCCATGCGGGTGCTGCTCTATCTGGGCGCGCGGCAGGATCGGCTGTGCTCGATCGCCGAGATCGCCCAGGCCTACGGCATTTCGCAGAACCATCTGATGAAGGTGGTCAGCGACCTGGTGAATGCGGGCTATCTGGTCAGCGTGCGCGGCCGGTTCGGCGGGGTGCGGCTGGCGCGTCCGCCGGATCAGATCAACGTCGGCGCCGTGGTGCGCCATACCGAGGACGGCTTTGACCTGGTCGATTGCGGCAGTTGCATCATCGCCCCGGCCTGCGGTCTCACAGGCGCCCTGCATCAGGCCCTGGCCGCCTTCATGAAGGTGCTGGACGGCTATACTTTGGAAGGCTTGCTCAGCCGCCGCGTCGACATGGCCAGCCTGTTCGAGCGGGCCGAGACCTAGAGCAAAGGTCGCATTGACGCTCGGCGTTCTTGGGGGTCTGATCGCTCGACCTTGACCCTGGGAGGCTGCGGCCATGGGCGATAGAGTGCGACATGAACACGCCAGCCTGATCCGTCAGGCGCTGGATGACGAAGGCGCTGGCGCGCGCTCGGCCCTGGCCGCATCGTGGCGTCGGTCCGTGACCCTGTACGGCCTGGACCCTGGCGAGCATGGGGCGGTCGAGACCATCACCGAACAACAGCTGCGCGAGGCGCGCCAGGCGATGGAGCCGCTGACGCGCGCGGCCGAGGGCGTGCTGGACCGGCTGTTTCTGGCCGTCGGCGGCGTGGGGTGCTGCGTCCTGCTGACCAACGCCGAGGGCGTGCCGGTCGAGCGACGCGGGGCGGCGGCGGATGACGACACCTTCCACCGCTGGGGCCTGTGGCCCGGCGCCGTCTGGTCCGAGGCGGTCGAGGGGACCAACGGCATCGGCACGGCCCTGGCCGAGCATCGGGCCGTAACCATCCATCGCGAACAGCATTTCCACGCCCGCAACACCGGGCTGAGCTGCATCACCCACCCGATCCATGACCACATGGGGCGGCTGGCCGGGGCGCTGGACGTCTCGTCCTGCCGGGCCGACGCGACCGAGGCCATCCTGGGGCTGATCTCGGCGGCCGTGGCCGATGCGGCGCGGGCGATCGAGGCCCAGACCTTCCGCCAGGCCTTCGCCGATGCGCGCATCGTGTTGGCGGGAGGCGTCAGCGAGCGCAATGCCGCCGCCCTTCTGGCCGTGGACCGGGACGATCTCGTGGTCGGCGCCACACGGGCGGCGCGTCTGTCCCTGTCCATCACCGACGAGCGGATCGCGGCTCAGTTGCCCGCGTCCGACCTGCTGACGCCGGGCGGAGCCGAGGTTGATTTGCTGGAGGCTGAGCGCGGGGCGGTGCGCCGCGCCCTGGCCCGCACCGGGGGTAATGTCTCGGCGGCGGCGCGGGCGCTGGGCGTCAGCCGCGCCACCCTGCACCGCAAGCTGCATCGTCTGGGTCTGATCGATCTGAACTGACCGATGCCGACGGAAACTGTCGCAAGTCTGCGACAGGTGTGCGCCGCACCATTCGGGCGGCGTCTGGAACGGGCCGTCAGACCCACCGACCTTGCCTCAAACGACGCCGACAATCGGCGCCCGAGGAAACCGCAAGGAGGCCGTTCCCATGACCAAACCCGAATTCGTCCGCGCCGTGACGCCGAAATACAAGGCGCGCTACGACAACTTCATCGGCGGCCAGTGGGTCGCGCCGGTCAACGGCCGCTATTTCGAGAACACCTCCCCGGTGAACGGCCGCGTCCTGTGCGAGATCGCTCGTTCGGACGCGGCCGACGTCGAGCTGGCGCTGGACGCCGCCCACGCGGCCAGGGACGGCTGGGGCAAGACCAGCGTCGCCCAGCGCGCCCTGATCCTGAACCGCATCGCCGAGCGCATGGAGCAGAATCTGCAGGCCATCGCCGAGGCCGAGACTTGGGATAACGGCAAGCCGGTGCGTGAAACGCTCGCGGCGGACATTCCGCTGGCCATCGACCATTTCCGCTATTTCGCCGGCTGCATCCGGGCGCAGGAAGGCGGCATTTCGGAACTCGACAACGACACGGTCGCCTATCACTTCCACGAGCCGCTGGGCGTGGTCGGTCAGATCATTCCGTGGAACTTCCCGATCCTGATGGCGGCGTGGAAGATCGCCCCGGCGCTGGCGGCAGGCAATTGCATCGTGCTGAAGCCGGCCGAGCAGACCCCGGCCTCCATCCTGCTGCTTATGGAGCTGATTCAGGACATCCTGCCGCCGGGCGTGCTTAACATCGTCTCGGGCACGGGGATCGAGGTCGGCGAGCCGCTGGCCACCAACCCGCGCATCGCCAAGATCGCCTTCACCGGCTCGACCGCCGTCGGCCAGAAGATCATGGAATACGCCACCCAGAACATCATCCCGGTGACGCTGGAGCTGGGCGGCAAGTCGCCGAACATCTTCTTCAAGGACGTGATGGACGCCGACGACGCCTTCCTCGACAAGGCCCTGGAAGGCTTCGCCATGTTCGCGCTCAACCAGGGCGAGGTCTGCACTTGCCCCAGCCGCGCCCTGATCCACGAAGACATCTATGAGGCCTTCATCGAGAAGGCGATCGCCCGCGTCGAAGCCATCAAACAGGGCGACCCGCTGGACCCGACGACCCAGGTCGGCGCCCAGGCC